>NZ_LZKR01000171.1 GCF_001672915.1 Mycobacterium sp. 1245805.9 | reverse complement strand
GCTGGCGCCGGAACACGTCGCTGAGTTCCGCCAGCAGCTTCTCGCCGCGCTCGCGGTCGGCGGCCGTCGGGCGGTGCACCAGCGCCACGCCGGGTGCCATCTGGGTGAAGGCCAACGCGACGTCGTCACCGGATCGCTCGACGATCCGCAGGGCATCCTCGGTCTCGCGCACCGCCCGACGGCCGCCGACCGCGAGCGCGGCGAGAAGCTGCTGGCGGAACTCAGCGACGTGTTCCGGCGCCAGCGACAAAACCTGGGCGAAGTGCCGATCGTCAACGCGTACGTGGCTCGGGAGCGGGCTCGCGCCGGAGATCGTGACGAGGCCGTATCGCTCGTGCGCGCCGCCGTCAACGATCTGTTCCGCGAGGGACAGCAGGTGTCCGGGGCCTGGGGTTTCGCGGGGACGGGTGTGCTGGTGGAAACGCTGCTGGACCGCGGGACCGAAGCCGACGTCGCCGAAGCCGAGGCCGCGATCGAGCGATTGGCGGCAATGCCGACCGACGGGTTGGCCATGCGCGACATCTGGCTGCTGCGACTGAAAGCCCTTGTGGCGCAGGCCCGCGGCGACGCCACCGCGTACGCGGACTTGAAGAACCGCTACACCGAGATGGCGAGATCGCTGGAGTTTGCCGGGCATATCGCCTGGGCGGAGGCGATGCCCTGATCAGGGCATGACCATCCGCGCCGCCGGCCCCATCCGCGGCAGCACCCGCAGCGAGCCCACCACGCCGGCGTGCCAGGCGTGCTCGGTGATGCCAAGACCGGTGAACGGTCGACCGTCGACAACCGTCTCAAATCGTGTCGCGGACTCCTGGATCACCAAACCCCTTTTCCACAAGCAAGATTGGGCGATGACGCGCCCGCGAATCTCGAGCCGCAAACCGCTGACGTCGGTGGCCACCATCCGCGAGGCGCAGGGAACCTGATGGCCGGACCACTCGTGGTCCACGGTCAACTGCGCCACCGCGTGGCAGGCGCCGTCGTGGAAGATGTAGCCGGTCGGGTAGGCGCGGCCATCTTCGAACAGGTGGGTGCAGTTCATCGTGAAGTCGGGGCTGAGCAGCACCGTGTTCCAGTCCCAGCGCTCGATCCGGCCCCACCGTCGGACGCCCCACGACTTGTCTCGCTGACCGAGGCCGTCGACCGGGTAGGAAGCGCCGTTGATTGTCACCCGGCCCGTGACCCACCCGGACTGCTCCATGTGAGTGTCGGCGATGCCCGACGGCAGGTACGCCCCGGGCGGCGCCTCGGCGTGGTAATCGAACGGCGCGTGCAGCGCGGTCCAGGTCAGGTCCACCTCGTGGCGGCCCTGAAGCGATAGCCGCCACTTCGACATCGGTTCGATCATCTGAAACTCCAGAGCCCCCACCTTCAGGTGGTCGGGAGCCGGGGTGCCGGCGTAGCGGGCGTGCAGCCTGGCGTAGCCGCCCTCGACACGGCCATTGCGCATCGTGTACAGGATCGCGTCGGCGGTGTGATTGCTGGGCCGATATCCGATACGCGCCAATCCCACCGCGTCCGACTCGGCGTCGAACCAACTGAAAAAGAAGCTTTCCTGCCAATCCGGGTGCGGCCCGGGCTCGTGCATGAATTCGTCATTGACGTCGACCATCGTGTCCATCCTCGCGAATCGGGGCCAAATAACACGGGTGCAAATTGGTGGCGACAAGAATCTAAAAAGAGTACGTGAAAACTATGCACCCCACCGTGTTACGGTCTCGGCGCCGATCGATAACTTCTTGGTGCGGCGCATCTGCTTTGGGCCGGCATCGCATCGCTTTTCTAACAATACTCATCGCAGATTGGGGCTTCGCCAACAGCGCAAAATCTGCAATGCTGTGCGCATGGCGGGCGCAAATGGAAGCTCCAGATGGACAAACAAAGACCTGAATCGCATCCGACAGGTGGGTGATGAGCGGGCCGACGACGTGGTCAAGAAAGTGTTTAAACGGGACGTCAACGAGGTCAATCGGATCATGCGGACGCTCGTCCGCAACGACCAGCCGGCGCCAACGGATTTGCCAAAGGAGCTCCGGGGCTACCTGAAAACTTCGCTATCCCTTCCCGATTGGGCCGACGCGGCCAAGATCAAGCAGGGACAGGAGGTGTTCGAGGAGTACGGGCTGTTCATCACGCTCTGCCTGTTCTGCGCGTCGCTCCCGTCGGCGTACGCGGACAGTGATGCCGTGAAGGTGCTGTACCTGACCGCCCAGCTGGACACGGATGCACGCCGGCGTGTGCTGGAGACCGGCCAGTTCCTGATCGACGTGTGCACCGTCGGCGGCCTCAATACAAACGGCAAGGGCCTGCGCGCCATCCAACACGTCCGCCTGATGCACGCCGCGGTGCGTCACCTGATCGAGGACCGCGCCGCTAAGCACCCCGGCATGTGGAATTACCGCGATTGGGGCGTACCGATCAACCAGGAGGACATGGCCGCGACCATCCTGTCTTTCTGGTATGTGGTCGGCGACCCGCTGCGAGCCCTCGGTGTGCCCTTGTCCCCCAAGGAGATCGACGCGTACCTACACCTTTGGACCGTCATCGGCCACCTGATGGGTGTGGTCGACGAGATGCGTCCGCACAACGCGACCGAGGCCAACGCGCTGCTGGACACCATCAAGCGACGGCGCTTCACGGCGTCACCCGAGGGGCAGCACATGACCCGCGCGCTCCTCGCGCTACTCGACCAACTCACGCCCACCCAGACTTTCGATAAGACGATCCCCCCACTGATCCGCCACCTGATCGGCGACAAAACCGCCGACCTGCTGCTGGTGCCGCCTTTGCATCACCGACGTGAACTCGAACAGCTCGCGCGGGTCGCCGACTGGTTCTCCACCAACGTCCTGAGCCTGATCGGCCGCGCCTTGCCGCGCTACCACTTCGTCAAGGAAATAGCCGAGGATTTCGGCCGCGAACTGTTGGAGACTGCTTTCGAGTTAGAGCGGGGTGGCGTGCGCGCGTCGTTCGACATGCCCGATCACCTCGCCCGCAGCTGGGAGGTTTCGAAGCCTTCGCGTCGTAAGTGACTCTGGCGCCGTTCGATGGGCGTGCGGCTGGAGTCCAAGCAGGGTCAGCTCAGGCTCGACCTCGGCGACATCGAGACGTTGACTCAGCCGGTGAATCCGAGCGGAGCCGTGTCCAGATGGCAGCAGATGTTCACTGCGCTGCCGGAAAAGGGCATCGCAGGTATCGAGATTTTCGACGATGAAATCGAGTTTACGTCGGTCGAGGGTCAGCGGCTCAGAGAGCCGCTCGGGATTACAGATGTCGACTAGGCGCTCGCAGCCCGGATTGTCTCCAATATCGACGTAACTGGCGGGTGTCCGTAGGCCGAGGAGAATGCCTTATCGGCGAAGAAGTCGACATTTGTTTGAATCAGACTCTCAGCCCTCTCGGCCCGCATCTCGAAGCTTGGAGGCTCGCAGGCGACGGGTGGCGGAAAATTGCTAACCTCATAAATGCGGACGCCTTCAGGATCAAATCGGATTCCCACGCCACCGAAGTACACATAGGGTCTCGCCTGCTCGTCCCTGACGAAGTCGACATCTAAGCCTAAGCCCCGGCACGTTTCGTAAAACAGCACATGAATGTCGTCGTCGTGCATGTCCACCGGTTCGGAAATAGCTTCTCGCATCGACTGCAGATAACCATAGCCGGATTCCAAGACGACGAGCGCACGTAGCGAGCGGTAAACCTGATTGTTGTCGGCGTCGGTTGAGACTACAAACACCTCGCTAAATTTTGACGCATTCAAAGCGGACTTAACGGAGTCGGACAAGAACACCCGACTGTCGTAAACTTCGTCCGCCTTCGGAGCCGAGCCATGCGTCCTGTCGTGGATGATCAGATTCACATGGGTTACACCCCGCACATACTCGCTGAACCGAGTTTCTTTGCGCCGGATTCGCTGCGCGAGAAGAGATGGCAATGAGGGCATGTTCGTAGTATTGATCATTACGACAGGAAGATTGGTGGCCTTCACGTTGCCGTCTTTATCACGCAGCGTGATAGGTCCGGTTTTCAGTACCTCGATATCGTCTCTATGCCTATGCGGCTTCCCATCCCAGAGTTCCTGCATGTATCCGTCGATGTTTTGCAGTCTGGCGTCGGATTCGGATTCGTAGACTTCAGTGATTTCCACACCGAACCCAGTTCCGTTCCCGTTGGGGGAAAGTACGAAGTCGGGCTCTTCCTGGTGCCGCACGGCACTGTATTGCTTCGTGTCATACACAACGCGGAGCAATGCACGCTCCACGTCCTTTGCCGTGTATGCGCGCTTCGTCGCCATAGTTACCATCCCTGGACTCTGCTGACACGAGTATTTCACCGTTGGACTATGCCACCAGCCACCGACACGACCAGTTCAAGAAAGTAGCTCCAGCTCCCAACGGACCAGGTCTAGCGCAGCTTGGGCCTCGGGGTCGTCAGGGTCGAACCCTTCGGCTCGGACCACTTCCGCCTCGACCGGGTCGAGGTGTCTGTGGGCGGCCGCTCCGCTGTGCCCGTCGCGTTCGTCGTTGTCCACGTTCGGTTAGACGCCGTTTGGTCTGATTCGGTTCCACCGCGTAGAGCAACGCGGTCCGGGCGCTGACTCCAAGTAGGGTGAACATCGCGCTCGAATGGTAAGGGAGCGCGTCGGCTCGCGATCCCCAGCTAGCGACCGCTACTCGATATTGATTATTTTCATATTGAGCGGCGATGATGAAGCCGACGATGCTGCTACAGAAACACTGAGAATACCGTCGCCGTACGTCGCTTTAATGTTGGCACGGTCTATGCTTACTGGGAACCGAACGGTGCGCGCTAACCTACCATAAAAGAATTCGGAGTGACCGGTCGCTTCTTCTTCATCTTGAGACCGCTCAACTTCGATCATAAGAAATGTGCTCGTGGCTGTCATTTTAATGTCGTCGCGGCGGACGCCAGGAATTTCAGCTCTGATTTCGTAATGATCATCTTTTAGACGAATCTCAACTGGAATAGGCTGCGGCTGAGCCTCCTCTTGGGCCGCCGGAAAAACTCTGCGCCTGTGCATAACACCATCTATGTATGCTTCGAGTATCGACGGGGGGACATCTGGGTACTGCTCGACCGCCCACAGCAGGCTCTCGGGAAAAGGCACGTCGTACCGTGACCGCCCATACGAAGGCCTTCCGTACCCAGCGGGCGGAACTCCGTACCTAGATAGTATGTACGGGAGGGCGAGGCCGTGTGGTCTCACGCGAACCGGGTCATAATCTGGCAAAGGGTCCGGGAACGGGAGTATCGGCGGAGTAACTGGCTGCTCGCCTGGCTGAGGTTGTTGCGGGTCTGCGTCCGGTTGATCGCTCAATGATGCTCCAATGCGTCAGCGATTAGCCCACA
Organism: Mycobacterium sp. 1245805.9; assembly: GCF_001672915.1. GTDB lineage: Bacteria > Actinomycetota > Actinomycetes > Mycobacteriales > Mycobacteriaceae > Mycobacterium. Next base: position 73,772 of record NZ_LZKR01000171.1, on the reverse strand, counting down.
ATTTCTACGTTGTTCAGCCTCGAAGCCAAACTAGCACTATCCACACGGTCAACTGCAACGCCCCGCATGTGATCGCTGTGATGTACAGCCGTTGTGTCCACTTCAGTTTGCCGTCGTTCTTATCGACCGCCCGATCATTGTATATCGCAAGATCACGATAGAAGTGGGCCTCACTCTCAATTGGGCTCACCTGCCGCTCGATCGTTCCGGTAATGATCGTCTGCGCGCTAGCGGTGGCGCCGATTTTTGTAAACTTCGGCCGCAACAAAACAGTCGCACAACCAATCGTGATACCCATAAACGCGGTGCCGACGCTTGCCAGAAAGAAGAAAAGATCATCTCGACTCCCGGGGGCGTTGAGGCTCGATCCCACAAGGAAAGCTGTCGCCGAGCCGACAAAAGCCAGATAGCTGACAATTCTTTGCCTGATGTTCGACAGCTCGTCAACTTGGTCTTTTAGCGCTCGAACAGACTCTTCGAACGCTACCTTGTACATATTCGTCTTGTCGGTGTAGGGGTTCGCCACCTGCCTACCACCGCCCTGCGCAGTCGATGCGCTTCGTGTCGGTTCGGTAGTCATCTCGCCTCGACCTGTCCTAAGAGTGCACGTCCCAAAGCAGCGTTGTGCGGCACCACACCGCCAACGATACCGGGGCCTCATCGGTTTGCCTGCCCCAAGCCGTCATTGCCACCTCATCACTCGTCAAGACCAATCGGCACATACCCGCGAAGTGCGACGCTTGTTGATCTTCGACTGGCCCCGGTGATGGCCCGAACGTACTCGTCCGCCAGCAGGGCTAGTCGTCATCACCGACGCGATGGGGTGTTTATGCCATGCCGCTTGCTTGGACTGCGCATCGGCTTGAGGAGCTGGCGCTGGGGCTCGACGAATCTGTTCCCGCAGACAGTTCACGGGGCGCAGAATAAGAAGCCGCGGAAGGGTCGCATTTCAAAATGCGACCCTTCCGAACGGCTAAGTCACAGCTCCGCGGAGCTGTGACTTCGAGGAGACAGATATGACCTCAAGCGACGACAACCAGGAACCTCCCACTGCTATCGGGGCGGGCGGTGAGCCGACCACCGTCGTACCGCCTATACCCACAGACCTTCATGCAGATCTGCCGGAAAGTGCAGGGGCCCCGGGGTTCGCGTGGTCGTCCGAGGAGCCCGAGACCGAGGCGCTGAGTCAGCCGTGGCGACCAGCATGGCGGCAGGCTGTCGTGATCGCCGCGTGCGGCCTGGCGCTGGCGATCGCGATCGGTGTAGCGGTGTTCGTCGCCGAGCAGGCGAGCCAGCGCAAGGGACCGCTGGTTCCATCGGCCCCGCCGTCCGCCCCGCTCCCTGCCGCGGCGCTTCCGCCAATCTCGTCGTCGGCGCCGTCGACAATCGCCGCTCCTGCGCCGCCCGTGACATCGACCGTGACGGTGGTCGCTCCGCCCTCGGCGGCCGCTGGGCCTGCGCCGCCGACACAGGGCATGTTCGCTATCTGTCCCTCAGGACATTCAGGAGTGGCCACGACGGTCACGTCATGCGCGTTCGCTGACAACGTGCGCAGGGCCTATCTAGTCCAGGGCGGCCCCGGAGTTGTGGCCTATTCCCCGGTCACCGGAGACACCTACACCATGGAATGCATCGGCGGGTTCACTGCGCATCTGAGCGACGGCCGAGCGGTGCAAGCCGCCCGGTGCACGGGCGGTAACAACGCCGTCGTGCTGGTGTGGTGAGCGAGACGAGGAGTGTGATCCGATGCCGCTGATACTGCCGCCTCAGCGAGCGTGGCGCGTTGCTCGCGTGCTTTGCGATCGGATGCCGTCATCGACACGCAGTAGCACGGGGAGGTACCTCCCTAAGTGAAGGTCAGGCAAATACGATCCTGGGGTGCCTGACATTGGATCGGCGCTGGTTTCTGGTGGCGCGGCTCTCATCGGCGCGCTGATCGGCGCGTTGAGCGCCCAGGTGGCGGCGCGCAATACCCGAGAATCTGATCGGCGAAAGAAGTGCGTGGACAGGATGCTCGCCGCGATCACCCAGCTTGACAAGGCATATGCCGAATGGGTCACCGCGGCGGCCTCGAATCCGAGCGATCCGACCAATCCCACGGTCGACGTGCCTCTACACGGTGCGCTGCGCGCGTACAACCAGGCGGTGCAGATGCTGCATATCGGATTGCTCCGGAACGCCGCTACGCGCTACCGAGAGCAACTCACCGAGTTCTACCTGATGTACGGGCAGCCGCGTGATCCGCTCGACACCGCGAGGAATGTCCCGACGCTTCAGGAGCTCAACGACGAGCACATAAGACTGTCGGAGAAACTACGCGACTACGAGCGGACCTGAAGCCGGTTCGCGACGTTATATACCCTGGCGCGTTCACGCAGGTAGCCGGCGAACTCCTGATCAGAAACGCCGGTGATATCAAGCCGCCGTGCATGTCGGTCCACCAGAATTGTTCGCACGATTTCGTCGGCGAACGACGCGGCTCCCGCGATCAACGAATCGCATTGCAAACGCACCACTGTGCCCGACAGGTCAACAGGGACCTGAGTGAGGATTTGCTGCGCGCGCGGGCGAGAGCCGGCCAACACCGGTGCCTCTAATGAAACCGTCACGTCCCAACCTCCCTCGGCTGCGGCTTGAGTCCAGCGTAGATCACCGTTCCCGGGAAGGCAGCGTTTGCCTCGCGACACTCAAGGGTCCCGCCGGAACTGCGCCCGGTCGCGTCACCACTCCATGCCAGCAGCCGGCCCTGGTGCCTCCCGACGCGCTTGTGAAGGTCGTCGAGCCCGGTTCCGCGACCAGGTACGCCCGTTCCCGACACTGTTCGTTCGAAAGCCATCATCATTGCATCAACGGATCCGCTCACCCAGTGGTTCCGGCTCAGCGTGTATTCGAATCCGTCCCCGGCGTCTGCCACGGCGAAGGTGATCAGGCCGTCGTTGTTTGGCATGACCTGCATCGCCGCCCATCCGCCGGCGGCCCCGCTGTGTTCGGCGACGTTGCTGACGACCTCAGACACTCCCTTGAAGATCGACGCAGCGTCCTGTTCGCTGCTGCCAGCGGCGCGGAGCGCCTGGAAAAGGCGTTCGGCGAGGTCGTCGCCGCTACTTGCGTCGAAGCGGTGCAACTCCAACAATCGGTGACCCCTATCCCATTCGTTCACGCGCGGCAGGCGCACGTCCGGGCAGAACTCCGCTAGACACTCGCCCAGGTGCATGCGAGACATGTAGCGGCAAACATCTTCTCGCCGGGGTGCGACAAATCTGACAGACCGTCCGCAGGCTACGGCGTCCTCGGCGACAGCTGCGATAGTCGCCAGGCCCATGGCATCGATGAACTTCACCTTCCACAGGTCAATCGTCACCGCATCGGCATCCGCGGGGGTGCTCCAGCTCCACCCACCGAGCGTGGCAGCCGTGAAGTCCCGCAGGTAGTCGGCACCGGGAGGCGGGCGCAGATCCACCGCTAAATCATGGCACCGCTGCGGCGGCGCAAAGACGAGCCCCACGCCCGTGGGGCGATCTGAGGGTGTAGGCATACTGCGGCGGTATTTGAGGCGTTCACATTGTCGGCAGTCATCGCGTACCGTCAAAAAGCCGCAAGGCGGATGAACGAGCATTAACGAGGTGTCAGCACTGGTCGAAGACGAGAATCAGGACGCGCACTGGTGGGAAAGCGGTTTCCTTCGCTCAAGACCGAGCAACTCGAAGCGATCGTGCGTGAGCACTGCATATTTATCCGCCGAGGGAAGGGTAGTCACCGGATCTACGAGAATCACGAAGGCCGCCGCTTTCCGCTTGACTTCCACGCGGGTGATGAGGTTAATCCAATACTCGTGCGGCGAGTCCTGCTCAGGGACGTAGGATTAACGCTTGAGCAGGCAGAGCAGGCAGTAGGCATCTAGATGGTCGAGCAGGTCATTTACGCGCGCGATACCAGATATCAGCCGCTGTATCAGTACTACTCGTTGCCGACGTCGTGCGTCGGCGGCGCCCCAACGATGCCTGCAGCGCGGGCCTCCTACCACGCAGCCTTGGCCGACGTGCTCGGGGTCGACGAGGCCCACCTACCAAAGATCGTCGAACACGTCGAAATACCTGTTGTCAACGATATCTGGCTTCGCACGGTGCTGGACGAGCGCGGCGGTCGAGAGCGAAATCGCGGGTATCTCTTACTGCAGGATGTACTTCCGCGCCTTGACGATGTGACGCTGAAGGAATTTCACGATGCGGTGACCTCGACCGGTGCACCCGTGCTCGTTCTAGTCCTTCCCGACGATCCGATGTCTTTGGTCCTCGATCAAATGTCCGTGTTTGATGCAGTGTGGGTAGCATTTCCGACACCTGAAGGGGTGTCATGGGCGGCACTATATCGAGCGATGGCCGGTGGCGTTCAAGCTTCAGATGAGGGTCCTCTCGACGCTAATCTGGTGCGCGACATGAGCGTTCGAGATTTTATGGAAAATTTTGTGAGGTCAACCGCCGACGGGGTAGACGTCGAGCTCGGCCCTCACGGCGCCACGAGGATTGAGCGACCCGCTCGCGCTAAGCAGGTAGTCGTTAGCTGACAGGGAACACAACGAAATGCTTCCGGACCGACTTTAGTTGTGCGCCGACTAAGCTGGACCCCCCACGGCGGGCTAGGCAAGTCTAGGCATGTCTTGGCGCAGTAAGGCTCGGCATGGCCTGGCGGGGGCTTAGTGCGCAGTGCGCGTGTGCCACATTTGGACGATTTATCTGCCAGGCCATCATTCTGCGGTGAGAATCGTTGGAAAGGGGTTGCGGTCATTGGGGATGTCGGGTGGGAAGCATGGCGAAATGCCTTGGAGGCTGGGGGCATAGCCGGGCTTGGAGCGCGCCATGATTTGCAGGATGTAGCCGTCGGGTGCGTAGCCGAAGCGGTTGGGTTTGTAGAAGCCGTCGCGTTCGTAGACGTACCAGCCCCAGCTTTTCCAGATGTCGCCAGTCTTGGCGATGAGAGCGTCGGAGTCAGTGCCCGGTGGAAGTGTCAGATCTCCGTTTGTTGCTAACTCCATCGGCGAGGTACCGCTGGTGGTGTCCTTACACGGGCCGACTGTGGCACCGCTGCTGTAGCGGCTGGCGTCCAGGGTTATGCCCGGCGGAAGCGCCTGCAGGGTCTTCTTTAGGTATCCGATCACCGTGTCCTGTGCCTGCTGCTGGGTTGTGGGAATCGCGGGCTGCACCTTCCATCCCGGTGGCGGCGGTGGTTTGGATTCCATGGTTGGTCCTCCCAGTGGGGTGGCGCCGGTTGGTGTGGGCGGTCCGAGCGGGTTGTTGTGGCTGCAGGCGACGACACTCACGACGATCACGAGGGCTGCCGCTAGTGCGGCTATTGGTGGTCTGCTGACGTGCATCATTGGTGCTCAGTGTCCTCCATCGTTGGGGATGACGTTTGGCGGCGGGACGCCAGCGATCACCGCGCCCATATTCAGTAGACCCGGGTTTCCTTCGCTCCAATAGCTGCTGTGGGCTTCGACGCTGGGCGTTAATCCGATCGGGTCACTGCTGGGGCCGGGCGACGCGAATAATCGTGCGCCGCCGAACTCTTGGGCCGCGGGGTCATGCCCGAGGGTCAGGTCGGTCACCACTTCGATGATGTCGTTGCGTGCCCTCATCCCGTAAACGGTGGCACCGGGATCAAGGCTTAAGTCGCTGGCGTGATGCGAGAGCATCCCGGGGCTACCGACCCCGATGACGTTGTTGGCGTCGAGGTGGTGCCCGCCGGTTGCGGCTGCACCGACAACCGTTGAGCCGTAGCTATGTCCAATCACGGTGTCGATCGACGGCGCTCCCACGTGAGATGCCCGCATCCCGCTTTCGAACGAATCGAGAGCCGCTGCGCCGGCATGGGCGCGATCGGGGGATGCAGCTTCGAAAAGATTCATCGGCCGGTCGTAGCCCATCCAGGTAGTGACCGCGACATCACCCGGTTTCAGATCGGGGTCTGCGGCCATCGCGGCGTTGTACATGCGCAGGGACTTTAGATCGCTGCCCTCGAAGGTGGGCATGTCTTGGCCGGTGCCGGGGACAAAGAGCGCGTTTCGTTTGGCGTAGTCGGGATTTCCGATGGCCACAGCGGCGTGGCCTTTGTCATCGATGAGGCCGAGATAGCGCTTCACGCCGTCGTTGCGGTTCAGGGTCGCTTGCACCGTCTTGTAGCCGTCGAGGCTGTGTCTGGCAGCCAACAGTTGTGGTCTGAGCGCGTTGAGTTCATCGGTGGTGGCTTGGCTGTGGTCGCCCATGTACAGCTTGTTGAGGAGGTCGTTGGCACGGCCTTGCATTCGGTCGACGTCGGCTTGGGTGCGCTGTTCCAAGGATGTCAGTTCCAGCCGGTTGTAGTGGTCCTTGCCGAGGTGGTCTGGCGGGTCCCACGGCATTCCAGGATGGTTGGCGATGAACGGATTCTGTTGAAATTCAGCATCTTTCTGCTCTGGTGTGAGGGCGTTCCAGGCTTGGGTGAACTGCTGCGGGTCATCCGGCAGCGCCGGCACTGGTGACTGTGGCCCTTCGACTGCTTGGATATTCGCGGGGTCGTATCCCTCAGCGCGCAGGCTAGCCATCGAGTTCTGCAGCGTGGCCGAGTAGCCGTTGCGAGTCGCCTCAAGCTGGCCTACCGCGGCCTTGGTGTCGCGGATGGCGTCATCTTCGCAAGTGGTGATGAAGGCATTGAGTGCGTCCCTGTCAGCCGGGCTGAGGTTGGGGTTCTTTTCCATCTCGACGGCTTGGCCGATGAGGTTATCGAGTTCCTCTAATTGAGCTTCGAGAGTTGCGATCTGCCCAGCTGCATTCTTTTGCGCCTCCGCCAGTGCGGCGGCAATGTTTTCGAGGTCGGCCCCGATCTTGGGCAGCTGCAGGGACTGGGCGCCGAGAGACTGGACGGTCCGCTGCACTTCAGCAGAGTCGTTGATCGGGTGGTCGCCATCCTGGTGGTTCCAGGCCGCATCGAAGCGGGCGCGGGCTTGCTCGAACGCGGCGTCGGCCTCGGCAGTGCATCGGCCCGCTGCGTGAAAGGCTTCGGCCAGGTTGGAAATCTGCAACGGCTGGCCGACCTGCAGGCTCTGACTAATCGCCCACGGATCACCGCCGGCTTCAGCGATCAGTGCTGGGACGCTTATGTAGCGGAGCTGCATCGCACCGCCCGCAACTGCTTTGCGGTGCCGCGCTCATCCACGTTCGTGAAAAACAAACAGCGCTACCCCTCTTGAGCCGATGAACAACGCTACAACGCCGCCACTCTTTGCGAGGCTGATGCCGAGCATGGCCGCAGCGCGGCCGCGGTGACCTCCGCTCGCTCGGTGAGCAGCTGGTCGAGGTGCGCGGTGGACGGCGCGCAGCCAATTTCGCGGGCCACGCGCCACACACGGCTCAGCAGTCGAAGCTCGCCATCGATGGTCTCGACGTCACGCATTGCATGCAGCCTAGGGCCCGTCCATGCGTGCGTCACTTCACCGAACCGATGCGGACGCCCCGCCCGCAAGAACGTTGTCCGATGAATGACCGACGGTGCTTTGTGGGGTTATTCGAGGACGTGGCTGGTGTGCCGAACCCCAACACCCGCGCCAGATGCATATATAGCTCAGCGCCCCAGGTGTGGCGGCAAACAAAGCGCGTACAGCCAATCTCAGTGATGATCTGCAGCGCCGGGACATGCACGCGCACAAGCGCGGTGTCAGCGAGGTCCACCACGGCTCGCTGCCCGTTGTAGAGCAGGTAGGCCGGCGAACCCGATGCGGGCGTGACCAGCAGGTGGTCGGTGCCGAGACGACCCACCGATGATCCCTCACCGGCCCCCACGACGACCGTCGTCGCGCCGGTGTTGTCCGTATCGCAGATCGTCCAGGCCGACTCGGCCGCCGGCAGCGGTTCGCCCAGGAGCTGGGGCGCGCCCGGAATGCCAAGCAGCGGGCCGCGTTTGGTGCGCGCCAGATCCGATTCGCGCACCGGCTGCGGGTTTTCGGGCATCGCCGCGATCAATCTCGCCGAGGCCAGGTTCAGCACGGGATGCCAGGTGTCGCCCACGCGCACGTACAGCGCCCCGGATTGCTGCCCCATCACGATCCGGGGCCCCACCGAGGTCCGCGTGCTGCCGCAGCACACCCGGCAACGCCCAGCCCAGCAGCGCGATGGCCGCCAGCAGGCACCCGGCCGCGAGCGACGCCATCGGCGTCGGGCACGGGCCCCTTCGGGGTGTGGATATCCCGGCCCAGCAACGCGCACTCGAGGCGGCGCAGCAGAAATCGGTGAGCGCTGATTTGCAGCCAGGTCGTCGGCTGGCGCAACTGCGAACGGTCCAAAATACCCCCGGCAAATTTGTGGAATCCGTCTCCCCGGTTCCAGTTAAGCCGCTGGTAGGCGGAGGGCGCAGCGGTTATCCACAGGCCGGCGAATTTCGGTCTTTGCTGGCTGCGGGTAATATTTCGGCGTGTCTTCCCACCGTTTAATTCGCTGGGTGGGCCCGGGGGTTTCTGCAGTGTTCACCACCGCCGGCCTGCTCATGTCCCCACCCGCTATGCCGGTCGCGGCCGCCGATGACTGCCCGAACGTCGAGGTCATCTTCGCCCGCGGCACCAACGAGCCGCCCGGCATGGGCCGCGTCGGCGACGCGTTCGTCGACGCGCTGAAGCAGGACACCCCCGGCCTGACGTATGACACCTACGGGGTGAACTACGCGGCCAGCAAGCTGCAGCTGCACGGCGGCGACGGCGCCAACGACACCATCAACCGCGTCAAGGCGGCCGTGGCGAAGTGCCCGAACGTCAAGATCGTGCTGGGCGGCTACTCGCAGGGCGCGTCGGTGATGGACATCGTCGCCGGCGTCCCGATCGGCGGCATCAACTGGGGCAACTCGCTGCCGCCGGAGTACGCCAAGAACATCGCGGCCGTCGCCACCTTCGGCGACGTAGCCGACCGCGCCGGCGGTTCGCTTCCCGTCGCGAGCGCCCTGCTGGGGTCCAAGGCGATCGACCTGTGCAACCCGGAGGACCCGATCTGCCACGCGGGGCAGGGCAACGAGTGGAGCGGCCACACCGAGGGCTACGTCCCCCTGTACACCACGCAGGCCGCGTCTTTCGTCGCATCCAAGCTGATGGCCGGGTCCTACCCGCAGACGCCGGGTTACGGCCCGCAAACCCCGGGCTCCGTCCCGTCGGTCCCCGGCCCGTCGGTGCCCGGAACCGTGCCGTCGCCGAACGCGCCCGTCACGCCCAACACCCCGGACACACCGAATCCTCAAGCGCCGCTTGTCTAAATCGTTATCGGGGCTTGATTTTGGGCCCGTAGCCTCGTCGTGTGAGGCTTATCCGCTTGGGGCTGACCGTCGCATTCCTTGCGGCGGTCGCGGTTTTCGTCGTCCCGAAGCTGTTGCCGCTGGCCTCGGCGGCGTGCCCGGATGTCGAGGTGGTGTTCGCCCGGGGCACCGACGAGCCGCCGGGCGTCGGGAAGGTCGGCCAGGCCTTCGTGTCCTCGCTGCGCCAGGACACCCGCAAAAGCGTTGGCTCGTACGGGGTTAACTACCCGGCCAACAAGGACTTCCTGGCCGCGGCGGACGGCGCGAACGACGCCAGCAACCACATCCAGCAGATGGCCCGCAATTGCCCCAACACCAAAGAGGTGCTCGGCGGGTACTCCCAGGGCGCGGCCGTCATCGACATCGTCACCGCCGCACCGCTTGCCGGCTTCGGCTTCCGCCAACCGCTGCCCGCGGACGCCGCCAATCACGTCGCCGCCGTCGCCCTGTTCGGCAATCCGTCCGCCCGCGCGGGCGGCCTGATGAGCGCCCTGACCCCCGATTTCGACGGCAAGACCATCGACCTGTGCAACACCGGCGACCCGATCTGCTCCAACGGCAACAAATGGAGCGCACACCTGGGCTACGTGCCCGGATTGACCAACCAGGCCGCGAGTTTCGTCGCCAGCCGCGTCTAGTCCCGGCGCGGCGTGCGCAGGTCCCGCGTGATCAAGATCCGCGCGGCCAGTTCGTCGTCGGGCGGGTAGTCGACACCGATCAGCGTCAGCCCGTGCGCCGGCGCGGCGGCGAAGTCGCTGGACCGGTCGGTGGCAGACAGCAATTCGCGGCACCATGAGGTGGGGCGGCGCCGCTCGCCGACCGACAGCAGCGCCCCGACCAGCGAGCGCACCATGGACCAGCAGAAGGCGTCGGCACTGACGTGCGCGGTGATCAGGTCGCCGTCGCGCGACCAGTCCAGCCGCTGCAGGTCGCGGATGGTGGTCGCACCTTCCCGCTGTCGGCAGAACGCGGCAAAGTCGTGCAGCCCCACCAGGTCTCGCGATGCCGCGGCCATCGCGTCGACGTCCAGGTCGCGTGGCCAGGCGGTGACGTAGCGCGCCACCTGTGGCTCCACGCCGTAGGGCGCCGTCGAAAGCCGGTACTCATAATGGCGGCGCAGCGCCGAGAACCGGGCGTCGAAACCCTCGGGGGCGCGGGCGATTTCGAGCACCCGCACGTCGGTGGGCAGGAACCGGCCGAGCCGGCGCACCAGCGGTAGGAACTCCGGTTCACCGGGGCGCGGCGAACGGGGGTAGGCGTTCGGCAGCGCGTCGGCGGCCTCGTCGACGTGGGCGACCTGCCCGGTGGCGTGGACCCCGGTGTCGGTGCGCCCGGCCGCGCGCAGCCGGACCGGAACGCGGAAGACCGTCGTCAGCGCCTCATCGAGGACGCCGGCGACGGTCCGCTGCCCGGCCTGGGCTGCCCAGCCGGCGAATTCCGTTCCGTCGTAGGCGATGTCAAGCCGCAGACGGACCTGAAAATCCGGGTCGCTAACTCTCGTCAGCCTCGTCGTCCGCCTCGGCGGCCTCGGCCTCGGCCCGCGCGGCCACGGCCTCGTCATGCTTCTCCTCGGCCTTGGCCTCGGCCTCCGTGGCCTCGTCCTGGGCTTCGGTGGCCTCCGTGGCCTCCGTGGCCTCGGACTCGACGGCGTCATCGGCCGTCGGACCCTCCGCCGCCTCGGGCTCGACCGCGGCCTGCGGCGCCGCCGCTGCCGCCACCGGTGCCGCCTTCTTCGACGCCTTCACCCGGCGCGCGCGGTCGGCCTCCGACGTCACCGTCTTCTCCCGCACCAGCTCGATCACGGCCATCGGGGCGTTGTCGCCCTTGCGCGCCTCGACCTTGATGATGCGGGTGTAACCGCCGTTGCGGTCGGCGTAAAACGGCCCGATCTCCGCGAACAGGGCGTGCACCACGTCCTTGTCGCGGATCTTTTTGAGAATCTCGCGGCGGTTGTGCAGCGTGCCCTTCTTGGCGTGCGTAATCAGCTTCTCCGCGTAGGGTCGCAGCGCCCGCGCCTTGGGCTCGGTCGTCTTGATCCGGCCATGCTCGAACAGCGACGTGGCCAGGTTGGCCAGCAGGGCCTTCTGGTGCGAGGACGACCCGCCGAGGCGAGGGCCCTTGGTGGGCTTGGGCATTGCGACTATCTCCTAAGTGGGGCCGACCCCCGTATCAGGTAGGGCCGGGACGGACTTCAGTTGTTGTGTCCGGTTCCTCAGCGGCCGCTGCACGGCCGCATCGTCACCGGACGGCCTTACAGCTGTTCGGTTTCCGCGTAGTCCTGGTCGTCGTAGGCAGCCTCGGTGGACCAGGTGCCGGTGGCGACGTCGTAGCCCGCGACCTCCGACGGGTCGAAGGTGGCCGGGCTGTCCTTGAGCGACAGGCCCAGCTGGTGCAGCTTGACCTTCACCTCGTCGATGGACTTCTGACCGAAGTTGCGGATGTCGAGCAGGTCGGACTCGGTGCGGCTGACCAGCTCGCCGACGGTGTGCACGCCCTCGCGCTTGAGGCAGTTGTAGGACCGCACGGTCAGGTCCAGGTCATCGATCGGCAGGGCGAACGACGCGATGTGGTCGGCCTCGGCCGGCGACGGCCCGATCTCGATGCCCTCGGCCTCGACGTTGAGTTCGCGTGCCAGGCCGAACAATTCGACCAGCGTCTTGCCGGCCGACGCCAGCGCGTCGCGGGGGGTGATCGAGCTCTTGGTCTCCACGTCCAGGATCAGCTTGTCGAAGTCGGTGCGCTGCTCGACACGGGTGGCGTCCACCTTGTAGGTGACCTTCAGCACCGGCGAGTAGATGGAATCGACTGGGATGCGGCCGATTTCGGCGCCCGACGCGCGGTTCTGCACCGCCGGAACGTAGCCGCGGCCGCGCTCGACGACGAGCTCGACCTCGAGCTTGCCCTTGTCGTTCAGGGTCGCGATGTGCATGGCGGGGTTGTGCACGGTCACACCGGCAGGCGGCACGATGTCACCCGCCGTGACTTCGCCCGGGCCCTGCTTGCGCAGGTACATGGTGACCGGCTCGTCCTCCTCCGAGGACACGACCAGGCCCTTGAGGTTCAGGATGATGTCGGTGACGTCTTCCTTGACGCCGGGCACGGTGGTGAACTCGTGCAGCACACCGTCGATGCGAATGCTGGTGACGGCCGCGCCGGGAATCGACGACAGCAGCGTGCGCCGCAGCGAATTGCCCAGGGTGTAACCGAATCCGGGCTCCAGCGGTTCGATGACGAACTGGGACCGGGTGTCGGTGACGATTTCCTCGGACAGTGTGGGTCGCTGTGAGATCAGCATGGTGTTTCTTCTTCTCCTTCTCGGCACCCGCTATTTGATGCCGCTGTGTTGCTCCTGCGTCGACCCGCTGCGCCCGGCTTCGCCGCGCTTGCGATCGCCGCAGGGTTTCGAGCCGGGCGGCCCGAAAGTTCTTTACTTCGAGTAGTACTCGACGATCAGCTGTTCGGTCAGCGGCACGTCGATCTGCGCGCGCTCGGGCAGCTGGTGGATGAGGATGCGCTGGCGCTCCCCCACCACCTGCAGCCAGCTCGGGATTGGGCGGTCGCCCGCGGTCTCCCGCGCGATCTGGAACGGCACCGTGTTCAGCGACTTGTCCCGCACCTCGATGATGTCGTACTGCGACACCCGGTAGCTGGGGACGTCGACGCGCACGCCGTTGACCGAGAAGTGGCCGTGGGTGACGAGCTGGCGGGCCATCCGTCGGGTGCGCGCCAGGCCGGCGCGGTAGACGACGTTGTCCAGCCGGCTCTCGAGGATGCGCAGCAGTTCCTCACCGGTCTTGCCGGGCTGCCGCACGGCCTCCTCGTAGTAGCGGCGGAACTGCTTTTCCATCACGCCGTAGGTGAAGCGGGCCTTCTGCTTCTCCTGCAGCTGCAGCAGGTATTCGCTCTCCTTGATCCGCGCGCGGCCGTGCTGGCCGGGCGGGTAGGGACGCTTCTCGAAGGCCTGGTCGCCACCGACGAGGTCGGTGCGCAGCCGGCGCGATTTGCGGGTGATGGGTCCGGTGTAACGAGCCATGACTAAACCCTCCGTCGCTTCGGTGGCCGGCATCCGTTGTGCGGCTGCGGGGTGACGTCGGAGATCGCGCCGACCTCCAGGCCCGCGGCCTGCAGCGACCGGATCGCCGTCTCACGGCCCGAGCCCGGGCCCTTGACGAACACGTCGACCTTGCGCACGCCGTGCTCCTGGGCCTTGCGCGCCGCGTTCTCGGCGGCCAGCTGCGCGGCGAACGGGGTCGACTTGCGCGAGCCCTTGAAGCCGACGTGACCCGACGACGCCCAGGCGATGACGTTGCCCTGCGGGTCGGTGATCGTCACGATCGTGTTGTTGAACGTGCTCTTGATGTGCGCGGCGCCGTGCGGAATGTTCTTCTTTTCCCGCTTGCGGGTCTTGTGCTGCCCCTTCTTCGGGCCTGCTGCTGCCTTCTTTGCTGGTGGCATCGGGTTCTACCTGGCCTTCTTCTTGCCTGCGATGGTGCGCTTGGGACCCTTGCGGGTGCGCGCGTTGGTCTTGGTGCGCTGGCCGCGCACCGGCAGGCCGCGGCGGTGCCGCAGGCCCTGGTAGCAGCCGATCTCGATCTTGCGGCGGATGTCGGCCTGCACCTCCCGGCGCAGGTCACCCTCCACCTTGAGGTTCGCCTCGATGTAGTCACGCAGGTGGGTCACCTGGTCATCGGTGAGGTCCCGCGTGCGCAGGTCCTTGTCGATGCCGGTGGCGGCCAGGATTTCGTTGGCGCGGGTACGGCCGACGCCGAAGATGTACGTCAGCGCGATCTCCATCCGCTTGTCGCGCGGGAGATCGACGCCTACTAGTCGAGCCATAGGTGGCGTTTCCTCTTTTTCTAAGCGGAGGTCTGATCCCAGCCCGTTCCCGATGTCATCGGGGTCCGGCCTCCGTCCGGACGTGGATGAGCGACGTACTCGCTCAGTGGTGCTGGGAGGTCATCATTTAGTTGTTCAGCAGGTCGCCGCTAACCCTGGCGCTGCTTGTGGCGCGGATCCGAGCAGATCACCATGACCCGCCCATGCCGACGGATCACCCTGCACTTGTCGCAAATCGGCTTCACGCTGGGGTTGACCTTCACGGCTTTTCGATCCTGTTCTCGTCGTTCGTTGGTTACTTGTACCGGTACACGATGCGGCCCCGGGACAGGTCGTAGGGAGACAACTCCACCACCACCCGGTCCTCGGGCAGGATGCGGATGTAGTGCTGCCGCATCTTGCCGCTGATGTGGGCGAGCACCTTGTGGCCGTTCTCCAGCTCAATGCGAAACATCGCATTGGGCAGGGGCTCGACCACGCGGCCCTCGACCTCGATGGCGCCGTCCTTCTTGGCCATACTTGTCAGAAATCCTCGTCATTCGTTTCGTTCGCTTTAGCGCCCGTGTCGGCGCGAAATACACACCGACTTCGAACGTGAGCCGGTGACAGGAAATTCCTAGGGACTGGGCACACAAAAAGTCGGCGCGGAAACCGCACCGTTGGTCAATGCTACCTGGTAATGGGCCCTACCCAAAATCGCTGCCAGAGAAATCCAGCCGGTCCGCACGACCTGCCGAACCGCGCCTGACGAGCGCATACTTGACGGCGATGAGCAGCCCCGCAGACACTACCGCAGAGCCCCGCAAACCCGTCCTGCTGACCGTCGACGACGACCCCTCGGTCTCCCGCGCGGTCGCGCGCGACCTGCGCCGCCAGTACGGCGACCGGCACCGGATCGTGCGCACCGAATCGGGCCCCGACGCGCTGGAGACGCTCAAGGAGCTCAAGCTGCGGGGCGAGACCGTCGCGGTGCTCATCGCCGACTACCGGATGCCGCAGATGAGCGGCATCGAATTCCTCGAACAGGCGATGGACCTGTACCCGGCGGCGCGGCGGGTGCTGCTCACCGCCTACGCCGACACCCACGCCGCCATCGACGCGATCAACGTCGTGGACCTCGACCACTACCTGCTCAAACCGTGGGACCCGCCGCAGGAGAAGTTCTATCCCGTCATCGACGGGCTGCTGGACGCCTGGCGGGCGGCGCCCGAACACCCCATCCCGCACACCAAGGTGATCGGGCACCGCTGGTCGGAGCGGTCCTGGCAGGTGCGCGACTTCCTGGCCCGCAACGGGCTGCACTACTCGTGGTTCATGGCCGACGATCCCGACGGCGAGCGGCTGCTGAAGGCCGCCGGGGCGGACTGCCTGCGGCTTCCGGTCGTCGTCACCGAGCGCGGCGACACCCTGGTCGAACCGACCGACGCCGAGCTGGCCGACACCCTGGGCCTCACCACGACGCCGTCGCAGGAGTTCTACGACCTGATCGTCATCGGCGGCGGGCCGGCGGGCCTGGCCGCCGCCGTCTACGGCGCGTCCGAGGGGCTGCGCACGGTGCTGATCGAACGCACCGCGACGGGCGGGCAGGCCGGCCAGAGCTCACGCATCGAGAACTACCTCGGCTTCCCCGACGGGGTGTCGGGCGGCCAGCTGGCCGAGCGCGCGCGCCGGCAGGCCGAGAAGTTCGGCGCGGAACTCATCACCGCCCGCACCGCGACGGCGCTGGAGGTGAACGGTTCCAAGCGCACCGTGCGGTTCGCCGACGGCGGCTCCATCGACGCCCACGCGGTCATCCTGGCCACCGGCGTCGCCTACCGCCAGCTGCCCGCCGAGGGCTGCGGCGAGCTGACCGGCCGCGGCGTCTACTACGGGGCGGCCGTCTCCGTCGCGTCCGAATGCGCGGGCGAGGAGGTCTACGTCGTCGGCGGGGCCAACTCCGCCGGGCAGGCCGCGATGTACCTGTCCCGCGAGGCCAAGTCGGTGACCATCGTGGTGCGCGGCCCGTCGCTGGAGGCCTCGATGTCCTATTACCTGATCCAGCAGATCGAGCAGCGACCCAACATCACCGTGCGCACGTGCACCGAGGTGCGCCGCGCCGTCGGGGATGACCACCTGCAGCGGCTGACCCTGGTCGACAACAGGACCGGGGACACCGAGGACGTCACCTGCGCGCGGATGTTCATCTTCATCGGGGCCGCGCCGCGCACCGAGTGGCTGGACGGCGTGGTCGCCCGCGACGACCACGGCTTCATCCTGACCGGACCGGACCTGCGCAACGTGTGCGGCTGGACGCTGGACCGGCCGCCGCACCACCTGGAGACCAGCGTCCCCGGCGTCTTCGCCACCGGCGACGTCCGGGCGGAGTCCGCCAAACGCGTCGCCGCCGCCGTCGGCGAGGGATCGATGGCGGTGATGCTGGTGCACCGCTACCTCGCCGAATCATGACCGAGACGCCGTGCGCGCCCAGCGAGCTGCGCACCCTCTTCCTGTTCGAGGCCCTCTCCGACGAGCAGCTCGAAGCGTTGTGCGCCAGCGGGCACATCGAGGAGTACCAGCCCGGGCCGATCTGCGTCGAGGGCGAACCGGCCACCTGCCTGTACGTCCTGATCGAGGGCGAGCTGGCGATGTCGAAGCTGTCCGGCGGCCAGGAGATCGAGACCAACCGGACCTCGCAGCGCGGGGTCTACTGCGGCGCGTGGCGGGCGTTCACCGGAAACCTGCAGCACCAGAGCTACGACGCCAGCGTCTACGTCACCAGGCCGTCGCGGTTCTTCGTGCTCGACGCGCCCGCGTTCGCCCGGTTCATGCAGGACCAGTTCCCGATGGCGGTTCACCTGCTCGACGGGATGTCCGTCGGCCTGGAGCGCACCCGCCGGATCATCGACAACCGGGAGAAGCTGCTCGCGCTCGGCCAGCTGTCCGCCGGGCTGACCCATCAGCTGAACAACCCGGCCGCCGCCACCGTCCGCGCGGCCTCCGAGTTGCGTCAACGGGTGGCCGGCATGCGCCAGAAACTCGCCATGCTCGCCGACGGGACCGTCACCCCCGAGGCCCTGCGGGCGCTGGTGCGGCTGCAAGAAGAGGTCGCCGACCAGGTGGCCAAATCGGCGTCGGCGAACATGACCGCGATCGAGACGGCCGACCTGGAGGACGCGGTCGGCGAATGGCTGGAAGACCATGGCGTCGAGGACGGTTGGGACATCGCCCCGACGTTCGTCGAGGGCGGCATCGACACCGATTGGCTGGAGCGCATCGCGGCGGCGACCGACGAACTCGGATCATCGACCTCGCTGGAGAAGGCCATCCGCTGGCTGACCTACACCGTCGAGGGCGAGCTGCTGCTGAACCAGCTCCTGGAGGCGAGCAAACGGATCTCGGCGCTGGTCGCCGACGCCAAGCAGTATTCGCAGATGGACCGCGCCCCCTTCCAGGTGGCCGACGTCCACGTACTGCTGCACAGCACGCTCACGATGTTCGCCGACCGGTTGGGCCCGCATGCCAGCGCCGACGCCAAAATTCAGGTGGTCAAGGAATTCGACAAATCGCTTCCCCAAATCCCTTGCTACCCAGGCGATCTCAATCAGGTGTGGACCAACATCATCGACAACGCGCTCGCCGCGATGGGCGACGGTCCCGGCACCCTGACCATCCGCACCGGCCGGCAGGGCAACATGGCGCGAATCGAGATCTGCGACACCGGGCCGGGGATCCCCGACGACGTGCGGGAGCGCATCTTCGAACCGTTCTTCACCACCAAACCGGTCGGGGAAGGCACCGGCCTGGGGCTGGACCTGGCGTTCAACATTGTCGTCAAGAACCATCGCGGCGACCTGCGCGTGGAATCGGTTCCGGGTGACACGCGCTTCATCGTGCTGCTGCCGCTGGACCCGCCGCCGGCGTCAGACATGGACGGGCCGGACCTCCCGGAATAGCCGCATCACCCGCCCGGTTGGGAACAACCATGACCAAGCCCAACCTCGGCCGGTTCGGATCGTTCGGACGCGGCGTGACGCCCCAGCAAGCCAAAGAAATCGAATCCCTGGGTTACGGGGCCGTCTGGGTGGGCGGCTCCCCGCCGGCCGAGCTGGCCTGGGTCGAACCAATCCTGGAGGCGACGACCACCCTGCAGGTGGCCACCGGCATCGTCAACATCTGGACGGCGCCCGCCGGGCCGGTGGCCGAGTCGTTCCACCGCATCGAGGCGGCCTACCCCGACCGCTTCCTGCTGGGCATCGGCGTCGGGCACCGCGAGGTCATCGGCGAGTACCAAAAGCCCTACGACGCCCTGGTCAACTACCTCGAGCAGCTCGACGAGCACGGCGTGCCCGCAGACCGGCGGGTGGTGGCGGCCCTGGGCCCCCGGGTGCTGAGGCTGGCGGCCGAACGCACCGCCGGGGCGCACCCCTACCTGACCACCCCCGAGCACACCGCGCAGGCCCGCGAACTGATCGGCCCCTCGGCGTTCCTGGCGCCCGAACACAAGGTGGTGCTGACCACCGACCCGGAGCAGGCCCGCGCCGTCGGCCGCAGGGCGCTCGACATGTACTTCAACCTGGCCAACTACCGCAACAGCTGGAAGCGGCTGGGCTTTTCCGAGGAGGAAGTCACCCGCCCGGGCAGCGACCGGCTGGTCGACTCGGTGGTGGCCTACGGCACGCCGGAGCAGATCGCGGCGCGGCTCAAAGAGCACCTCGACGCGGGCGCCGACCACGTGCCCGTGCAGGTCCTCACCAAGGATGAAAACCTGGTCTCGGCGCTGGCCGAATTGGCGGGGCCGCTCGGACTGAGCTAGCGGACGCGAGGGGGATCTGGATGAGCGAGGCAGTTGCACTGAAACCCGACCTGGGGCGGTTTGGCGTCTGGCTGGGCACCCGCTCGATCTCGCCCGACCTGGCCGCCGAGATCGAGGCGCTCGGGTACGGCGCCGTCTGGGTCGGCGGCTCGCCCGACGCGGAACTCGCCTGGGTCGAGCCGGCCCTGGAACGGACGAGCTCGCTGCAGCTGGCGACCGGCATCGTCAACATCTGGTCGGCGCCGGCACCGGCGGTCGCCGACTCGTTCGCCCGCATCGAGGGCGCCCACCCGGGCCGGTTCCTGCTCGGCATCGGGGTGGGCCACCGGGAGCACACCGAGGAGTACGTCAAGCCATACGACGCCCTGGTCGGCTACCTCGACGCCCTCGACGCCGCGATGGTGCCCACCAGCCGGCGGGTGCTCGCGGCGCTCGGGCCGCGGGTGGTGCGGCTGGCGGCCGAACGCGCCGCCGGCGCGCACCCATACCTGACCACGCCCGAACACACGGCCAAGGCGCGCGAACAGGTGGGCGGGTCGGTGTTCCTCGCACCGGAGCACAAGGTGGTGCTGTCCACCGACCCCGAGGACGCGCGCGCGATCGGCCGGCGGACCGCCGACTTTTACCTGAAGCTGAGCAACTACGTGAACAACTGGCAGCGGCTGGGGTTCACCCAGGACGATGTCCGCAGCCCGGGCAGCGACAGGCTGATCGACGCGGTGGTGGCCCATGGCACCCCGGAGGACATCGCGCGGCGTCTCGGTGAACATTGCGAAGCGGGCGCCGACCACGTGGCGATCCAGGTGCTGGGGACGGCCAACGACGAGGCGCTGGTGTCGGCGCTTCGCGAGCTGGCCGGCCCATTGGGGCTAACTCCCCCAAACTGATAACCCCGCTCGGTTAGGGTGTGTGACCATGCGATTGCTGGTCACCGGGGGCGCGGGCTTCATCGGCGCGAATTTCGTGCACAGCACGGTGCGGGAGCATCCCGAGGATTCCGTGACGGTGCTCGACGCCTTCACCTATGCCGGGCGGCGCGAGTCGCTGGCCGACGTCGAGGACGCAATCACGGTGGTGAAGGGCGACATCGCCGACGCCGCGCTGGTCGCGGCGCTGGTCGCCGAGTCCGACGCGGTCGTGCACTTCGCCGCCGAGACCCACGTCGACAACTCCCTCGAAGACCCGTGGACGACCCTGCAGACCAACGTGGTCGGGACCTTCGCGATCCTGCAGGCGGTGCGGCGCCACGACGTCCGGCTGCACCACGTCTCCACCGACGAGGTCTACGGCGATCTGGAGCTCGACGAGCCCAGCCGGTTCACCGAGTCGACGCCCTACAACCCCTCGAGCCCCTACTCGGCGACGAAGGCCGCCAGCGACCTGCTCGTCCGGGCCTGGGTGCGGTCCTACGGCGTGCGCGCAACGATCTCCAACTGCTCGAACAACTACGGCCCGTATCAGCACGTCGAAAAGTTCATCCCGCGCCAGATCACCAACGTGCTCACCGGGCGCCGCCCCAAGCTGTACGGCGCGGGCGCCAACGTTCGGGACTGGATCCACGTCGAGGACCACAACAGCGCGGTCCGGCGAATCCTGGAAAAGGGCGAGAACGGCCGGACCTACCTCATCGCCGCCGAGGGCGAGCGCGACAACCTGACCGTCATGCGCGCGATCCTGCAGGCGCTGGGACGCGATCCCGACGACTTCGACCACGTCACCGACCGCGTCGGCCACGACCTGCGGTATGCGATCGACCCGACGATGCTGTACAACGAATTGGGTTGGACGCCAAAGCATGCCAACTTTGAGGAAGGCCTGCGCGCCACCATCGACTGGTATCGCGCGAACGAGTCATGGTGGCGGCCCCTCAAGGAGGCCACCGAGGGCCGCTACGAGGAACGGGGTCAGTGACATGAAGGTTCGAGAGCTCGCCATCCCGGGCGCCTGGGAAATCACCCCAACCATTCACGGCGACCCCCGCGGCTATTTCTTCGAGTGGCTCACCGACCGCGACTTCACCGCGTTCGCCGGCCACCGCCTGAACGTCCGGCAGGCCAACTGCTCGGTGTCCTCGGCCGGCGTGCTACGCGGCGTGCATTTCGCGCAGGTT
Organism: Mycobacterium sp. 1245805.9; assembly: GCF_001672915.1. GTDB lineage: Bacteria > Actinomycetota > Actinomycetes > Mycobacteriales > Mycobacteriaceae > Mycobacterium. The sequence continues at coordinate 52,731 of NZ_LZKR01000171.1, read as the reverse complement.
CCACCCAGCCAGGCGAAATACGTGACCTGCGCGTCCGGTTCGGTCTTCGACGTCGTCGTCGACACCCGCGTCGGGTCACCGACTTTCGGGCAGTGGGACTCGGTCCTGCTCGACGACCAGGACCGCCGGACGATCTACATCTCCGAGGGCCTCGGGCACGGATTCCTTGCGCTGGAAGACAATTCGACGGTCGTGTACCTGTGCTCGTCGGAATACGACCCGCAGCGCGAGCACACCATCTCTGCCATGGATCCGACTCTGGCGATCGACTGGCCGACGGTCGACGGCGCCGCCCCCACGCTGTCCGACCGCGACGCCGTGGCGCCCAGCTTCGAGGAGGTGCGCGCCGCCGGCCTCCTGCCCACCTGGGAGGAGACGCAAAAATTCGCCGCCGGCCTGCGTGGGGAAATCAACGAAGCGTGAGCTTCACCGGGCGGGTCGCGTTCGTCACCGGTGGCGCGTCGGGCATCGGCGCCGCGCTGGCCACCAGGTTGGCCGACGGGGGCGCCGAGGTCTGGATCGCCGATCGCCAATTCGAGGCGGCGCAGGAACTGGCGCAGCGCCTTAGCGCCAAGGCGCACGCGATCGAGCTCGATGTGCGCGACTACCCGGCGTTCGAGCGCGCCGTCGCCGCGGCGGCGGAGCGATCCGGGCGGATCGACTACCTGTTCAACAACGCCGGCATCGGGGTGGGCGGCGAGGTCGACTCGTACACGCTCGACGACTGGAACGACGTCCTCGACGTGAACCTGCACGGCGTGGTGAACGGCATCCAGGCGGCGTACCCGATCATGATCCGGCAGCGCTCGGGCCACATCGTGCACACGGCCTCGATGGCCGGCCTGCTCCCCTCCCCCGGCGCGGTGAGCTACACCGCCGCCAAGCACGCCGTCGTCGCGATCTCGCGCGCGCTGCGGGCGGAGGCCGAACACCATGGCGTCAAGGTGTCGGTGCTGTGTCCCGGTGCCATCCGGACCCCGATCCTCACCGGCGGCACCTACGGGCGGATGACCAAGACCGGCGCCAGCGACGAGGCGCTGCTCAAGTTTTGGGAGCCGATGCGGCCCATGGCACCCGAGAAGTTCGCCGAGCGCGTCCTTCGCGCCGTGTCCCGCAATGACGCGATTATCATCGTGCCGGCGTGGTGGAAGGCATTTTGGTACCTTGATCGCCTCTCGCCGGCCATCTCGGCGCAGGCCGCGCGACACACGCTGAAACGCTTGCGCGCAATGCAGCCCCCACCCTCCTGACCATCGCCGCGCGGCCGAATTCCCGCCGAAAATAACCGCTTTCGCCAGATAGAACCGTTAATATCCGCTTGTCGCTGTAGTCGGGCCGCGACCGCTTCACGTGCCTTTACTGGAGGGGTCGGATGTCGTTTGTGTTGGCGGTTCCGGACGTAATGTCTGATGCGACAACAACTTTGGTGAACATCGGATCGACGATCAGCGCGGCCCAGGCGGCGGCCGCGGCGCCCACGACCGGTGTGCTCGCGGCGGCCGGCGACGAGGTGTCGACGGCCATCGCGGGGATGTTTTCTCAGTACGCCTCGGCGTATCAGGCGCTGAGCGCCCAAGCCGCGGCGTTTCACACGCAACTGCTGCAGACCCTCAACGCGGGCGCGAGTGCCTACGCGGCCACCGAGGCGGCCAACGCCACGCCGCTCGAGACACTCCAGCAAGACCTGCTGGGGCTGATCAATGCCCCGACCAACTCGCTGCTGGGACGCCCGCTGATCGGCAACGGCGCCAACGGCATAACGAATGCCCAGGGGGTGGGGACCCCGGGCGGCGCCGGCGGCCTGCTGTGGGGCAACGGCGGCAACGGCGGCAACAGCACCGCCGCCGGGGCGCCCGGCGGTGCGGGCGGTGCCGCCGGTCTGCTCGCCGGATACGGCGGCAACGGCGGTACCGGTGGCCCCGCCGCGCTCGGCGGTGCCGGCGGCCCCGGCGGCCTTTTGTGGGGTGCCGCCGGGGCCACGGGCGCTCCCGGCCTGGCCACCATCCCGCTCCAGCTGCAAGGCCAAGACCTGTATGTGAATATCTCGGTCGGCGGGGGGCCGACTGTCCCGGTGATCCTCGACACCGGGTCGCGCGGTCTCATTCTTCCGCCGCAGGACGTGAACATCGCGAGCCTCGGCACCGCCACGGGACACGGCAGCATCACGTACGGCGGATTCGGCAACTACCTGACCGAGAATTACGACACCTACACGACGACGGTGAATTTCGGGAACGGAATCGTGACCGCACCGACGACCGTCGCCGTCGTCACCTCCGTAACCCAGAACTTCATCTTCTCCTATCCGGCATCGCAGGCGCCCGCCATCTTGGGCGTCGGCGCCAACGGCTACGGTCCGACCAGCACCAGCCCGGTGACGGCGTTGCCGGGCGCCTTCGGTCAGGGTCTGCTCATCGACGAGCCCGCGAGGACCGTCAACTTTGGTCCCAACCCGCTACCGTCGTACGCGTCGGTGACGGGGGCCCCGATCACCACCCTCGACATCCGGATCAATAACGGCGCCCTGCAACAAACCACCGGCGCGTACATCGATTCCGGCGGTCTGGGCGGCTCCGTGCCCGACAACCTGGGGCCGCCCAACTCGGGTGGATACCTTCCGGCGGGAACCACCGTCTCCGTCTACACCCCCGACGGGACGACGCTGCTGTACACCACGACGGTCGGGGCGCAACAGACGAGCGTCGCGTCGAGTTTACTGGGGGGTTTCTTCAACACCGGGATCGCGCCGTTCCTCCAGCATCCGATCTATCTCTCTTACAGCCCAACCGGTTTCGGGACAATCACCTTCGATACCTAAATGCGTTGAAAATAAACGCTTCCGCGACGAGTACTGCTATTGTCCGCATGTCGCACAACGGGCCCGCGACCACTTGCTGCATTGGCTATTGCTGGAGGAGCGGATGTCGTTCGTGATCGCGGTTCCCGAATTGGTGACCGACGCCGCAACAAGTTTGGAGAGCCTCGGCTCGACGATCACTGCGGCCCAGGCGGCCGCGGCCACGCCCACGACGGGGCTGCTGGCCGCCGCCGAAGACGAGGTGTCGACGGCCATCGCGGCACTGTTCTCCCAGCACGCCACGGCATATCAGGCACTCAGCACGCAGGCCGCGGCATTCCACGCCCAGCTGGTGCAGACCCTCAATGCGGGCGCGGGCGCCTACGCCGCCGCCGAGACCACCAGCGCCGCGTCGCTGCAGACCCTCGAGCAGGACGTCCTCACCGCGATCAACACGCCCACCGAGCTGACATTGGGGCGCCCGCTGATCGGCAACGGTGTCGACGGCACCACCAGTGACCAAGGCGTGGGTTCGGCCGGCGGGCCCGGTGGAATCCTGTGGGGCAACGGCGGTCACGGCGGCGCCAGCTTCGCCGCCGGCGCGCCCGGCGGTGCCGGCGGTCCGGCCGGCTTGCTGGGCTCCGGCGGCACCGGCGGGATGGGCGGCTTCGGCGGGTCCGGCGGGACCGGGGGCACCGGCGGCTTGCTGTGGGGCAACGGCGGCGTCGGGGGTCTCGGCGGGCCGACCGGGACCGGCGGTGCCGGCGGCAACGCGCTGTTCTTCGGCCACGGCGGCATGGGCGGCCAGGGCGGGACATTCAACACCGGCGCCGCGGGCGGCCCCGGCGGCAGCGGCGGGACCGGGGGCACCGGCGGCTTGCTATGGGGCGACGGCGGTTTCGGCGGCACGGGCGGCCCATTCGCGAACGGCGGCACCGGCGGCAACGCGCAGTGGCTCGGCAACGGCGGCGCCGGCGGAATCGGTGGCGCCTTCGCCAACGGCGGGATCGGCGGTGCCGGCGGGCATCTGGCCGGCAACGGCGGCGCCGGCGGGACCGGCGGGGTGATCACCGGCGCCGGCGGCACCGGCGGCCCCGGCGGCCAATTCTTCGGCCACTCCGGCACGGTGGGCGCCGGAGGCGGCCAGGCCAGCATCGCCTTGAACGGTGTCAACGGGGGTGTCGGGCGGCCCACGGTAGCGGTCGCCGTCAACGACGGACCGACCGTGCAGGCGTTGCTCGACACCGGGTCCACCGCCGCCCTCTTCCCACAGGCCGATGTCAACATGCAGTCCCTCGGGAACCCGATCGGCCCGTCGCGGACCTATTCCTTCGGCCCGCCGGAAGACAGAACGGTCGACACCTACACCCCGTACACCGCGTCGCTGAACTTCGGGAACGGAATCGTCAGCAAGCCGATGACCATCGGCGTCATCACCGCCGAGACGCGCAACGAGGTGCCCCACACGCCGACCGAAATCGTCCTCGGTGTGGGAGCCAATACGCAAGATTCCCCATATTTCACCACCAGTCCCGTACAGCAGTTGCCGGGTGTCCTCGGTCAGGGTGTGTTCGTCAACGAGGCCACGGCGCATCCGTTTGTGCAATTCGGCTCCAACCCGGGAACCGCGTTCGCCTCGATTACGGGGGCGCCGTTCACCAACGCCTTGCAGGTGTCGGTGAACGGCGGGCCGCTCCAACCTCTCACCGATGCCATTGTCGATACCGGAGGCAATGGCGGCAACATCCCGCAAGACATCGTCCCCGGCTACACCCCCGGCCAGTACCTGCCGCAGGGAACGACTATTCAGGTCAGTATCCAAGGCATCAACCAGCCGCTCTACACAGAGACGCTGGCCGCGGATTCGATGCAGGTCACCGTGGCCCAGAATGTTGTTCCCCCCGCCGACCCCGGGTTCTTCAACACTGGAAACTATATCTTCAAGCAGATTCCGATCTACTTCTCATACAGCCCGAACGGTCAGGGGACGATCTATTTCGATCAGCCGTGACCCGGCCTAGGAGGCGGCGGCAAAGCGCCGGGCCCGGCCACGGTCCGATCCAATTGCAGGGCCAAGACCTCTACGCGAGCGTGTCGGTCGGCGGCGGGCCAACGGTGCCCGCAATCGTGGACACCGGGTCCAGGGGGCTATTCTGCCGCCGCAAGACGTGAACACGCAGAGCCTCGGCGCGGTGGCCGGGCAAGGCAGCGTCACCTACGGCGAACCCGGCAACCAGCTGATCGAGAACTTCAAAACCTAGTCGACACAGTGAATTTCGGCAACGGGATTGTCACCGCGCCGGCCACCGTCGCCGTCGTCACCTCCGCGATCCTGAATGGCGTCGCGTATTCGACCGCACAGCTGCCCGCCATTCTGGGCGTCGGGGTCAATCCCGGCGGCCCGCCGAGCACCAGCCCCGTGACGACGCTGCTGTACACCACGACGGTCGGGGCACAACAGGCGAGCGTCGCGTCGAGTTTACTGGGGGGTTTCTTCAACACCGGGATCGCGCCGTTCCTCCAGCATCCGATCTACTTCTCCTACAGCCCAACCGGTTTCGGGACAATGACCTTCGATACTTAAATGCGTTGAAAATAAACGCTTCCGCGACGAGGACTGCTATTGTCCGCATGTCGCACATCGGGCCCGCGACCTTATGCCTTGGCTACTGCTGGAGGGTTGGATGTCGTTTGTGATCGCGGTTCCCGAATTGGTGACCGACGCCGCAACAAGTTTGGAGAGCCTCGGCTCGACGATCAGTGCGGCCCAGGTGGCCGCGGCCACGTCCACGACGGGGCTGCTGGCCGCCGCCGAAGACGAGGTGTCGACGGCCATCGCGGCACTGTTCTCCCAGCACGGCTCGGCATATCAGGCACTCAGCGCGCAGGCCGCGGCGTTTCACACCGGGTTGGTGCGGACTCTCCAGGCGGGCGCGGGCGCGTACGCGGGCACCGAGCGCGCGTTCGCGGCGCCGCTGCGGGCCCTCGAGAAGGACGCCCTGGACCTGATTAACGCGCCGACCGACACGCTCCTGGGGCGCCCGCTGATCGGCAACGGCGCCAACGGAACCACCACCGCCGAGGGAGTGGGAACACCCGGTGGGGCCGGCGGAATCCTGTGGGGCAACGGCGGAAACGGTGGGGACAGCATCGCGCTCGGGGTGCCCGGCGGGGCCGGCGGTCCGGCCGGACTGATCGGCAGGGGCGGCACCGGCGGCATGGGCGGCTGGGCCGCGCCGGGAGGGACCGGCGGCGCCGGGGGCTGGCTGTGGGGCAACGGCGGCGCCGGTGGCATCGGCGGACCCACCGCCCCGGGCGGGACCGGAGGCAGCGCACACTGGTTCGGCGCCGGGGGCACCGGCGGCCTCGGCGGCGAACCGGGCCCCGCCACACCGACCGGCACGGGCACCATGCTGGGAGCCGGCCAGGGCGGCACCGGCGGCAACGGCGGGCTGTGGGTCGGCAACGGCGGCGCCGGCGGCCAGGGCGGCGTCCTCTCGGGTGCCGGCGGCCACGGCGGTACCGGCGGCGAATTCGGCCACTCCGGCGCCACCGGCGCACCTGGCGGCGACCCCATCGTCGACCTCCAGATGAATGTCAACAAACCGCGCTTCGAAGTCACCGTAGAGGGCGGCACACCCGTGTGGGCGACGGTTGACTCGGGTGCCACCTACACCTTGGTGCCAAAGCAATACGTCAATGTAGCGGCCCTCGGCGCCCCGATCGCAACAAATAAAACCGTCTCCTTCGGCACGGGCCCGTATACCCGGACCGACACCTACGACCTGTACTACGGCGAGCTGAATTTCGGCAATGGGATAATCACCCATCCCACCACGATTGGCGTTGTCACGAACGAAACGACCACCAACCAAGGCATCACCACCACAGTCCCGCAGAACCAATGGCGGGCCCTGATCGGCGTCGGAGAAAATTCGTTCGCCAAGGGCGATTTCCCCACCACCTCCCTGCAGGCGTTGCCGGACCCGCTCAATCAGGGCCTCCTCATCAACCAGCCCCGGCATTATTTCGAGTTCGGACCCAATCCTCTACCGGGCTTCGCCTCTGTTCCCGGAGTGCCCTTCGGCACCGGACTGACGCTATCGCTCGATGGTGGAAATACGTGGCAGCCCATCACCGGCCTCATCGATTCGGGCGGCGCGAGCGGATTCGTTCCCGCTTCCCTATTCCCCAACCAGCCGCTCGGCGCCGACATACCCGTCGGAACGTCGCTCACCGTCGGCGTCCAAACCGCGCCAGGTGAGGTGACGACGCTCTACACGCAGACGATCACCAGCACCACCGGGACCGTGTACACCCCGTACACCATTCAAGGCGTCAATATCGCTCCAGGCATCACTGTCGATTTCAACAGCGGCAATTACCCCTACACGCAGATGCCCATCTATATGTCGTTCAGCCCGGCAGGCCAAGGGACGACAGTCTTCGATCAGCAAGGCCCGTAAAATTGCGCCTTGGCCGGAGCGCCCCGGTCAAGGCAACCGCCCACAGCAGCACGCACAGCGCTTCGGAGACCACGGACAGTGCCGCATGCGGCGCGGGGTCCCACCCGCGCTCGGTGAAGCCAAAGAGCCCAACGGTTCTCGACAGCGCGAAGGCGACCAGGGATCCGCCCGCCAACGCGGCGGCCGACCACTCCACCCACCACGGACCGCCCGCGGCCACCAGCAGGGCCAGCGAGAACGAGACGCTGGCTTGGATCAGGAAGCTGGTGCCGATCATCGGGATGTGCTGGTAGCCGTGGACATACAGGTAGGCGTGGCTGAAGGCGCTGACGGCCAGGGACGCGGCCAGCGCCAGCCGGAGGAAGATTTTCATTGCAGCTTGGTCTCTTTCAGTGCGAGGGCGGCCTGGCCCTTGGTGTAGTTGACCTCGCGGATCCCCAGGGCGTCGTGCAACTTGCCCGCCGGCAGCGTGATCGGCTTGGGCGCCGGCCCGTCACCGGGGTGGGGCAGCGGGTAGGCGGTCGTCGTCCCGCTGTAGAACGTGACGTTGCCCTCCGTCTTGGAAAACAGTTGGTGCACATGCCCGTTGAGGCAGGTTACCGACGAGAACCGGCTCAGGTAGCTCAACGCCTGGGTGGCGTCGTCGGTGCCCCAGCCCCAGTCCGGGTACATCGCGAACAACGGGATGTGGCTGAACACGATGATGGGCGTATCGCTGGACAACCCCGCGACGTCCTTCTCGACGAACTCCAGCTGGTCGACGCCAAGATGCCCGAGCTTCTTCAGGTTCAGGGTGTTCACCAGCGCGATCACGTGCACACCGGCGACGTCGAAGCTGTACCACCCGTCGCCGCGGGTCCCCGCACCGAACACGCTGCGGTACTTCTGCCCCGCGTCGTCGACCGAATCGTGTTCGCCGGGCACCGTGAACACATGCGGCGATTGCACCTTGGTCAGCATCTGCTTGACCTGGTCGAACTGCGCGGGGGTCGACAGGTGGGTGAGGTCGCCGGTGTGGATGACGAAATCCGGTGTGTAGCCGAGGCCGTTGAGCTGATCGATCGCGTGGCCGAAGGTGCCGGCGACGTCCGGGTTGGGCGGGCCGGAAAAGCCGATGTGGCTGTCGCTCACCTGGGCGAAGCGCAGCGTGGGCCGAGCGCCGGTGTGCGACGCCGACGCCGTCCCGGCGACGTGCGAGATGACCTCGCCGCCGACGACGGCGAAGCCGACCGCCGCGCCGAACCACGCCGAGTGCCGGATGAGCTGGCGGCGCGTCATGGTGTTCGGATCGTTCATCCCGTCACCACCACGGTGCCGTGCATCATCGGGTGAATCGAGCAGACGTAGTCGAACTTCCCCGCGGTGGGAAAGGTGTGCGAGAAGGTCGCACCCGTCCCCATCCCGGGCGACTTGAACGACCCGTCGGCCGCGGCGACCGTGTGCGGTTCCTCGTCTTTGTTGGTCCACGTGACGGTGCTGCCGGCCTTGACGGTCAGGGTGGCCGGCGCGAACGCGAAGTTGTCGATCGTGACCGCGTCGCCGTCGGCCGCGGCCGGCGACCCCGTCACCGGCGCCGTGCTCATCCCCGGCGTGCCGCTGGCATTCGATCCGAAGGTCACCGACGGCGCCTGCGCGGCGGGCGGCGACGACGAGCAGCCGGCCAGCAGCACCCCGACGGCCGACGCCGCGACCGCATGTTTTCGAAGCTTGGCGATGTTCATGCCAAGAGATATGGCGGCGGGTTACACGTCGCGACGCGGCGGGGCGAATACCTCGATCACGCCGTCGATCTCGCGAACCATCAGCTCGGGCAAGGGCTTTGGGGCGATCGGCAGCTGATGGGTACGCACCTGCCCGCTGGGCGAGAACGACGTGGTGTGGCACGGGCAGTGCAGCGCGTCGTCCTGTGCGTCGAACCAGAGCCGGCAGCCCTGATGGGTGCAGACGCCGGAGATGGCCTGGGGCTTGCCGTCGACGCGGTGGACGAACCCGCTGACCGAGCCGAGGTCGAACGGATGCATGACGCCGTCGGGCACCTCCGCGCTCGACGCGACGCGCTGCCAGCTGCCGTCGTTGGGCGTCAACTCACCCGCGACCGCGGGGCCCTGCGCGGGGCTGCCGATCAGGGCACGATCGATGGACACCGCGGCGGCCGCGGCGGCCGCGGCGGCCGACGTGCCCACGATGACCTGTCGGCGCGTGGTGCTCTGCTTGGGCACCGGCGCCGGCGCGCCGTCCATCTGCTCCGCCAGGCGCCGGTGCAGGTCGGCGAGGAACTCCTGGCGCGGCTCGGCGTCCGCCTGCCCCGCCGCCCGCAGCTCGATCGCCGTGCGGATCTGCGCCGCCTCGAAGTCGTCGGGCGCAAACGGCTTCGGGCGGCGCCCCCGCAACAGGTCATCGACATAGCGCCGCATCCCTCGCGCGTTCATCGTGGACCTCCATCGTTGACCTGCGCCGCCAGCCGCAGGGCGCGGTGCTGCAGCACCTTGGCGTTGGCGACGCTGATCCCAAGCGCGGCGGCGGAGTCCTTGATCGAGTTTCCTTGCAGGAAACGACTTTCGAGTATCTGGCGATACCGGTCCGGCAGACCGTCGAGAACCCGCGCGACGCGCTGGGGCGCGGTGCTGATCGCTTCCTCGCTCTCGGGGGGTTGTTCGATGTCGTCGATCGAGGTTATCTCCCGGCCCATGGTCTCGCGCCAGTGCGCGGCCAGCACCGTCCTGGCCGTGGCCCGCAGGTAGGCGCGCACCTCGCCGACGGTCGCCGTCAGGCGCAGCGGCCGCAGCGCCGCCAGAAACACCTCGGCGGTGAGGTCCTCGGCGTCGGCGCGGTTGCCCACCCGCGCGAACAGCGTGCGGTACACCCACGACGCATTGTCGGAGTACACCGCTTCCCAGTCGGGATAGCTTTCAAAACCGCTGTCGGGCACCGCGCGCAGCGGTCGCGAGACTAGCGGTTCCTTGGGGTCGTTTTGCGCCGCCACGGTCCTCCTTCACCGATTCAATATCGGACCGGGTTACACGCGTCGGCTTCCAGGGCCATCAGCTCGTCCAGTTTCGCGGCGGCGGCCGCCAGGGCCGACTTGGCCATGCCCAGAAGCCTCTCCCGCACCCGCGGCTTCGCCGACGCGGGCGCCAGCGAGTCGCCCAGCAGGCGGCCGAAGACGTCCAGGCGCGCCGCCGCGAGCCAGGCGGTCAACTGCGGGTCCTCGAGCCAGCGCAGCTGATTGCGGTAGTAGGCCCGCGTGATGCGCAGCCAGTCCAGGTCCGTGTCGGGATGCGGCAACGGGTCGCACAGCTCGTTCTTCACGGCGTCGTCGGGGTACGCGGCCTCGACGTGGGCGACCAGCGCGGCGCTGAACACCTGCTGGCAGCCGCGCACACTTTGCAGCGTGATGCCATGGCCGTCGAAAATCGGTGTGGCGGGCCGCTTCTCGGCGCCGTCGGCGGTGCAGTCGACGTACAGCGCCGAGGCGTCCACGGGCACGGTGCCGCCCTCGAGGACGGCCTCGCCGGCGTCGGCGCGCAGCAGGTGGCCCATGCGCACCACGTCGGTGATGCGCCGCAGCTGCTCCAACTCGGCGTGGGTGACGGTCGCGCAGCGGTACATGGCCGGCCGGATCGCCGGGTCGAGGCGCAGCAGCGCGCCGGCTTCCTCGAGGCGGGCGAACAGGTCGTCGACCGACGCCGCGTCGCGGATCGCCCGCAGCTGCGCGGTGACGGCGGTCTTGATCTTCTCGGCGAACGGCGATCCCGGTTGCAGCGTCGCGCGATCGAGCAACCACGAGTCCCGCGGCATGATCCACGTCAGCCGCTCCGGTGCGATGCCCTGGCCCAGCAGCCACAGGCACACGTCGATGCCGGTCTTGCCGGCCCCGACGACGACGTAACGGGGGCGGGCCGCCAGCCGGGGCAGCTCGTTGGGCGCGACGCAGTCGACGCCGGGCGCCACCCGGTACGGCGGCGGCCGCATCGAGGGCACCACGACGCGCATGTAGGTGGCGTCGACGATGCGGCGCGTCACGTGGACGGCGTAGTCGGTCCCGGCCAGCGTGGTGAACCGGCCGTCACCGGAGTATTCGCTCATCGGGAAGTAGGAGACGCGCCCGGTGGGCAGCAACCGCTGGCGCATGACGTGGTCGTAGTAGGCGCAGACCTCGCCCGCGGTCGCCAACTCGTAAAGCCCTTGGTTCCAACCGACTTGGTCGATCGTGTCGCTGCCCAGGGGCAGCGAGTTGACGCCGTAGAACGCCGACGGCTGATGCAGCCGCACGAACGGGTAGGCCATGGTCCAGTGCCCACCCGGCTGATGGTTGCGGTCCACCAGCACCACGCGTGCCTCGGTTTCGGTGACCAGCGTGTCGATGAACGCCATCCCCATGGCGCCCGCGCCGACGACCAGGTAGTCGGCCTCGATGGTGCGCATACGGGCTCAAGGCTAATCGGCCCGGGGTCGGTTCAGCGGATTTCGGCCGCCGCGGTGCGCAGGTCCTCCAGGGCCGCGCGGGCCAATTCGCCCAGGCTCCGGTCACCGTCGGCCGTAACCCATTCGGCGAACGCCTCTTTGAACGCGAGCCCACCCAGCTCGGCGGCCAGGGCGGCCACCCGCTCCGGCACGCCGCGCGCCCGCAGCGCGTCCGCCACGGCCGCGGCGAGGCCGACCTGCTTGAGCGCATCGCGCTCCTGCAGTTCGGTGCTGGTGGCGATGACGGCCTTCACCCGCGGAGCGAGCTCGCGATTGAACGGCGCCAGCTCCCCGGTCGCGCGCTCCAGCCCGGCGGCGACCGCCTCGAGCGGAGTGGCGTCCGCGGGCGCCGAGGCGATGCCCTCGGTGAGCAGTCGCGACAGCGTCTCCTGCCCGGCCGCCAGCACCTCCCGCTTGTCGGGGAAATACCGGAAGAAGGTGCTCTTGGTCAGGCCGGCCCGATCGGCGATCTCGGCGACGGTGGTGCGGTCGTAGCCCTGCTCGGAGAACAGGTGCAGCGCCGCCTCGACCAGGCGCGCACGCGCATCGGGTTCCCAGCGGGGCATGCCGCCATCGTAGCGATGGGACCTTTATCCCATCATCGTGGTAGCGTGATGAGACATTAGTCCCATCACTGGAGGAGTGTGTCATGCGAGTTTTCGTCACGGGTGCCACCGGCGGGGTCGGCTCGGCGGTCGTTCCCGAGCTCATCGGGGCGGGCCACCAGGTCCTGGCGCTGGCCCGCTCCGACGCGTCGGCCCGGGCCGCCGCCGAGATGGGGGCCGGCGTGCTGCGCGGCGACCTCGACGACCCCGAGAGCCTGCGCGTCGGCGCCAAGGAGTCCGACGGGGTCGTCCACCTCGCCTTCCTGCACTTCGGCGACTTCGAAAGGGCGATCGCCCAGGAGGCGGCCGCGGTCGAGACGTTCGGCGCCGCCCTCGCCGGGAGCGGCAAGCCGTTCGTCATGGCCTCGGGCACGCCGGCCCTCGCCGGCCGCGTCGCCACCGAGCGTGATGCGGCGCCGACCGACGGACCCATCGGCGGGCGCGGCCGCAACGCCCGGGCCGCCCTGCAGCTGGCCGGCAACGACGTCCGGTCGGCGGTGGTCCGCCTCCCCCGCTCCGTCCACCGGGCGGGCGGCCCCTGCGGGTTCGCCTCCCTGCTCGTCGCGGCCGCCCGAGGGACCGGTGTGTCCGGGTACGTCGGCGACGGCACCCAGCGCTGGCCGGCCGTGCACGTCCTCGACGCCGCCCTGCTCTTCCGCCTGGTCCTCGAACAGGCCGATCCCGGGACGGTGGCGCACGCCGTCGGCGACGAGGGTGACCCGATGCGCGCGCTGGCCGAGACCATCGGGCGCCAGCTCGGTCTCCCCGCGGCGTCGGTCCCCGCCGAGCATTTCGGGCCCCTCGGCGCCGTCTACGCCCTGGACCAGCCGGCCTCGAGCGCGCTGACCCAGGAGAGATTCGGCTGGCGGCCTACCCACCCGAGCCTGCTGGAGGACCTGGAGGCCGGAAACTACCCGGTCTGAACTACGGTCGCGACCATGATCAGCTGGAGGGAGTTCACCCAGGCCGCTCCGCGAATCGCGACCACGTTCACCCGCCGCCACAGCGCCACCGGCAACCTGTGCATGCTGGGCACGCTTCGCTCGGACGGCTTTCCCCGGATCAGCCCGATCGAACCGAGGGTGTTCGAGGATCAGCTCTGGATCGTGGGCATGCCCGATACGACGAAATTCCATGACCTGTCTCGCGATCCGCGCTTCTGCCTGCACACCGCCACCGTCGACACCGAGGTCAAGGACGGCGACGCGAAGCTGTTCGGCGTTGTCGAAGACATCCCGGACAGGGCCTTGCAGCAACGGTTCGCCGAAGCCCTCTACCACCAGACCGGCCTGGACATTCGAGGGCAGGAGTTCGATCACTTCTACCGGGCCGCCCTGACCGGTGCGTCCGCGGTCGAGGTGACCGATGGCCACCTGGACATCACGATCTGGAAGCCCGGCGAGGCCGAGCGCGTCGTACGCAAGCACTGACCGCCTTGCCAACGCCCGAGCCGCGTTACTAGGATATGCAAGTATTCGACGCGCAACGACGACTCGAGGGCACCATGACCACACAGATCCCGCACTTCATCGATGGGAAGCGCACCGCCGGCCAGTCCGGCCGCACCGCCGACGTCTTGAACCCCAGCACCGGCGAAGTGCAGGCGAAGGTTCCGATGGCCGGCAAGGCCGACGTCGACGCGGCGGTGGCCTCGGCCGTCGAGGCCCAAAAGGATTGGGCGGCATGGAATCCGCAGCGACGCGCCCGCGTGATGATGCGCTTCATCGAGCTGGTCAACAAGAACAGCGACGAGCTGGCCGAGCTGCTGTCGCTCGAGCACGGCAAGACGGTGGCCGACTCCAAGGGCGACATCCAGCGCGGCATCGAGGTCATCGAGTTCTGCATCGGGATCCCGCACCTGCTCAAGGGCGAGTACAGCGAGGGCGCGGGGCCGGGCATCGATGTCTACTCGCTGCGCCAGCCGCTGGGTGTGGTCGCGGGCATCACCCCGTTCAACTTCCCGGCGATGATCCCGCTATGGAAGGCCGGGCCCGCGCTGGCGTGCGGAAACGCGTTCGTGCTCAAGCCCAGTGAGCGTGACCCGTCGGTGCCGGTGCGGTTGGCCGAGCTGTTCTTGGAGGCCGGACTGCCGCCGGGCGTGTTCCAGGTCGTGCACGGCGACAAGGAGGCCGTCGACGCGATCCTGCACCACCCCGACATCAAGGCCGTCGGGTTCGTCGGCAGCTCCGACATCGCCCACTACATCTATTCCACCGCCGCGGCCACCGGCAAGCGGTCGCAATGCTTCGGCGGCGCCAAGAACCACATGATCGTGATGCCCGACGCCGACCTCGACCAGGCCGTCGACGCGCTGATCGGCGCCGGTTACGGCAGCGCCGGCGAACGCTGCATGGCGATCAGCGTCGCGGTTCCGGTCGGCGAGCAGACCGCGGATCGGTTGCGCGCCAGGCTGATCGAGCGGATCAACAACCTGCGCGTCGGCCACAGCCTGGACCCGAAGGCCGACTACGGCCCGCTGGTCACCGATGCTGCGCTGGCGCGGGTACGCGACTATATCGGCCAGGGTGTGGCCGCCGGTGCCGAGCTGGTGATCGACGGCCGCGAGCGGGCCAGCGACGACCTGACGTTCGGCGACACCAGCCTGGAGGGCGGATTCTTCATCGGCCCAACCCTTTTCGACCATGTCACCCCGGAGATGTCGATCTACACCGACGAGATCTTCGGGCCGGTGCTGTGCATCGTAAGGGCGCACGACTACGAAGAGGCGCTGCGGCTTCCCTCCGAGCACGAGTACGGCAATGGCGTGGCGGTCTTCACCCGCGACGGCGACACCGCCCGCGACTTCGTCTCGCGCGTGCAGGTCGGCATGGTCGGCGTCAACGTGCCGATCCCGGTGCCGGTGGCCTACCACACCTTCGGCGGCTGGAAGCGCTCGGGCTTCGGCGACCTGAACCAGCACGGGCCAGCGTCGATCCAGTTCTACACCAAGGTCAAGACCGTCACGTCGCGGTGGCCGTCGGGCATCAAGGATGGCGCCGAATTCGTCATCCCGACAATGAATTAGGCGCGTCATGTTCACCCTGAACGACGACGAGCGGGTCATCACCGAGACGGCGGCCGCGTTCGCCGCCAAGCGCCTCGCGCCGCACGCCCTGGACTGGGACGCCACCAAGCACTTCCCGACCGACGTGCTGCGCGAGGCCGCCGAGCTCGGCATGGCGGCCATCTACTGCCGCGAGGACGTCGGGGGCAGCGGCCTGCGCCGGCTCGACGGGGTCCGCATCTTCGAGCAACTCGCGATCGCCGACCCCGTGACCGCTGCGTTCCTCTCCATTCACAACATGTGCGCGTGGATGATCGACAGCTTCGGCACCGCCGAACAACGCAAGGAATGGATCCCGCGGTTGGCGCCGATGGACGCCATCGCCAGCTACTGCCTCACCGAGCCGGGCGCCGGCTCCGACGCCAGCGCGCTGAGCACCCGCGCGGTCAAGGAGGGCGGCGATTACGTGCTCGACGGCGTCAAGCAGTTCATCTCCGGCGCGGGTGCCTCGGACGTGTACGTGGTGATGGCGAGGACCGGGGGTGAGGGGCCGCGCGGCATCTCCGCCTTCATCGTCGAAAAGGGCACTCCCGGGCTGAGTTTCGGTGCGCTCGAGGAGAAGATGGGCTGGCACGCCCAGCCTACCGCGCAGGTGATCCTCGAGGGGGTGCGGGTGCCCGCCGACGCGATGCTGGGCGGCGCGGACGGCGAGGGCGCCGGGTTCGGCATCGCCATGAACGGCCTCAACGGCGGTCGCCTCAACATCGCGGCGTGCTCGCTGGGCGGCGCGCAGGCCGCCTTCGACAAGGCCGGCTCCTACGTGCGCGAGCGCCACGCGTTCGGCAACTCGCTGCTCGACGAGCCGACCGTCCGGTTCACCCTGGCCGACATGGCCACCGGGCTGCAGACGTCGCGAATGATGTTGTGGCGGGCCGCAAGCGCGTTGGACGCCGACGACCCGGACAAGGTCGAGCTGTGCGCGATGGCCAAGCGTTACGTCACCGACACCTGCTTCGAGGTCGCCGACAAGGCCCTGCAACTGCACGGCGGCTACGGCTATCTGCGCGAGTACGGCCTGGAAAAGATCGTCCGCGACCTGCGGGTGCATCGAATCCTGGAAGGCACCAACGAGATCATGCGGGTTGTCATCGGCCGCGCCGAGGCCTCCCGATTCAGGGCGAGCGCGTAGAAAGGGCTCATAGATGACCCGGATTGCGTTCCTGGGCTTGGGCCACATGGGCGGCCCGATGTCGACGAACCTGGTCACCGCCGGTCACACCGTGCGCGGATTCGATCCCGTGCCGGCGGCGTTGTCCGCGGCGGCCGAGGCCGGCGTCACCGTCTTCGACAGCGCCGCCGAGGCGGTGGCCGACGCGGACGTGGTGATCACCATGCTGCCCAACGGCGATATCGTGAAGCGCTGCTACGCCGACATCCTGCCCGCCGCGCACGCGGGCGCGCTGTTCATCGACAGCTCCACGATTTCGGTCAGCGACGCCCGCGAGGTGCACGCGCTGGCCGAGGGGCACGGGATCGCGCAGCTGGACGCGCCGGTCTCCGGCGGGGTCAAGGGCGCCGTCGCGGGCACGCTGGCGTTCATGGTGGGCGGCGACGAGTCCGCGGTGCAGCGGGCCCGTCCGGTGCTGGAACCCATGGCGGGCAAGGTCATTCACTGCGGCGCGGCCGGCGCGGGCCAGGCCGCCAAGGTGTGCAACAACATGGTGCTGGCGGTGCAGCAGATCGCGGTCGGCGAGGCGTTCGTGCTGGCCGAGAAGCTGGGGCTGTCCGCCCAATCGCTGTTCGACGTCATCACCGGCGCGACGGGCAATTGCTGGGCGGTGCACACCAACTGCCCGGTGCCGGGCCCGGTCCCGACCTCGCCGGCCAACAACGACTTCAAGCCCGGCTTCGCGACGGCGCTGATGAACAAGGACCTGGGCCTGGCGATGGACGCCGTCACGTCCACCGGTTCGGCCGCGCCGCTGGGCACGCACGCCGCCGAGATCTACGCCAAGTTTGCGGCCGACCACGCGGACAAGGACTTCAGCGCCGTCATCGAGATGCTGCGCGACAGCTGAGCAAAAAGCCCCGCGTCACTCCGCCTTTCGCCCGAGGAACGCGGCCAGCTGATCGGCCGGCGGGCTCTCATCCGAGCACGGCTGTTCCGCGGCGAAGGGCTTGTCCGGCCCGCGGAACTGGGGGCCCACGAACGCGCGCGCCGCGGCGAGCTGCTCGGCCGCCAGCTCGGGATCGAGATCGGTGGACTGGCCGGTGGCGGCCGCGAGATCCCATGCGTGGGTGAGGACGTCGCAGGTGCGCAGCCCGATGAAGAACTGCCCGGGCAGCTCCCCGAACGGCAGCTTGAACATGGTGGACATCCCGTCGGGTCCGGCGAAGACCTCCTGTGCGGCCGCGGCGGCGGCCCGATGCGCCGCCATGATGTCGTCGGGCCGGGCGGCCGGCTTCTCGGCGCGGCCTGCCCATATCGCGACGCGCTCGTTGCCGCCGATGACGTGCTCGATAAGGTCACGAATCGTCCACTCCGAGCACGGCGTTGGGCCGCGGTACCGATCGGGGCTGACCTTGGCGAGGACGCCGGCGAACGCTTCCTGTGCGCGCTGGTGAGCAACTAGTGGGTCCATGGGAAACCGCCTCCTGCCTTTCAGATCGTCAGAAGTCGCCCGCATTGCGGCGCAACGTTTCGATGGACGACACCAGCGCCTGCGATTCGGCGGCGTCCATTCCGATGTCGGCGAACACCTGCTCGTTGAGCGTGACGGTGGCGTCCTCGACGGTGGAGCGGCCGAGGTCGGTGATGGCCACCAGCGTCGTGCGCCCGTCGGTGGGGTGCGGCACCCGCTGAACCAGCCCGTCGGCCTCCAGCCGGCGGATGGCGTGGGTCACGCTGGTCACGTGCACCTGCAGGCGATCGGACGCCTTGGTGATCGGCAGCGCACCGGTCCGGCTGAACGCCAGCAGCCGCAGCAACTCGTAGCGGGAGAAGCTCAGGTCGTAGGGGCGCAGCGCGGTCTCGACGCGGGCCAGCAGTATCTGGTGCGCGCGCATCACCGAGGTGACGGCGACCATGCCGTCCGACACGTCGCCCCAGCCGGCGCGCTCCCAGTTGGCCCGCGCCGCGGCGATCGGATCGCGTTTCGATGCGGCCACGCCCTTTCTTACCGCATCTGGGACCGAAGCGGGGCCTTTCCTATAGCCGACAGCACCGCCAGGGTCGACGCGCGGTTACCCACGGTGATCCGCGCGCCGCCGTCCGGGTAGTGGCGGACGTGCAGCCCGCTGTCCGCGAACACCTCATGCCATGACGGACCCCGCCCACCCCTCAAGGGCAGGTACATGAAGTTCGCGTGGGCGTCCGTGGTGTAGACGTCCAACGCGCTCAGCCGCATCCGCAGATAGCGGCGTTCGGCGTTGATCGACTGGATCCGTTGCTGCAGTTGGTCTTCGGCGTCGTACGACGCCGCGACCGCCAGCAGGCTGGTCAGCGCGATGCCGAACGGCAACTGTTGGGACCACAGGGTCGCGGCCAGCTCGGGCGACGCGAGCCCGTAGCCGATGCGCAGCCCGGCCAGGCCGTAGGCCTTGGAGAACGTCCGCACCACGACCACGTTCGGGAAATCCGCGAGCAGCGCCGCGATGTCGATGCGGTGCTCGGGCGCGGCGAACTCGATGTAGGCCTCGTCGAGCAGCACGACGGTGTCTCGCGGGACCCGGCGCAAAAACCGCGTCACCTCGTCCGCGCTCTCCAGCGTGCCGGTCGGGTTGTGCGGGCGGCACAGCACGACCACGCGGGCATCCGCTGCGGCGTCGGCCAGCCCGTCGAGGTTGTTGTGGCCGTCCGCGTCGAGGGGGACGAGCAGCGGGGTCAGCCGCGCCATCCGGGCGATGATCGGATAACCGTCGAAGGTCGGCGACGACATCGCCACCGTGTCGCCCGGGACGGTCAGCGCGTGCAGGGCCTGCAGCGCGACGCCCGTCGCGCCGGCACCGAGCACCACCTGTTCGGCCGGCAGGCCGGCGTGGCCGGCGATCAGGCCGCGCAGCCGTTCGGGCAAGAACTCCGGATACCGGTTGACCGCGTAGATCGAGCGGATCAGCGCCGAGCGCACCGCCGGCAACGGCGGGAACGGATTCTCGTTGAGCGACAACGCAAGCGGGTCGATCGCGGTGGGAAAGGCCTCGTCGATGTCGTCGGCGAAGGGGCTGGGGACGGGTTGCATTAGCCCCGCCCACCCCAGCGCACGGCCGCCGCGCCGGCGAAGTCACCGGCGTGGGCGAAGGCCGCCATCATGACCACGTCCCCCGCCTCGAGCTGACCGTCGGATATCGCGCGGTCGAGGTTGACCGGGATGCCGGCGCCGAACAGGTTGCCGCACTGATCGAAGGTGTCGCAGTGGCGTTCGGGGGGCAGCTCGAGGGCCTCGCGCCAGTTGCGCAGGAACACCCGGTTGGGCTGGTTGGTGACCAGCAGATCGATGTCCTTGGAGGACAGGCCGATTCGGTCGCAAACCGCCAGCGCCACCTCGGGCACCTGCCGGTTGCCGCGGGCCAGCACCTTGGTGATCTTGCTTTCGGTGAAGCCGATCGAGCCCTCGCCGAGTCCCGCCTGCCACCACTTGCGGGGCGGGTTGAAGGACAGCGTCATCTCGCCGGCGTATTCGCCATAGGTGCGGCACTCGACGTCGAGGATCGGGGACTGATCGCCCACGGTGACCAGGGCCGCCGCCGCCCCGTCGCCAGGCACCGCCGACTGCGCCTTGCGGCGGATCGTCGGCTGGTCGAAGAACTGCCCGGCGGCGTTTTGCGCGATCGCGATCAGCGCGGTGTGCCCCTCGCCCGTCGACAGCAACTTGCGGGCCACGTTGAGCGCCAACACGAATGCCGCGCACCCGCCGTTGTTCAGGTCCAGCACCCACGACGGCCGCATGCCCAGTCGGTGCGCGATGCCGCCGCCCTGCCCGTAGAACGCCATGTCCGGCACCTGGGTGTGGGTGATCAACACGTCGGCGCCCTCGACGGCGTCGTGGCCGTGCCGCTCGATCAGGCCCTGCACCGCCTGCTCGATCATGTCGATCGAGCTTTCCTCCGGCGCGACGTGATGGCGAAACTTCGGGGCGCGGAACATGAGATTGTCACGCAGGTCGTCGGATTCGGCGAATTGCGCATAGTACTCGGCGCCGATCGGCTCACCGGGCAGATAGGTGGACACGTCGATCAGGCTCACGCTCGGCTCATTCATGGTTCACCTCATCCACTTCGGGGTCACCGGTAACCCGTTGCGGTGCCGGTACTCGGCGATGGCCTTGAGGTTCTTCAGCTCCAGCAGGTGGCCGGCGCCGAACATGTCCCAGAAGTCGCCCACCCACACCGGGCGCTGCGGCGGCGCGGTCTCCGGGTACGGGTTCTTGTCGTAGAAGGGGTGGTGGCAATTCGTCCACAGCACAACCGAACCCGGCTTGTCCAGGACCGTCTGCGCGTCGACGACCCGCATCAGGTAGATCATCCACAGGTGCTTGCCCTGGTCCCACGCGCAGTGGTAGTCGACGGTGCGGGCCTGCTCGTTGGCGACGGTCCGCGTGTAGATCTTGGTCTCCGAGCCGAGCCGGTCGTACGCCAGCCACAGGCCGGGTTCGTCGGTGGGGGTGAAACCGCGCAGGCTGTAGGTCCACTCCTCGAGGCTGCGGGTGTCGGACATGTACTCGTACAACTCGTCCGGCGGGCAGTCGACGTAATCGTTGACGGTGCAGTACTCCCCGAATACCTGGTCGTGCGGGTAGACCGAGCGCATCATGTCCATGATGATCGGGGTGGCCTTTTCCCGCGGGCTGGTTTCGATGCGGGTCACACCGTCGAGGGGCGTGGGGATGTCATCGAGCGCTGGCAGCGACATCGGTCCGGTTCTCCTTTGCGATTGACGTCAAAAACGGTGCGAACGGCGGCATCTCGTCGGCGGCGCATTCGACGCTGACGACGGCGGGCCCGTCGGTGGCGAGCACCGCGCGCATCCAGGCGGCCAGGTGATCGAGGTCGTCGACGTCGACGGCCGTCAGCCCCGGGAACATCGCCGCCAGCCCGGCGCCGAGCCGGCTGGAGCGGAATCGGTTGTAGCTGTACAGGTCGTCGTAGAAGAGCTGCTCGCGGGTCACGCACATGGCGTGGGCGTTGTTGTTGAAGACCACGAATGTCACCGGCAGCCGGTACTGCAACGCGGTGTGCACCTCCATGCCGTGCATGAAGAATGCCCCGTCCCCGGCAACCACCACGGTGCGCCCCGGGGGCCGCCCGCTGTTCGCGCGGCCGAAAGCCATCCCGATGCCGGCGCCGAAGCTGTAGCCCATGCCTCCCATGCCCAGCGCGACCGCGAACCTGCCGTCCCGGCGGGCCGGCAGGTAGTGGATCGCCGCCGCGCCGGTGTTGCCGGCATCCACGACGATGTCCGCGCCGTCGGGCAGGCAGCCGTCCAGCACCGTCATCGCGTCCCGATAGCGCACCCCGGGCCCGTCGCACGGCGGCGGGGACAACTCGGTGCGCCGCACCGTGTCGGGCACCCGCACCCTGGCCGGCCGTCCCGGCCCGGACAGCGCCTGGGTCAGCATGCGCAGCGAGCCGCGCAGGTCGTCGGTGTGCACGTGCGTGCACGGAACGTACGGCGGCGCCGAGCCGATCGAGACCGTCCGCACCGCCGCCAGGGCGTCGTCGAGCCCGGTGCGCGCGGTGACCGACAGGCGCGTGCCGACCACCAGGCACACGGCGCTGCCGGCCACCGCTTCAACCACACCGGGGTGGCCCATGACACCGGTCACCCCCAGCGCGGACGACGACCCGAGACCCGGTGTGCCGGCGACGTCCTTGGCATCGGGCACCGTCGCCACCCGCGCCCGCAGCACCGCGCGCAGGGCCTCCAGCTCGGCGCGGGCGTTGTCGCGGGCGACCTGCTCGCCGACGATCATGGTGACCGGGCCGTTCGCGTCGCGCAGCAGCCCGACGAGCGGGTGCGGGTTGCCGATGGGGCGCAGCTCCTCGGTGGGCCACCCGTTCTGCCCGCAAATGACGCTGCCCTGCTGAATGTCCTTGGGCAGCAACAGGACCGCGGGGCCGCCGGTGCGCGCCGCGGCGATCGCGCGCGTCAGGGCCGGCGCAGCGTCGGCGGGGCGCAGCACCCGCTCGCACGACACCGACACCGCGGAAAACAACGCCTGCGCGTTCAGCGAGCCGTTCTCGCCGCTGGTGTCCTGAAAGCTGCCGCGGCCGTCCAGGGCGGTGGGGGCCTGGCCGACCAGGGCCAGCACCGGCACCCGGCTCGTCAGCGACTCCCCAAGGGCGGCAACAAGATTCAGCGCTCCGCCGCCCGACGTCGCGGCTACGACACCCAACCCGGCCCCGCTGCGGCTGTACCCGTCGGCCATGGCGGCGGCGGAGAATTCGTGCTTGGCCAGCACGGCGGTGATGTCGCTGCGGAAGTGCGCGGCGTCGTAGAGGTCCTCGATGTTCGCGCCGTCCACCCCGAAGATATGGTCGACGCCGACCGAGGCGAGCCGCTCGACGATGTGGTCGACCACTCGCTGCTTCCTGGGCATGCCTGTAACACGACGCGCGGCGAACTTCAGTTCACCGCGCGTCGGTTTTTACAGTGGGGTTACAGCGAACGCTGCAGCAGAACCTGCCCGCTGTCAGCGGAAACCACTTGCACGGCAGCGATCTGGTCGACCGGCGTCGAGATGCTGCCCGCGGGCGTGGCGGTGTGACCGGGTTCGGCCACCCACGTCGCCAACCGGGTTTGGCTCCCGTCGCGACCCACGACGACCATCGCCAGCGTGTCGTGGTGCGCGTTCAGCGGAGCCAGGCAGACACACTTCAGGTTGATCGAGGTCCCCCAGTGCTGGCTGGACAGCTGCACCGTGGAGGCCAACAGGGTGGTACCGATCTGCGCCATCGGCTGCGAGGAGGCGGCCACCTGCTGCGCGGGCGCCGAGTTCCCCTGCACCCCGACCAGCACGCCGATCCCCAGCACCGCGGCCGCGGCCGACGATGCCACCCAGGTCGCGACCCGGGCCCGGCGCCGGCGCCAGCGCACCGTTGCGAGCAACGAGGGCAACAACTCCGGCGAAATCTCCGGCGCCGCCGTCATGGTGCGGCCGGACTCGTCCATCGCCGCCACCTGTGCCCCGTCGAGCTGCGACAGCAGGGCCGGCACGCCACTCAGATCGGCGACGGCCTCCCGGCATGCCGGGCAACCGGCCATGTGCGCCTCGAACTCGCGCCGGTCGGAAGCCGACAGCGACCCCAACACGTATGCGGCATCCCACATCGCGTAGCGGTGGTCGTCTTCCACGGTCAAACCAAACACCTCGTTGTCACCGGGCGGGCCGATGCCTCGTAGCGGCGTCCTCATCTCGTCCATCTCCTGTCACCCATCAAGCATTCGGAGCCGACGACCGTCTGGATGGTCATCGCGTGACTCCAAGTTCCTGCAGAGTGAGCCGCAACGCCCGCACGGCATAGTGTAGTCGCGACTTCACGGTTCCTTCGGCGATCTCTAGGTCGGTAGCAATCTGCGCGGTCGTCCAACCGCGGTAGTAGGACCGCTCGATCACCGCGCGGTGCTCGGCGGACAACTGCGTCATGGCCTCGGCTATCAGCAGCCGGTCCAGCGCCGCGTTCACCTCGTCCGGCGTCGATTGCTCGGGCGCTCCCGATTCGTCCAGCGAACCGACGACGTTGCGGTACCTGGCGCTGCGCCGGTCGTCGATGATCATGTTGCGTGCCACGGTGAACAGCCACGCCCGCGCCGACCGCTCGGTGTCACCGACGACCTCCGGATGCTGCCAGGCCCGCAACAGCGTCTCCTGGACAACGTCCTCGGCCTGACTGGCGTCCCCGGTCAACCGGAGCGCATAGCGCCACAACACCGCGGCATGTTCGTCGTAGAGCGCCTTCATCAGAGCGGCCTCTGCAGCAGCCCCGGACGCCCCCCGAGTGCCGGCCACACGAGCCACTCGATCACCTCCTGCCTGGAAAACGAGCGGAGGTGGGGTTTAGTTCACGTAACGGTGAGGATGCGCGGCCCGGTTTCGGTCACCGCGACGGTGTGCTCCCAGTGCGCCGCGCGGGATCCGTCGGCGGTCGTGACGGTCCATTCGTCGTCGAGCACCCTTGTTTTGCTGGTTCCCAACGTCAGCATCGGTTCGATCGCCAGCACCGAGCCCGGGGCCAGCATCGGCCCCCGCCCGGGCGAGCCCTCGTTGGGCAGGAAAGGGTCCATGTGCATTTGCCGGCCGATGCCGTGTCCGCCGTAGCCCTCGACGATCCCGAACGCGAGGCCGTAGCGGGCCGCGGCGGCGCGGGTGCCCGTTTCGATGGCGTGCGCCACATCGGTCAGCCGGTTGCCGACGACCATCGCGGCGATGCCGGCCTGCAGCGATTCCCTGGTCGCGTCGCAGAGCGCCTCGTCGGCCGCGTCCAGCGTCCCGACGCCGAAGGTGATGGCGGCGTCGCCATGCCAGCCGTCCAGCACCGCGCCGCAGTCGATGGACACCAGGTCACCGGGGGCCAGAACTTCCGCGGCCGACGGGATGCCGTGCACCACGCGGTCGTTGACGGAGGCGCAGATCGACGCCGGGTAGCCGTGGTAGCCGAGGAACGACGGGACCGCCCCGGCCTCGCGGATCACCGACTCGGCGATCTCGTCGAGGCTCAGCGTGGACGCGCCCGCGACCGCGGCGGCGTGGACCGCGTGCAGGGCGGACGCCACCACGGCGCCGGCCGCCGCCATCGCGTCGAGTTCACCGGGGCTGCGCTGCGGCACGACCCTGCGACTGCGCAGCCGCGCCAGCGCGCTCATGGTTACTTGCCCAGCGCCTGCAGCGCGCGGGCGAACACCTCGTCGACCGTGCCGACCGCGTCGACCGTTTTCAGTTCGTCGCTGTAGTACTCCAGCAGCGGCGCGGTCTCGTCGCGGTAGACCTTCATGCGGTTGAGGATGACGTCTTCGGTGTCGTCGGCGCGGCCACGGCCCTTGAGGCGCTGCAGCAACTCGTCCTCCGAGACGCGGAATTCGACCACCGCGTCGATGTCGGTGCCCCGCCGTTCGAGCATCTCGTGCAGCGCCTTGGCCTGCGCGAGCGAGCGCGGGTAGCCGTCCAGGATGAAGCCGTTGGCCGCGTCCGGGTCGTCGAGGCGGTCGTCGACGAGTTGGTTGGTCAGCTCGGAGGGCACCAGGTCACCGGCGTCGAGGTAGCGCTTGGCCTCCAGGCCGAGTTTGGTCCCGTTTTCGATGTTGTTCCGGAAGAGCTCCCCGGTGGAGATTTGCGGGATATCGAGCTTCTCGGCGAGCTTTTGGGCCTGCGTCCCTTTGCCCGCCCCGGGCGGTCCCAGCAAAACCACTCTCACTTGAGGAACCCTTCGTAGTTGCGCTGCATCAGCTGGCTCTCGATTTGTTTGACCGTATCCAAACCGACGCCAATCATGATCAAAACCGCAGTGCCGCCAAACGGCAAATTCTGGACCGCTCCGCCATTGCCGATCTGCAGGAACAGATTGGGCAACACGGAAATCGCGCCCAGATAGATCGAGCCCGGCAGCGTGATCCTGCTCAGCACGTAACGCAGGTAGTCGGCGGTCGGCTTGCCCGGCCGAATGCCCGGAATGAAGCCGCCGAACTTCTTCATCTCGTCGGCACGCTCATCGGGGTTGAACGTGATCGACACGTAGAAGTACGTGAAGAAGATGATGAGGCCGAAGTAGATGCTGATATAGACCGGATCGCTGGGGTCCGACAGGTAGCTGCCGACGAATTTGTCCCACCAACTGTTGCCCACGCCGCCGCTGCCGCTGCGGATCAGCTGGGTGATCAGGTGCGGAATGTAGATCAGCGACGACGCGAAGATGACCGGAATAACGCCGGCCTGGTTGACCTTCAGCGGCAAATACGTCGACGTTCCGCCGTACATCCGCCGGCCCACCATGCGCTTGGCGTATTGCACCGGGATGCGGCGCTGGCCCTGCTCGACGAAGACCACGCCGACGATGATGAGCAGCGCGGCGCCGCAGACGGCGGCGAAGATGACCCCGCCGCGGCTGTCCAGGATGGACTTGCCCTCGGCGGGGATGCGCGCCGCGATGCCGACGAAGATCAGCAGCGACATGCCGTTGCCGATCCCGCGTTCGGTGACCAGCTCACCCATCCACATCACCAGGGCCGCACCGGCGGTCATCACCAGCACGATGACGACGAGCGTGAAGATCTTCTGGTCGGAGATGATGTCCAGCGAGCAGCCCTGCAGCAGCCCGCCGTTGGCCGCCAGCGCCACGATGCTGGTGGCCTGCAGGATCGCCAGCGCGATGGCCAGGTACCGGGTGTACTGGGTCATCTTCGCCTGGCCGGACTGGCCCTCTTTGCGCAATTCCTCGAAGCGCGGGATGACCACGGTCAGCAGCTGCACGATGATGCTCGCCGTGATGTAGGGCATCACGCCCACGGCGAACACCGTGAGCTTGAGCAGCGCGCCCCCGGAGAACAGGTTGATCAGCGAATAGATCTGCCCGGCCTCGCCCCCGCTGGCCTCCTTGATGCACTGCTGCACGTTCGGGTAGTTCACCCCCGGAGAGGGCAATGCGGCGCCGACCCGATAGAGAAGGACGATGCCAAGCGTGAAGAGGATCTTCCGTCTCAGGTCGACTGTCCGCAGCGATGAGATGAAAGCCGAAAGCACTCTTCCTCCTGCGTCCTGCGTCTCGCGCCTAACACCCGCAGGCCAGGACGTACGGCGCCGCGCGTCAAACCGTGTACGAGACTAACAGCTGATCGGGACGGCCCCTGTCAAGCCCCTTGGAGGACACAGGAAGCGGTCAGCCGCGAGGCGTAGAGTTCGAATCGCTTGGCTCGTTGCATTTGCTAAATAAGTGGGAGCACCATGACGCGAACCGATCAGGACAGCTGGGACCTGGCCTCCAGCGTCGGCGCGACGGCAACGATGGTCGCCGCGGCCCGCGCGCTGGCCAGCATGGAAACCGACGCGATCATCGACGACCCGTTCGCGGCGCCGCTGGTGCGCGCGGTCGGCCTGGACTTCTTCGTCCGCCTGATCGACGGCCAGGTAGCGCCGGGCGCGGACGACGGCGGCGAACGCGACCTGCAACTCGAGACCGACTCGATGGCGGTGCGCACCCGCTTCTTCGACGATTTCTTCCTCAACGCCGCCCGCGACGGCATCCGCCAATCGGTGATCCTGGCCGCCGGCCTCGACGTGCGCGCCTACCGGCTGGCCTGGCCGCCCGGCAGCGTGGTCTACGAGGTCGACCAGCCCAAGGTCGTCGAGTTCAAGACCGCGGCGATGGAGAGCCTGGGCGCCGCCCCGACCGCGGACCGGCGCACCGTCGCCGTCGATCTTCGCGACGACTGGCCGGAAGCGTTGCGCCGCAGCGGGTTTGACGCGTCGCAGCCGACGTCGTGGAGCGCCGAAGGCTTGCTGATGTACCTCCCGCCCGACGCCCAGGACCGGCTCTTCGACAACATCACCGAGCTCAGCGCGCCCGGCAGCAAGCTGGCCACCGAATACCACGGCGACTCCGGGCGCACCATGACCCAACGCGCGCAGCAGTTCAACCAGCGGTGGGCCAACCTGGGCTGCGACATCGACCTGTCCGGGCTGTTCTTCGACGGCGAGCGCAGCAACGTCGTCGAGTACCTGGCCGGCAAGGGCTGGCAGGTGAGCACCCGGCCGCGGCGGGAGTTCTTCGCCGACTACGGCCGCGTCTTCCCCGACGACGAGCAATCGCAGCTGCGCAACATCATCGCCGTCACCGCCACGCTGGCCTGAGCTCGATCTAGCCGGGCTTGGCCGCGGGCGTGCGGACCACCAGCGGCACGGCGGGGAAGCACCACGCCATCTCGGTGCGCGACTTGCGCAGCGCGGCGGTGCCGTAACCCTTCTTGCGGTGGTCGGGGTGGATCCAGATCCGCACGTTCACCTCGCCGCCTACCAGCTCGCCGAACACCATTCCGACCTTCTCGCCCGAGTCGACCGCCACGAACCATGCGGCCTCCTCGTCGCCCACGCGCCCCAGCGCCGCGCGGATCTCGTCGTCGAGGTTGCCCGCCGGCCCGCCCGACCCGTCGCCGGCGGCGCCGACGTCCTCGGTGCGGGCGGCGAAGATGTCGCGGTCGGCGTCGGCGGAGAACGGCCGCAGCTCGAGGGTCTCCCCTGAGCTGGCGGGACGCTCGCCGAGCGTGAAGCTCAGCTGCTTGTTCAGGTCCTCCAGCTCGGCCAGGATCTTGCGGCGCGAGTCGATGGTGAGCTGCGCGAACGACATGCCCATCACCGCCTCGGCGGCCAGGTGCGAGGTGTCGAGCAGGCGGACGATCGCCTCCACCGCCGCCTCCTTGTCCTCGGACTCCACCACGACGTCGGCGATTTCGTGCCGGCGTTCGAGGGCTTTCAACAGGGCGTCGGCGATCTCCCGACGGGCGGCTTTGCGGTCCTGGTCAGTCATTGCACCAGCCTAGACAGTTCCAGGAACCGTTGGTAGCGCCCGGCGGTCGGCTCCGCCCAGGCGGGATCGGGCTCGACGACGCGCTCGGTGCGGGCCCACCGGCCCGCGTCAGTGATCGAGGTCTCCAGGCCGACCGCCATCCGACCCAGGAACGCGGCCCCCAGCGCCGCGCCCTCGGCCACCGCGGACACCTCCACCGGCCGGCCGGTGGCGTCGGCGATGGCCTGCATCCACGGCCCGACCCGGGTGCCGCCGCCGGAGGCGACGATGCGCGCCACCGGCGCCCCGCCCAGCTCGATGAGCTGACGAACGACGAAGCCCGACGCCTCGTAGGCGGCCCGGCGCACGGCGGCCGCGTCGTGGGTGAGGTCGAGGGCGTCGAGCACGGCGCGGCGATCCGGGTCGTGGAACGGCGTGCGCTCGCCGCGGATGTAGGGCGACCACACCGGCACGCGGCGCGGGTCGGCGGTCCCCGGGTCGCCCGGTCCGAGCAGGCGCTCCACCCAGCCGAGGAACAGGCCGCCCGCGTTGCTGGCGCCGCCGATCTGGCTCTTGCCCGGGGTGGTGTGCGGGATGGTCCACAGGCCGGGCACCTGGCGCGCCTCGGCGATCGTGTTCCACACGATCAGGGTGGTGCCGCACAGCACCAGCACGTCGCCGTCGCGGTCGGCGCCGGCCACGATCTGTTCGCACAGGGCGTCGATGGCCCCGATCGCCAGCACGGCGGCCGTCCCGGGGAGCTGTCCCGCGGCCGTGCCGATCGTCTCCACCCGCGGCATCTGCTCGACGCTCGCGCCGCAGTCGGCGCAGGCCGCCGGGTCCCAGCCGGTCCCGTCGAACAGGGGGAAGGCGGTGGCGGCGGTGGCGACGTCCAGCACCGCCTCGCCCGCCAGCGCGTGGTTGGACACCGCGGGCGCGGGCCAGTACCCGGCCGCGCCGGGCGCCTGCGCCGCCGTCCAGCGCAGGAACTCCGCGGCCTCGCCCAGCGCCGGCAGCGGCTTGTCGTCGGAGCCGGGCACTCTGCCCCGGCCGTCGCCGTACAGCAGCCCGGGGGTCAGGGGCGCGCCCGCCGCGTCGACGGCGGTCAGCGAGGGCACCATCGCCGACACGGCGACCGCGCGGGCGTCCGGGCGGTTCAGCTGCGCGAGCGCGGCCACCGGCCCCCGCCGCCACGCCTCGTCGGCGTCGTGCTCGAGCCGGTCGGGCGCCGGCACCCGCAGCTGGTGCGGGATGCGCACCCGCTCCGTCACCCGGCCGTCCGCGTCGGCGGCCACGGCCTTGACGGCGGTGCTGCCGACGTCGATGCCGATTGTGACGCCATCACGTGACACGGGCGTCACCGTACGCCAGCATTGGCGTCTGTGACGTCAAGACCGCGGGCCCTGGTGACCGCGCCGTTGCGGGGGCCGGGGTTCGACAAGCTCCGGCGCCTGGCCGACGTGGTGTACGACCCCTGGATAGAGCAGACCCCGCTGCGGATCTACAGCCCCGAGCAACTGGCCGAGCGGATCGCGGCCGAGTCCGCCGATGTCGTTGTGGTGGAGGGTGACTCGGTCCGCGGCCCGGTGTTCGAGCAAGGCCTTCTTGCCGTTGCGTCCACCCGGGGCGACCCGAACAACGTCGACATCGACGGGGCCACCGCGGCCCGCATCCCGGTGCTGAACACCCCGGCCCGCAACGCCGATGCGGTCGCCGAGATGGCGGTGGCGCTGCTGCTGGCCGCGACCCGGCACCTGCTGACCGCCGACGCGGATGTCCGCGGCGGCAACATCTTTCGCGACGGCAGCATCCCGTACCAGCGGTTCCGCGGCTGGGAGATCGCCGGGCGGACCGCGGGGCTGGTGGGCCTCGGCGCCGTCGGACGCGCCACCCGGTGGCGGCTGGCCGGGCTGGGCATGCGGGTGATCGCGCACGACCCGTACAACGACGAGGCCCGCCACGGCCTGGACGAACTGCTCGCCGAGGCCGACGTGGTGTCCCTACACGCGCCCGTCACCGACGACACCGCCGGGATGATCGGCGCGCGGCAGTTCGCGGCCATGCGCGACGGCGTGGTCTTCCTCAACACCGCCCGCGCGCAGCTGCACGACACCGACGCGCTCGTCGACGCGCTGCGCGGCGGCAAGGTGGCCGCCGCCGGCCTGGACCACTTCGTCGGCGAATGGCTGCCGGCCGATCACCCGTTGACTTCCATGCCCAATGTCGTGCTGACGCCCCACATCGGGGGCGCCACGTGGAACACTGAGGCCCGGCAGGCGCAGATGGTGGCCGACGACCTGGAAGCGCTGCTGAGCGGCGAGACGCCCACCCATATCGTCAACCCGGAGGTGCTGGGCCCATGAAATCCGTCACCAACCCCGAGGACGCCGTGCTGGACGCGGCCAAGGACATGCTGCGCCGCGGCCTGGTCGAGGGCACCGCCGGCAACATCTCGGCGCGCCGCGCCGACGGCAACATCGTCATCACGCCGTCGTCGGTCGACTACCGCGACATGCAGCTGGACGACATCGTGCTGATCGACCCGGACGGCGAGGTGCTGCACGCCGCCGAGGGCCGGTTCCCGTCGTCGGAGGCCAAGCTGCACCTGGCGTGCTACCAGGCGTTCGACGACATCGGCAGCGTCATCCACAGCCATCCGGTGTGGGCGACCATGTTCGCCATTGCGCACCAACCCATTCCGGCCTGCATCGACGAGTTCGCCGTCTACTGCGGCGGGGACGTCCGCTGCGCCGACTACGCAGCGTCCGGCACGCCCGAGGTCGGCACCAACGCGGTCAAGGCGCTCGAGGGCCGGGGCGCCGCGCTGATCGCCAACCACGGCCTGGTCGCCGTGGGGCCGCGCCCGGACAAGGCCCTGCACATCACCGCCCTGGTCGAGCGGACCGCCCAAATTGTCTGGGGCGCAAGGGCTCTCGGCGGCCCGGTGCCCATCCCCGACGAGGTGAACCGCAACTTCGCCGGCGTGTACGGCTACCTGCGCGCCAACGCCTAGATGCGCCGGGTCCGGTTAGGCCACGCGAGCGTCACCCGCGTGCTGGAGCTTCCGCTCCACTTGGCGACCCGTTTCTTCCCCGGGACCCCGCCGTCCGGTTGGCGGGACAACGCCGACCTGCTGGTGCCGGACTTCTTCGACCCCGACGCCGACGAGTGGCACGCCGCGGTGCAGAGCTGGGTCATCGAGGTCGACGGGCTGACCGTCGTCGTGGACACCGGGGTCGGCAACGATCGCGAGCGCCCGCACATGCCGTTCCTGGACCACCTGAACACCGGGTTCCTGGCGGCGCTGGCCGCGGCGGGTGTCGACCGCAACGCCGTCGACGTCGTGGTCAACACGCACGTCCACTCCGATCACGTCGGGTGGAACACCATGCTCGAGGACGGCGCCTGGGTGCCGACGTTCCCCAACGCCCGATACCTGGTGCCGGCCGCCGACTACCACCACTTCTCCCCCGACGGGCCCGCCGGCGGGCAGCCCGGTGACCGGCTGGTGTTCGCCGACAGCGTGGCGCCCATCGACGAGGCGGGCCAGCTCGTGCAGTGGTCGGACGACTACCAGATCAGCCCGTCGCTGCGCCTGCGACCGGCCCCCGGGCACACGCCGGGCTCGTCGGTGCTGTGGCTCGACGCGGGACGGCCGGCGGTCTTCGTCGGCGATCTCACCCACAGCCCGCTGCAACTGCGCCGGCCCGCGGACGCCTGCGCCTTCGACGTCGACGCGCCGGCCGCCGCAGTGACCCGCCGCCGGATCTTCGCCGAGGCCGTCGGCGCCAAGGCCGCCGTGATACCCGCGCACTACGCGGGTCGCGGCGGCGCCACGCTGCGCGCCGTCGCCGACCGGTTCGACGTCGAGGACTGGCTGGACTTCGAGCCCCTCTGACGCCACGCGCGGGGCGAGGCGCCGTGCTCGCGGGTGAACACGCGGCTGAAATAGCCGGGATCTGACATCCCGACCCGCCTGGCCACCTCGCCGACCGGCAGGTCGGTTTCCGCCAGCAATCCGCGCGCTTCGGCCATGCGGCGCTCGGTGATCCACTCCTGCACGGTGCGCCCGGTGCGCCGGCGCACGACGGTGGTCAGGTGTCCCGCCGTGATGCCGACCTCACCGGCCACGTCGCGCAGCGACAACGGCCCGGCGTGCCGCCGGTCGATCACGTCGAACACCTCGGCCAGCAGCGGTTCGCCGCTGCGGCGCAGTTCAGCCACCACCGGCCCAGCCAGCCGCGCCAGGTCGATCAACAACAGCGTCAGGTGCGCCAGCGCCGCCTGCCGGTAACCGTCCTGCCGCGCGCCCAATTCCGTTTCGATCGAACGGATCGCGGCGTCCCACGCAGGGCGCCGGGCCGCCGGCAGGTCCAGGCGCAGTATTCCGCCGATTTCGCCGTGCAGGAACGGGAACAGCAGCGGATGTGCCCGCCACGCCGGCCACGGCGACCGCGCGTCCTCCCCGAGCGCGGCGGGATCGAAGAACACCGCCACACCCGCGTCGCGCAGGTCCAGGCGCCCGGGGTCGAGCACTTGACCCGCGGCCGCCACGTAGACCAGCCCTGCCGCCGGGAGGTACCAGAGCGCGGGAAAGTCGTGAATGTGGCGCCCACGCTCGACGAAATCGTCGGGGCTGGAGCGCACCACCGACACCGGAGGCGTGTCCGGATCGGTGCGATACGCGTAGATCGGCACGCCGCCGCGCTGCCGAACCAACCGAGCGGGCCGCGTCATGTTGCCAAAGATAGTCCACTTTTCACCGAGGATCACCCAATTCTCCGTTCGCCCAGCGATTCAATATGGGCCTTGTGACAAAACATCATCCACATGATTACCTGCCCGCCGCCGGCCACGACGCGCTGCTGCCCTGCTACGACGTGTTCAGCCGCCTGTTGGGCATGAACCGGGTCCACGAGAATCTGATCGCACAGGCCGACCTCGCCGACTCACGTCGTATCCTGGAAATCGGCTGCGGCACAGGCAATCTCATCATTCGGGCCAAGCGCCGCCACCCCGAGTTGGAGGCGGTCGGATGCGACCCCGATCCGCGGGCGCTGGAGCGAGCGCGGCGAAAGACCGACGCGGTCCGCTTCGAACAGGGCTACGCCGAGCGGCTGCCCTACGCCGACGGTGAATTCGACCGGGTGCTGTCGTCCATGATGCTGCACCACATCGCCAACGACGCGAAAAGCGCCGCGGCGGAGGAGATTTTCCGCGTCCTGCGCCCCGGCGGCCGCCTGCACCTGGTCGACATCGGCGGCGACGTGAGCGCCGACGACGGTCTGGTCCCGCGGCTCATCAGGCGCAACCCGCACGCGGCGGGCAACCTCGGCGACGCGATTCCGCGCCTGTTGCGCGCGGCCGGCTTGGAGTGCACGCAGGTCGCGACGCACCGGCAACGCGTGGTGGGACGGCTCACCTACTACCGCGCCACCCGCCCCGCCTAGCGTCGCTCGAAGCGGACCGGGAGGGATTCGTAGACGGTCATGTTGTTGCACAGATCGGGAAGCGTCATCCGCGGCTCGCCGACTTCGATGGCGCCGGTGTTCAGCAGGATCTCGTCCAGGGCGGCCCGGACTTCGGCCCGCGCCAGCATCGCGCCCAGACAATGGTGGGCCCCGCCACCGCCGAAGGACTGGTGGGGGTTGGGATCGCGGCGAATGTCGAACCGGTACGGATCTGAGAAGACGTCCTCGTCGCGATTCGCCGAGCGCAACATCGTCACCACCCGCGCCCCCGCGGGGATCGGCACGCCGCCGAGCACGACGTCCCTGGCCGCCCCGCGCACCCAGAACATGATCGGCGTGGAATAGCGGATCACCTCCTCGACCGCCGTGCGCCGCGCGTCCGGGTCGGATCGATAGACCGCAACCTGATCCGGATTGGCCACGAACGCCCGCAGGCCATCGCACAACGCGTTTCGGGTCGTGTCGGCGCCGGCCAATCCCAGGATGAAAAAGAAGATCTCGAGCTCGTTGGAGGGCAGCAAGAAGCTCTTCCCCGATTCCCCCGTGATCTCCGTGGTACACAACGCGCTCCAGATGTCGTCCACGGGGTGCTCACGCTTGTAGGCGGTCAGCGCGCTGGCGTACTCGAACAATTCCATGAAGGGCAACAGGTCGTCCCCATCGGGGAGGGACAGCTGCGCGCCGGCGGTCTTGAGCACCCGGTCGATCAAGCCGAACACGTGCGGGCGGTCGGCGTCGGGAATCCCGACGATGTCGCCGATCACCGAGATCGGTAGTCCCGCAGCCAGATCGACGAACTCGCCGCGACCGGATTCCAGTAGCGCGGCGGCCATCGACTTGGCCCGGTCCCGGATGCCGTCCTCGAGCTTGGCCACCGCACGCGGTGTGAACGCCCGGGCGATCACCTTGCGGCGAACCGTGTGATCGGGCGGGTCCATGCTGACGATGGCCGGATACGCGTCGAACATCGGCACGTCCTGGATCAGCGGCCCCCGGGTCGCCGTGAACGACTCGTGATCGCGATGCACCCGCGCGACGTCCGCGTGCTTGGTGCACACCCAGAATTCGCGGCCCACAGTGGATCTGACGTCATCCGTGAGCCGCTGGTGAAACACCGGCGTGTGGGCGCGCAACTCGGCGAACAGTCCGTCGGGAAATCGGGTGGCCCAGATCGCCGGCTCGGCCAGATCGATCGTCGTCTCCGTCACGATGCGCCCCGCTGCAGCTCGTTGCGCAGGCCAGCCAGGATCAGCCGCAACCCGTACGCGAACGCCTTGTCGCTCGGGCCTCCGGCGGGGCGCGTGTGCTCGAGCTGCACGGAACCGAGCAGGTGGATGTACAAGGCGGCGTGGGCCGCGTCGAAATGCCCGGTGCCCAAGCCCGATTCGCGCAGAATCGCGCGGGAGGCGCGGTCCAACTCGGTCGCCGCGGCGGTGTGCGGATGCTCCTGCAGCAGGGCCGCGATGCCCGGCACGCCGACCAGCGCCTTCCAGGCACTCAGGTACAGCGCGACGAGGCGCGTTTCCCAGTCGCCCTCCCGCGGCACCTCGATCTGTGCGAGCACAGCTTCGATCAGCAGGTCGAGCAGTTCCCGCTTGTCGCGGACGTGGTAGTACACCGACGAGGCCGACGTGCCCGCCTCCGCGGCCAGCTCGCGCATGGTGACCCGGCCGACGCCCACGCGTTTAGCCAGCCGCAGCAGGTGCTTCGTCAGGTGCGCCCGGTCCAGCGCCCCGTAGCGCAGCACCGGCGCCTTGGCCGCGGCCCCCATCCGCCCTCCCACTTTCGAACAGTGTACGAATTCGAACAGCATTCAAATTAGAACAATGTTCGCCTACGCTGTCAAACATGGCGCCCTACCGCGTGGTTCAGTGGTCAACCGGCAACATCGGCAAGCGAGCGCTCGGCATCCTGCTCGACCGCGCCGACTTCGACGTGGTCGGCGTGCATGCCCTGGGCGCGGACAAGGTGGGGCGCGACGCGGGCACACTCGCGGGCCGGCCCCCGACCGGGGTCACCGCGACGAGCGACGTCGACGCGCTGCTCGACCTCGCGCCGGACTGCGTGAACTACATGCCGCGCGCCATCGACTACGAACTGGTGGAAACGATGCTGCGCCGCGGCATCAACGTGGTCACCACTGGAGACTTCCTGACCGGCACCCATCACCCCGTCGAGCTCCCCGCGCTCGATGAGGCGGCGCGACAGGGCGGGGCCACCTTCCTGGGCACGGGATTCGAGCCGGGCTTCATCAACGTCGTCGCCGGCTTTCTCACCGGCGCCTGCCCGCGGGTGCGCAGCGTCAAGCTCGTCGAAACCCTGGACTGCACAACCTATCCCGTAGCGGACGTGTGGAAGGTGCTCGGGTTCGGCAAACCGCCCCGCGAGCCGGTGACGCACCTCGACCCGGCCAAGCAACGCTACGGCCTGGGCTACTTCGAGACGCTGGACATGATCGCCACCATGCTGGGCACCGAACTCGACTCCAAGGAGGCGTTCGTCGAGCCCGCGGTGCTGACCCGCGATCTGAATCTGGGCTGGGTGGACTACGCCGCCGGCACCGCCGGGGGGCAGCGCCGCACCTATCGCGGCTATCGCGGCGGTCGCCCGGTGATCGAGCTGGCCATCTGCTGGACGATGAGCGACGACGCGCTCGAGCCAAAGTGGCCCGACCCCAAGGGTTTCAGCGTGGTGATCGAGGGCGAGCCGCACGTGGACGCGACGATCCGGTTCGGCAAGCCTGGAGAGGACGTGATGACCGTGTTGATGGACAGCACCGCCGTCGCGGCGGTCAACGCCATCCCGTTCCTGTGCGACGCGCGACCGGGCGTGATCACCCCGACCGACTTGCCCCTCACCGGATCCCCGGGCGCCCTTGTCTAGCGCTGGTCGAACGCGACCTTCACGGCTCGGCTGTCGCCCTGGTTGGCGAGCGCCAGGAACGCCTCGCGCCACTGCTCGAGACCGAAGGTGTGGGTCAGCATGGGGCGCAGGTCCACCCGGCCGGCGGCGGCCAGCTCCAGGTAGTGGGCGATGGCGTGGCGGCGCTCGCCCTCGACCTCCTCAACCCCGAAGGCGTTCGACCCCACCCAGCTGATCTCCTTGAAATACAAGGGACTCCACTCCCACCGCCCGGGCGCGTGGACGCCGGCCTTCACCAGCGTTCCGCGGGACCGCAGCACCCGCACCCCGACCTCGAATGTCTCCGGCTTGCCGACGGTGTCGTAGACGACGTCGAGCGCACCCGGGTAGGCCATCGGCAGGCCCAGCAGCGGCTGGCGCAGCCGGCCGCCGCCCCACGCGACCAGTTCCTCGATGACGGCGAGGCGCGGTTCGTGGTCCACGACCAACTCGGCGCCGAACCGGCGGGCCAGGTCCTTCTGGGCGTCGAACCGCGCCACCACCGCGACGGCAACCCCGGGGTAGAGCGCCCGCAGGATCGCGACCGCGCACAACCCCAGCGATCCGGCCCCGTACACCAGCGCCCGGCCCGAGAGCGGCGGCGGGTGGCGGGTGATCGCGTGCAGCGACACCGAAAACGGGTCGGCGAACACCGCGAGCTCGTCGGGCATGGAATCGGGAACCGGAAAGAGCATGCTGTCGTGGGCGGGCATCAGCTCCGCGTAGCCACCGGTCACGTCGGCCGACACCCCGGTGTGGATGCCGGGCTTGATGTCGCCGTCGGTGAAGCTCCAGCACAGGCTGTAGTCGCCGCTTTCGCAAGCGGGACAAGGCGGCTCGATGCCGCGCGGGCCGCAGGACAGCCACGGGTTGAGCACCACGCGCTGGCCGACCTCCAGCCCCCGGGCCTTCGGCCCCATCGCCACCACGTCGGCAACCACCTCGTGGCCCATGACTTGCGGAAAAGAACAGAAGGCGGACATCGCGTTGTCGGCGTCGGCCTCACCGAAGTCCATCAGGATCTGCTTGGAGTCCGACCCGCAGATACCGGTCAGCCGCGGCCGGGTGAGCACCCAATCCTCGTGCGGCAGTTGCGGATCCGCGACTTCCCGCAGTGCGACCGGGCTGTGGGTCAGCGCGTCGTCGGGTCCCGGCGACGGCTCCGGCGGGACGCCGTACACCAGCGCCCTCATCGCGGCGCCATCCCGGCGACACCGGCGATGAACGCGTCGAGGTCGGCGTTCTTGGCGTCCACTATCCCTTTCAACGCCATCTGTCCTGGGACGTAGTGCTCGAACGTGTCGCCGGCCAGCGCCTCGATGACGCCCTGGGCCACCTCGTCGGCGGGCACCTTCGGCCCCTGGTAGAGCGGCTCCTCGCTGCCCGGGTGATTCCAGATCTCGGTGTCGACGGGCCCCGGCTCGATCAGCTTCACGGCGACCCCGCTGCCGTGCAGGTCCACGGCCATCGCCTCGCTCCAGCCGCACAGCGCGAACTTGCTTGCACAATAGGCTGTTTCGTGGATGATGCCGAGCCGGCCGCCGACGCTGGACACGTTGACGATCAGGCCGGACTCGCGCGCCAGCATCCGCGGCAGCAGCGCCAGCGTGAGGCGCATCGGGGCGAAGAAGTTGATCCGCATGACGTCCTCGACCTCGCCGGGGTCCAGGGCCGCGACCGGACGCCGTTTCGGGATCGCGGCGTTGTTGATCAGCACGTCGACGCCGCCGAGCTCGTCCCACGCGCGCAGCGCCAACTCCCGCAGCGCGGAGGTCTCCGCCAGGTCGGCCACCCACATCGCCGATTCCGGCGACGTCCGCCGGCATTCCGCCAGCACCTCGGCCAGGCGATCCCGACGCCGGGCGATCAGCCCGACCACGGCCCCGCGCCGTGCCAATTGCCGGGCCAGTGCCGCGCCCAGACCCGACGAGGCACCCGTGATCAGCACCCGCTTTCCCGCAGCCGCGTACGCCATCCGTCAAGGTTGCCGCGAATTCCGGGAAGCGTACAGTGGTAGCAGCTTGTTATATCGGCTAAATATTAGATTAACTACTTCCGAATAGGGGCAGACATGAGTTCCACCAGGTATGAGGGCGACACCTGGGACCTGGCCTCCAGCGTCGGGGTGACCGCGACGATGGTCGCCGCCGCCCGCGCCGTGGCGAGCCGCGCCGATCGTCCGCTGATCGACGACCCGTTCGCCGAGCCGCTGGTCCGGGCCGTGGGCGTGGACCTGCTCACCCGGCTGGCGACCGGCGAGGTGGATCCCGGCGACCTGAACGACGTGCACGACGGCGCCGACGGGTCGGGCGGGGCGATGTCCCGGATGGCCGACAACATGGCGGTGCGCACCAAGTTCTTCGACGAGTTCTTCCTGGGTGCGACGCGGGCCGGCATCAAGCAGGTGGTGATCCTGGCCTCCGGGCTGGACTCCCGCGCGTACCGGTTGGACTGGCCCGCCGGGACCGTGGTCTACGAGGTCGACCAGCCCCAGGTCATCGAGTTCAAGTCGCGCACGCTGACCGAGCTCGGCGCCGCCCCGACCGCCTATCGGCGGGTGGTGGCCGTCGACCTGCGCGACGACTGGCCCGCCGCGCTGCGCGCCGCCGGGTTCGACCCGACACGGGCGACCGCGTGGAGCGCCGAGGGCCTGCTCGGCTACCTGCCCCCGGACGCGCAGGACCGGCTGCTGGACACGATCACCGAACTCAGCGCGCCGGGCAGCCGGCTGGCCACCGAAAGCGCGCCCAACCGCGAGCCCGGGGACGAGGAGAAGCTGAAGGAGCGCATGCAGCGCATTTCCGAGCGCTGGCGTGCCCACGGTTTCGAGCTGGACATGGCGGGGCTGGTCTACTTCGGGGAGCGCAACGAGGCGGCCTCATACCTGAGGGATCGTGGCTGGGCGCTGGAAGGCGTCAGCATCCGAGAGCTGTTCTCGGCCAACGGCCTTCCGCCCCTGGAGGGCGACGACACCCGCATGGGCGACGTGCTCTACGTGAGCGGCACCCATGACTGAGGGCCGCACCGAAGGCGACAGCTGGGGACCGGCGTCCAGCGTGGGAGCGACGGCGACCATGGTCGCGGCCTCCCGCGCGGTGGCGTCGCAGGGACCCGATCCGCTGCTCGACGACCCGTTCGCCGATCCCCTGGTCCGCGCCGTCGGGCTGGACCCGTTCATCCGCATCATCGACGGCGAGGTCGATTTCGAGGACGACGCGCTGTTCAACCGCAAGACCCGGCGCGAACAGATCACGGTGCGCACCAGGTTCTTCGACGATTTCTTCACCGGCGCCACCGCCGACGGTGTGCGGCAGGCGGTGATCCTGGCCTCCGGCCTGGACACCAGGGCCTACCGGTTGCCGTGGCCGGCCGGCACGGTGGTCTACGAGATCGACCAGCCCCAGGTGATCGCGTTCAAGACCGACACGCTGGCCAACATCGGCGCCACCCCCACCGCCGAGCACCGCACGATCGCCGTCGACCTGCGCGACGACTGGCCGGCCGCGTTGCGGCAAGGCGGCTTTGACGTCACGCGGCCGACCGCGTGGAGCGCGGAGGGCCTGCTGCCCTACCTGCCGCCGGACGCCCAGGACCGGCTGTTCGACCACATCACGGCGCTCAGCGCGCCGGGCAGCCGCCTGGCCACCGAGCACGTCCCGGACCCGAACGCGTTCACCGACGAGCGGTTGCAGCGCATCTCCGAGCGCTGGCAGCGCTTCGGTTTCAACCTGAACGCGGCCGACCTGTTCTACCGGGGCGAGCGCAGCGTGGTCGTCGACTACCTGGAAACCCACGGCTGGCGGGTGACGGCCTGTCCCGCCCGGGAGTTGTACGCCAGCAACGGGTTTGAGTTCCCCGAGGAGGCGATGGCGGCCGCCTTCGGCGACTTGAGCTACGTGGCCGCGACCTTGAAGTAGGGTTTGGCCTATGCCACGCACCCATGACGACAACTGGGACCTGGCCTCCAGCGTGGGCGTCACCGCGACGATGGTCGCGGCCGGCCGCGCCATGGCGACGAGGGATCCCCGCGGCCTGATCAACGACCCGTTCGCCGAGCCGCTGGTGCGCGCGGTCGGAATTGATCTGTTCACCAAGATGCTGGACGGCGAGCTCGACCTCGACGCGTTCGAGAACGCGTCGCCCGCGCGCATGCAGGCGATGGCCGACGGAATGGCGGTGCGCACCAAGTACTTCGACGATTACTTCCTCGACGCCGTCGGCGCCGGCGTGCGCCAGGCGGTCATCCTGGCGTCCGGCCTGGACTCGCGCGCCTACCGGCTGCCGTGGCCCGACCGCACGGTGGTCTACGAGATCGACCAGCCGCAGGTGATCGAGTTCAAGACGACCACGCTGGCCTCCATCGGCGCCGAACCCACCGCAACCCGGCGCACGATCGCCGTCGATCTGCGGCAAGACTGGCCGGCCGCGCTGCGGGAGGCCGGGCTGGACACGACGGCACCGACCGCGTGGTTGGCCGAGGGCCTGCTGATCTACCTACCGCCCGAGGCCCAGGACCTGCTGTTCGACAACATCACCGCGCTCAGCGCGCCCGGCAGCACCGTCGCCACCGAATTCGTGCCCGGCATCATCGATTTCGACCCCAGCCGGGTGCAGGACATGGCCGGCGTATTCCGGGAGCACGGCGTCGACGTCGACATGGCGTCGCTGGTCTACACCGGACAACGCAACCACGTCGTCGACTACCTGCGGTCCAAGGGGTGGGACGCCGACGGCGTCGAGCGCACGGAACTGTTCCGGCGCAACGACATCGAGGTGCCGCCCCCGGAGCAGGACGATCCGCTCGGCGAGATCATCTTCATCAGC
Organism: Mycobacterium sp. 1245805.9; assembly: GCF_001672915.1. Taxonomy (GTDB): domain Bacteria; phylum Actinomycetota; class Actinomycetes; order Mycobacteriales; family Mycobacteriaceae; genus Mycobacterium. The sequence continues at coordinate 10,711 of NZ_LZKR01000171.1, read as the reverse complement.
GGCCGGCTCGCGGGCTAGAGCCGCGGGTTTCCCAGCCACAGCGCGCTGGCGCCGCCCAGCGTCTGCTCGACGTTGGCGAGAATACCGGCGATCGACCGGCCCAGCAGCGCGCCCAGCGCGTCGGGCAGCGACGCGGCCGCCGGTTGCGACGAGGCGCGCGGGCGCACCAGGTCCAGCAGCGACGATCCCGGATAGCTGACGACGCGCACCTCGGCGTCCTCGTCCAGGCCGGCCAGGACCTTGGCGCGGCGCACCGCGGCCCGGAAGCCGCCGAGCTCGTCGACCAGGCCGCGGTCCAGGGCGTCGGCTCCGGTCCAAACGCGGCCCCGCGCAACGAGTTCCACTGCGTCGGGGCTCAAGTTGCGGCCCTCGGCGACCCGTTCCACGAAGTCGGCGTAGAGCAGGTCGGCCTCGGCCTCGCGATGCCGACGCTGTTCCGGCGTGAACGGCGCGTCGACCGACCAGGCGTCGGCGTTCGCGTTGGTGCGCACCGTGTCCGACGCGACGCCCAGGCGGTCCTTGAGATCACGCACCACCAGCTTGCCGGTGATCACGCCGATCGAGCCGGTGATCGTGCCCGGGTTGGCCAGGATCGCGTCGGCGCCCATCGCCACGTAGTAGCCCCCGGACGCGGCGACGGCACCCATCGAGGCCACCACCGGCTTGCCGCGCTCGCGGGCCCTTGCCACCTCGCGCCAGATGGTCTCGGACGCGACGACCGAACCCCCGGGGCTGTCCACCCGCAAGACGATGGCGGACACCGCATCGTCGGCGGCCGCCTCCCGTAGGCCCGCCGCGATGGTGTCGGCGCCGGCGGTCGACGTGCCCAGCGGCAGGAACTGCGGGCCGCCACGCCCGGTGACGATCGTGCCGTCGACGGTGACCACGGCCAGCGTCGGCTTGGGCCGGCGACCCGGGACCGGCGGCACGGGCGGGCTCAGCCGTGACCGGGCCGCGCCGGCGTAGCGCGCCAGGTACAGCCGCGGCGGGGTGTTTTCGTCCGAAACATCCTGCACACCAACCAGTTCCGCGATCCGCGCGTAGGCCTCGTCGCGGAATCCGATCCGGTCGACGAGGCCCGAGTCCACCGCGTCGTCGCGCAGCAGCGGGCCCCGGTCGGCCAACTCGTCGAGCGTCTCCGGTTCGACCTTGCGCGCCTCCGAGATCGCCCCCCACACCTGCTCCTGCAGGCTCTGCAGCATCCGCGTGACGGCCTCGCGGTGGGGCTCGGTGAAGCCGCTCTCGGTCAAAAGATTTACCGCCGATTTGTATTCGCCCTTGGCGATAAATTCGGCCTCGATCCCCGCCTTGTCGAGCGCGTCGCGCAGGAACATGGCATTGCTGGCGAATCCGATCAGGCCGACGCTTCCCGAGGGCTGCATCCAGATCTCGCCGAACGCCGAAGCCAGGTAGTAGGACAGCGTTCCCGGGTAGGTCTCGGCCCAGGCCAGCGACGGCTTGGCGGCGCTGAACGCCGCGATCGCCTCCCGCAGTTCCTGGACCGCGGCCGGCGGCGCCGCCGCGAGCTGCACGCGCGCGATCAGCCCGGCGACCCGCGGGTCGTCGGCGGCGCGGTGGATCGCCGCGACGGTGTCGCGCAGCGACATCGGGCGGCTGCCCCCGGTGATGATCGCCACCGGGTCGAAGCCGGTGGTCTCCGGCGGGGCCGAGCGCAGGTCGAACTCGAGGACGCACCCGTTGGGCACGCCGTGGTGGCGCGCCGTGTCGACGCGGCCGGCCAGGGCGCGGACATCGTCGATACCGGGGACCGAGGGCAGGAAACCGAACATATTCGCAGCCTACCGATCGGCCGCCGTACGGTGGTCGGGTGAGGTTTTCCATCGCGATCCCCCAATTCGACTATGACGGCTTCGACGCGCCCGGACTTCGCGGCTACCTTGCCCGCGCCGAGGAGCTCGGCTTCGAGGGCGGCTGGGTGCTCGAGCAGATCATCGGCGAGGCGCCGCTCCTGGCGCCGCTGGAGCTGCTGGCGTACTGCGCCGCCTGCACCGAGCGGCTGCGTCTCGGGGTCGCCGTCCTGGTGACGTCGCTGCACGATCCGCTGCAGCTCGCCTCGTCCGCCACCGCCGTCGACCGGCTGAGCCACGGGCGGCTGGACATCGGCGTCGGGGCCGGCGGCGGCTTTCGCCGGTTCGAGGCGTTCGGGGTCGAAAAGGCAACGTACATCTCGTATTTCACCGAGGGCCTACAGCTGATGAAGGCGGCCTGGTCCGACGAGCCCCGGGTGACGTTTCACGGCCGGTTCCGCGACGTCGACGACGTGCCGATTTCACCCAAGCCGGTGCAGCGGCCGCATCCGCCGATCTGGTTCGGCGGGCTGGCCCCCAAGGCGTTGGCCAGGGCGGTGCGCCACGGTGACTCGTTTCTGGGTGCGGGCTCGTCGACCACCGAGGCGTTCGCCGGGGCCGTCACCGTGGTGCGCCGCGAACTCGCCGAACAGCGAAAGGACCCCGCGCACTTCACCATTGGCAAGCGGGTCTACCTGACGGTCGACGACGACGCGGCGCGGGCCCGGGAGCGGGTGCTCGAAGGCCTGCACCGCATCTACGGCGATTCCATTCCCGGCGGCGAAGACGTGCCGGTGTCGGGCACACCCGACGACGTGGCGCGCGGGCTGCGCGAGGTGATCGACGCGGGCGCCGAGTACCTGCTCCTCAACCCCGTCGGCGCCGACGTAGCCGAGAACCGCGAACAGATGGAACGCCTTGCCGCGGAGGTCATTCCGCAGCTGAGCTGACTACAGCTCGGTGACCGAGCCGCCCGCCGCGGTGATCTTCTCGCGCGCGCTGCCGCTGAACTTGTGCGCGGACAGGTCGACCTTGACGGTCAGCTTGCCGTCGCCGAGGACCTTGACCAGGGAGTTGCGGCGAACCGCGCCCTTGGCCACCAGCTCGTCCACGCCGACGGAACCGCCCTGCGGGAACAGCCGGTTGATGTCACCGACGTTGACGATCTCGTATTCGGTGCGGAACCGGTTGCGGAATCCCTTGAGCTTGGGCAGCCGCATGTGAATCGGCATCTGGCCACCCTCGAAGGTCGCCGGCACGTTCTTGCGGGCCTTGGTGCCCTTGGTGCCGCGCCCGGCCGACTTGCCCTTGGAGCCCTCGCCGCGACCGACGCGGGTGCGCGCTTTCTTCGACCCGGGTGCGGGCTTCAGGTCGTGCAATTTGATGGTCATTTGGCCTCCTCCACCTGCACCAGGTGGCGCACCACCGCGATCAGGCCGCGGGTCTGTGCGTTGTCCTCACGGACCACCGAGTGGCGGATCCGCCGCAGGCCCAGGGTCCGCAGGCTCTCGCGCTGCTTCCAGCGAGCACCGATGGTGCTGCGCACCTGGGTGATCTTGAGCTGACTCATGGTTGCGCTCCTGAAATCTGAGCCTCTCGCGCCGCCGCCGCGCTGGCCAGTGCGTCGCTTTCCCGGCGCGCCTTCAACATGCCGGCCGGGGCGACGTCCTCGATCGGCAGTCCGCGGCGAGCGGCCACCTCCTCGGGACGCTGCAGGAGCTTGAGCGCGGCCACGGTCGCGTGCACCACGTTGATCGCGTTGTCGCTGCCCAACGACTTGGCCAGGATGTCGTGCACCCCAGCGCATTCCAGGACGGCGCGGGCCGCGCCGCCGGCGATGACGCCGGTACCCGGGCTGGCCGGACGCAGCAGCACGACGCCCGCCGCGGCCTCACCCTGCACCGGGTGCGTGATGGTGCCGCCGATCAGCGGGACCCGGAAGAAGCCCTTGCGCGCTTCCTCGACGCCCTTGGCGATCGCGGCCGGCACCTCCTTGGCCTTGCCGTAGCCGACGCCGACCATGCCGTTGCCGTCACCGACGATAACCAAAGCGGTGAAGCTGAACCGCCGTCCACCCTTGACCACCTTGGAGACGCGGTTGATGGCGACGACCCGCTCGAGGTAGTTGCTCTTCTCGCCGTCGCGATCGCGACCGCCGCGGCCGCCCCCGCCGCGCCGGCCGCGGCCGTCGCGGCCGTCACCGCGCGAGTCGCGGCTGTCGCGGCTGTCCGGGCCCTGCCCGCCGGCCGACTGTTCCGCCATTATGCGGTCCTTCCAGTTGTCATCAGAATTGCAATCCGTTCTCGCGCGCGGCATCCGCCAGCGCCGCGATCCGTCCGCCGTAGGTGTACCCGCCGCGGTCGAAGACCACGGTGTCGATGCCGGCGGCCTTGGCGCGCTCGGCGATCAGCTGACCCACCCGCACGCTACGCGCCTTCTTGTCGCCGTCCAGGCCGCGCACGTCGGCCTCGATCGACGACGCCGCGGCCAGCGTGGTGCCGTTCTCGTCGTTGACCAGTTGGACGTGAATGTGCCGCGCGGAGCGGTGCACCACCAGCCGCGGGCGCTGCGGGGTGCCCGCCAGCTTCTTGCGCAGCCGCGCGTGCCTGCGCAGCCGGGAGACCCGCCTCGTCGCGGATACGTTCTGCCCCACCGGCTTTCCGGCGGGGACGGCCGTCTTTGTTTGCGCCATGACTACTTACCTGTCTTTCCGACCTTGCGGCGGATCTGCTCGCCCTCGTAGCGCACGCCCTTGCCCTTGTACGGGTCGGGACGGCGCAGGCGGCGGATGTTCGCCGAGATCTGACCGACCTTCTGCTTGTCGATCCCGGTGACCGTGAACTTCGTCGGCGACTGGACCGCGAACGTGATGCCCTCGGGCGCCTCGATCAACACGGGGTGGCTGTAGCCCAGCGCGAACTCGAGGTTGGAGCCCTTGAGCTGCACGCGGTAGCCGACACCGAAGATCTCCATCTTGACGGTGTAGCCCTCCGTCACGCCGGTGACCAGGTTGGACACCAGCGTGCGCGACAGCCCGTGCAGCGAGCGGTTGCGCCGCTCGTCGTTAGGCCGGGTGACCACGATCGCGCCGTCGTCGTTGCGCGCCACCGTGATCGGTTCGGCGACGGTCAGGTTCAGGGTGCCCTTGGGACCCTTCACCGAGACGTTCTGACCGTCGATCGTTACGTCGACTCCGGTGGGAACCGGAACCGGCTGCTTACCAATGCGCGACATGTTTAACCCCTCACCACACGTACGCGAGGACTTCGCCGCCCACGCCCTGTCTGGCTGCCTGACGGTCGGTGAGCAGACCCGACGACGTCGAGATGATCGCCACGCCCAGTCCGCCGAGCACGCGCGGCAGGTTGGTGGATTTCGCGTACACCCGCAATCCGGGCTTGGACACGCGGCGCAGGCCGGCGATGCTGCGCTCCCGGCTCGGCCCGTACTTGAGCTGGACGACCAGCGACTTGCCGACCCGAGCGTCCTCGGTGTGGAAGTCGTTGATGTAGCCCTCGTTCTTGAGGATCTGGGCGATGTTCGCCTTGATCTTGGAGTGCGGCAACGTCACCTCGTCGTGATACGCCGAATTGGCGTTGCGCAGACGGGTCAGGAAGTCCGCGATCGGATCGGTCATCGTCATAGTTGCGTCCTATGTCCCGTCACCAGCTGCTCTTCTGCACGCCGGGCAGCTCGCCCGCGTGCGCCATCTCGCGCAGGCAGATCCTGCATAGCCCGAACTTGCGGAACACCGCGCGCGGACGTCCGCACTTGCTGCAGCGGGTGTAGCCGCGCACCGCGAACTTCGGCTTGCGCGCGGCCTTGTTAACCAGTGCCTTCTTAGCCATCTAGTCAGTTCTCCTTGAACGGAAATCCGAGGGCCCGCAAGAGGGCTCGTCCTTCGTCGTCGGTCGTCGCCGAGGTGACGACGTTGATGTCCATGCCCCGGACCCGGTCGATCTTGTCCACGTCGATCTCGTGGAACACCGACTGCTCGGCCAGTCCGAACGTGTAGTTGCCGACGCCGTCGAACTGCTTGGGCGACAGGCCCCGGAAGTCGCGGATACGCGGCAGCGCGATCGACGTGAGCCGGTCGAGGAACTCCCACATCCGGTCGCCGCGCAGGGTAACCCGGGCGCCAATCGGCATGCCCTCGCGCAACTTGAACTGCGCGATGGACTTTCGCGCCTTACGGATCTCCGGCTTCTGGCCGGTGATCAGCGCGAGGTCGTTGACCGCACCGTTGATCAGCTTGGCGTCGCGAGCCGCATCCCCGACGCCCATGTTGACGACCACCTTGGTGATGGTCGGGATCTGCATGACGTTGCCGTAGCCGAACTGCTTGTGCAACGCATCCCGAATCTCGTTGCGGTAGCGCTCTTTGAGGCGCGGCTGAACCTTCTCTGCTGTGGTCATTAGATGTCCTTGCCATTGCGCTTGGAGACGCGGACGCGCTTGCCGGTTTCCTCGTCCACCCGGTAGCCGATGCGGGTGGGCTTGCCGTCCGAGTCGACCACCATCACGTTGGACACGTGGATGGGGGCTTCCTGCGTCACGATGCCGCCCGAGCGGGCGCCGCGCTGGTTGGTCGAAATCGCGGTGTGCTTCTTGATTCGGTTGACGCCCTCGACCAGCACGCGGTTGCGCTCCGGGTACGCCTGTAGCACCTTGCCCTTGGCGCCCTTGTCCTTGCCCGCGATGACGAGGACGGTGTCGCCCTTGTGGACCTTCATCTACAACACCTCCGGGGCCAGCGAGATGATCTTCATGAATCGCTTCTCGCGAAGTTCGCGCCCGACCGGGCCGAAGATGCGCGTCCCGCGCGGGTCGTTGTCGGGCTTGATGATCACCGCGGCGTTCTCGTCGAACTTGATGTAGCTGCCGTCGGGACGCCGGCGCTCCTTGACCGTGCGCACCACGACGGCCTTGACGACGTCCCCGCGCTTGACGTTGCCGCCGGGGATGGCGTCCTTGACCGTGGCGACGATGACGTCACCGATGCCGGCGTAGCGTCGCGACGACCCGCCGAGCACCCGGATGCACAGGATCTCCTTGGCGCCGGTGTTGTCGGCAACCTTCAGCCGCGATTCCTGCTGAATCACTCGATCTCCTGACCTGGTTACGTTTGCACAGCAGGAAATCACCTGACATGCGCGGTCTTTGTCACCGAAGGGCACGCGGGGCCGATAGTGCTTTCGCTTACCGGCCGAGGTCTGCCCAAGGCAACCCCTAGAGTCTAGGGGACGACCAGCTCAGAGCCAAATTCGCCTAGAAGGGAGGCGGTTCGTCGTCGGGGTTGGGTGGTGGCAGGGCGAAGTAGTCGTGGATTTGGGCTTTTCGGGCTAGGCGGGCGTCGCGGTTGTGTTTGCGTTCGGTGGCGATGCGGGTGGCGCGGTCTTGGGCGCGGGTGCGCCGGCGTTTGGGCATCATCGCGGCCCGTTGGTCGCAATAGTCGACGGGCGGGTCGGCCTCGGCGGCCGGGAAGACGCCGCCGACCCCGCGACACAAACTCGGGAACAGCAGCGCGCTGCCCGGGGTGGTGACGTAGGTGTGCCCGGCCGGGGAGGTCAGGATCAGGGTCCCGTCGGCCAGTTGTTTGTCCGTCCAGCCCCAAAACGTCTTGATCAAATGATGAGTGCGGCAATAACACTTCAGGTTGGACGCGTGCGTGGCCCCACCCTGGGCGTAGGGGATGGTGTGGTCGATATCGCAGCCGATGGCCGGGGCATCACAGCCCGGCCAGCGACACGTCAAATCCCGACACCGCACAAAATCGGCCAACGCCCTCGACGGCACATACCCCTCCTCCGGCGGCGCATCACCCGGGTGGATCAACGGCATAAACTTCGCCGACTTGGCCAACTCGGCCAGCAGCTCGGGGGTGATCAGCCCCTCGGCGCTGACCTCCGAACCCGGCGCGCTGCCGCGCCCGTCCAGGGTGGCCTGCTCGGCGATCACATGAATCACCACCGGGCCCGCGGCCGGGCGTTTCCCCGCCGCGCAGTCGGTTCTCCCGCAGCGGCAGCCCAGCCGATCCGCCCCGGCCGCCAACGCCCCCAACGCATCAGCGCGGCGCTGCTCGCGGGTGCGCGGATCGTGCGCACACACGGTGGCCGCCAACGCATTCAGCCGCTTGTCCACCGCGTGGGCATCCGGGGTCAGCAGCACCCCGCCGATCTCGGCGGTGCCGTCCTGATCCGGCCCGACCCAGATCTCCCGGTCGCGCTGGGCCTTGGCGCGCCGGCGCACCGCATCCACATCGGCGCGGGCCACAATCCGATCCACCTGGGCGGCCAACCGGCCCTGGGTCATCGACGGCCAGCGCGCCACATTGGCCGCCACCTGGGCATCCACCCTGGCCAACACCTCGGGATCCTCGATCAGATCGGTGCGATACACGATCGTCTGAAACGTCCGATAATCGATATCGCCGGCCCGAAACACCTCCCCCACCTTGGGCAGCCGCTCGCGCATCGCCCGGGCATAACGCAGCCGGCTGGCCGCCAGCCCCTGGCTGATCCGCAACGCCGCCCCCACTTCGGCGGCCACCGCCTCCATCGTGTCGATCGCCCAGTCCTCGGTGTCCGAACACCGCGAAAGCCGGTAGCCGAACAACCGCCCGATCGCATCCAACTGCGCGGCCGCCTGACGGTTCTCGGCCCGCGCCGCCGAGCAAATCTCCTCGATCAAAGCGGCAGACTCCGCCGTCGTCGACGGATAACACCGCTCGATCTCTTCGTCGAACCGGGCGATCACCTCGGCACGAGCGGCTTCTTCGAACATGTGTTCGAGTATAGCGGCGAGCTACGACAGCGCCTCATACGACACGTGCCTCAGCTCGAATGTCGGTACCAGGCGACGATATAGAGGACTAGCGCCGTCGCCAGCGCAATCAACACCCAGATGACGACGGCCTGGTCGATCCACGAGCCCGCGGGCGGGGTCCCGGGCAGGATGTTCCGCAGCGGCACGACGGCGAACAGCATCGCGGCATACCAGGTGGAAAACGGCGGCAGGAACTGCCGCCGGCCGGTCAGCATCTGAATGGCGACGAACAGCGCCAGCGTCGGCAGCGTGATGAGGACCAGGCAGATCCCGAGATCGAACACCAGCGGACCCTTCGCCCGGTGCAGCGTGATGATGACGTTGTCCGGGCGATCGGGGTCACTCGGGTTACGCGCGACCCTGGTGGCGGAGACGTCCCAGCCGTCCAGCTTTCCGGTCACCTCGACCCGGCCGGGTTTCAATACGCGGTTTTCGCCGGACCCGATGAGGACGTCGGCCTGGATGGTGTCGGTCTTGTACGAGTCGAACGGCCAGTCGCTGGGGTCACCGTGCGCCTCGATGGTGGTGGCCACCTGGGCCGGCAACTTCCCCACCGGGTACTGCAGGTCTCCCAGGTCGTTCTGCGGAAAGATGCGCACGGATGTGTCGGTGTTCAAGACGTTGAGGCGCTTGTTGATCATCGAATCGTCGGGCATCACCAAGACCTTCACGTCGAGGCGATTGGCCACGGTGTGCAGCTGCTCGAAGCGCATCAAGACGACCGTGCCGTCGGCGGTGTTCAGTTCCGGGTCGGGAAGCGGGCCCGGCGCGGTGGCCAGCCAGTGATAGCCGAGCAGCGACAGGACGTACACGACGGCGACGCCCACGATGATCGAGATGTCGAGGACGAGGTGCCGTCGTCGCGGCTTGCGCTCCGGCGCCTCCGGCGCGGCCGGCTCGGCAGGCGCCGTCGGGGCAACGCCGTGGCCGTTCGAGGGCAGCGCTACGACGACGTCCCGTTGAACCGACACCGACGCAGACTAGCAACGGTGCCGTTTGCTGGCACCCAGAAGCGAGCCTGGCTACGAGTTCTTAACACGCGGCGCTACCAGCTTTAACACAACGCGGTTAGCCGGCGCGCCGGACCGTCAGTCCCCTTGCCGCACCCAGGCGAAAATGTACAGGCTCATCGCCGTCACCAGAGCGATCAGCACCCACTGGACGATGGCTTGGTCGATCCAGGAACCGGGCGGTGGGGCGCCGGGAAGGATGTTGCGCAACGGGACGATGGCGAACAGGTTTGCGGCATACCAGGTTGCGAAGGGCGGCAAAAACTTACGTCGGCCCAGCGCCATCGGGATGGCCACCAACAGCGCCAGGGTGGGCAGGCTGATGAGCACCAGGCAGATGCCGAGGTCGAAGATCAGTGGCCCCTTGGCCCGTTTCAAGGTGATGACCACGTTCCCGTTGTCCGAGCCGCGCTGGGTCGGCAGCGCGGCGGGGTCGTGAAGGCGGGTGACCGTGGCGTCCCACCCGTCCAGCTCTCCGGTCACTTCCACCCGGGCGGGTACCTTCTTGACGTTGTCGCCCGACCCGACGAACGCATCGGCCGAGATCGGCTCGGTGCTGTAGGAGTCGAAGGGCCAGTTACCCGGGTCGCCGTGCGCCTGGACGGCCGTGGTGAGCTGCCCCGGGGCCTTGCCTTTCGGGTAGTGCAGGTCCCCCAGCTCGCTGGTCGGATACAGGCGCACGCCGACATCGGTACCCAGCACGTCGAGGCGATTGTCGTAGGCCGAAATCCCCGGATAGACAAGCACGTTCACGGTCAGGCGGTTCGCCACCGTCTTGAGCTCCTCGAGGCGCAGCTGCACGATGGTCGCATCGCCGCCCCCCTGGCTCAGGTCCAGTGGCGGAAGCGGGGCCTCGGCCTCCTGCAATTGGTGCACGCCAAACAGCGACAGGGCATAGGTGGAGACGACGACCACGAGGATCGCGATGCCGATCGCGATGCGCGGTCTCGACCGCGGTTTGCGCGGCGGCGTCGGGGCGCGCGGACCCGAGCGTCAGCCAGACGTTGAAGGGCGGATCGCCTCTGTGCGCGCCGGAATACTGCCCCCGCTACCGGCCCGCCGCGCGGT
>NZ_LZKR01000170.1 GCF_001672915.1 Mycobacterium sp. 1245805.9 | reverse complement strand
TGGCGCTCCAGCGTCAGGTCGCGGGCCTGGCCCGGCTCGCCGAGCAGCGCAAAGCCCGGGGCCTTGCGGGCCCGCGAGGCGAGCGCGGCGTTGCCGAGGCCGCCGCGGCCGCCGGCGGCCGCCTCGAAGCGGGTGCCCGCCCCCACCAGGTCGGCGAGCAGGCGCCCGCGTTCGTCCAGGACGACGGTGCCGTCGGGGACTTTGACCTCGAGGTCCGCGCCGGCGGCGCCGTCGCGGTTGTTGCCCATCCCCTGCTTGCCCGAGGGCGCGGTGACGTGCGGGTGAAAGTGAAAGTCCAGCAGGGTATGCACCTGCGGGTCGACGACCAACACGATGCTGCCGCCGCGACCCCCGTTGCCGCCGTCGGGGCCGCCGAGCGGCTTGAACTTCTCCCGGTGGACCGACGCGCAGCCGTTACCGCCGGAACCCGCGCGCGCGTGGATGACGACGCGATCGACAAACCGGGGCATCGAGGGTCCTCTCAACTACCGCGGGCGCCGATGCGGGCCGGGGCCCGCCGCCGGACGCCTAGTCGGCGGTCTGCCCGGCCGCGACGATGCTGACGGTCTTGCGGCCGCGCCTGGTCCCGAACTCGACGGCACCGGATTCCTTGGCGAACAGCGTGTCGTCGCCGCCACGCCCGACGTTGACGCCGGGATGGAACTTGGTGCCGCGCTGGCGGACGATGATCTCGCCGGCCTTGACGACCTGGCCGCCGAACCGCTTCACACCCAGCCGCTGCGCGGCGGAGTCGCGGCCGTTGCGCGAGCTGGAAGCGCCCTTCTTGTGTGCCATGTCTGTCGCCTCCCGCTACTTGATCCCGGTGACCTTCAGGACCGTCAGCTGCTGACGGTGACCCTGACGCTTGTGGTAGCCGGTCTTGTTCTTGAACTTGTGGATGCGGATCTTGGGGCCCTTGGTGTGCTCGAGCACCTCGCCGGTCACCGCGACCTTGGCCAGCGCGGCGGCGTCGCTGGTGACCTTGGCGCCGTCGACGACCAGGGCGACCGGCAGCGTCACGTTGGCGCCCGGCTCGGAGTCCAGCTTCTCGACCTTGACGACGTCTCCGACGGCGACCTTGTACTGCTTGCCGCCGGTCTTGACGATTGCGTACGTCGCCATCGTTGCTCCTGCCTCATTCCTTCGCGCGCGTGCCACCGGCTGGTTCGTGGTGGGTCTGGGGTGCGGGTCCGCGCCGGTCACCCGGGAGTCCCGCCCGTCGCCGGCCAAAGTCTTAGCGGCCTGGCCTGACGACAACTGTCCAAGGGTACGTGACCAGCGGCTACAGGGTCAAACCGGCTCGCCTGACCGCTCGGGTGACGCAGGTCAGTCCACGTGGATCGGCGGGCCGGCGGGCCTGCCCGCCGCCCGGCGACGGCGCGGACGGCCGAAAGCCGCTCCCGCGTCACCGGCCGCGCCGGTGTCCACGCTGTCCTCGTCGTCGTCGAGGTCGTCCTCGTCGTCGTCGTCGTCCTCGTCGTCGTCGTCCTCGTCGTCATCGTCGTCCACGTCGAGGTCCTCGTCATCGAGGTCGTCATCGTCGTCGTCGAGGTCGTCCTCGTCCTCGTCGTCGTCCCCAAAGTCCTTGTCGTTGTCCCCAAAGTCCTGTCCGTTGTCATCGAAGTCGGCGCCCACCAGGACCGGTTCGGGCCGCTCTTCGGCCTCCCCGTCGACCTGGACGGTGACTTCCTCGGCGGTCTCCTCGGGCTCCCCGTCACCCTCGGTCGCCGCCTCCGACGCCCCGGACGCGCCCGCCGCCATCGCCTTGAACATCGGGTGTTCCCCGGGGGCGTGGGCCGGCAGCACCTTGGCCACGGTGGGCTCCTCGGCCCCCTTCTTCTTCGACCGCCTGCCCCGGCGGCCACCGGATTCGGACTTCCGGCCGTTGGACGGGGCCGAATCCACGGGATCGCTGTGCAGCAGCAGGCCGCGGCCGCCGCAGTTGGGGCACGTCGACGAGAACGCCTCGATCAGCCCGGTTCCCAACCGCTTGCGGGTCAGTTGGACCAGGCCCAGGGAGGTCACCTCGGAGACCTGATGGCGGGTGCGGTCACGGGCCAGCGACTCGGTCAGGCGGCGCAACACCAGGTCGCGGTTGGACTCCAGCACCATGTCGATGAAGTCGATGACCACGATGCCGCCGATGTCGCGCAGCCGCAGCTGGCGCACGATCTCCTCGGCCGCCTCCAGGTTGTTCTTGGTGACGGTCTGCTCGAGGTTGCCCCCGGATCCGGTGAACTTGCCGGTGTTGACGTCGATGACCGTCATCGCCTCGGTGCGGTCGATCACCAGCGTGCCGCCCGACGGCAGCCACACCTTGCGGTCCATCGCCTTGGCGAGCTGTTCGTCGATGCGGTGCACCGCGAACACGTCCGGGCCGCTCGCGTCGTCCGGCCCGGTGGCGGGCTCGTACTTGGTGAGCTTCGAAACCAGCTCTGGCGCAACGGCATTCACGTACTCGTTGATCGTGTTCCAGGCTTCGTCGCCGGAAACGATCAGGCCGGCGAAGTCCTCGTTGAACAGGTCACGGATGACCTTGACCAACACGTCGGGCTCTTCGTAGAGCGACACCGCGGCGCCGGCCGCCTTCTGTTTGGTTTCGGCGGCCTTGGCCTCGATTTGCTCCCAGCGTTCCTGCAGGCGGGTGACGTCCTTGCGGATGTCCTCCTCTTTGACCCCCTCGGACGCGGTGCGGATGATCACCCCGGCGTTGGACGGCACCACCTCGCGCAGGATCTCCTTGAGCCGCTGGCGTTCGGTGTCGGGCAGTTTGCGGCTGATCCCGGTCGACGACGCGCCCGGCACGTAAACCAGGTAGCGGCCGGCCAGTGAGACCTGCGTGGTCAGCCGGGCGCCCTTGTGGCCGACCGGGTCCTTGCTGACCTGCACGACGACATAATCGCCGGGTTTGAGGGCCTGTTCGATCTTGCGGTCGGACCCGCCCAGCCCCGCGGCCTCCCAGTTGACCTCCCCGGCGTAGAGCACGCCGTTGCGGCCGCGGCCGATGTCGACGAAGGCCGCCTCCATCGAGGGCAGCACGTTCTGCACGATCCCGAGGTAGATGTTGCCCACCAGCGAGGCGGAGGCGGCGGAGGTGACGAAGTGCTCGACGACGATGCCGTCTTCCAGCACCGCGATCTGCGTGTAGCGCGCGCCCGGGTGCGGTGGCTCGGTGCGGACCCGGTCGCGCACGACCATCATCCGTTCGACGGCCTCGCGGCGCGCCAGGAACTCGGCCTCGGTCAGCACCGGCGGGCGGCGCCGTCCGGCGTCGCGCCCGTCGCGGCGGCGTTGCCGCTTGGCCTCCAACCGGGTGGAGCCGTCGATGCCCTTGATCTCGGCGCTGCCGTCCCCGTCGCCGTTCTTGCCGCTGCGCGGCGGGCGCTCGTGCACCACGGTGTTCGGCGGATCGTCGGGCGACGGGCCCTCGTCGCCGTCGTCACCGCCCCCCGACTTGCGCCGTCGGCGCCGCCGCCGGCGGCGGCTGGCCGCCTCCGAGGACCCGTTCTCGTCGTCGCCGACGTCGGAGTCGTCCTCGTCGGTGTCGTCGGAGTCGGTGTCCTCGTCTACGTCTTGGCCGTCGCCGCCGCCCTGTTCGCCGCGGCCCCGGCCGCCCCCCCGGCGGCCGCGCCGGCGCCGCCGGTTGGCGGGCCGGTCGGTCTGTTCGTCGTCGTCGGTGTCGGAATCGTCGGAGTCGGCCGAATCATCCGCGTCGCTGTCGCGTTCGCCGCCGAGCTCGACCGGCTGCGGCGCGACGAACAGCGGCATGTAATCCCTTCCCGCACTTGAGGCGTCGAGCAGCAGCGGTTGTTGGGCGGCGGCGGCGCTGCTGAAGCCCGGGATGTTCGGCAGGGGTTGGGCGAAGAGCAGTTCGCGCACTTTGATCGCGTCCTCGCGGTCCACGCCGGAGTGCACGTTGCGGTCACGCCCGTCGATTGCGTTGAGCGCCGCGAGCACCTCTTTGTTGGTGCTCCCCAGCGCCCGTGCCAGCTGGTGAACCCTCAGGCGGTCCGGCAGGTCCGCATTCTGGGCCGGCTCCCGTGACGAGTCTGTGGGTGGTGCGCTGTCTGCCACGTATTCTCCTCTAGCCCCCGGGCGCGTCGTTTCGACGCGGCCACGCGAGGGCTTCGCTATCGGCCCGGGTCGCTTCTCCCAGGCTTGTGATGGTCTCGCCCCGAGCGGCTCAGTTAGAGCTCGCTCGGCGCCGTGCTGAATGTAGGCCTGACATGCGGCGCAACATCGCGGGATCGCGATGGTCGCGCTTGTCTAAGTCTTCATTCGGGTGTCCGACACCGGTCCGGCGACGTTCACCCGCTGTCAGTATCCCACATCACTTCCAGTGCCCACCCGCGCCCGATCCGCGCGCGTCAGCAAACGCCGCCGGGTCCCCGAGGCGGCCCGCAATCGCCCCGGCGCTAAATTCCGGGAAACCAGAGCCCGATCTCGCGCTTCGCGGAATCGGCCGAATCGGACCCGTGCACCAGGTTGAACTGAGTCTCCAGCCCGAAATCGCCCCGAATCGTGCCGGGCGTGGCCTTGTCCACCGGGTCGGTACCGCCCGCGACCTGCCGAAACGCCGCGATGGCGCGCGGCCCCTCCACGATCGCCGCCACCACCGGCCCCGAGGTGATGAATTCCAGCAACGACCCGAAGAAGGGCTTGCCTTCGTGCTCCGCGTAATGCTGGCCGGCCAGCTCCTCGCTGACATGGCGGAGTTCCAGCGCCGCGATGGTGAGGCCTTTCCGCTCGATGCGGCCGATGATCTCGCCGATCAGATGCCGCTCGACGGCGTCCGGCTTGATCAGTACCAGGGTCCGTTCGGTCACGGCGGACAGCGTACAGAACCGATTCGTGTCTAGCTTGGCGGCGACTGACGGCGCCGGACCTCGGCCCGGAAGTACGCGATCAGCGCCCACAACCCGGTGAACAGCACGCCGATGAACCCCACCCCCGGATACACCGCGAAACCGGCGAGCAGCACCACCTGCACGCCCAGGTTCACCCAGATCGCCCACGGCCTGTGCTGCAGCCCGGCCAGCAGGATCAGCACGACGGCCAGTCCGATCAGATAGGCCAGCGACGCGCCGTTCAGCCCGCCGCCGACGGCGCCCACCACCGGAATCGCCAGCAGCACCACGATCGCCTCCAGGATCAGCGTCGCGGCCATCACGCCGCCGAAGCTCTTCCACGGGTCGGCCGGTGGGGCCGCATTTTGGTCGGTCACGCCGGATCACGTCCGAACAGGGTCCGCGCGGCCCCGGCGGTGACCACCGAGCCGGTGACGACGATCCCGGTGCCCGAAAACGATTCCGCCTCACCGATTTCCGTGGCCGCCTCGTCGACCAGGGCGGTCGCGACGTCGACGGCATCGCGCAGGTTTTCCGCGGTCGTCACGCGATCGGGGCCGAACCGCTCGCGGGCGGCCAGCGCCAGCGACTCGACGTCCAGCGCGCGCGGCGAGCCGTTATGGGTCACGACGACCGAATCGAACGCCGGCTCGAGCGCGGCCAGGATGCCGTCCACGTCCTTGTCGGCCATGATGCTCAGCACGCCGACCAGGAACCGGAAGTCGAATTCGCCGGCCAGCGTCTGCGCCAGCGCCGTCGCCCCGGCCGGATTGTGCGCGGCGTCGATGAACACTGTCGGCGCGCTGCGCAGGCGTTCCAGGCGGCCGGGGCTGGTGACCGCGGCGAAACCGGCACGGACGGCCTCGACGTCGAGCTGTCGCTGCGCGCCCGCCCCGAAGAACGCCTCGACCGCCGCGAGCGCCACCACCGCGTTATGGGCCTGGTGTTCGCCATGCAGCGGCAGGTAGACGTCCGAGTAGACCCCGCCCAGGCCCTGCAGCTGCAGCACCTGCCCGCCGATCGCGACCTGGCGGCCCAACACGGCGAACTCCGAATCCTCGCGGGCGACGGCGGCGTCGGCGCGCACGGCCTGGGCCAGCAGCACCTCCATGGCCTCCGGCGCCTGCCGCGCGATGACGGCGACGGTGTCCGGGGCGTCCTCGGGCGCCTGGTGGATGATGCCGGCCTTCTCGCCGGCGATCCCGGCGAGGTCGGCGCCGAGGTATTCCACATGGTCGACGCCGACGGGGGTGATCACCGCGACCGGCGCGTTGATCACGTTGGTGGCGTCCCAACGGCCGCCCATGCCCACCTCGACCACCGCCACGTCAACGGGCGCGTCGGCGAACGCGGCGAACGCCATCGCGGTGAGCACCTCGAACTTGCTCATCGCCGGGCCCCCGTCGGCCTGCGACTGCGCGTCGACCATCTGCACGAACGGCTCGACCTCGCGGTACGTCGCCACGTATTGGGCCGGGCTGATCGGGTGCCCGTCGATGGTGATGCGCTCGACCGCCGATTGCAGGTGGGGACTGGTGGTCCGGCCGGTGCGCCGGCCCAACGCGGTCACCAGGGCGTCGACCATGCGCGCCACCGAGGTCTTGCCGTTGGTGCCCGCGATGTGGATGGACGGATACCCCAGCTGCGGCGACCCCAGCAGGTCCATCAGGGCGCTGATCCGGGTCAGGCTGGGTTCGATGCGGGTCTCCGGCCAGCGTTGATCCAGCAGGTGCTCGACCTGCAGCAGGGACGCGATCTCATCCGGAGTGGGAGCCGCGCTGGTGGCCCGTTCGGGCGGCTCCAAAGTCATTGCAGCGTGGCCAGCCTCGCGTTGATCCGGTCGGTTTCCTCCTGGGCGACGCGCTGGCGGTCGCGGATCTTGGCGACGACCTGGTCGGGGGCCTTGGCCAGGAAGTCGGCGTTGCCCAGCTTGGCGGCCGTGGATGCCAGCTCCTTTTGCGCCGCGGCCAGATCCTTTTCCAGGCGCCGGCGCTCGGCGGCGACGTCGATGGTGCCCGACGTGTCGAGTTCGACGACGACGGTGCCGCCGGACAGCCGCACCTCCACCGACGCGGACGGCTGAAAACTCTGATCCGGCGCGGTGAGCCACGCCAGCGATGTCACCGCCGCCACCTGGCCGCTCAGGTCGGTGGCGTCCACGCCGGCCAGCCGGGCGGGCACCTTCTGCCGATCGGCCAGACCCTGGTCGCTGCGGAAGCGGCGGACCTCGGTGACGAGCCGTTGCATGTCGGCGATCCGTTGCGCGGCAATGGGATCCAGGGCGATGCCCGACGTTTTGGGCCACTCGGCGATCACCAGTGACTCCTGGTCGGTCAGGGCCTGCCACAGCGCCTCGGTGAGGAACGGGATGACCGGGTGCAGCAACCGCAGCAACGTGTCGAGCACCGCGGCGAGCACGGCGGTGGTGTGGGCGAGGCCCTCGGCGAGCTGCGTCTTGGCCAGCTCGACGTACCAGTCGCAGAATTCGTCCCACGCGAAGTGGTACAGCGATTCGCAGGCGCGGCTGAACTCGTAGCCGTCGAAGGCCGAATCCACTTCTGCGCGAACCTCTTCCAGGCGCCCGAGGATCCAGCGGTCGGCGTCGGTCAGCTCGGCCTGCGCCGGCAGCGGGGCCAGCGCGGCCCCGTTCAGCAGCGCGTAGCGGGTGGCGTTGAACAGCTTGGTGCCGAAGTTGCGCGAGGCCCGGACGGCGTCCTCGCCGACGGACAGGTCACCGCCGGGGCTGGCGCCGCGGGCCAGGGCGAACCGCAGGGCGTCGGCGCCGAACGCCTCCATCCAGTCCAGCGGGTCGATGACGTTGCCCTTGGACTTGCTCATCTTGCGGCCGAACTCGTCGCGGATCAGCCCGTGCAGGAAGATGTCGGTGAACGGCACCTGCGGGCCGCGGCGACCGCCGAGCGTGATGGCGTCGTCACCGCCGACGAAGGTGCCGAACATCATCATCCGCGCGACCCAGAAGAACAGGATGTCGTAGCCGGTGACCAAAACGCTTGTGGGATAGAACTTTTCCAGCTCGGGGGTCTCCGCCGGCCAGCCCAGCGTGGAGAACGGCCACAGCGCGGAGGAGAACCAGGTATCCAGCACGTCGGGATCCTGCTCCCAGCCCTCCGGCGGCGCGTCGTCGGGACCGACGCAGACCTGCTCGCCGTCAGGCCCGTACCAGATCGGGATGCGGTGGCCCCACCACAGCTGCCGCGAGATGCACCAGTCGTGCATGTCGTCGACCCAGGCGAACCAGCGGGGCTCCAGGCTGGCGGGATGAATCACGGTGTCCCCGTTGCGAACCGCGTCACCGGCGGCCTTGGCCAGCGATTCCACCCGGACCCACCACTGCAGCGACAGCCGCGGTTCGATCGGCTCGCCGCTGCGCTCCGAATGCCCGACGCTGTGCAGGTAGGGCCGTTTCTCCTCGACGATCCGGCCCTGCGCCGCCAGCGCCTCGCGCACCGCGACCCGCGCCACGAAGCGGTCCATTCCGTCGAATTGCGTTCCGGTGTCGGCGATCCGGCCCTTGGTGTCCATGATCGAGATCATCGGCAGCTCGTGCCGGAGCCCGATCTCGAAGTCGTTGGGATCGTGCGCGGGCGTGACTTTGACCGCGCCCGTGCCGAATTCGGGGTCGACGTGCTCGTCGGCGACGATGAGGAGCGGGCGGTCCACGAAGGGGTGCGGCAGGCTGGTGCCGACCAGGTGGCGGTAGCGCTCGTCGTCGGGATGGACCGCGATCGCGGTGTCGCCCAGCATCGTCTCCACCCGGGTGGTGGCGACCACGATGTGCGGCTCCGCGTCGTCGAGCGAGCCGTACCGGAACGACACCAGCTCGCCCTCGACGTCGAGGTAGTTCACCTCGAGGTCCGAGATGGCCGTCTCGAGCACGGGTGACCAGTTGACCAGCCGCTCGGCCCGATAGATCAGCCCCGCGTCGTAGAGCCGCTTGAAGATGGTGCGCACCGCGCGCGAAAGGCCCTCGTCCATGGTGAAGCGGTCGCGGCTCCAGTCCACGCCGTCGCCGAGCCGGCGCATCTGGCCGCCGATGGCGCCGCCGGACTCTCGCTTCCAGTCCCACACCTTGTCGACGAACAGCTCCCGGCCGAAGTCCTCCTTGGTCTTGCCGTCGACCGCGAGCTGCTTTTCCACCACGCTCTGCGTCGCGATGCCCGCGTGGTCCATGCCCGGCTGCCACAGCACCTCATAGCCCTGCATGC
Organism: Mycobacterium sp. 1245805.9; assembly: GCF_001672915.1. GTDB lineage: Bacteria > Actinomycetota > Actinomycetes > Mycobacteriales > Mycobacteriaceae > Mycobacterium. The sequence continues at coordinate 1,645 of NZ_LZKR01000170.1, read as the reverse complement.
GCTTGCGCCGGGTCAGGGCGTCCATCATGGTGTGCTCCAGCGCGTGGCCCATATGCAGGCTGCCGGTCACGTTGGGCGGCGGCAACACGATCGAGTACGCGGGCTTGGAGCTGCTCGCGTCGGCCTTGAAGTAGCCCGCATCCAGCCACTTCTGGTAGATCGCGTCCTCCATCGCGGCCGGATCCCACGACTTGGGGAGCTGGTCGGCGGCGGGGTGGGGGGGGGCGGTCACCGGTCAATTCTAGGGAGACTCCGTTGCGCGCGAGTAAGCGGTCGAATCCGCTGGTCACGCGGATCCGACCGCCACCGCCATCCCCGACGATCAGGGAATAGTCAGCACTTGGCCGGGCTGAATCAGGTCGGGGTTGGAGATGCTGCTGGCGTCGGCGATCGCCTGATATTTGCTGCCGTCGCCGTAGAAGCGCTCGGCGATGGCCCACAGGGTGTCCCCGGATTCGACGGTGTACGTTCGCGCGGCGGGCTCGGGCTCTGGCTCTGGCTCGGCAGCAGCCTCGGGAGCCGCCTGGGCAGCCCCCTCGCCCGTGGGCTCCTCGACGGCGGTGTCGGCGACCGGCTCCTCGACCTCGGGCGCCTCCTCGGTGGCCGCGGCCTCGGGTGCCGGGGGCGGCGGAGCGTCGGTCTCGGTCTTGGTCGACCAGGCCGCGCCGTCGGCGGCGTAGAGCACCAGATTGCGGTCGTCCTGCAGCACGAGCTTGACGTCCTTCCTGCCCTGCGTGGCGGTGTGCCACACCGGCTTGTCGGCCGTGTACACAACGAAATTGCCGTCGGGCTGCACCTCGGCCCGCACCACACCCTGGCCGTCGGTCCCGGTGGCCCAGAGGGCCTGGCCGCGCGCGGCCAGCACCAGGTTGCCGTCGTCCTGCAAGGTGAGGGTGTAGGCGCCGTTGTGCGAGGTGAGCGCTTCGCCCGGCACCAGCTTCTGTCCCGCGGTGAGTGTGTCCGACACTTCATTCCCCTCTCGTTGTCGCCGCCCGGCCGATTGGGGTCGGACGTCATTTCCCTTGTCCGATAAGGACAAACCTACTCATCCTGGTTCGCCTTGGGCAGCCTTGAACCCGACGCAATCGAAAGTATCCGGGAACTGCCCGTAAACAGTCGGGACTACTTCTTGCCGCCGAGCAGGCCGCCGAGGAGATCGCCAAGCGCGCCCCCCTTGCCGCTCAACACACCGCCGAGGATGCCGCCGAGGGATTTGTCGCCGGAGCCACCACCGAGGATGCTGCCCAGCACTTCACCCAGGCCGCCGCCGGAAGACGGCCCCTTCTTCGACGCGCCGCTCTCATCGCCCGAGCTGAGCCGTTTTCCGATGTATGCCAACACAATTGGCAGCACCACCGGCAGCAACTGCTTGAGCAGTTCACGGTCGCCGCCGCCCCGATCGGCCAGCGCCGACGCGACCTGATCGGCGTCGTTGCCACCGAACAGCGTCGCGACCGCCTGGTGGCCATCGGCCTCGCCGCCGCCGGCGTCGAGCAGGCCACGCGCGGCGTGACTGGTTGCCATGGATTCGATCCGGTCGGCGTGCTCGGGATCTTCGGAGTTCTGTTGCAGGCCGCCGAGCAGGGCCGGCACCAGGGTGTGAACAGCGTTGTCGACGTCGCCTTCGTCGGCGCCGAGCTTGCTC
>NZ_LZKR01000169.1 GCF_001672915.1 Mycobacterium sp. 1245805.9 | reverse complement strand
CGATGCCCAGGTGATCCAGCACGGCCGCCGCGTCGTCGGCCAGGTCCTCCAGCGCGTAGGCTGCCTCGGCGCGCAGCCCCAGCCAGAACCGCAGCAGCCGGGGGACCAGGGGCTGCCCGGAGCCCGTTTTCGGCGTCTTGTCGGACAGGCCGACGTCGCGGTTGTCGTACCGGATGACCCGCAGGCCGCGCCCGACGAGCCTCTCGCAGAACGCGGTCCGCCACAGCAGCAGCTGCGCGCCGAGGCCCATGATCAGCAGGACGGGCGGGTCGTCGACGTCGCCCATGTCCTCGTAGTACAGCTTCAGGTCGCCCGAAATGGCATGGCCGCTGCGGATTTCCATCGGGATACCCCCTAGACCTCCACGTCGCTCTGGTGCTCGCGGCCGACCTCGACCATGAAGTTGGCGAAGTAACCCGTCAGCTGCGGGTCCGACATCATCTGCCACTTCGGTGCGAGCAGCTTCATGTAGCGCTCGACGTAGAGGAACTGCTTGCCGATGAGCACCAGCTCCCGGGGCAGCTTGACGTCGTAGGCGTCGGCCAGGGTCGACAGCTGCCGCCCGATGTCGGCGTAGGACATGTCGCCCAGCGTCTGCATGGTCAGCGGGGTGGCGAAGCGCTCCAGGTCCTTGGCGGCCTGGGCCTCGGGCTTCATGGTGCCGACGGCGCCCATCAGCACCACGATCTTGCCGGCCGAGGCGTGGTCCTTCTTCACCAGCAGCGCGTACACCAGCTCGCGCAGCAGCCAGCGGGTGCGGGGGTCGATGCGGCCCATGATGCCGAAGTCGAAGAACACGATGCGGCCCGCCTCGTCGACGTAGAGGTTGCCGGCGTGCAGGTCGCCGTGGAACAGCCCGTGCCGCAGCCCGCCCTCGAACAGGGAGAACAGCAGCGCCTTGACCAGCTCGGTGCCGTCGAAGCCGGCCTTGCGGATGGCGGCGACGTCGTCGATGCGGATGCCGTGCACCCGTTCCATGGTCAGCACCCGGTCGCTGGTGAAGTCCCAGTGCACCTGCGGCACCCGGATGTTCTTGCCCAGCGGGGAGGCGTGCAGGTGCGACACCCAGGCCTCCATCGACTGCGCCTCGAGGCGGAAGTTCAGCTCCTCGGCCAGGTTGTCGGAGAAGTCGGCGACCACGTCCTGCGCCGAGAGCCGGCGGCCGAGCTTGGCCAGTTCGACCGCCTGGGCGAAGCGCTTGAGGATCTGCAGGTCGGCGGCGACCCGGCGGCGGATGCCCGGCCGCTGGATCTTGACGACGACCTCCTCGCCGGTGTGCAGGGTGGCGTAGTGCACCTGGGCGATGGACGCGGACGCGAACGGCGTTTCGTCCCACTTGGCGAACAGCTCGGCGGGGTCGGCGCCCAGCTCCTCGACGAAGAGCTTGTGTACCTCTTTGGGGTCGGCGGGCGGCACCCGGTCGAGCAGGCCGCGGAATTCGCGCGACAGCGACTCGCCGAACGCGCCGGGGCTGGATGCGATGATCTGCCCGAACTTCACGTACGTGGGCCCCAGGTCGGCGAACGTGTTGGGAAGCTGCTTGATCACCTTTTGCTGCCACGGCCCCCTGCTGGGCAGCTTGGTGAGGATGCTTGCGGCGGCGCGGGTGACCTGCCAGCCGGTGGCTGCTACCCGGGCCGCTTCGACGGGCAACGGCACCCGGTCGAGCGTGGCCACCTCGCGGTGTTTGGTAGTAGTCATCTGTGCAGTCTGCCAAATCGAGACTGTCAAGTCCCAATTCCTGTGAGCGCGCTCACCGGTTCTCGCCGAGCGCGAAGTTCTCGGTGAGGGCTTCGATGATCGGCCGCCACACCTGTTTGGGGAGGTCGTGTCCCATCCCGTCGATCACGACGAACCGCGCCCCGGGGATGGCCGCGGCGACGGCGCGCCCGTTGCGCGGGCGCACCATCGGGTCCGCCGAGCCGTGCAGCACGACGGTCGGGGCAGTGATCGCCTTGCTGTAGCCGACGAGGCTGCCGGTGCCGAGCATGGCGTCGAATTGGCGCAGCATGCCCGGCGGGTAGCTGCAGCGGTCGGCGAGCCGGCGCACCCGGTCGCGCAGCTCGGCGTCGGGCGGCAGGAAGTTGGGGCCGTTGAACACCGCCACGTTGCGCACCTCGAGGGCCAATCTCTCCTCGGGCGACGCGTCCTTGGCCGGCGGATCAAAGGCAAGCTTGATGACCCGCCAGGCCGGCAACGCGGCGAACGGCTTGCCGGTGCTCGACATGATGATGCCCAGCGACGCCACCCGGCGCGGCTCGGTGGCGGCCAGGATCTGCGCGATCATCCCGCCCAGCGAGGCGCCCACCACGTGCGCCCGGCCGACGCCCACGTGGTCCAGCAACGCCACCACGTCCCCGGTCATGTCGACCAGCGTGTAGGGCACCCGGCTGGGCCGGCCGAGCAGGTAGCGCCCCACGCGCCGGTACACCGAGCCGCCGGCCCGCAGCCCGTGCATCTTGCCCGACAGCCCGGTGTCGCGGTGGTCGAAGCGGATGACGCGGTAACCGGCGTCGAGGAGTTGCGCGCAGAAGCCGTCCGGCCACATGGGCAGCTGGGCGCCCAGGCCCATGATGAGCAGCGCGGGCGGCGCGACCGGGTCGCCGAGATCCTCGTAGTAGAGCTCGACCGGGCCGTGCGGCGTGTCGCGGCGCGCGATGCCGCTCCGGATTTGCGCTATTTCCGCCAGGGCTGGACCCACCCTTCGATCTGCCAATTTTCCAGGCCCGCGATCAGCTCGTACATGGTGGCGCCGTCGATGGATTCCCGGACGATGTCGGCGTGCCCGGCGTGGCGGGCCAGCTCGTTGATCACGTGCAGGATCACCCAGCGCACCGACCAGGCCTTCTGGTCCTTGGGGAACCAGGGGATGTCCTGCGGCACGGGCACCGTGGCGTCGAGGTCGGCGGTGTCGGCCAGGCGCAGCGTCTCCGCGTTCTGGGCTTCGAACGCGCTCAGCAGCCCGGCCAGCGTCTCGTCGGGCCGCATCACGTGCTGGTCGCCGAACTCCTTGGCGATCTGGTCGAACGGCCGGGGATCCTTCGGCGGCAGGTCCGGGGCGGCGGCGACCCGGGCCATCCAGTTGCGTTGCATGGCGGTGGCGTGCTTGACCAGCCCGCCGACCGACAGCGCGCTGACCGACGGCGTCGAGCGGGCCTGTTCATCGGTGAGGCCGTACGAGACGGCGAAATAGGCGCTTTGGTGAAAGGCCAGGAATTGACGCAGGGCGTCGCGTTCGTCGGTGACGGGCGGGGCGAGTGCGGGCATTTCAATCCTTCCGAATGGCGTGGCTGTGCAGGTAAAGGTCCCGGAGGCAGGCGATTTCGGCGCCATGGTGGATCGCTTCTCGATTGATGTGCAGAATCAGCTCGCTGAGCGGGTGGTCGGCGTACGGCCCTTCGGCCGGGCCGCACCGGCGGGTCAGGTCGGTGGTGGACAGCGACCGCACGCCGGTGATCCACGCGGCGTACGTCTGGTCAAGCTGGCTCAGGGCGGTGACGGCGTCGGTCGCGTAACCCCAACCCTGGTAGTCGGCGGGCGGCCCGCCGAAATGGTGGTGGGCACGGACCGCGAACACACCGACGATGACGTGTGCCAGGCGCCAGGCGATCGTGGTGAACGGCGTGGGGCTGGGTGCCGGGAACGCGAAGTCCACCGACCCGTCCGGATGAACCGTCCAGCAACCGGGCACCGGCTGCCAGAAGTACTCGTCGTCGGTGAGGCCGTCGAGGCGGGGGCGCAGCTGCCCGCGCCAATGCCAGTCGAGCTGGTCGGCCAGTTGGGTGGTCAGGTCCGCCATGGGGACGAGCTTGCCAGCACGAGGTGACATGCTTTTCGCATGCAGGTGATCTCGGCGGGCTCGACCGAGCTGTTCGTCGGGCCGCCGGACGCGCCGCTGCAGCTCGCGCGCGTCGGCGTCGCGGGCTGCGCCGAGCCGACGCCGATCCGCATCGACGGCGACGGCCTGAGCGGGGAGGCCCTGGCCCGGCCCGGAAGCGACGTCGTCGAGGTGCCGGTCACGGTCGAGCGCCCGGTCGTCGGCCAGCGCCGGGCCGCGCGGGCGCGGGCCGGGCGCGCCAGCAAGCCGTTCGAGTTCGCCATCGCCGAGCCCGGCTGGACCATGTTCATGGTCAGCCACTTTCATTACGACCCGGTCTGGTGGAACACCCAGGGCGCGTACACCAGCGAATGGGCCGAAGACCCGCCGGGGCGGCAGGCCAACGGTTTTCAATTGGTCCGCGCGCACCTGGAGATGGCCCGCCGCGAGCCCGAGTACAAGTTCGTGCTGGCCGAGGTCGACTACCTCAAGCCGTACTGGGACACCCACCCCGAGGACCGCGCCGACCTGCGCCGGTTCATCGCGCAGGGCCGCGTCGAGGTGATGGGCGGCACCTACAACGAACCCAACACCAACCTCACCAGCCCGGAAACCACGATCCGGAACCTGGTGCACGGCATGGGTTTTCAGCGCGGCGTCCTGGGCGCCGACCCGGCCACCGCGTGGCAGCTCGACGTGTTCGGCCACGACCCGCAATTCCCCGGGCTGGCCGCCGACGCCGGCCTGACGTCGAGTTCGTGGGCGCGCGGGCCGCACCACCAGTGGGGCCCGGGCGGCGACGTCCAAGCCATGCAGTTCTGCAGCGAGTTCGAGTGGATCGCGCCGTCGGGCCGCGGGCTGCTGACGCATTACATGCCCGCGCACTACGGGGCCGGCTGGGGGATGGACGAGTCCGCCTCGCTCGCCGACGCGGAGGACGCCACGCGCGCACTGTTCGATCGGCTCAAGAAGGTCGCCCTGACGCGCAACGTGCTGCTTCCCGTCGGGACCGACTACACGCCGCCCAACAAGTGGGTCACCGCGATCCATCGAGACTGGGCCGCGCGCTACACCTGGCCGCGGTTCGTGTGCGCGATACCGCGGGACTTTTTCGCGGCCGTGCGCGCCGAACTCGCGCAGCGCGGCGGCGAGCCGTCGCCGCAAACCCGGGACATGAACCCGATCTACACCGGCAAGGACGTGTCCTACATCGACACCAAGCAGGCCAACCGGGCCGCCGAGAACGCCGTGCTGGAGGCCGAGCGGTTCGCCGTGTTCGCCGCGCTGCTGGCCGGCGCCGAGTACCCGCAGGCCGCGCTGGCCAAGGCGTGGGTGCAGCTGGCGTACGGCGCGCACCACGACGCCATCACCGGCTCGGAGTCCGACCAGGTCTACCTCGATCTGCTGACCGGCTGGCGCGACGCGTGGGAGCTGGGCCGCGCGGCGCGGGACAACTCGCTGGCGCTGCTGTCGGCGGCGGTGGGCGGCGACGTGGTCGTGTGGAACCCGTTGGCGCACAAGCGGACCGACATCGTCACCGCGCGGCTCGGCGCGCCCGTCGGCGCCGGGGCGCGCGTGCTCGACCCCGACGGCACCGAGCTGCCGGCGCACGTGGCGGACGACGGGCGGTCCGTCACCTGGTTGGCGTGCGACGTGCCGTCGCTGGGCTGGCGGGCCTACCGGCTGGTGCCGACGGGCGAGGCGACCGGCTGGGAACCGGTGCCCGGCAACGAGATCGGCAACGAGCACTACCGGCTTCGGGCCGACCCGGCGCGCGGCGGCGGGATCGTGTCCCTGGCTTCCGGCGGGCGCCAGCTGATCGCGGCGGGCCGGCTGGGCAACGAGCTGGCCCTCTACGAGGAATACCCGTCGCACCCCAGGCAGGGGGAGGGGCCGTGGCATCTGCTGCCCAAGGGGCCGGTGGTGTGCTCGTCGGAGTCGCCGGCGCGGGTGCGGGCCTACCGCGGCCCGCTCGGTCAGCGCCTGGTGGTGCGCGGCCGCATCGGCGATCAGCTGCGCTACACGCAAACCCTGACGCTGTGGAACGGGTTGGCGCGGCTCGACTGCCGCACGGCCATCGACGAATTCACCGGCGAGGACCGCTTGTTGCGGCTGCGCTGGCCGTGCCCGGTGCCGGGCGCCATGCCGGTCAGCGAGGTGGGCGACGCCGTCGTCGGGCGGGGCTTCGCGCTGCTGCATGACGGGGCGCGCTCGGTGGACACCGCGCGGCACCTGTGGACGCTGGACAACCCGGCCTACGGCTGGTTCGGGCTGTCCTCGGCGGTGCGGGTCCGGGTCGGCGCCGGGGTGCGGGCGGTGTCGGTGGCCGAGGTGGTGTGCCCGGCGGAGGCGGTGTCCGGGCCGCCGGCGCGCGAGCTGATGGTGGCGCTGGTGCGCGCCGGCGTCACGGCCACCTGCAGCGGCGCCGACAAGCCGCGCTACGGCTGCCTCGACGTCGACTCGAACCTGCCCGACGTCCGGATCGCGCTGGGCGGGCCGGACCGCAACGCGTTCACCAAAGCCGTTCTGGCGCAAGCCGATCCGGAGTACGCCGCGGAGCTCGAGCGCCAGCTGGCGGAGACCGGGCGGGCCCGGGTCTGGGTGCCGGCCGCCGCGCCGTTGGCGGAGGCCTGGGTCCCCGGCGCCGACCTGCGCGCGCCGCGGGCGCTGCCGGTCCTGGTGATCGGCGCGGCCGACGATGACGGCCTGGCCGCCGCGATCGCGTCGCTGGTCGACGACCTTGGGAACGCCGAGATCCCGATCAGCCAGCGGACGCCGTCCGGCATGGAACCCTTCGAATCCCGCACCGTCGCGCTGCTCAACCGCGGGGTGCCCAGTTTCGCCGTCGAGGCCGACGGCACGCTGCACACCGCGCTGATGCGGTCCTGCACCGGCTGGCCGTCGGGCACCTGGATCGACGATCCCCGCCGCACCGCGCCCGACGGCTCGAACTTCCAGCTCCAGCACTGGACCCACGCTTTCGACTACGCGCTGGCCTGCGGCGACGGCGACTGGCGCGAGGCCGAGATACCCACGCGCAGCGCGGAATTCGGCCACCCGCTGCTCGCCGTCGTGCCCGGCGAGGGGGATGGCGTGCTGCCGTCGGCCGGGTCGCTGCTGCGCGTCGAGCCCGCCGGCTCGGTCCAGCTGGCCGCCCTCAAGGCGGCCGGCAACCCGCTGGCGGCGGGCAGCGCCCGGCCGGTCGACGCGAGCGCGGTGGCCCTGAGGTTGGTGCAGACGACCGGGCGGCGCACCCGCGTCACCCTCGGCTCCGAGGTGGCCGCGGTGCGCGGGCTCGCGTTCGCCGACCTGCTGGAAGAGCGGCAGCGACGCGCGGAATCGGTTGAGCTGCACGGCTATCAGGTGGCCACCCTGCTGGCCGACCTCGAACCACAAAGCATGTCAACCGGTTTGACACAGCTGGCGCCGGACGCCGAGACCGCGCAACCGCTTTACGCGCGCTACTGGCTGCACAACCGCGGACCCGCGCCGCTCGGGGGACTGCCGGCCGTCGCGCACCTGCACCCGCAGCGCGTGACCGCCGAGCCGGGCGACGAGGTGGCGTTGCGGCTCACCGTGGCCGGCGACCGCACCGACGCCACGCTGGACGGCGCGGTGACGGTGCTGTGCCCGGACGGCTGGTCGGCCACTCCGGCGGAGCTTCCCTTCACGCTGGGCGTGGGCGACCATTGCGAGGCCGACGTGGCGGTGCGGATCCCGGCGCGCGCGCCGCCCGGGCTCTACCCGCTGCGCGCCCGGCTGTGCCTGACCGGGGACGTCCCGGCGGCGTGGCGACAGGAGGTCGAGGACGTGTGCGTGGTCGAGGTCGGCTCCCGCCGTGAGTACGACCTGGTCTACCTCGCCGACGGGCCGCGTGACGTCGAGCTCGCGGCGGGCGGGACCGCCCGGCTGACCGTGACCGTCGGCACCCACGCCCGCGCCGCCCTGGCGCTGGAGGCGCACCTGATCAGCCCCTGGGGCACGTGGGAGTGGATGGGGCCCGCCGCGCTCGGCGCGGTGCTGCCCGCCCGCGGCACGGTCGAGCTCGGCTTCGACCTGAGCCCGCCCTCGTGGCTGGATCCCGGACAGTGGTGGGCGTTGGTCCGGGTGGGCTGCGCGGGCCGGCTGGTGTACTCGCCGGCGGTGCGGGTGACGGTGACATGAACGCCAAACCGGTGGCCACCGTGGCCGGCGACCCGGTGCCTGTCGACGCGGTCGACGCGGCCGAGGCACGGCTGCGCCGCAGCCGTGGGGCGGCCGCCCTGCCGGCGAGCGGCACCGCCGAGGGCAGGCAGCTGCGGCGCTGGCTCACGCAGCTGATCGTGACCGAGCGGGTGGTCGCCGCGGAGGCGGCCGCGCGCGGCCTCACCGCCACCGGCGCGCCCGCCGAGGCCGAGCTGCTGCCCGACGCCACCGCGCGGCTGGAGATCGGCAGCGTGGCCGCCGCCGCGCTGGCGGACCCGTTGGCGCGGGCGCTGTTCGCCGACGTCACCGCCGCGGTAGGGGTCGGCGACGACGAGGTGGCCGGCTACCACGCCCGCAACCCGCTGCGCTTCGCAGCGCCACAACCCGGGCCCCACGGCTGGCGGGCCCCCGCGCTCGCCGCGCCGCCGCTGGCGGAGGTGCGCTCGGCGATCGCCGAGCACCTGCGGGGCGCCGCACGGCGGCGCGCGTTCCGGCTGTGGCTGGACGCGCGGCGGGCCGCGCTGGTCCGCCTCGCCCCCGGCTACGAGCACCCGGGCGACCCACGCCAACCCGACAACACACACCGCCACTGATGGCCGCCCTCACGCTCGGCCTCGACATCGGCGGCACCAAGATCGCCGCCGGCCTGATCGATCCGGGCGGCGCGCTGGTGCACACCGCCATCCGGCCCACCCCGGCCGGCGGGTCGGCGGAGGAGGTGTGGGCCGAGGTCGCCGCGATCGTCGCCGACACGCTGCGCGTCGCCGACGGTGCCGTCACCGCGGTGGGCATCGCCTCGGCGGGCCCCATCGACCTGCACGCCGGAACCGTCAGCCCGGTCAACATCCGGGCCTGGCGCGGGTTCCCGCTGCGGGACCGGGTCGCCGCCGAGGTCCCCGGCCTGCCCGTACGCCTCGGCGGCGACGGCGTGTGCATGGCGCTGGGCGAGCACTGGCGCGGGGCGGGGCGCGGCGCGCGCTTCATGCTCGGCATGGTGGTGTCCACCGGCGTGGGCGGGGGACTGGTACTCGACGGCGTTCCGTACACCGGGCGCACCGGCAACGCCGGCCACGTCGGTCACGTGGTGGTCGAGCAGGACGGCCGGCCCTGCGCGTGCGGCGGGCGCGGCTGCGTCGAGACCGTCGCGTCCGGGCCGTGGATGGTGCGCTGGGCGCGGGAGAACGGCTGGACCGCGCCGCCCGGCGCCGGCGCGCGGGACCTGGCCGCCGCGGCGGCCGCCGGGGACCCGGTGGCGCAGCGGGCGTTTCGCCGGGGCGCCACCGCGCTGGCGGCGATGATCGCCTCGGTCGGGGCGGTCTTCGACCTCGATCTCGTCGTCACCGGCGGCGGGGTGGCCAAGTCCGGGGACCTGCTCTTCGACCCGCTGCGGGCGGCGCTGGCCGAGTACGCCGGGCTGCAGTTCCTGGCCGGCCTGCGGGTGGTGCCCGCGGCGCTGGGCGGCGAGGCCGGTCTGGTCGGCGCGGCGAGGCTGGCCGGGCTGGGCTAGCCGCACCGTTTTGGCTGACCGCGGGGGGTCAGGCTATTGTGGTTGCCGATCCACCGAAGACCGTCGGTCACCGAGCAATCGGTTGAAGGTCCGGGAACATCCCGGCGGCCCACGCAGGAGGACGAGGCAGAACACCGGCGCACGCCGGTGCATTTTCACGCCCCGGCCGCTTCCTGCGCCGGGGCGTTTGTCGTTTCCAGGGGGATCACCGACAACTTTGACCTCAGGAGGCATGCATGGCCAGGGCTGACAAGGCCACCGCCGTTGCAGACATCGCGGAGCAGTTCAAGGACTCCACGGCCACGCTGATAACCGAGTACCGCGGTTTGACGGTGGCCAACCTGGCCGAGCTGCGCCGCTCGCTGGCGGGCTCGGCCACCTACACGGTGGCCAAGAACACGCTGATCAAGCGGGCCGCCGCCGACGCCGGGATCGAGGGCCTCGACGAGCTGTTCGCCGGCCCGACGGCCATCGCGTTCGTCAGCGGCGAGGCGGTCGACGCCGCCAAGGCGCTCAAGACCTTCGCCAAGGAGAACAAGGCGCTGGTCATCAAGGGCGGCTACATGGACGGCCACCCTTTGAGCGTCTCCGAGGTCGAGCGCATCGCGGACCTGGAGTCCCGCGAGGTGCTGCTGGCCAAGCTGGCCGGCGCGATGAAGGGCAACCTGGCCAAGGCGGCCGGCCTGTTCGCCGCACCCACCTCCCAGATGGCCCGGCTGCTGGCCGCGCTGCAGGAGAAGAAGCCCGCCGAAGCCGCCGCGCCGGAGCCCGCGGCAGCGGCACCCGAGGCCCCCGCGGCACCCGAAGCGTCCGCCGAAGAAACCCCTGCAGAAACCCCCGAAGCACCGGCCGAAGCCGAATAACAACCCACCCGCAACTTAGGAAAACAAGGAAGGACCCACACCATGGCCAAAATCTCTAGCGACGACCTGCTCGACGCGTTCAAGGAAATGACCCTGCTGGAGCTCTCGGACTTCGTGAAGAAGTTCGAGGAGACCTTCGAGGTCACCGCGGCCGCCCCGGTCGCCGTCGCCGCCGCCGGTGGTCCGGCCGCGGGTGGCGCGCCCGCCGAGGCCGCCGAGGAGCAGTCGGAGTTCGACGTCATCCTCGAGGCCGCCGGTGACAAGAAGATCGGCGTCATCAAGGTGGTCCGCGAGATCGTCTCCGGCCTGGGCCTCAAGGAGGCCAAAGACCTGGTCGACGGCGCGCCCAAGCCGCTGCTCGAGAAGGTGGCCAAGGAGGCCGCCGACGAGGCCAAGACCAAGCTCGAGGCCGCCGGCGCCACCGTCACCGTCAAGTAAGTCTGCCGAGCAGACGCAAAGGCTCCCACACGCCCGGCGTGTCGGGGGCTTTTGCGTCTGTTCAGCCCACCACCGCCGACCGCTGCGACTCTGCCACCCGGTCGGGTGAATCCCCCAGCGCGACAAACAATTTCGACGTCATCGAGCGAAGCACCGCCGCGACGGCCGCGCCGTCGTCGCCGTAGAAGCCGCCCAACTCGAGCATCACGAACCCGTGTACCAACGCCCAGAACTGGGCGGCCGTGGCAATGATGACCGCGTCGTCGGCCGTGGAGCCGACGGTGATCCGCCCGCCGCCCACCGACCGCTGAACCACGCGCACCAAATGCGCGAAGCTGGGAATGTCGCGTTCGATTTCGGCGACCGTCAGCGTCAACATGTTGCCCGCCGGGGCATTGATGCCGTGCGCGCTGGTGCTGCCGAACATCAGCCGATACATGTGCGGCCGCTCGATCGCGTAGCGCCGGTACGCGGCTTGCAGGGCGAACAGATCGGCGACCGGGTCGTCGGTCTCGGGCACCGCCAGCGCCGCGTCGAACTGCCGCAGGCCCTCCTCGGCGACCGCGGCGATCAGCCCGCGCATCCCGCCGAAATGGGTGTAGACCGCCATCGTCGAGGTCCCCGCCGCGCCGGCCACCTTGCGGGTCTGCAGCGCATCGGGCCCCTGCTCGTCGAGCAGGGCGACGGCGGCGTGCAACATCTCGTCGCGCACGCTGCGCTCAGTCTGCGAAGTCATTCTTGCCATCTTCTCACCGGGGGCGTAGCGTGCCAATAACGGCGAAATAACAATGTTATAGGAGCTCAGCAATGACCTCTGCGCAAGCCACCCGATCCAGCAACCCCTATCTCGACGGCTTTCTGGCGCCGGTGGGCGCCGAGGTGACCGCGACCGACCTGGAGGTCACCGGACATCTCCCCGAGCACCTCGACGGGCGCTACCTGCGCAACGGGCCGAACCCGGCCGAGGAAGTGGACCCCGCCACCTATCATTGGTTCAGCGGCGACGGCATGGTGCACGGCGTCGCGCTGCGCGACGGCAGGGCCCAGTGGTATCGCAACCGCTGGGTGCGCAGCCTCTCGGTGAGCGCCACCCTCGGCGAGCCGGCGCCGGGCCGCCTCAACACGCGGGCGGGCATGCTGTCCTTCGGCGCCAACACCAACGTGCTGACGCACGCCGGTCGCACCCTGGCGCTGGTCGAGGGCGGGGCCGCCAACTACGAGCTGACCGACGAGCTGGACACCGTCGGAACCTGCGACTTCGACGGCACCCTGGAGGGCGGCTACACCGCCCATCCGCACCGCGATCCGCACACCGGCGAATTGCACGCCGTGTCTTACTCTTTCGCGCGCGGGCGCACCGTGCAGTACTCGGTGATCGACACCCGCGGGCGGGCCCGCCGCACCGTCGACATCGAGGTGTCGGGGTCGCCGATGATGCACGACTTCTCGCTGACCGACAAATACGTGGTGATCTACGACCTGCCGGTGACGTTCGACGCGGTGCAGGTGCTTCCCACGAACATCCCGCGCTGGCTCGGCGTGCCGGCCCGGCTGGCGATGCAGTCGCTGGTCGGGCGGGTCCGGGTGCCGGGCCCGATCACCGCGATGATGAACCGCAACCCGAGACACGACGACCGGATGCCGTACGCCTGGAACCCCGGCTACCCGGCGCGCATCGGGGTCATGCCCCGCGAGGGCGACAACAAGGACGTCCGCTGGTTCGACATCGAACCCTGCTACGTCTACCACCCGCTCAACGCCTACTCCGAAATGCGCAACGGCGCAGAGGTTTTGGTGCTCGACGTGGTGCGCTACGCGAAGATGTTCGACCGCGACCGGCGCGGCCCCGGCGACACCACGCCCAGGCTGGACCGCTGGACCGTCAACCTGGCGACCGGCGCGGTGGCCACCGAATGCCGCGACGAGCGCTCGCAGGAATTCCCGCGGATCAACGAGACGCTGTTGGGTGCGCGGCACCGCTTCGGCTACACGGTGGGCATCGAGGGCGGCTTCCTCGCCGCGGGCAGCGCCGAGATGGCCACCCCGCTGTACAAGCACGACTACACGACGGGATCGGCCACGGTCGCCGGACTCGACCCCGAGCTTTTGCTCGGCGAGATGTCTTTCGTCCCGAACCCCGCCTCCAGCCCCGGGGACCGGGCCGAGGACGACGGCGTCCTGATGGGCTACGGCTACCACCGCGGCCGCGACGAAGGGCAGCTGGTGCTGCTGGATGCGCAGACCCTCGAATCCATGGCTACCGTGCACCTGCCACAACGCGTGCCGATGGGCTTCCACGGAAATTGGGCACCCGCTAGCTAACACTCGCGTCAAATAAACCCGACCCCGGCGGTCTCAGGTCGGCCAATTTTTGTCAGCGGTCCGTTCCAAGCCTGATGCCGGGTGCCTGACGTGCGCTACAGTGACTGATGCCACACAAAAGGGCAGGTGGCGGGCACGTGCGTCGACGGAAGGATTCCCCATGGGCGTCGCTATCGAGGTGAGGGGGCTCACGAAGTCCTTCGGTCCCTCGAGAATTTGGGAAGACGTGACGCTGGATATCCCCGCCGGGGAGGTCAGCGTCCTACTGGGGCCGTCGGGTACCGGCAAATCGGTGTTCCTGAAGTCCCTCATCGGTCTGCTGCGCCCGGAGCGCGGCTCGATCATGATCGACGGCACCGACATCCTCGAGTGCTCGGCCAAGGAGCTCTACGAGATCCGCACCCTGTTCGGCGTCATGTTCCAGGACGGCGCGCTGTTCGGATCGATGAACCTGTTCGACAACGCGGCCTTCCCGCTGCGCGAGCACACCAAGAAGAAGGAAAGCGAGATCCGTGACATCGTCATGGAGAAGCTGACCCTGGTGGGCCTCGGCGGCGACGAGAAGAAGTTCCCCGGCGAGATCTCCGGCGGTATGCGCAAGCGCGCCAGCCTGGCCCGGGCGCTGGTGATGGACCCGCAGATCATCCTGTGCGACGAGCCCGACTCCGGTCTGGACCCGGTTCGTACCGCGTATCTGAGCCAGCTGATCCTCGACATCAACGCCCAGATCGACGCAACCGTCCTGATCGTGACGCACAACATCAACATCGCCCGGACCGTGCCGGACAACATGGGCATGCTGTTCCGCCGCAAGCTGGTCATGTTCGGCCCGCGGGAGGTGCTGCTGACCAGCGACGAGCCCGTCGTGCGCCAGTTCCTCAACGGCCGGCGCATCGGGCCGATCGGCATGTCCGAGGAGAAGGACGAGGCCACCATGGCCGAGGAGCAGGCCCTCCTCGACGCCGGCCACCACGCCGGCGGCGTCGAGGAGATCGAGGGCGTGCCCCCGCAGATCACCGCGACGCCGGGCATGCCGGAGCGCAAGGCCGTCGCGCGGCGCCAGGCCCGGGTGCGCGAGATCCTGCACACGCTGCCCAAGAACGCCCAGGCCGCCATCCTCGACGACCTCGAAGGCACCCACCGGTTCAAGGCCAACGAGTTCGGCGGGGAGTAGCGAAAATTTCCGATAACTCGGTGCAACTTGCCGCCCCGCCCTCTTGACGACCGGGCCTAAACGGGTCAGTCTGTTGGGCAGCATGTACCCACGGAACGTCGAGATCGCGAGCCAGCGCCGATGTTCCTGGGTTGATTGTTGTGGGTAGTTGAGGAATGCGCGGTCCTGCGCTATTGTTGGACGTTGCGCTGGCTACCTCCTGCCCACCTCACCCGCCACCTGACACCGTGGTCTTAGCCTGAGCCCCCTCCCGCGGCTTAGCTATTTAGTTGCGCGCGTGAGATCCGGGCAGATCGTTCGCCAGCCGTACCGACAAATTGATGCGGCGAACGCAGCCGGTTCCCCCGGGGCCGTGAGTCGCACGAGGTGCTGGAAGGACGCATCTTGGCAGATTCCCGCCAGAGCAAGAGTCGCCACCAGAGTTCCAAAAACTCAAATTCCACCAACGGCTCCGTGCCCGGAGCACCCAACCGAGTTTCCTTCGCCAAGCTCCGCGAACCGCTTGAGGTTCCGGGGCTTCTCGACGTGCAGACCGACTCGTTCGAGTGGCTGATCGGGTCGCCGCGCTGGCGCGAGAGCGCCTTGGCCCGCGCGGGAAGCACGGGTGGGGCTGACCCGGTCGGTGGCCTCGAAGAAGTGCTCTACGAGCTGTCGCCGATCGAGGACTTCTCGGGCTCGATGTCGCTGTCTTTCTCCGATCCCCGCTTTGACGAGGTCAAGGCGCCGGTCGACGAGTGCAAAGACAAGGACATGACCTACGCGGCCCCGCTGTTCGTCACGGCCGAGTTCATCAACAACAACACCGGCGAGATCAAGAGCCAGACGGTGTTCATGGGCGACTTCCCGATGATGACCGAGAAGGGCACCTTCATCATCAACGGGACCGAGCGCGTCGTCGTCAGCCAGCTGGTGCGCTCGCCCGGCGTCTACTTCGACGAGACGATCGACAAGTCCACCGAGAAGACGCTGCACAGCGTCAAGGTGATCCCCAGCCGCGGCGCCTGGCTCGAGTTCGACGTCGACAAGCGCGACACCGTCGGTGTCCGCATCGACCGCAAGCGCCGCCAGCCGGTCACCGTGCTGCTCAAGGCGCTGGGCTGGACCACCGAGCGGATCACCGAGCGGTTCGGCTTCTCCGAGATCATGATGTCGACGCTGGAGAAGGACAACACCGCCGGCACCGACGAGGCGCTGCTGGACATCTACCGCAAGCTGCGTCCGGGCGAGCCGCCGACCAAGGAGTCCGCGCAGACCCTGCTGGAGAACCTGTTCTTCAAGGAGAAGCGCTACGACCTGGCCCGGGTGGGCCGCTACAAGGTCAACAAGAAGCTCGGCCTGAACACCGAGAACCCGATCACGACGACCACGCTGACCGAAGAGGACGTCGTCGCGACCATCGAGTACCTGGTTCGCCTGCACGAGGGGCAGACGGTGATGACCGTCCCCGGCGGCGTCGAGGTGCCGGTGGAGACCGACGACATCGACCACTTCGGCAACCGCCGGTTGCGCACCGTCGGCGAGCTGATCCAGAACCAGATCCGGGTCGGCATGTCCCGCATGGAGCGCGTCGTCCGGGAGCGGATGACGACCCAGGACGTCGAGGCCATCACGCCGCAGACGCTGATCAACATCCGGCCGGTGGTCGCCGCGATCAAGGAGTTCTTCGGCACCAGCCAGCTGTCGCAGTTCATGGACCAGAACAACCCGCTGTCGGGTCTCACCCACAAGCGCCGCCTGTCGGCGCTGGGCCCCGGCGGTCTGTCGCGTGAGCGCGCCGGCCTGGAGGTCCGTGACGTGCACCCGTCGCACTACGGCCGCATGTGCCCGATCGAGACCCCGGAGGGTCCGAACATCGGTCTGATCGGCTCGCTTTCGGTGTACGCGCGGGTCAACCCGTTCGGGTTCATCGAGACGCCGTACCGCAAGGTGGTCGACGGCGTGGTCACCGACGAGATCGTGTACCTGACGGCCGACGAGGAGGACCGCCACGTGGTGGCGCAGGCCAACTCGCCGATCGACGCCAGCGGCCGGTTCGTCGAGCCGCGCGTCCTGGTCCGCCGCAAGGCGGGCGAGGTCGAGTACGTGCCCTCGTCCGAGGTCGACTACATGGACGTGTCGCCGCGCCAGATGGTGTCGGTGGCCACCGCCATGATCCCGTTCCTCGAGCACGACGACGCCAACCGCGCCCTGATGGGCGCCAACATGCAGCGCCAGGCGGTTCCGCTGGTGCGCAGCGAGGCGCCGCTGGTGGGCACCGGCATGGAGTTGCGCGCCGCGATCGACGCCGGCGACGTCGTCGTCGCGGACAAGGCCGGGGTGATCGAGGAGGTCTCCGCGGACTACATCACCGTGATGGCCGACGACGGCACCCGGCACACCTACCGGATGCGCAAGTTCGCCCGCTCCAACCACGGCACCTGCGCCAACCAGTCGCCGATCGTCGACGCGGGCGACCGCGTCGAGGCCGGCCAGGTGATCGCCGACGGCCCCTGCACCGAAAACGGTGAGATGGCGCTCGGCAAGAACCTGCTGGTCGCGATCATGCCGTGGGAGGGCCACAACTACGAGGACGCGATCATCCTCTCCAACCGCCTGGTCGAAGAGGACGTGCTGACCTCGATCCACATCGAGGAGCACGAGATCGATGCCCGCGACACCAAGCTGGGCGCCGAGGAGATCACCCGGGACATCCCCAACGTCTCCGACGAGGTCCTCGCCGACCTGGACGAGCGCGGCATCGTGCGGATCGGCGCCGAGGTTCGCGACGGCGACATCCTGGTCGGCAAGGTCACCCCGAAGGGTGAGACCGAGCTGACCCCGGAGGAGCGGCTGCTGCGGGCGATCTTCGGTGAGAAGGCCCGCGAGGTCCGCGACACCTCGCTGAAGGTGCCGCACGGCGAGTCCGGCAAGGTCATCGGCATCCGGGTGTTCTCCCGCGAGGACGACGACGAGCTGCCGGCCGGGGTCAACGAGCTGGTCCGCGTGTACGTGGCCCAGAAGCGCAAGATCTCCGACGGCGACAAGCTCGCCGGCCGGCACGGCAACAAGGGCGTGATCGGCAAGATCCTGCCGGTCGAGGACATGCCGTTCCTGCCGGACGGCACCCCGGTGGACATCATCCTGAACACGCACGGTGTGCCGCGACGGATGAACATCGGCCAGATCCTGGAAACGCACCTCGGCTGGTGCGCGCACAGCGGCTGGAAGGTGGACACCGGCAAGGGCGTTCCGGACTGGGCCGCCAACCTGCCCGAGGACCTGTTGCACGCCGAGCCCAACGCCATCGTGTCCACGCCGGTGTTCGACGGCGCGCAGGAGGCCGAGCTGCAGGGGCTGCTGTCGGCCACGCTGCCCAACCGCGACGGTGAGGTGCTGGTCAACGGCGACGGCAAGGCGGTGCTGTTCGACGGCCGCAGCGGCGAGCCGTTCCCGTACCCGGTGACGGTTGGCTTCATGTACATCATGAAGCTGCACCACCTGGTGGACGACAAGATCCACGCCCGCTCCACCGGCCCGTACTCGATGATCACCCAGCAGCCGCTGGGCGGTAAGGCGCAGTTCGGTGGCCAGCGGTTCGGTGAGATGGAGTGCTGGGCCATGCAGGCCTACGGCGCCGCGTACACGCTGCAGGAGCTGTTGACCATCAAGTCCGACGACACCGTCGGCCGGGTCAAGGTGTACGAGGCGATCGTCAAGGGCGAGAACATTCCCGAGCCGGGCATCCCGGAGTCGTTCAAGGTGCTGCTCAAGGAGCTGCAGTCGCTGTGCCTCAACGTCGAGGTGCTGTCCTCCGACGGCGCGGCCATCGAGCTGCGCGAGGGCGAGGACGAGGACCTTGAGCGGGCCGCCGCCAACCTGGGAATCAACTTGTCCCGCAACGAATCCGCGTCCGTTGAGGACCTGGCTTAATCACGTTTTTAGTTACTAAACCCGCAAGGGGAAAGGGAGTTACGTGCTCGACGTCAACTTCTTCGATGAACTCCGTATCGGCCTGGCCACCGCGGAGGACATCAGGCAATGGTCTTACGGCGAGGTCAAGAAGCCGGAGACGATCAACTACCGCACGCTGAAGCCGGAGAAGGACGGCCTGTTCTGCGAGAAGATCTTCGGACCGACTCGCGACTGGGAGTGCTACTGCGGCAAGTACAAGCGTGTCCGCTTCAAGGGCATCATCTGTGAGCGCTGCGGCGTCGAGGTGACCCGCGCCAAGGTGCGCCGCGAGCGGATGGGCCACATCGAGCTGGCGGCGCCCGTCACGCACATCTGGTACTTCAAGGGTGTGCCGTCGCGCCTGGGCTACCTGCTCGACCTGGCGCCGAAGGACCTCGAGAAGATCATCTACTTCGCCGCGTACGTGATCACGTCCGTCGACGACGAGATGCGCCACAACGAGCTCTCCACGCTCGAGGCCGAAATGATGGTGGAGCGCAAGGGAGTTGAGGACCAGCGCGACGCCGAGCTGGAGGCCCGTGCGCAAAAGCTCGAGGCGGACCTGGCCGAGCTGGAGGCCGAGGGCGCCAAGGCCGACGCCCGGCGCAAGGTTCGCGACGGCGGCGAGCGCGAGATGCGCCAGATCCGCGACCGCGCCCAGCGCGAGCTGGACCGGCTGGAGGACATCTGGAGCACCTTCACCAAGCTGGCCCCCAAGCAGCTGATCGTCGACGAGAACCTCTACCGCGAGCTCGTCGACCGCTACGGCGAGTACTTCACCGGCGCCATGGGCGCGGAGTCGATCCAGAAGCTGATCGAGAACTTCGACATCGACGCCGAGGCCGACTCGCTGCGTGACGTCATCCGAAACGGCAAGGGGCAGAAGAAGCTTCGCGCCCTCAAGCGCCTCAAGGTGGTCGCCGCCTTCCAGCAGTCGGGCAACTCGCCGATGGGCATGGTGCTCGACGCGGTGCCGGTGATCCCGCCGGAGCTGCGCCCCATGGTCCAGCTCGACGGTGGCCGGTTCGCCACCAGCGACCTCAACGACCTGTACCGCCGCGTGATCAACCGCAACAACCGCCTCAAGAGGCTGATCGACCTCGGCGCGCCCGAGATCATCGTCAACAACGAGAAGCGGATGCTGCAGGAGTCCGTGGACGCGCTGTTCGACAACGGCCGGCGCGGCCGCCCGGTCACCGGGCCGGGCAACCGCCCGCTGAAGTCGCTGTCGGATCTGCTCAAGGGCAAGCAGGGCCGGTTCCGCCAGAACCTGCTCGGCAAGCGCGTCGACTACTCCGGCCGTTCGGTCATCGTGGTCGGCCCGCAGCTCAAGCTGCACCAGTGCGGCCTGCCCAAGCTGATGGCGCTGGAGCTGTTCAAGCCGTTCGTGATGAAGCGGCTCGTCGACCTCAACCACGCGCAGAACATCAAGAGCGCCAAGCGGATGGTCGAGCGGCAGCGCCCCCAGGTGTGGGACGTCCTCGAAGAGGTCATCGCCGAGCACCCGGTGCTGCTGAACCGCGCGCCCACCCTGCACCGGCTGGGCATCCAGGCCTTCGAGCCGATGCTGGTGGAAGGCAAGGCGATTCAGCTGCACCCGTTGGTGTGTGAGGCGTTCAACGCCGACTTCGACGGTGACCAGATGGCCGTGCACCTGCCGCTCTCCGCGGAGGCGCAGGCCGAGGCCCGCATCCTGATGCTGTCCTCCAACAACATCCTGTCGCCGGCGTCCGGTCGCCCGTTGGCCATGCCCCGACTGGACATGGTGACCGGGCTGTACTACCTGACCACCGAGGTCGACGGCGACACCGGCGAATACACACCGGCCGCCAAGGACCAGCCGGAGGTCGGGGTGTACTCCTCACCGGCCGAGGCGATCATGGCGTCGGACCGCGGCGTGCTGTCGGTGCGGGCCAAGATCAAGGTGCGGCTGACCCAGCTGCGCCCGCCCGCCGAGATCGAGGCGGAGCTGTTCGGTGCCAACGGCTGGCAGCCGGGCGACGCCTGGATGGCCGAGACCACGCTGGGCCGGGTGCTGTTCAACGAGCTGCTGCCGGTGGCCTACCCGTTCGTGAACAAGCAGATGCACAAGAAGGTGCAGGCGGCGATCATCAACGACCTGGCCGAGCGCTACCCGATGATCGTGGTCGCGCAGACCGTGGACAAGCTCAAGGACGCCGGTTTCTACTGGGCGACCCGCAGCGGTGTCACGGTCTCGATGGCCGACGTGCTCGTGCCGCCGCGCAAGAAGGAGATCCTCGACCAGTACGAGGAGCGCGCCGACAAGGTCGAAAAGCAGTTCCAGCGTGGCGCTTTGAACCACGACGAGCGCAACGAGGCGCTGGTGGAGATCTGGAAGGAAGCCACCGACGAGGTCGGTCAGGCGCTGCGCGAGCACTACCCCGCCGACAACCCGATCATCACGATCGTCGACTCGGGCGCCACGGGTAACTTCACCCAGACCCGAACGCTGGCCGGCATGAAGGGCCTGGTGACCAACCCGAAGGGTGAGTTCATCCCGCGTCCGGTCAAGTCCTCGTTCCGCGAGGGCCTGACGGTGCTGGAGTACTTCATCAACACCCACGGCGCTCGAAAGGGCTTGGCGGACACCGCGTTGCGTACCGCCGACTCGGGTTACCTGACCCGTCGTCTGGTGGACGTGAGCCAGGACGTCATCGTCCGCGAGCACGACTGCGAGACCGAGCGCGGCATCGTCGTCGAGCTGGCCGAGCGTCAGCCCGACGGCACGCTGATCCGCGACCCGTACATCGAAACCTCGGCGTACGCGCGGACTTTGGGCACCGACGCGGTCGACGAAAAGGGCAACGTCGTCGTCGCTCGCGGCGAGGACCTGGGTGACCCGGAGATCGACGCGCTGCTGGCGGCCGGCATCACGCAGGTCAAGGTGCGCTCGGTGCTCACCTGCACCACCGGCACCGGCGTCTGCGCGACGTGCTACGGGCGTTCGATGGCCACCGGCAAGCTGGTCGACATCGGCGAGGCCGTCGGCATCGTCGCGGCCCAGTCGATCGGTGAGCCCGGCACCCAGCTGACGATGCGGACCTTCCACCAGGGTGGTGTCGGTGAGGACATCACCGGCGGTCTGCCCCGCGTGCAGGAGCTGTTCGAGGCCCGCGTGCCGCGCGGCAAGGCCCCGATCGCCGACGTCACCGGGCGGGTGCGTCTCGAGGACGGTGAGCGGTTCTACAAGATCACCATCGTTCCCGACGACGGCGGCGAGGAAGTCGTCTACGACAAGCTCTCCAAGCGGCAGCGCCTGCGGGTGTACAAGCACGACGACGGCTCCGAGGGAGTGCTGTCCGACGGTGACCACGTGGAGGTGGGCCAGCAGCTGATGGAGGGCTCGGCCGACCCGCACGAGGTGCTGCGCGTGCAGGGCCCCCGCGAGGTGCAGATCCACCTGGTCCGCGAGGTCCAGGAGGTCTACCGCGCCCAGGGTGTGTCGATCCACGACAAGCACATCGAGGTGATCGTTCGCCAGATGCTGCGCCGAGTCACCATCATCGACTCGGGCTCGACGGAGTTCCTGCCCGGCTCGCTGATCGACCGCGCGGAGTTCGAGGCGGAGAACCGCCGGGTGGTGGCCGAGGGCGGCGAGCCCGCGGCCGGCCGCCCGGTGCTGATGGGCATCACGAAGGCGTCGTTGGCCACGGACTCGTGGCTTTCCGCGGCGTCGTTCCAGGAGACCACGCGAGTGCTGACCGATGCGGCGATCAACTGCCGCAGCGACAAGCTCAACGGTCTGAAGGAGAACGTGATCATCGGAAAGCTGATCCCGGCCGGTACCGGCATCAACCGCTACCGCAACATCCAGGTGCAGCCCACCGAGGAGGCCCGCGCCGCGGCGTACACGATCCCGTCCTACGAGGATCACTACTACAGCCCGGACTTCGGCCAGGCCACCGGAGCCGCGGTTCCGCTGGACGACTACGGGTACTCGGACTACCGCTAGTTCGCAACGAGAAAGCCCCGGGCCCAAAGAGGTCCGGGGCTTTTTCGTTCGCGGTTGGGCCTCCCTTTAGCGCCGAGTGTGCGGCCAGCCGCACGTTCGGCGCCGAGTGTGCGGCCAGCCGCACGTTCGCGGGCGCCGGCCGGTCGGTGGCACTCACTACACTGGCCATCGTGCTCATCGGTTCGCACGTCCACTCCGACGATCCCCTGGCCGCCGCGCAGGCCGACGGCGCCGACGCGGTGCAGTTCTTCCTCGGCAACCCGCAGAGCTGGAAGAAGCCCAAGCCGCGCGACGACGCCGAGGCGCTGAAGGCGTCCACGATCCCGCTGTACGTCCACGCGCCGTACCTGATCAACGTGGCCTCGGCCAACAACCGCATTCGCATCCCGTCGCGCAAGATCCTGCAGGACACCTGCGACGCGGCCGCGGCGGTCGGCGCGACGGCGGTGATCGTGCACGGCGGCCACGCCGACGACAATGACATGGAGGCCGGCTTCGAGCGGTGGGTCAAGGCGCTGGACTACCTCGAAACCGACGTCCGCGTGTACCTGGAGAACACGGCGGGCGGCGACCACGCCATGGCCCGCCACTTCGACACCATCGGCAGGCTCTGGGATCGCATCGGGGACAAGGGCATCGGCTTCTGCCTGGACACCTGCCACGCCTGGGCCGCGGGGGAGGAGCTGATCGACGCGGTCGACCGGGTCAAGGCCCTGACCGGCCGCATTGACCTGGTGCACTGCAACGACTCGCGCGACGCCGCGGGTTCGGGCGCCGACCGGCACGCCAACTTCGGCACCGGCCAGATCGACCCCGAGCTGCTCGTCGCGGTGGTCAAGGCCGCCGACGCGCCGGTGATCTGCGAGACCGCCGACGAGGGCCGCAAGGACGACATCGCGTTTCTGCGGGAAAACACCGGCGGCTGATTCACGCGCCCATGCTCGGTCGGCTCGCGGCGCTGCTCGGAGTGGTTCTGCTGGTCGCCGGTTGCGCGCCGTGGCGCGAGCTCCCGTCGGGCTTCGTCACCGGCACCAGCCTGCACCACCTCAACGTCGGTGGCCACGATCGCGACTATCGGCTCTACAAGCCCGCGGGGGCGCCCGCATCGGCCGCGCTGGTGGTCGTCATGCACGGCTATTCCGGCAGCGGCGCGCAGGCCGAAAGGGGTTACGACTGGGACCATTTGGCCGATTCGGCCAAATTCGTCGTCGCCTATCCGGACGGGTTCGACCGGGCCTGGAACGTCGACGGGGAGGGCTGCTGCGGCCGGCCCGGACGGGAGGGCGTCGACGACGTCGCCTTCATCAGCGCGGTCGTCGCCGACATCGGCCGCAACGTCGGCATCGACCACGCCAAGGTCTACGCCACCGGGATGAGCAACGGCGCCATCATGTCCTTCACGCTGGCCTGCACGACCGACATCTTCGCGGCGATCGGCCCGGTTGCCGGCACCCAGCTGAACGCGTGCCGCAGCCCGCGCCCGACGTCGGTTTTCCACATTCACGGCACCGCCGACCGGCTCGTCCCGTACGCCGGCGGGCAGGGCTTCAGCGTCATCAACGGCCCGTCGGTGCCTGAGGTCAATGCGTTCTGGCGCAACGTCGATCAATGCGGCGCCGCGGCCGCCACCACCAGCGGACCCGTCGCCACCTCGGCGGCCACGTGCGCGGACAACCGCGGCGTCGTCCTCGTCACCGTCGACGGCGGCGGCCACGAATGGCCGCCGTTCGCGACCGAGGCGCTGTGGCAATTCTTCGCCGCGCACCCGCGCTGATCATTACAGCTCTTGTGCGACTGTCGGAAAACTGTAACATGAGTGCATGCCTGATACCCATGTCGTGACCAACCAGGTGCCGCCCCTGGAGAACTACAACCCGGCCACTTCCGCCGTGCTCGTCGAGGCGCTGATCCGCGAGGGCGGGCAGTGGGGCATCGAAGAGGTGAACGAGCTTGGCGCGCTTGCGGGCAGCCGCGAGGCGCAACGGTGGGGCGAGCTGGCCGACCGCAACCGGCCGGTGCTGCACACCCACGACCAGTACGGGCACCGCGTCGACGAGATCGAGTACGACCCGGCCTACCACGAGCTGATGCGCGTGGCGATCGGCCACGGCATCCACGCGGCGCCCTGGGCCGACGGGCGGCCGGGCGCGCACGTGGTGCGCGCCGCCAAGATGTCGGTCTGGAACGTCGAGCCCGGACACACCTGCCCCGTGTCGATGACGTACGCCGTCGTCCCCGCGCTGCGCTACAACCCCGAACTGGCGGCGGTTTACGAGCCGCTGCTGACCAGTCGCGAATACGACCCCGAGCTCAAACTGGCCACGACGAAGGCCGGCATCACCGCGGGCATGTCGATGACCGAGAAGCAGGGCGGCTCCGACGTACGCGCCGGCACCACCCAGGCGACCCCGAACGGGGACGGCAGCTACAGCCTGACCGGTCACAAATGGTTCACCTCGGCGCCGATGTGCGACATCTTCCTGGTGCTGGCGCAGGCCCCGGGCGGGCTGTCCTGCTTCCTGCTGCCGCGGATACTCCCCGACGGCACCCGCAACCGGATGTTGTTGCAGCGGCTCAAGGACAAGCTCGGCAACCACGCCAACGCCTCCAGCGAGGTGGAGTACGACGGCGCCACCGCGTGGCTGGTGGGCGAGGAGGGCCGCGGCGTCCCGACGATCATCGAGATGGTCAACCTCACCAGGCTGGACTGCACGCTGGGCAGCGCCACCAGCATGCGCACCGGCCTGACGCGCGCCATCCACCATGCCCAGCACCGAAAGGCGTTCGGCGCCTACCTGATCGACCAGCCGCTGATGCGCAACGTGCTGGCCGACCTGGCCGTCGAGGCCGAGGCCGCCACGATCGTCGCGATGCGGATGGCCGGCGCCACCGACAAGGCCGTGCGGGGCGATGAGACCGAGGCGCTGCTGCGCCGGATCGGCCTGGCCGCCAGCAAGTATTGGGTGTGCAAGCGAGCCACCCCGCACGCCGCCGAGGCGCTGGAATGCCTGGGTGGCAACGGCTATGTCGAGGACTCCGGCATGCCGCGACTGTTCCGTGAGGCGCCGCTGATGGGCATCTGGGAGGGCTCGGGCAACGTCAGCGCGCTGGATACGTTGCGCGCCATGGCAACCCGCCCCGAATGCGTCGAGGTGCTGTTCGGCGAGCTGGGCCAAACCGCGGGCCAGGATCACCGGCTGGACGGCCACGTCGAAAAGCTGCGGCAGCAATTGGCCGACCTGGACAGCATCGCCTACCGCGCCCGCAAGGTCGCCGAGGACATCTGCCTGGCGCTGCAGGGCTCGCTGCTGGTGCGCCACGGGCACCCGGCCGTCGCCGAGGCATTCCTGGCCACCCGGCTCGACGGGCGGTGGGGCGGCGCTTTCGGCACCATGCCCACGGGCCTCGACCTCGCACCGATCCTCGAGCGCGCCCTCGTAAAGGGCTGAGCCACAAGATGTCTCACGCCATCAGGCCGGTGGACTTCGACAACCTGAAGACCATGACCTACGAGGTCACCGATCGGGTTGCGCGCATCACCTTCAACCGGCCGGAGAAGGGCAACGCGATCGTCGCGGACACCCCGCTGGAGCTCTCGGCGCTGGTGGAGCGCGCCGACCTCGACCCGGGCGTGCACGTCATCCTCGTGTCGGGGCGCGGCGAGGGCTTCTGCGCGGGCTTCGACCTGTCCGCCTACGCCGATGGCACCGGGTCGGCCGGGGGGACCGGCGCGTATGCGGGCACGGTGCTGGACGGGAAAACCCAAGGCGCCAACCACCTGCCGAATCAGCCGTGGGACCCGATGATCGACTACCAGATGATGAGCCGCTTCGTGCGCGGGTTTTCCAGCCTGATGCACGCCGACAAGCCGACGGTGGTCAAGATCCACGGCTACTGCGTGGCCGGCGGCACCGACATCGCGCTGCACGCCGACCAGGTCATCGCCGCCGCCGACGCCAAGATCGGCTACCCGCCGACGCGGGTGTGGGGCGTCCCGGCCGCCGGGCTGTGGGCCCACCGGCTCGGCGACCAGCGCGCGAAACGCCTGCTGCTTACCGGGGATTGCATCACCGGAGCGCAGGCCGCCGAGTGGGGCCTGGCGGTGGAGGCGCCCGACCCGAAGGACCTCGACGAGCGGACGGAGCGGCTGGTCGAACGGATCGCCGCCGTGCCGGTCAACCAGCTGATCATGGTCAAGCTCGCGCTCAATTCGGCTCTGCTGCAACAGGGTGTGGCCACCAGCAGGATGGTCAGCACCGTGTTCGACGGCGTCGCCCGGCACACCCCGGAGGGGCACGCCTTCGTGGCCGACGCGGTCGAGCACGGCTTCCGGGAGGCGGTTCGGCACCGCGACGAGCCCTTCGGTGACCACGGCCGCCGGGCGTCGCAGGTGTAGCCATGCCGAACATGACCGCGCGGTCGGTGGTGCTCAGCGTGCTGCTCGGCGCACACCCCGCCTGGGCCACGGCCGGCGACTTGATCAGGCTGACAAACGATTTCGGCATCAAGGAAACGACGTTGCGGGTGGCGCTGACCCGCATGGTGGGCGCGGGCGACCTGATCCGCTCCGCCGACGGCTACCGGCTCTCCGATCGACTGCTGGCCCGCCAACGGCGGCAGGACGACGCCATCGACCCGCGGACGCGGGCCTGGCGCGGACAATGGATCGTTCTCATCGTGACCAGCGTCGGCAACGACGCGCGCACCCGCGCGGCCCTGCGAACCTCCTTGCACGACAAGCGCTTTGGCGAACTTCGCGAAGGCGTCTGGATGCGGCCGGATAACCTGGATCCGGATTTGGGCCCGGAGCTCGACTCCCGGGTGCGGACGCTGACGGCCCGCGATGACGCCCCCGCCGAGTTGGCCGCCCGGCTGTGGGATCTGCCCGGCTGGGCGCAAACCGGCCGCCGGCTGCTCGACGAGATGGCCGCCGCGCCGGACATTCCCGGCCGCTTCACGGTGGCCGCGGCGACGGTGCGGCACCTGCTCACCGACCCGGTGCTGCCCGACGAACTGTTACCGTCCGACTGGCCGGGGGACCGGCTGCGCGCGGCGTACCACGACTTCGCCGCCGAGCTGCTAAAACGACGCGAACCCATCCAACTCCAGGAGGCGACATGAGCGACCCGGTGCGTGTCGAGCGAAACGGTCCGGTGACCACGGTGATCCTCGATCGGCCGGGGGCGCGCAACGCCGTGAACGGCCCCACCGCGACCGCGCTCTACGCGGCGTTCGAGGAGTTCGACCGCGACGACGCCGCATCGGTGGCTGTGCTGTGGGGCGATGGCGGAACCTTTTGCGCCGGAGCCGATTTGAAGTCATTCGGCACGCCCGACGCCAACGAGGTGCACCGCACCGGTCCCGGGCCGATGGGGCCGACGCGGATGGTGCTGTCCAAGCCGGTGATCGCCGCCGTGAGCGGCTACGCCGTCGCCGGCGGCCTGGAGCTGGCCCTGTGGTGCGACCTGCGGGTCGCCGAGGAGGACGCCGTGTTCGGCGTGTTCTGCCGGCGCTGGGGGGTCCCGCTGATCGACGGCGGCACCGTGCGGCTGCCCCGGCTCATCGGGCAGAGCCGCGCCATGGACATGATCCTCACCGGCCGCGGCGTCCGTGCCGACGAGGCGCTGGCGATGGGGCTGGCCAACCGCGTCGTGCCCAAAGGCCAAGCGCGCCAAGCCGCCGAGGAACTGGCGGCAGAGCTCGCGGCCCTGCCGCAGCAGTGCCTGCGCTCGGATCGGCTCTCGGCGCTGGCGCAGTGGGGCAGGCCGGAATCGGAGGCGATCGATTTCGAATTCGCCAGCATCTCCCGGGTCGCCGCGGAGGCCGCGGAAGGCGCGGGGAGGTTCGCCGCGGGGGCCGGGCGGCACGGCGCGGCGGCGAATTAGCCTGCGGCCCTAGCCCTTGCTGATCGTGTTGCCCGAGCCGAGGTTGTCGACCTTCGGTTCACCGTCCTTGTAGGTGATGGTGTTGTTCAACCCCACCACGCTGATGCGCGTGTCGACCTTGTCGATGGTGATCTTGTTGTTGGCACCGCCGATGGTCACCGTCGCGCAGGTGCCGGTGACGGTCAGCGTGTTGTTGGAGCCGCCGACGTTGAGCGTCTTGCCGTTGGCGCAATCAAGCGTGGCCGTGGTGCCCATCGACCCGTAGTTCAGCGAGTTCCCGATCTCGATCGACGCGGTGGTGCTCGCCCCGCTCGAACCGGTCGGCGCCGCCGCGCCGCTCGTCGTGGTCGCGGTGCTCTTCGTCGTCGTCGTGACGCCGCCGGGCGGGTTGGCCGTCGAGCTGCAGCCCGCCAGGACCAGGGCCGCGGCCGCCGGCGCCAGGGCGAGCGCGGCCAGCCTGGACGAGCGGTCGGTGATGTGGTCGCGCATTGATCCTCGATTCCCCTTGAGTGGTGCCGTGCCTCAGCCCGGCACCTGCTGGAGCCGGTTGGTCATGCCCAGTTCGCGTCCGCGGTCCCACAGGATCGGTGCGCCGCCGTGATAAAAGACGGTCTCGTCGTAGCCGTACACGGTGATGTCGTGGGTGACCGAGTCCGCGATGACGGTGTTGCCCGACCCCATGACCGTGACAGCCCAGCAGTTTCCCTTGGCGTTGACGGTGTTGCCGGTGCCGTTGACGATCAGGGTGGCGTCGTTGCAGTCCAGCGTCTGGTCGACGCCCTGTCCGGTGATGTGCGTGTCGCCGTTCTTGGCGTGCGCGGCCGGCGCCGCCGGGGCGGGCGTCGCGGCGACTACGACGGCGCAGGTGACCAGGGGCCCCGCGACGGTTGTCCAGTTCACTGCACGCCCCCTTTGAACACGGGTGAATCCGCTCGAATGAGCCTACGATTTTCCCGGCCTTCGTCAACTAGAGTCATTAGTTAACCCACCCGGGATCAATCGAAGGGCGATCGCATGGCAGCTCCGGAACCGCCGTCGGCGGCTGGGCGCCAGCGCGCCGGGAAGTCGGGCTCGCGCCCGGCGAAACTGAGCCGCGACGGCATCGTCGACGGCGCACTGGCCTTCCTGGACCGGGAGGGCTGGGACTCGCTGACCATCAACGCGCTGGCCACGCAGCTGGGCACCAAGGGGCCGTCGCTGTACAACCACGTGGACAGCCTGGAGGACCTGCGCCGCGCCGTGCGGATCCGGGTCATCGACGACATCATCACGATGCTGAACCGGGTCGGCGAGGGGCGCGCCCGCGACGACGCGGTGCTCGTCATGGCCGCCGCCTACCGCAGCTACGCGCATCACCACCCCGGCCGGTACTCCGCCTTCACCCGGATGCCGCTGGGCGGCGACGACCCCGAGTACGCGACGGCCACCAGGGGCGCGGCGGCGCCGGTGCTCGCGGTGCTGGCGTCCTATGGGCTGGACGGTGTCGAGGCCTTCCACGCCGCGCTGGAGTTCTGGTCCGCGATGCACGGCTTCGTGTTGCTGGAAATGACCGGGGTCATGGACGACATCGACACCGACGCGCTGTTCTCCGACATGGTGTTGCGGCTGGCCCGGGGTTTGGAGGCGCTGGAAAGGCGCTCCGCGCACCAGCGGGCCTCACCCGGTTAGTCGGATGATCGCCGCTTTGACCTGCGAGACCGGCGGCAGGTATTGTGGTAGCTCGTGCCTGGCGGCTTACGGCGCCTGACGTAAGGAAGCGGATGCCGGGCTAATTCGCATGTCCACGACGCATCGGATCGAACTCCGTGCTGAGCGCTTGCGACACACCCGGCCGCGGGGTACGAGAGCTAGTCCGCGACGGGGCAAAACTGCAGTACACAGACTTAACAGCCGAGCCAGAACGCACACTTCAACACAGAAAGCCTCCTAGATGCCAACCATTCAGCAGCTGGTCCGCAAGGGTCGTCGGGACAAGATCGGAAAGGTCAAGACCGCGGCTCTGAAGGGCAGCCCGCAGCGCCGTGGCGTATGCACCCGCGTGTACACCACCACCCCGAAGAAGCCGAACTCGGCGCTTCGGAAGGTCGCGCGCGTCAAGCTGACGAGTCAGGTCGAGGTCACGGCATACATCCCCGGCGAGGGCCACAACCTGCAGGAGCACTCCATGGTGCTGGTGCGTGGTGGCCGGGTTAAGGACCTGCCGGGTGTCCGGTACAAGATAATCCGCGGTTCGCTCGACACCCAGGGCGTCAAGAACCGCAAGCAGGCTCGTAGCCGCTACGGCGCCAAGAAGGAGAAGAGCTGATGCCGCGCAAGGGGCCCGCGCCCAAGCGTCCGTTGGTCAACGACCCGGTCTACGGGTCGCAGCTGGTCACCCAGCTGGTCAACAAAGTTCTGCTCAAGGGGAAGAAATCCCTCGCCGAACGCATTGTTTATGGAGCGCTCGAACAAGCCCGGGAAAAGACCGGCACCGACCCGGTGATCACGCTTAAGCGTGCTCTCGACAACGTCAAGCCCGCCCTGGAGGTGCGCAGCCGCCGCGTCGGTGGTGCGACCTATCAGGTGCCCGTCGAGGTGCGCCCCGACCGGTCCACCACCCTGGCGCTGCGCTGGCTTGTCAGCTTCTCGCGGCAACGCCGGGAGAAGACCATGATCGAGCGGCTGGCGAACGAACTCCTGGACGCCAGCAACGGCCTCGGGGCCTCCGTCAAGCGGCGTGAGGACACCCACAAGATGGCCGAGGCCAACCGCGCCTTCGCGCACTATCGCTGGTAGAGCGCGCACCGCGCGCGCAGCCGCGGAGGCGGCGACATTCGGCAGAGTGGCCGGGGCGACAACAACCGCTAACCAAGCAATCGAAAGAGTGGGAAGACTTCTGTGGCACAGAAGGACGTGCTGACCGACCTCACCAAGGTCCGCAACATCGGCATCATGGCGCACATCGACGCCGGCAAGACGACGACGACGGAGCGCATCCTCTACTACACCGGCATCAGCTACAAGATCGGTGAGGTGCACGACGGCGCCGCCACCATGGACTGGATGGAGCAGGAGCAGGAGCGGGGGATCACCATCACCTCCGCGGCCACCACCTGCTTCTGGAACGGCAACCAGATCAACATCATCGACACGCCCGGCCACGTCGACTTCACCGTCGAGGTCGAGCGCAGCCTGCGCGTGCTCGACGGCGCCGTCGCCGTCTTCGACGGCAAGGAGGGTGTCGAGCCGCAGTCCGAGCAGGTCTGGCGGCAGGCCGACAAGTACGACGTCCCCCGCATCTGCTTCGTCAACAAGATGGACAAGATCGGCGCCGACTTCTACTTCTCCGTGCGCACCATGGAGGAGCGCCTCGGCGCCAACGTCATCCCGATCCAGCTGCCCGTCGGCTCGGAGGGTGACTTCGAGGGCGTGGTCGACCTGGTCGAGATGAAGGCCAAGGTGTGGCGCGGCGAGACCAAGCTCGGCGAGACCTACGACACCATCGACATCCCCGCCGAGCTGGCGGAGAAGGCCGACGAGTACCGCACCAAGCTGCTCGAGGCCGTCGCCGAGACCGACGAGGCGCTGCTGGAGAAGTACCTCGGTGGCGAGGAGCTGACGGTCGCCGAGATCAAGGGCGCCCTGCGCAAGCTCACGATCAGCTCCGAGGCCTACCTGGTGCTGTGCGGCAGCGCGTTCAAGAACAAGGGCGTGCAGCCCATGCTCGACGCGGTGATCGACTACCTGCCCTCGCCGCTGGACGTGCCGCCGGCCGTCGGGCATGCGCCGGGCAACGAGGACGAGGAAGTCACGCGTAACCCGTCGACCGACGAGCCCTTCTCGGCGCTGGCGTTCAAGGTCGCCACGCACCCGTTCTTCGGCAAGCTGACCTACGTCCGGGTGTACTCGGGCAAGGTCGACTCCGGCAGCCAGGTCATCAACGCCACCAAGGGCAAGAAGGAGCGGCTGGGCAAGCTGTTCCAGATGCACTCCAACAAGGAGAACCCGGTGGAGACCGCCTCGGCGGGCCACATCTATGCCGTCATCGGGCTGAAGGACACCACCACCGGCGACACCCTGAGCGACCCGAACCACCAGATCGTGCTGGAGTCGATGACGTTCCCCGACCCGGTGATCGAGGTGGCCATCGAGCCCAAGACCAAGAGCGACCAGGAGAAGCTCTCCCTGTCGATCCAGAAGCTCGCCGAGGAGGACCCGACCTTCAAGGTGCACCAGGACGTCGAGACCGGCCAGACCGTGATCGGCGGCATGGGCGAGCTGCACCTGGACATCCTTGTGGACCGCATGCGCCGCGAGTTCAAGGTCGAGGCCAACGTCGGCAAGCCGCAGGTGGCGTACAAGGAGACCATCCGCCGCGTGGTGGAAAAGGTCGAGTACACCCACAAGAAGCAGACCGGCGGCTCGGGCCAGTTCGCGAAGGTGCTGATCAACCTCGAGCCGTTCCACGGCGAGGACGGCGCCACCTACGAGTTCGAGAACAAGGTCACCGGTGGGCGCATCCCCCGCGAGTACATCCCGTCGGTGGACGCCGGCGCGCAGGACGCCATGCAGTACGGCGTGCTGGCCGGCTACCCGCTGGTGAACCTCAAGGTCACCCTGCTTGACGGTGCCTTCCACGAGGTCGACTCGTCGGAGATGGCGTTCAAGATCGCAGGCTCGCAGGTGCTGAAAAAGGCTGCGGCGCAAGCGCAGCCGGTGATTCTGGAACCGATCATGGCCGTCGAGGTCACCACGCCCGAGGACTACATGGGCGACGTGATCGGCGACCTGAACTCCCGCCGTGGCCAGATCCAGGCCATGGAGGAGCGGGCGGGTGCGCGCGTCGTGAAGGCGCACGTGCCGCTGTCGGAGATGTTCGGCTACGTCGGCGACCTGCGGTCCAAGACTCAAGGCCGGGCGAACTACTCCATGGTGTTCGACTCGTACGCCGAGGTTCCGGCGAACGTGTCGAAGGAGATCATCGCGAAGGCGACGGGCCAGTGAGGTCGAGCAATCGGCTTTAGCACGCACGAGTAAGCTGGCCCGGTTAACACCGCGGCCGAAACCCAGAAAATCAACACTGCTTAACAAAGCACCAACAAGTCGGAGGACATAACAGTGGCGAAGGCGAAGTTCCAGCGGACCAAGCCCCACGTCAACATCGGGACCATTGGTCACGTTGACCACGGCAAGACGACCCTGACCGCGGCTATCACCAAGGTCCTGCACGACAAGTATCCGGACCTGAACGAGTCGAAGGCGTTCGACCAGATCGACAACGCCCCCGAGGAGCGTCAGCGCGGTATCACGATCAACATCGCGCACGTCGAGTACCAGACCGACAAGCGTCACTACGCGCACGTCGACGCCCCCGGCCACGCCGACTACATCAAGAACATGATCACCGGCGCCGCCCAGATGGACGGCGCGATCCTGGTGGTCGCCGCGACCGACGGCCCGATGCCGCAGACGCGGGAGCACGTGCTGCTGGCCCGTCAGGTCGGCGTGCCCTACATCCTGGTCGCGCTGAACAAGGCCGACGCCGTCGACGACGAGGAGCTGCTCGAGCTCGTCGAGATGGAGGTCCGCGAGCTGCTGGCCGCCCAGGAGTTCGACGAGGACGCCCCGGTGGTGCGGGTCTCGGCGCTGAAGGCGCTCGAGGGCGACGCCAAGTGGGTCGAGTCCGTCGAGGAGTTGATGAACGCGGTCGACGAGTCGATTCCGGACCCGGTCCGCGAGACCGACAAGCCGTTCCTGATGCCCGTCGAGGACGTCTTCACCATCACCGGCCGTGGCACCGTGGTCACCGGTCGTGTGGAGCGCGGCGTGATCAACGTGAACGAGGAAGTCGAGATCGTCGGCATCCGCCCGTCCACCACCAAGACGACCGTCACCGGTGTGGAGATGTTCCGCAAGCTGCTCGACCAGGGCCAGGCCGGCGACAACGTCGGGCTGCTGCTGCGCGGCATCAAGCGCGAGGACGTCGAGCGCGGCCAGGTCGTGACCAAGCCCGGCACCACCACGCCGCACACCGACTTCGAGGGCCAGGTCTACATCCTGTCCAAGGACGAGGGCGGCCGGCACACGCCGTTCTTCAACAACTACCGTCCGCAGTTCTACTTCCGCACCACCGACGTGACCGGTGTGGTGACGCTGCCGGAGGGCACCGAGATGGTGATGCCCGGTGACAACACCAACATCACGGTCAAGCTGATCCAGCCCGTCGCCATGGACGAGGGCCTGCGGTTCGCGATCCGCGAGGGCGGCCGCACCGTCGGCGCCGGCCGGGTCGTCAAGATCATCAAGTAATTCTCGCTCGCGCGAAGCCCGGGCTGCCTATCGGCGGTCCGGGCTTCGTGCATTTTCGGCCGTTTTCAGTTCGGACGAAGCCGGCGAAATTGCTCTGCGCAAGGCCCCGGCCGCGGATACGATCTGCCCCGTAATGACCCAGTTTTCGGGGAGCCGTGCATGAGGCGGCCACCGAACTGTGCCGGAGGTTGTGATGTCGTACTTGTACGCTGCGCCCGAGTACGTCCAGGCCGCGGCCGCGGACCTGGCGAACATCGGCTCGACGATCAGCTCCGCCAACGCGGCGGCCCTGACCCCGACGTCAAGCGTGCTGGCCGCGGGCGCCGATGAGGTGTCGGCCGCCATCGCGTCGCTGTTCGGCGCGCACGCGCAGGCCTATCAGGCGTTCGGCGCCCAAGCGGCGTCGTTCCACCGGCAGTTCGTGCAGCTCATGAGCGGCGGCGCGGCGCAGTACGCCGCGGCGGAGGCCGCGAACGCTTCGCCGCTGCAGACCGCCGAACAGGAAGCGCTGGGCGCCATCAATGCTCCGTTTCAGGCGTTCACCGGGCGTCCCCTCATCGGCGACGGCGCCAACGGCGGCCCCGGGCAGGCGGGCGGGGCCGGTGGCTGGCTGATGGGCAACGGCGGCAACGGCGGCGCCAGCACTACCGCCGGCGTGGCCGGTGGCAACGGCGGCTCGGCCGGATTGATCGGCAACGGCGGGGCCGGCGGCGCCGGCTTCAGCCCGGGTTCGGCCTCGGGCGCCGTCGCCGGCACGAATGGCGGTGCCGGCGGTCACGGCGGCTGGCTGTACGGCAACGGCGGGGCCGGTGCGCCCGGTGGGGCCGGCGCCAACGGCTTGCTCGCCGGGGACAGCGGCGGCAATGGCGGCAACGGCGGCGCCGGCGGGGGAGCCGGGCTCTTCGGCGGGACTCCCGGCGCGGGCGCGAACGGCGGGGCCGGCGGCAACGCCTTCCAAAGTGCGACGGCGGCGAACGGCGGCAACGGCGGCAGCGGCGGTGTCGGTGGCGCGCCGGGGTTGATCGGCAACGGCGGCCTCGGCGGGTCCGGCGCGGACGGCGGGGTCAACCAGACCGGCCTGCCGGGCAACAACAACAACCTCGGCGGCAACGGCGGGGTCGGCGGCGCGGGCGCGGCCGGCGGGCGCGGCGGGTGGCTGTACGGCGCGGGTGGTGACGGCGGCAACGGCGGCGCCACCAACGCGTTCAACGTCGCCAACGGCGGCGCCGCCGGCAACGGTGGCAACGCCGGACTGTTCGGCGTGGGCGGGACCGGCGGGATCGGTGGTGGCCTTCCCGGCGGCGGGACCGGCCTTACCGCCGGGCAGTCGGGCACCGGCGGCAGCGGCGGATTCCTGAACGGCGCCGGCGGCGCGGGCGGGGCCGCCACCGCATCGTCTAACGGAGTCGGCGGGACCGGCGGCAATGCCGGGCTGTTCGGCACCGGCGGCGCGGGCGGTGCGGCATCCGGAAACTTCGGCCACGGTGGCCAGGGCGGCGCCGGCGGGCGCGTGGACGGCCTCGGCGGCGCGGGTGGGGCCGCCACCGGAATCACCTCGAAGGGCGGAGCCGGCGGCGCTGCCGGGTGGTTCGGAACCGGTGGCGCCGGCGGCGCCGCGTCGGCAGCCCCTGGTGGGACCGGCGGCGACGGCGGCGCCGGCGGCGGGCTGGTCGGCGACGGCGGTGCCGGCGGGGCCGCCGGTGTCAACGGCCACGGCGGTAATGGCGGCGGGGGCGGATTGGTCGGCAACGGCGGGGCCGGCGGGTCGGCGACGGGGCCGACAAGCTTCGGCGGTAACGGCGGGAACGCCCAGTACATCGGCAACGGCGGCAACGGCGGGAACGGTCACACGCCCGGCAAGGGCGGCACCGGCGGCACCCTGTACGGCACGGCCGGCGCAAACGGCAGCTGACGCGCTTTCCGGGTCCGCGCAATTGGCCAAACTGGAGGCGGGCCGCGCAGGTTAATATAGATTCAGCCTATTGCGTCCGTGTCTAATGACCGGGCGATTGCCTTTGTCGAGTGGCCTGTCCTGGAGGTTCGGATGTCGTTCGTCTTCGCGACGCCCGAATACCTGGCTGCGGCCGCGTCCGACCTGGCGAACATCGGTTCGACCATCAGCTCCGCCAACGTGGCCGCGTTGGGCCCCACTTCGGGGGTGCTGGCCGCCGGGGCCGACGAGGTATCGGCGAGCATCGCCGCGCTGTTCGGCGCCCACGCCGAGGTCTATCAGGCGCTCAGCGCCCAGGCGTCGCTGTTCCACCAGGAGTTCGTCAACCTGATGAGCAGCGGCGGGGTGCAGTATGCGCTCGCCGAGGCTACCAACGCGTCGCCGCTGCAGACCGTCGAGCAGGGGGCGGCGAGCGCGCTCAGTGCCCCCGCCCAGGCGGCGGGGGTGGCGATCCAGGCCGCCACGGGCGCCACCGGGTCCCCGGCGGCGGCCGCCGCCAGTGTCGGGCCCGCCGGGTTCGGCGCCGGCGGCAGCGGCGCGGGCGGCCAGCTGATCAGCAGCGTCGGCGCCGATCCCGCCGCGACGGCCGCCGGAACCGGCGGATCGTTCAGTCCCGGCGGGGCCGGCCTCACGGGCAGCCTGGTCG
Source organism: Mycobacterium sp. 1245805.9 (assembly GCF_001672915.1). Lineage (GTDB taxonomy): Bacteria > Actinomycetota > Actinomycetes > Mycobacteriales > Mycobacteriaceae > Mycobacterium. The sequence goes on along the minus strand of NZ_LZKR01000169.1, from coordinate 14,816 downwards.
CCGGTCAGAACTTCGGCGCCGCCCCCGCGGCCGGCGGCAGCGGCGCGTTGGCCGAGTCCGGCGGTGCCGCCGAGGCCGCCGCCGCCGAAGAGCTCGGCATCGGCGAACCCGTGGCGTCCGCCCCGCCGATCACCCCGCTGGCGGGCCTGCCGACGCCGGGATCCGCCGCGCCCACGGCCGCGGCACGACCCGGCACGCCCGCCTACTCTCCGGCCGCGGCGCCGGCGTCCGAGCCCGCCGAGGAGTGACGGGCGTCCTTGCGCGCTTTGCGCGCGTCCCGCTGGCGACGGCGTTAATCTGACACGAACTTCCCAGCGAGACGAGGAGAGACACGTGTTGGCGCGCTACCTGAAGGCACAGTTGATCGTTTTGCTGTGCGGCGGCCTAGTCGGGCCGATCTTTTTGATCGTCTACTTCACCGTCGGATTCCAAGACCTGCTGGGGTGGATGCTCTACGTCGGCCTGCTGATCACCGTCGTCGACGTGGTGATCGCGATCGCGCTGGCCAACTTCGGCGCGAAGTCGTCAGCCAAGAACGCGGAGCTCGAGCAGACCGGCGTGCTGGCGCTCGCCCAAATCACCGGGCTCACCGAGACGGGGACGTGGATCAACAATCAGCAGGTGGTGAAGGTGCACCTGCACATTTCCGGGCCCGGGTTCCTGCCGTTCGACAGCGAGGACCGGGTCATCGCCCACCTCACCCGGCTCGGCAACCTCAATGCCCGCAAGGTGGTCGTGCTGGTCAACCCGACCACCCAGGAATACCGCATCGACTGGGAGCGAAGCGCTTTGGTCAACGGGCTGGTGCCCGCGCAGTTCACCCTGACCGAGGACAACAGGACCTACGACCTCAGCGGGCAGGCCGGACCGCTGATGGAGATCCTGCAGATCCTGAAGGCCAACAACATCCCGCTCAACCAGGCGGGCGACCTCCGGTCGAATCCGGTGGTGCGCCAGCAGATCCAGGCCGTGGTGCGGCGCGCCGCCGAACAACAGGCGCCGGCGCCCCAGCCCGCGGCGGGCGGTCCGGCACCCGCCGGCACGCCGGCGCAACCGTCGATCGCGCAGCGGCTCCAGGAGCTGGAGACACTGCGCGCCAGCGGCGCGCTGACCGACCAGGAATACAACAGCCGGCGGGCCCAGATCATCTCGGAAATCTGAACCCGAGCCGCATTAGAACACGTTTCAGTTCCGCTGCTAGCCTGTCCTCGTGGCTGCACAGGTTGGATCACTGCAAGGACGGGTGGCATTCGTTACCGGCGCCGCCCGGGCGCAGGGACGGTCGCACGCGGTGCGGCTTGCCCGGGAAGGCGCGGACATCATCGCGCTCGACATCTGCGCGCGGGCTTCGGACACCCTGACCTATACGCCGGCTACACCCGAGGATCTCAGCGAGACCATCCGCCTGGTCGAAGCCGAGGGCCGCAAGGTGCTGGCCCGCGAGGTCGACATCCGGGACGACGCGGCGCTGCGGCAACTGGTCGCCGACGGCGTCGAACAATTCGGCCGGCTCGACATCCTGGTCGCCAACGCCGGCGTGCTGGGCTGGGGCCGGGTCTGGGAGCTCACCGACGAGCAGTGGGACACCGTCATCGGGATCAACCTGACCGGCACCTGGCGCACCCTGCGGGCGGCGATTCCGGCGATGATCGAGGCCGGCAACGGGGGCTCCATCGTCGTCGTCAGCTCGTCGGCGGGCCTGAAGGCCACGCCCGGCAACGGCCACTACGCCGCCAGCAAGTTCGGGCTGACCGGCCTGACCAACACCCTGGCGATCGAGCTCGGCGAATACGGCATCCGGGTCAACTCCATCCACCCCTACTCGGTCGAAACCCCGATGATCGAGCCCGAGGCAATGATGGAAATCTTTGCCAAGCACCCCCGTTACGTGCACAGCTTCCCGCCGATGCCCATGCAGTACAAGGGATTCATGACGCCCGACGAGGTTTCCGACGTCGTCGTCTGGTTGGCGGGCGACGGCTCGGGCACACTGTCGGGCACGCAGGTCCCCGTCGACAAGGGCGCCTTGAAGTACTGACCGGCCATCGTGGTATGAACACCACGTGACTGAAGAGGGCTCCCAAAAGGGGGTCGTGATCGTCGGCGGCGGACTGGCCGCCGCTCGCACGGCCGAGCAACTGCGGCGGTCCGAATACGCCGGGCGCATCACGATCGTCAGCGACGAGGTGCACGTGCCCTACGACCGCCCGCCGCTGTCCAAGGAGGTGCTGCGCAAAGAGGTCGATGACGTGGCCCTCAAGCCGCGCGAGTGGTACGACGAAAAGGACATCACGCTGCGGCTGGGTTCGGCTGCCACCGCGCTGGACACGGACCGTCAGACGGTGACGCTGGCCGACGGGACCGCGCTCGGCTACGACGAACTCGTCATCGCCACCGGGCTGGTACCGCGACGCATCCCGGCGTTTCCCGACCTGGACGGGATTCGGGTGCTGCGCTCGTTCGACGAGAGCATGGCGTTGCGCGAGCACGCGTCCGAGGCGCAGCGCGCCGTCGTCGTCGGCGCCGGTTTCATCGGCTGCGAGGTGGCGGCCAGCCTGCGCACCCTGGGCGTCGACGTGGTGCTGGTCGAGCCCCAGCCGACGCCGCTGGCCGCGATCCTCGGCGAGCAGATCGGCCAGCTGGTGGCGCGACTGCATCGCGACGAGGGTGTCGACGTCCGCCTCGGGCTCGGGGTGGCGGAGGTGCGCGGCGAGGGGCACGTCGACACCGTGGTGCTGACCGACGGGTCGGAGCTGGCCGCCGACCTCGTCGTGGTCGGCATCGGCTCGCGACCGGCGACCGAGTGGCTCGAGGGCAGCGGCGTCGACGTCGACAACGGGGTCCTCTGCGACGAGGCCGGACGCACCAGCGCGCCGCACGTGTGGGCGCTCGGCGACGTCGCCTCCTGGCGCGATACGACGGGACACCAAGCGCGCGTGGAACATTGGAGCAACGTGGCCGACCAGGCCCGGGTGGTGGTGCCCGCGATGCTCGGGCAGGACGTCCCGTCGGCGGTGGTGGTGCCGTATTTCTGGAGCGACCAGTACGACGTCAAGATCCAGTGCCTGGGGGAGCCCGAGGCCACCGACACCGTGCATCTCGTCGAGGACGACGGGCGCAAGTTCCTGGCCTATTACGAGCGCGACGGGGTGCTGGTCGGGGTGGTCGGCGGCGGGATGCCCGGCAAGGTCATGAAGGTCCGCGCCAAGATCGCCGCCGCCGCGCCCATCGCCGAGGTCCTGGGCTGACGCTTCCCAGGGTCGCGATACTCGACGACTACGCCGGCGCGGCCCTCGACCTCGCCGACTGGTCGCCGGTGCGGACCCGTTGCGAGCTGACGGTTTTCGACCGGCACCTGTCCGAGGCGCAGGCCGCCGACGCGTTGCGGCCCTTCGACGTGATCTGCACCATGCGCGAGCGCATGGCGTTGCCGCGCACGCTCATCGAGCGGCTGCCGAACCTCAGGCTGATCACCATAGTCGGCAGGAGCCTGCCCAACCTGGACATGGCCGCGGCCACCGAGCGCGGCGTGCTGGTCGCCCACTCCGACTTCGCCAACCCGCGGTTCGCCGCGGTTCGCGACGCGACGCCGGAACTGGCCTGGGGGCTGTTGATCGCGACGGTGCGCAACCTGGCCGAGGAACATCGGCGGATGCGCGACGGGGGCTGGCAGTCGAGCACCGGCATGACGCTGTCCGGCAAGACGCTCGGGCTGCTCGGCCTGGGCCGCACCGGCAAGCGCATGGCCGAATACGCGAAAGTGTTTGGCATGCAGGTGATTGCGTGGAGCCAGAATCTCACCGACGAGGCCGCCGCGGCGGCCGGCGCCCGCCGGGTCGAGAAGGCGGCCCTGTTCGCGGAGTCCGACGTGGTCTCGATCCACCTGGTGCTCTCCGAGCGCACCCGCGGTCTGGTCGGCCGTCCCGAGCTGGCGCTGATGCGGCCGCATGCCTACCTGATAAACACCTCGCGCGGCCCGATCGTGGAGGAGGCCGCGCTGATCGACGCGCTGCGGGCCGGGGGCATCGCCGGGGCCGGGCTCGACGTCTACGACACCGAACCGCCGCCGCCCGACCATCCGCTGCGGGCGCTGGCGAACGTGACGCTGTCGCCCCACCTGGGGTACGTCACCCGCGAAATGCTCGGCGCCTTCTACGCGGACACCGTCGAGGCCGTCGTCGCGTGGCTGGACGGGGCGCCCGTCCGGATCGCCAATCCCGAGGCTCAGAACTCGCCGAGGTAGAAGCGGGCGCCCTGATCGTCGGCGCATTCCGCGGTCACGCCGTACGGCTGGCGGGCCGGCTCCGCGAGCACCGTCCCGCCGGCTTCGCGCACCCGCGCGACGGCCGCGTCGATGTCCGACACCGTCCACATCGGCACCGTCGCCGGAGAAGCGCTGCCCCCGGCCGCGCCGGCCATCGGGTGGGTTCCCACCACCTGCCAGCCGTCGGCCACCCGGCCGGGCTCGAAGCTCCACCCCAGCACCCGGCCGTAGAAGTCGCGGAAGCCCGCGGAATCCGGCACTTCGTAGGTGACGTACGACAGCTCGCCGGGCCCAGACCCGTTGAGCCCCGGGCGCTTTCGCCCGGGCGCCGGTTCGAACACCGCGAACGCCGCCCCCTGCGGGTCGGTGGCGTCGAGGAGCACGCCGTCGTCGGTCCGGCGCGCTTCGCCCGCGACCCCGCCCGCCTCGATTATCGCCGCGCGGGCGGCCCGCACGTCGGCGACGGCGTAGCAGCAGAACAGCGTGGGCGCCCCGGGTTGCGCCGAAATGCCGGTCGGCAGATCGGTATTGGTGACGCGATGGGATGCCCGGTCGTATGTCCAGCCCAGGACGTGGCCGTAGAAGGCGGCCGCGCGATCGGCGTCGGGGCTGCACACCGAGACGTATCCGATGTCGCCGTGCCGGATGCCCACGGGGCCCTTAGTGGGCCCGGACAGCATCCAGCGGTGCCCGAACGGGTCGACGACGGTCGCGTTGCGGCTCCCGTGGCTTTCGTAGCTCTCGCGCTGGACGGTGGCGCCGTGTTCGCGCGCCCTGGCCAGCGCGGCGTCGGTGTCGCCGACGTGCAGCATCAGGCTCACCGAAACCGCTTCGGGCGCGGGGGCCTTCAGCCCGAGTTCGGGATACTCGTCGGCCAAATAGAGCACCCCGCCTCCGATCTCGATCTCCGCGTGCCCGATTCGGCCGTCGTCCATCACGATCGGTTCGCCGACCACGACGGCGCCGAACGCGTCGGTGTACCAGGCGATCGCGGCCCGCGCGTTCGCGACGCTCAGGTAGGGCAGGGCCGCCGGGCGCGGGGCGACCTGAGTCTCGATGCCGCTCATGACAACTCCTTTCGGCAGGGAAAGTGCGGATTCCAGCCGCCGGCGCAGCCGCGCGGCGAAACCCGAATCTGGTTGCACCGGAAGGTCATCGGCGCGCAGCACGTCCAGCGGGTCGTCGTGCCGACTCATGACGTGCCTCCTTCCGGATACTGTTGTTTGAAGGCCCGGCGGGCCCGCACCAGGAGCGCCTCGGTGGCGTGCACGGTCCGTCCGATCAGCTCGGCGCACTCACCGACCGAGCAGTCGTCCATGTAGCGCAGCACCAGCACGGCGCGGTGCGGCTCGGCCAGCCGGGCCAGCACCGCCTCGGCGACCATGCGATCCAGCTCGGCGTCCCAGTCGTCGACCCCGTCCGCCGGTTCCGGCGGGTCGGCGACCGGCACGGTCACCCGGTGCGGACCGCGCCGATAGTGGTCGGCCAGCTTGTGCCGCGCCACGCCGAGCAGCCACGGTATCGACACCGGCGGCGGATCGCTTTTCCGCGCGGCATCCATGGCCGCGAGAAACGTCTCCGATGTCAGGTCTTCCGCCGTCGTGCGGTCACCGCAGCGGCGAACGAAATATCCGTACACCACGGGTAACGCCTCGTCGTACAGCTCGAGCAATGCGCGTCGAGCGTCGGACCTCGGATCCGCTTCGGCGCTCACACCTATATCGTCGCCGCGGCGGGCCGAGCTCCGACGCTGCGGGGAGAAAAACTTACTGCCAATTCACCGGCGGGCCGTGCGGATGGCATTCGGCGAGCACGGCCAGCTCGCCGCCCGGCCAGCTGCGGGCCCGCACCAAAAACCGGATCGGGGCGCCGGGCCCGTCGCGCGCCGGCTCGAGCGTCAGGTGCGCGAACGGCGACCGGGCGTCGGCCCGCCCGCCGAGCGCCTCGATCCCGTCGCGGACCGCCGCGCGCTCGTCGTCGGACAGGTACTGCCAGGTGATCGAATGCCACAGCACCGTGAGCGCGCCGGCGGCGAGGGTCAGGCCGGCCACCGCCTCGGCGGCCGTGCGGCGCTCGAGGGCCGCCGGGACGTTGCGGGCGACGGCGATGGCGCCGCGCAGCCGGCGCAACCGGGCGTCCTGGTCGGGCCAGACGTAGCTCAACGCGGTCACTTCCCCCTCGGCGCCGGTGACGTCGACGGGCGCGATGTCGTAGCCGTTTCGCTCGACGATGCGCACCGCGCCGTCGGGCGGCAGGGCGCCGCGCCACGCGTCGTCGATGGTGACCGGCGAGTCGGCCGGCCCCCAGCGGCCGCCGTCATAGCGGTAGTGGTAGTGGTCGGCGCGCATGTTCAGCCCCGCGCTCGATCCGATCTCGAAAAGCCTTATCGGCAAATCGGATCCGTGATTGAGCCGCAGCAGCCCACCGATCAGCGCGGCGGACCGGCCCACCTCATTGGTCTGCGGCGGCTGATGCAGCGCGCCGCGCAGCGGGTCGGCGTTTGCCGCCGCGGTGCGCAGGATCTCGGGCCAGGCGCTCGCCGCGTCCCAGGCGCCGCCGGTGCTGGGATAGAAGCGGCGCAATTGCGGCGCCCGGCCGTCGAGCACCAACCGGTGCAGCCCGCCCAGCAGCCGAAGCGGCACCGCGTGGCGCGAGGGTGCGTCCTCGTGGCCGGACAGGATGGTCGCGAAGACGCCGCCCGCCTCGACGTCGCCGGCCACCAGCTCGAAGAGCTCCCCGTACATCGGGGAGCCGGAGCCCGCGCAGAACCGGCCCTGCGAGCGCAGCATGTGCAGCAGGTGCTCGGCGCCCCCGCTCATCGGTCCAGCCGTTCCAGCCCGGCGCCGACGACGTCGAACGCGTCGCCGAGCGCGGTCGGCAGCGGCACGGATTCGTCGGAGAGCCAGTGCTCGTAGGCGCTCAACGCCACCCCGAGCATGGTCCAGGCGACGGTCTGGGGCAGCGGGTCGGTGGTCTTGACGCCCAGCCGGTGGGCGACGAAACCCGCCATGACCTCGCGCCAGCCGGCATACATCGTCATCGAATAGGCCTGCAGCTCAGCGGTTTCCAGGATGACGCGCATGCGTTGGCGGTGCCGGACCGTCTCGCACTCGTCGAAGGTGTTGAACGCCAACAGCGCCCCGCGCAACGCCTCGTCGAGGGGGACCCCCGGGTCGACGTTGTCGAGCAGCTCGCGCAGGTGCGCGAGGTGGGCGTCGAAATCGCCCCAGAGGATCGCATTTTTGGAGGCGTAATAGCGAAACAGCGTGCGGCGGGCGATGCCGGCCGCGTGCGCGACGTCGTCGACGCTCACCTCGCCGAATCCCCGGGCGGCGAACAGGTCGAGGGCGACGTCGGTGATGTGCCCCGGTGTCGTCGAGCGGCGTCGGCCCACCCGCGGTTGCGGCATGTCAGACCCGCCCTTCCATTGCGGCACTCGATGCCATATTGTGTCCAGAACGATCCATCCTTGTCGAGTCCCAACGGGAGGAAAAGTTCCATGGAGCACGAAAACGAGACCGAGACCGAGCTCGTCACCGAGACCCTGGTCGAAGAGGTGTCCATCGACGGGATGTGCGGGGTCTACTGATCCGCGTGTTCGACCCCGACCGCGGCTGGCGGTTGCACCCGCAGGTGGCGGTTCGGCCGGAGCCGTTCGGCGCGCTGCTGTACCACTTCGGCACCCGCAAGCTGTCCTTTCTGAAGAACCGCACCATCCTCACGGTGGTGCGGTCGCTGGCCGACCATCCCGACGTCCGGTCGGCCTGCCGCGCCGCGGGCATCGACGAGCCCGGGCAGGGTCCCTACCTGCACGCGCTGGGGGTGCTGGCGGAGTCAAACATGTTGGTAGCCAAGGAGGCCGAATGACTGTCACTGTTCCGCGGCTCATCGAGCAGTTCGAGCGCGGCCTGGACGCCCCGATCTGCCTGACGTGGGAGCTGACCTACGCGTGCAACCTGGCCTGCGTGCACTGCTTGTCCTCGTCGGGCAAGCGCGATCCGCGCGAATTGTCCACCCGCCAGTGCATGGACATCATCGACGAGCTGGAACGCATGCAGGTGTTCTACGTCAACATCGGCGGTGGCGAACCCACCGTGCGGCCCGACTTCTGGGAGCTGGTCGACTACGCGACCGCGCACCACGTCGGCGTGAAGTTCTCGACCAACGGCGTCCGCATCACGCCGGAGGTCGCCGCCCGGCTGGCGGCCAGCGACTACGTCGACGTCCAGATCTCGCTCGACGGCGCGACCGCGGAGGTCAACGACGCCGTGCGCGGCGCGGGCTCGTTCGCGATGGCGGTGCGGGCGCTGGAGAACCTGGCGGCGGCGGGATTCCGGGATGCCAAGATCTCCGTCGTCGTGACCCGGCACAACGTCGACCAGCTCGACGAATTCGCCGCGCTGGCAAGCCGTTACGGCGCCACGCTGCGAATCACCCGGCTGCGGCCGTCGGGTCGGGGCGCGGACGTGTGGGAAGACCTGCACCCCACCGCCGCCCAGCAGGTCCAGCTCTACGACTGGCTGGTCGCCAAGGGGGAGCGGGTGCTCACCGGCGACTCCTTCTTCCACCTGGCCCCGCTCGGTCAGTCCGGCGCGCTGGCCGGCCTCAACATGTGCGGCGCCGGCCGGGTCGTCTGCCTGATCGACCCCGTGGGCGACGTCTACGCCTGCCCGTTCGCCATCCACGACCGCTTCCTGGCCGGAAATATCCTGTCGGACGGGGGATTTGACAACGTCTGGAAGAACGCGCCGTTGTTTCGCGAGCTCCGCGAACCGCAGTCGGCCGGGGCGTGCGGCAGCTGCGGGCACTACGACAGCTGCCGGGGCGGATGCATGGCGGCCAAGTTCTTCACCGGCCTACCGATGGACGGGCCCGATCCCGAGTGCGTGCAAGGCCACAGCGAGCAGGCCCTGGCGCGTGACCGCACCACCCCGCGGCCCCGCGCCGACCATTCCCGGAAGACGGGTGGACCGGTACTCCTGAAACTGTCGCAACCGCCGGCGCGGCTCTGCAACGAAAGCCCCGTCTAGCCATGGCCGACCAATGGTTCGAAACGGTCGCCATCGCCCAGCAGCGCGCGAAGCGGCGGCTACCGAAATCGGTTTATTCGGCGCTGCTTGCGGGCAGTGAAAAGGGAATCACCGTCTCGAACAACGTCGAAGCGTTCAGCGAACTCGGATTCGCGCCCCACGTCGTCGGCGCCCCGGAAAAGCGCGACCAATCGACTACCGTTATGGGGCAGGATATTTCGCTGCCGGTGGTCATTTCGCCGACCGGCGTCCAGGCGGTGGATCCGGACGGCGAGGTGGCCGTCGCCCGGGCGGCTGCCGCGCGGGGCACGGCGATGGGCCTGTCGTCTTTCGCCAGTAAACCGATCGAAGAGGTCATCGCGGCCAACCCGAAAGTCTTCTTCCAGGTGTACTGGCTCGGCGGGCGCGACGCCATCGCCGAGCGCGTGGAACGCGCGCGCCAGGCCGGCGCGGTCGGCTTGATCGTCACCACCGACTGGTCGTTCTCGCACGGGCGCGACTGGGGCAGCCCGAAGATCCCCGAGCAGATGAACCTGCGCACGATCCTGCGCCAGTCTCCGGAGGCGGTCTTCAAGCCCCGCTGGTTGTGGAAGTACGGCAAGACGCTGCGCCCGCCGGACCTGCGGGTGCCGAACCAGGCGCGCCGCGGTGAGCCCGGTCCGCCGTTCTTCGCCGCATACGGGGAGTGGATGGGCACCCCGCCGCCGACCTGGGACGACATCGCCTGGCTGCGCGGGCTGTGGGACGGACCGTTCATGCTCAAGGGCGTGATGCGCGTCGACGACGCCAAAAGGGCTGTGGACGCGGGTGTTTCGGCGATCTCGGTGTCGAATCACGGGGGCAACAACCTGGACGGCACGCCAGCGTCGATCCGCGCCCTGCCCGCGGTGGTCGAGGCGGTCGGGGACCGGGTCGAGGTGCTGCTCGACGGCGGCATCCGCCGCGGCAGCGACGTCGTCAAGGCGGTGGCGCTCGGCGCGCGGGCGGTGATGATCGGCCGCGCGTACCTGTGGGGCCTCGCGGCCGGCGGCCAGGCCGGCGTCGAGAACGTCCTCGACATCTTGCGCGGCGGCATCGACTCGGCGCTGATGGGTCTGGGGCGCTCCTCGGTTCACGACCTCACCCCGGACGACCTGTTGGTGCCCCCCGGCTTCGCGCGGGCGCTCGGGGTGCCGCCGGCGTAAATCCGGGCCTAAATCCAGGTAAGCCGGGCCTTTTTCCCAAGATTGAGCATGAGCCGTTTTCACCAACAGCGCGAATTGGCCCTCTAGCGTGAATCGACGGCGGCGAAAATTGTGGTGCCTGCGAGGCAACCGTGACGAACGAGCCATCAAATTCGACCGCTTGGTGAACAAGCCAGAAAAAAATAATTTTGTAGGGTCAACAATTGGTGCACGCCAGGTGAATTCGTCCTACCATCAGCCAGTGCCCGTACTCGGCGAATTAGCAACGATGGCGTCGAGCCAGCTATTCGGCACCTCGCCGTCACTAATGGTCCCGCTGGGGTCGACCGAACAACACGGTCCGCACCTCCCGCTGGACACCGACACCCGGATCGCGACGGCGGTCGCCCGTGGCGCCCGGACCCGCCTGGAACAGGACTGGTTGGTGGCGCCGGCCATCGCCTACGGCGCCAGCGGCGAGCACCAAGACTTCGCCGGAACGATCTCGATCGGCACCGAGGCCCTGACGACGCTGCTGGTGGAGTACGGCAGGTCAGCGGCTTGCTGGGCACCGCGGCTCGTCTTCGTCAACGGCCACGGCGGCAATGCCGACGCGTTGCGCGGCGCGGTGAGCACGCTGCGGGCCGAGGGCCGGGACGCCGCATGGTGCCCCTGTGTCGCCGCCGGCGCCGACGCCCACGCCGGCCATACCGAAACTTCGGTGTTGCTCCACATCTCGCCGGCCGACGTGCTGACCGACCGGTGGCTCGCCGGGAACCGGGCGCCGTTGGGGGACCTGCTCCCCTCGCTGCGCCGCGGGGGCGTCGCGGCGGTCAGCCGGGTCGGGGTGTTGGGGGACCCCACCACCGCGACGGCCGCCGAGGGCAAGCGCATCTTCGCCGAGATGGTCGACGACTGTGTCCGTCGCGTCGCCCGGTGGTCGCCCGGGCACGACGGGAAGCTGACATGACGGCAACCCGGTTGCCGGACGGGTTCGCTGTCCAGGTCGATCGTCGCGTGCGGGTGCTCGGCGACGGTTCCGCCCTGCTGGGCGGCTCACCGACGCGCCTGCTGAAGCTGGCTCCCGCCGCCCAGAGCATGCTCTCCGACGGCCGGCTGAAGGTTCGCGACGACGTCAGCGCCCAGCTGGCCCGCACCCTGCTGGACGCCACCGTGGCGCACCCGCGCCCCGCGGGCGGCCCGTCGCACCGCGACGTGACCGTGGTAATCCCGGTGCGGGACAACGTTTCCGGGGTGCGCCGCCTGGTCAGCTGCCTGCGCGGATTGCGCGTCATCGTGGTCGACGACGGTTCGTTCCCCCGCATCGAGCCGGAAGACTTCATCGGCGCGCACTGCGACGTCGAGGTGTTGCACCACTCGCACAGCAAGGGTCCGGCCGCGGCGCGCAACACCGGGCTGGCCGCCTGCACGACCGACTTCGTCGCGTTTCTCGACTCCGACGTGACGCCGCGCCGGGGCTGGCTCGAGGCCCTGCTCGGTCACTTCTGCGATCCGACCGTCGCCCTGGTCGCGCCGCGCATCGTCGGCCTGGCGCACAGCGAGAACGTCGTGGCGCGCTACGAGGCGGTGCACTCGTCCCTGGACCTCGGGGAGCGCGAGGCCCCGGTGTTGCCCCACAGCACGGTGTCCTACGTCCCCAGCGCCGCGATCATCTGCCGGCGCTCGGCCATCCGTGACGTCGGCGGGTTCGACGAGACGATGCAGTCCGGCGAGGACGTCGACCTGTGCTGGCGGCTGATCGAAGCGGGTGCGCGGCTGCGCTACGAGCCGATCGCCCAGGTCGCCCACGACCACCGCACCGAGCTACGGGATTGGCTCGCGCGCAAGGCCTTTTACGGCGGTTCGGCGGCCCCGCTGTCGGTGCGTCACCCGGACAAGACGGCCCCGGTGGTGATCTCCGGCTGGGCGCTGATGGCCTGGATCCTGGTGGCGCTGGGGACGAGCCTCAGCCAGCTCGCCTCCATCGTCGTCGCCCTGCTGACCGGCCGGCGGATCGCCAAGGCGATGCGCGGCGCCGAGACTTCGCTCGTTGACGTCCTGACGATCGCGACGCGCGGCCTGTGGTCGGCGGCGCTGCAGCTGGCGTCGGCGCTGTGCCGGCACTACTGGCCGCTGGCGCTGGTCGCGGCGATCCTGTCGCGCCACTGCAGACGCGTCGTGCTGGTGGCCGCCGTCATGGACGGCGTGGTGGACTGGCTGCGCCGCCGGGACGCGACCGGCGACGAGGCCGAACCCATCGGGCTGCTGACCTACGTGTTGCTCAAGCGGGTCGACGACCTGGCCTACGGCCTCGGGCTGTGGTGGGGCGTGGCGCGTGAACGCAACGTGCGCGCGCTCAAGCCGCAGATTCGCACATAGCGGGTTCGAAGCCCCCTTGACCGCAGCCGCCCCGCACAGCGATGTGCTGATCGTCGGTGCCGGCAGCGCTGGTTCGGTTGTCGCCGAACGCCTTTCCGCCGATCCCGCCCGTACCGTCACCGTCCTGGAGGCCGGCCCCGCGCTCGCCGACCCGGAGCTGCTGGCCCTGACCGCCAACGGGCTGCAACTGCCGATCGGGGTCGGCAGCCCGCTCGCGCGGCGGTACCTGACCACGCTGACCGATCGGCACGCCCTCAAGCTGCCGATCGTGCGCGGGGCCACCGTCGGCGGTTCGGGTGCGATCAACGGCGGCTACTTCTGCCGCGGCCTGCCGCGCGACTTCGATGACGTCGGGGTTCCCGGCTGGGCGTGGTCCGACGTGCTCGAGCACTTCCGCGCCGTCGAGACCGACCTCGATTTCGACGGCCCCGCCCACGGCCGGGACGGGCCGATCCCGGTGCGCCGGACCCGCGAAATGACCGGTACCACCGAAGCTTTCATCGCGGCGGCCGAGCGCGCGGGCTTTCGGTGGATCGACGATCTCAACGATGCTGGGCGGGAACTGGTTTCGGGGCTGGGTGCGGTCCCCCTCAATATCGTCGACGGCGTGCGCACCGGATCCGGGGCCGCGTACCTGCTGCCGGCGCTCGCGCGGCCCAACCTGACGTTGCTGGAGCGGACCCGCGCGGTGCGACTGCGTTTCGCGGGCGCCGCGGCGGTGGGCGTCGAGGTGATCGGCCCGCAAGGTCCGGCGGCGCTTTCCGCCGATCGAATCGTGTTGTGCGCCGGTGCGATCGAGTCGGCTCACCTGCTGATGCTCTCGGGGATCGGCGACGAGGCAATGCTGCGCGTCGCGGGCGTCCCGGTGGTGGCGCCGCTGCCGGTCGCGACGTCGTGCAGCGACCACCCCGAGTGGGTGTTGCCGACGAACTGGGCCGTGGCCCCGGGCCGGCCCGTGGTGGAGGTGGTGCTCAGCACCGCCGACGGGATCGAGATCCGGCCGTACACGGGCGGATTCGTCGCGATGACCGGCGACGGCACCGCGGGACACCCCGACTGGCCGCACATCGGGGTGGCGCTGATGCGGCCGCGGGCGCGCGGGCGCATCACGCTGGTCTCGCCGGATCCCGACGTGCCGCCGCACATCGAGCACCGCTACGACAGCGAACCCGACGACGTCGCCGCGCTGCGCCGGGGCAGCGAACTGGCCCGCGAATTGGCCGGTGCCGCAACGTCTGTCGGGTCGCCGGTGTGGTCGACGTCGCAGCATCTGTGCGGCACGGCGCCGATGGGTGCCGTCGTCGACCCGCGTTGCCGGGTCCATGGCATCGAAAACCTTTGGGTGATCGACGGTTCCATCCTGCCGGAGATCACCAGCCGCGGGCCGCACGCCACCATCGTGATGGTCGGCCACCGCGCCGCGGAGTTCGTCGAATGAGTCGAGTTCGCTAAGCGAAGGTAAGGCCGTCCGCGCCGGGTACGCCGATCAGCAAGCCGCCCTGGCCGCCCACGCCGGGGGGATTCGTGGCGGCGGTGAAACCGTTGCCGCCGTTGCCGCCGAACCCGATCAGCTGGGCGTCGCCGCCGTTGCCGCCGGCGCCATCTTGGGCCGCGCCGAAACCGCCGTTGCCGCCCGCGCCGCCGTTGCCGATCAGGGCGGCGTTGCCGCCCCCACCACCGTTGCCCCCGGTAACCCCGGTACCGCCGGAACCGCCGGGGCCGCCCGTGCCGAACAGTCCACCCATCCCGCCGTGCCCGCCCCCGCCACCGCCGCCCCCGAGCAAGCCCGTGTTGCCGCCGGCCCCGCCGGTGCCGCCGGTCGCGGGGGGGGGGGGGGGGTCCTGTTTTACCCCCCCCGGGGCCGCCCCCCGGGGGCGCCCCCCCCCCCCCCGCCGGCCCCACGACCCGGCACGCCCGCCTACTCTCCGGCGGCGGCGCCGAAGTTCTGACCGGCGACCAGGCTGCCCGTGAGGCCGGCCC
>NZ_LZKR01000168.1 GCF_001672915.1 Mycobacterium sp. 1245805.9 | reverse complement strand
CCCGCGATGGTGAATGACTATCTCGAGCAGATCTTGGCCATCCAACCCGAAGGCCCCTTCGTCGTGCGCGGATGGTCAGGGGGAGGGCGTCGAGGGTCATGATGGTGGCGGGGACCATGAATTCGGGTAGTCGTGCGGCGGTGTAGCGGCGTAGTTCGGCGGGCAGCTCGGCGTCGGTGGGGGTGTCGGGTTTGGCGACGATGTAGCCGACGAGTTGGGTGTCGCCGGTGGTGTTGGTGTGGGTGGTGATGACGGCGTGGGCGACGTGGGGGTGGGTGGTGAGTGTGGCTTCGATTTCGCCTGGCTCGACGCGGAATCCGCGGATTTTGACTTGTTGGTCGGCGCGTCCGATGTATTCGAGGGTGCCGTCGGGGTTCCATCGTCCGATGTCGCCGGTGCGGTACATGCGGGTGCCGGGCGGCCCGAAGGGACAGGCCACGAATCGTGTCGCGGTCAACGCCGCCCGGCCCCGGTATCCGCGGCCCACTCCGGCGCCGGCGACATACAATTCACCGAGCACCCCGACCGGCACCGGACACAACCCCGCATCGAGCACAAACACCCGCATATTGCCCAACGGCACACCAATCGGCGACGGGTTGTGTCCGGCGTGCCCGCCGGTCAGCTCCAAATGCGTGAGATGCACGGTGGTTTCGGTGGTGCCGTACATGTTTATCAAGGCCGGCGCGTGCGCGCGCTCACCCGGATACCAGCCCCGCAGCCGGGATGTATCCAACGCCTCCCCGGCGAACACCACCATGCGCAGCGCGGAAACGGGTGCGCTGATGGGGCATTCGCGCTCCGCACGCATCAACTCATAAAACGCCGAGGGGGTCTGGCTGAGGACGGTGACCCGCCTGCGAAGCAGTAGCTGCCACATGTCGACCGGCGATCGCACCGTGTCCCATGGCACCGGCACAACCCGTGCACCGTGTAAGAGCGCTCCCCATAATTCCCACACCGAGACATCGAACGCCGGTGAATGACACCACGCCCACACGTCCCGATCGGTGAAACCGCAGCAGCGCTTGAGGCCCACGAACAATGCCGCCAGGTTGCGGTGGGTGATGGCGACGGCTTTGGGGCGGCCGGTGGATCCGGAGGTGTACATGATGTAGGCGAGGTTGTCGGGCCGTGGCGGATCGATGTGGTGCGGCGCAGTGGCTACAGCGCCCGCATCGGTGGTGTCGAGGATGAGTTGGGGGATTGCGGTGTCGGGCAGTGTTTTTGCGGTGGCGGTGTCGGTGATCAGGAGTCGCGGGGCGGCGTCGGTGAGCAAGTAGGTGGTGCGCTCGCTGGGGTAATTCGGGTCGACGGGCAGGTAGGCGGCTCCGGTTTTGGAAATCGCCAGCAGCGCGGTGGCCAGTCGGGCGGATCGGGGCAGGGCGACGGCGACGATGGTTTCCGGTGCCGCCCCGTAAGGCGCCAGCCGGGCGGCGAGATGGGTTGCACGGGTGTCGAGTTGGCGGTAGGTCAGGGTTTCGTCGCCGTCTTCGACCGCGACGGCCTCGGGTGTGCGGGCGGCTTGCGCGGCGAACAGCTCCGGGACGCTGCCCTGCGGTATCGGTGTGGCCGTATCGTTCCAGTCGATCAGCACCCGCTGACGTTCGACCGGATCGATGACCTCGACCAGATCGATCCGCCGCTCCGGATCGGCGGTAACGGTGCGCAAGAAAGACGTCAGGTGCCCGGTGAAGCGGACGAGATCCCGGTGCGCGTACAGCATCCCATTTGCGTCGATTTGGATGTGGATATGAGCGGGCTCCCCGTCGTCGCCCTGACGGGCGTCGTAGTAGGCGGAGATCAAGAGATCATCGCAGGCCCCGAAAGAGGCGCCCCGAAACACGGCGGGGCTTCCCGCAAAGTCCAGATTTCCGAAATACGGCAGGATGTTGATGATGGGCCCCAGCCGGTTCTTTTGGTTTTTGAGCAGCCCGATGTCGCGCTGGATGTCGGCAATCTGATAGCGGGCGTGCATCAGCACCGTGCTGATCTCCTGATGGAGCGATGTCGCAAAATCGGCAAACCTGGTGCGCGGCGCGACGTTCACCCGCACCGGCGCGACGTTCGAAAGCATGCATGGAGTGCTCCACCCGACGCCCAGCCTGTTGGCGACCGCCAATCGAATCGAGAACTCTGACGCCGATGAGACCCGGCTGAAGCACCCGCACAGCGCCGCGGTCAAAAAACGAGGTAACGACAGGCCGGCGCGCGCCGCCGCCGCTTTCAAACGGGCCGCGTCGTCCCCCACAAGGGCCACGTGTTCGTGCAAGGTCGCCGGTTGCGGCAGTGCCGGGCGATCGGCGATGGCCACCGGCTCGGGCCACCTGCCTGTGTAGTCGGCCCAAAATTGCTGATCGGAAACAAAGCTGTCAGAGCGTCGATAGCTCCGGTCCTCGCCGACAATCGCCTCTGGACCGCAAAACTTGGATCGGGAAGGGCGCAGGCCCAGCTTCAAAGCCGTGTAGACCTCTGCTATGCGACGGACGGAAACCAGCAGCCCGAACCCATCGCAAACAATATGGTGAACGACGACAAAGAGGGAGTATCGGCGGTCCGCGCGCTTGATCAGGCCCGCCCGGCACGAGATGCCGCGTCTCAAGTCGAAGGCCCGGCGGGTTATGTCCGAAATTATGCTTCGGCCAACGGATTCTGGGTCATCGGTATCACTGACGTCGAAGAAATCCGGTGCCCAGGTTTCCGGGTCGCATACGGTTTGATACGGGCCACGGTCGTCTTCGGCAAATGCCGCACGCAGAGTCTCGGCCTCCCCGCATACCTGCCGCAATGCGGCGGCCATCGTGGGGTGGTCTATTGGACCGTCTATGTCGAGATGACAAGAAATATTGTTGGGCAAATGCGGAACTAATCGTTGCGCAAACCATAGAGCCTCCTGCGCGGATGAGACGTCAATGCGACGGTCCGACATCCCTACCTCCCCTGCAGCCAGACGCTGGCATCGCCAAGCCGGCTCTGAATGTTGTGATGCGTTACCGGGTGACCAGAAATGCCGCCACCACCGGGGATTTTTGGCTTAGGTAATCGGTAATCGGTACACGCCGTCGTCCTGGAGCTTTGGCAGGATGAGGTCGGCGAGTTCCGCGATCGTGAGTTCCGAGAACACGGCCACGGTCCCAACATCCAGGGCGATGTCGAGGGCGCGTTCGACTTCTAACAGGAGCTCGACCCTGGACGCCGACTCCAGGCCCAGGTCCAAGGCAAGGTTGGTGTCGCCGTTGAGTTCAAGGCCCGAAAAAGATGTGTGGATGGCGCGTACGGCGCGGATGATCACAGCCACGACGCGCTCGTGGGTCAATGGCTTGCTCCGCACGGTAGCCCCGTTGTGAGAAGGCATGGCCTTCGGAGCGGCATTATCCGTACGGATCTCGAGTTCCTCGTCGCGTGATGTGTTGGCAAAGTGGCTCATACGCTCGCCCCCTGAAGATCGGCGGCAATTCGACGCCTGCGCAATTTGCCGCTGGTTGTTTTGCTTAGCCCGTTCTGTGGGACGAATCTGACACCCGTCAAGGGCAGACCCGCTTCTCTGGCAGCTCGCAACAGCTCGCGACGAACGACGGCTGCCGCCGCGCCGTCGCCGACAGCCAAGTCGTTTTCGATCACCGCGACCATTTGGGTGGCGGCGTCGGATTCGACACCGACCACCGCGACGCGCCCCGTCTTGCCGAATCCGCCTCGCACCACGAAGTCCTCCACCTCGGTGGGCAGGTAATCCTCGCCCGCGACGCGCACGATTTCGGCCGCCCTGCCCGTGAAGACGAGTTCACCGTCGGCGATAAATCCGAGGTCCCCGGTGCGCACCGGGGCCGACGAGGGAATTGGGTCGCTCCCGAAAGGGCCCGAGCAGCGAGACGGTGACCGCACGACTACATCACCGATAACGTGCTCGCCCAACGGTTTTCCCCCGACCTCGATCCACACTTCGGTATTTCCGACGGGCGGCCCGACGGACATCAATTCGGTGGGGCGCCCATTCCGCTCAGAAATGTCGGGAGGCCTGACGGTGCGCCAGTGCCGATCTCCCGGGGTGCAGGTGACCATCAGTGTCGCGTCGGCCAGGCCGTAACACGGCCGCACCACGCCTTGGCCGCATCCGGCAACCGACTCGAAGGCCGCCAACACGCTGGGACGTACGACATCCGCGCCGACCAACACTGCGCGCAACGCATCGAGGCTGTGCCCGCGCGCTGCCAGTGCTTTGGTTGCGATGTGCATTCCGGCGGGGATGACGGGCCAGAACCTCACGCGGTGAGCTGCCATATGTTCGACCCATTGAGCCGGCGCTGTCAGGAACTCTTCGGGGCTCCATAACACGAGCGGGCAGCCGAGCCGTAAGGCCTGCAACGTGCTTATTAGACCCATGTCGTGCGACAGCGGCAGCCATGATCCCACTACGTCATCAGGCTCGGCCGCCGAGGCAGCCGCCAGTATTCCCAATTGGGCATAGATGGCGCGATGGGAAATCCGTAGCGGGCGAGGGCTGCCGACGCTGCCTGAACTGAACTGCAAGAAGGCAGTTTTCTCGTGAGCGGCGTCGCGTGCGGACTGCTCTGCTAGCTCATGCCACGTCCCGCGCAGGTAGGCGAACTGCGCGTCTACCTTTTCGGCAGCGTCAATAATGCGTTGTCGCACCGATATTGGGGACTCATAAGGCCTGGGTGCTGGCAGCACCAAAGGAACTCCACCGGCGAGTGCCACGGCAAAGAGCCCGGTTAGCACGTCCTCCGGCTGCTCGGCCAGGATCGGTACGACGGTTCCCGTCAGCTCGGGAGCGGTTGCTGATTTCGCTCGACCGGTGGCGACGATCTCTCTCGCGTCGAGCGTCGAGCGGGGACGAATGATCGGCGCCGCCGTCGACCGGCCTTCGATCCGCTCGCAGAGGTCGAGCCATATCGAACCGACGGAGGTATCTGCGGCCGATGTCCGTTCTGCAGTCCGGGATTTCATTCCCACACCTCGCATGGCCGGGCCGACACTCCGGGGTGTCTGTTGGGGGCGGCGCGTGACCTTCGCGACCGCGAAACCATGCCCTATGACCTAGTCAGATGCGAACCGGTGCACCGACATAGAGGGAGGGGGATCCATATCTCTGCAGGGATGAAATCGCCATGGATCAGTTCGCAGCAAAATGCTTGCGCAGCGCGTCGTTTCCCCGCGGTTTGATGCAGACACGATAAGTCCCCCCTGTCTGGAACACTCGCATCAGTGAATTCAGGTTACCGGCTCGGGCGGCGTTGCGGAACCACCATTTTCAGATGTATTTCGGGCGCATTGTCGGCGCCCGCACGCTCCTATCGCTCGCGTCGCGAACCTGTCGGGCGCGAGGTGTCCTCGAGTAGGCACGTAACGACGGCCCATCCGGTTCGAATCGCGGCTAACGTTGGAGCGCCGAGGAATTAGACAGTCGAGCAATTAGGTGGCGGCGCGTAGGCTGCGGTAACAGTTGGGGGATTGCAATCGCTTGGAGGAATCCATGTGACTGATTTGAATTCGACGTCGTCGCCCGCGTTGCGCAGGGCGCTGGAGTTGCTCGCCGACCCGCCAACTGAACCCGACGTCGCCAAGGGCTACCTCGATCTGCTGGGCGCCGGGGCGGTTGACGATTCCTCAGTGCCGAAGAGCACCGGGGTGATGCAGGCGGTGTGGGCTTCGTCGATTGTGGCGATGATTTACGACCACATCCAGGCCGTGCTGCGCAAGCTGCTCACCGCGTTTCAGTCCCCGGTCGAGTGGGCGAACTTCCCGCGGGGCGGAATCATGCTGGATGTCGGCTGCGGGCCCGCCAGCCTGACGGCGTCACTCGCGCGCGCCGCGGGCACGGACGGACTGGTGTTGGGCATCGATCGCTCCGCGGCGATGTTGGCACGCGCGGTACGCGTCGAATCGGGTGCGCAGATCGGGTTCCTGCGCGCAAACGCCCAGCAGCTTCCGCTGCGCGACGAAACGGTCGACGCCGTCGTCTCGGTCGGCGTCCTGCAATTCATGCCGGACCCCGCGGCGGCACTGGCGGAGATGGCGCGAGTGCTGCGACCGGGCGGACGGCTGGCCGTAGTGGTACCCATCATTCGTCACGCCGCCCGATTTTGGCGCAGGCTGCCAAGCCTCGATCCCTACGTGTTCGACGTGGACGAGGTCGGCAACACCCTGCGGGATCACGGGTTGGGCGGCGTGCGAACCAAAAACTTCGGTTCGATCCAGTGGGTGTGCGCCGAACGCGGGTAGGCACTACCCGGTGCAGTGAGTCTCGACGATGCGGCCCGACGAGACCTTGGCCAGCGCGCTGCGCTGAGCGACCGACGGGGTCGTGCCCCAGTCGGCGCCCCACCGGCCGGCTCCGAGAGCCAAAGCGGTGCAACCGTTTCGGGCCCACCCCGCGACGGTGCAGCCGGCGCCGTGCCGCTGGCAGTTACCCAGCGCGACGTGGGTGGCCTCCTCCATCGTGCTTGCATTGTTGGCCCAGCCCGTCCAGCCGGTGACGGGGGAGTAGGCGATGACGGCGTAGTGGTCGACGGCCGCGGCTTGTGCGGTGGGCGACGACATGAACGCAGCGCCGAAGAAGGCGGCGGCGGTTAAGGCGATCAGGGCGTAGATGCGGTGGCGGGTCATCGTGGAACCTCGTGAGTCGTTTTTGGTGGACGACCTCACCATCGGACGCGCCGCTTGGCGGATCCTAAAGAAATCCTTGGTGCTACCGCGCCTTTCGCAGGTCGGCGAGCGAGTTGCGCAATCCTCCGTCCAGCCGGATCTGCACGGCAGCCACCCCGAACATCACCGCCGCGGTCACCAAGTGCACCACCGCATCGGTGGTGTTGTTGGGGAACGTGAAAACGAGCGCGACCTGATGCGAGAAGAAGGCCCAAATCCCCGGCAGCGCACCGGCGATCGCAGCGACGATCAGATACAGCACGGCCCACGACTTGCGCAGCGCGAACACCAGGCCCGGGCCGAACAGGGCCAGGCCGGCGACGGCGTGCCAGCCGTTGTAGTCCATCCCGAGTAGCTGGACGGTCGGCGCGTTCGGCCCCGTCGCGAAGCTGGGCTCCATGATGAATCCGACGACCGCCTGGATGACGTGCAATACACAGATGATCAGCAGCCCGATCTGGGCAAAACTCCACCTCACATTGCACCTCCTTGTGCACTTTGGGATGCCAAAATACTACGCTTCGTAGTAGATCCAGGCAACGGTCCTCCGCTATACGGGCTGTTTTCACGTCACGCGCAGGGGGAACCCATTGTCAGAACGGGTACGACATGGACGTTGGAGTGGCACTTTTTCTGGTTGTATTGGCGATCTGGATGTTCGCCATCTGGCGTGACTACTGCGAACGTCACCCCCCGCGGCACTGACGACTCCGTCAGTGCCGCCCGGGCAGCCTCATCATCGTGCGCACGACGGGCACCAGCGACTTCTGCCAAAGGGTCGACGGAATCCCAAGGGGCGGATCGAGATTGAACACGCGCGCGGCCGCGATCGTCTGCGATTCGGTGTACTTCAGCAGGCCCTCGGCACCGTGCCGGCGGCCGACACCCGACTGGCCCATCCCGCCCATCGGCGCGCCGAGGCTGCCCCACGCGAACGCGTAACCCTCGTCGACGTTCACCGTTCCCGAGCGCAGCCGGGCCGCGATCTCCTGGCCCTCCGCGGTGGACCCTGCCCACACGCTGGCGTTCAGGCCGTACTCGGTGTCGTTGGCCTTCTCGACGGCCTCGTCGACGTCGGCGACGGGGTAGATCGAAACGAGCGGCCCGAACGTCTCGTTGGCCGCACACTCCATCTCCGGCGTGACGTCGGTGAGCACCGTCGGCTCGTAGAACAGCGGCCCGATGTCGGGGCGGGCCTTGCCGCCCGCAATCACCGTGGCGCCCTTGGCCTTCGCGTCCTCAACGTGGTCGGTCACGGTGTCCAGCTGGCTCGGCGAGATCAGGCTGCCCATGTCGACGGAGAAGTCATACGCGGTGCCGAGCTTCATGTTTCGCACCGCCGCGCCGAACTTGTTGGTGAACTCGTCGGCGACGTCCTTCTCGACGTAGATGCGCTCGATCGAGATGCACAGCTGACCCGCGTTGGAGAAGCACGCGCGGGTGGCCGCCTTGGCGACCTTGTCCAGGTTGGCCCCGCGCGTGACGATCATCGCGTTCTTGCCGCCGAGCTCGGCCGAGAAGCCGATGAGCCGACGGCCCGCGTGCTCGGCGAGCTGCCTGCCGGTGGCGGTCGAGCCGGTGAACATCAAGTAGTCGCAGTTCTCGATGATCGCGGTGCCCACCACCGAGCCCGGGCCGGGCACGATCGCGTACAGCGCCCGCGGCAGCCCCGCCCGGTACAACAGCTCGGCGCACGCCAGCGCGCAGTACGGCGTCTGGCTGTCGGGCTTGAGCACCACTGCGTTGCCCGCCACGAGCGCCGGCACCGAGTCGGACGCGGTGAGCGTCATGGGGTAGTTCCACGGTGAAATCACCCCGACGACACCCTTGGGCTGGTAGACGACCGTCGTCTTGCCCACCGCCGGGAGCAGCGCCTGCACCTTGCGCGGCTTCAGCAGGTCGGCGGCCACGTTCACGTAGTAGTTGGCGTTGGCCATCAGGTCGACGATTTCCTCCTGCGCCGCCCAGCGGGCCTTGCCCGCCTCGGCCTGCAGGAGGTCCATCAGGAACTGGCGGTTCTCGATGACCAGATCGCGATAGCGGCGGATGACGTCCACCCGCTCGGCGACCGGGCGCTTCGCCCAGTCGATCTGCGCCGCGCGGGCCTCGGCGAAAGCGGCCTCGACGTCGGCGGCCGTGCCGATGGGGATCGTGGTCAGCGGTCTACCGGTGAAAACCTCGTCGATCGTCTTGGTCTCGCGTGCGGTGATGTCCTTGATCGCGACCAGTTGACGCAGGCGGTCGAAGACCTCGGCTGACGGTGCGGACATGTCATTACCTCTCGAAAAAACGCAGCGGCCAAAACACCAGCCTAGGCCCGGCGGACCCGGGTCGGTAACGGTTGGGGCACGGTCCGGTTGCCCCGTGGCACGTCTCGCGGCCTCGCAGCGCCCGGCAATGACAATGCGGGATATGACGCGATCGCGGGAGCCCTGACGATGGCGCGTGAGATCTCTCGCCAGGCGTTCCTGCGCGGGGCCGCCGGCGCGTTGGCCGCCGGCGCGGTCTTCGGCCCGGTGCGGGCGACCGCGGTCCCCAACCCCTCCGGCTGGGACGGCCTGACCACCGCCATCGGCGGGAGGGTGGTGCTGCCGCAAGATCCCCAATTCGCCGGAGCGAAGCAGGTTTTCAACACCAACTACAACGGGTTCACTCCGGCGGCGATCGTCACCCCGACGTCGGCGGCGGACGTGCAAAAGGCGATGGCTTTCGCCGCCGCCAACAACCTGAAGGTCGCCCCGCGCAGCGGCGGGCACTCCTACATCGGCGCGTCCACGGCGAACGGCGCCGTGGTGTTCGACCTGCGCCAGCTGCCCGGGGGAATCAACTACGACGCGTCCACCGGGCAGGTCACCGTGACGCCCGCGACCAGCCTGTATGCGATCCACGAGGCGCTGGCCGCGGCCGGCCGGGGCATCCCGACGGGTACCTGCCCGTCGGTCGGCGCCGCGGGGCACGCGCTGGGCGGGGGACTGGGCGCCCAGTCGCGCCACGCCGGCCTGCTCTGTGACCAGCTGACGGCGGCATCGGTGGTGCTGCCCGGCGGCCAGGCCGTCACTGCCTCCGCAGCCAGCAACCCCGACCTGTTCTGGGCGCTGCGCGGCGGCGGTGGCGGCAACTTCGGGGTGACCACCTCGCTGACCTTCGCCACGTTTCCCACCCGGGACGTCGACGTGGTGAACCTCAACTTCCCACCGCAGGCGTTCGCGCAGGTCCTGCTCGGCTGGCAGAACTGGCTGCGCACCGCCGACGACAGCATGTGGGCACTGGCGGACAACACCGTCGACGGGTTCGGTACGCATCCCCGGATAATGGCGACCTGCCCGGCCGGATCGGGCAACAGCGTCGCGGCCGCCATCACCAAAGCCGTTGGGGTGCAACCGTCCGGGACCGAGAACCACACGTTCAACTACATGGACCTGGTGCGCTATCTGGCCGTCGGCAACCTCAACCCGTCGCCGCTGGGATACGTCGGGGGATCGGACGTCTTCACGACGCTCACCCCGGCCGCCGCCCAGGGGATCGCCTCGGCGGTCGAGGCATTTCCCCGTGGCGCGGGCCGCATGCTGGCCATCATGCACGCCCTCGACGGCGCGCTCGCCACGGTGGCGCCGGGGGCGACGGCCTTCCCGTGGCGACGGCAGTCCTCGCTGGTGCAGTGGTACGTCGAAACGGGCGACCCGGCGGCGGCGACGAGCTGGCTCGCCACGGCACACCAAGCGGTGCAACCGTATTCGGTCGGCGGCTACGTGAACTACATCGAGGCGAACCAGCCGGCGTCGCGCTACTTCGGACCCAACCTGTCCCGGCTCAGCGCCGTGCGGCAGAAGTACGATCCCGGCCGGGTCATGTTCTCGGGGCTCAACTTCTAGCGGGGTCGATCGATCTCATTTGCGATAGCGCCGGTGATATCGCAAATGGGAATCACCGCATGGCCGGCTGACGGTGCTCACGTGGCCGGCGTCGCCACGCGCTCCCGCAGCGGCCGGGACCGCACCAGCGTCGGCCACCAGAACCACGGCCCGAGGATGCGCAGGATGCACGGTACGACGAACGAACGCACGATCAGCGTGTCGAGCAGCAGGCCGATACAGACGGTCGACCCGACCTGGCCGACGGTGCGCAGATCGCTGCTCAGCATCGCCAGCATGGTGAACGCGAAAACCAAACCGGCAGAAGTCACTACACCACCGGTGCTGCCGAGCGCTCGGATCAGACCGGTGTGGATTCCGGCATGCAGCTCCTCTTTGACCCGAAGGATCAACAGCAGGTTGTAGTCCGAACCGACCGCCACCAGGATGATGAACGTCAGCGGCAACACCAACCAGTGCAGCGGCAGGCCGATGAGGTGCTGCCAGACGAGTATCGACAGCCCGAACGCCCCGGCATAGGAGAAGGCCACCGTTCCGGGGATGACGATCGCGGCCATCAGACTCCTGGTGAGGAACAGCATGATCAAGAAGATCAGCACGAAGGCGGCGATCGCCACAATGAGGAGATCGGACGCGGCGTATTGCTTGATGTCCTTGTTGGTGGATCCGGAACCGCCGATATAGACCTTCGAGCCGGCCAGCGAAGTTTCCTTGAGCGCAACGGTTATCGCGTTGGGGAACTGCTCGACGTGCTGCACGCCCTCCGGACCGTTGGCGTCGCCCTCGTGGGTGACGATGATCCGAGCGGCCTGGCCGTCCGGTGACATCAACAGCTGCATACCGGTCTTGACGTCCTCGTTGTCGAAACCCTCGTGCGGGATGTAGAAGAAGTCGTCGCTGCGGGCCTGGTCGAAGTCGAGTCCCACATTGATCTGGTCGTCGAATGTCTGGTTGGTCTGGGTGGTCTGCAGAGCCGACTGGCCGTAGGTGCTGACCAGAAGGTTGGCCAACGCCTCCGAGTCGTCGGCCGTCAACTTCAGCTGCACGATGATCTGCGGCACGATCTTGTCCATCTCCTCGAGGGAGGTCTTGGCCTGGTTGATGTCAGCCGCCAAATGGTCGATGTTGTCGAGCGTGTCGAACAACGACCTGAACGCCCAGCACATCGGGATGTCGAAACAGTGCCGCTCCCAATAGAAGTAGCTCTTGATCGGTCGGAAGAAGTCGTCGAAGTTCGAGATTTCCTGGTTCATCTCGTCCGTGACCCGTTGCAAATCCTCGACGGTGAGAACCGTCTTGTGCAGCTCGTCCGACAGGTTCTGGAAATAGTCGATCTCTTTGCGCGTGACCTCGACGGTGTGCTGCGTGATCTGCGCCTGCTGGTTGGTATTCGCGTTCTGCTGCTGGTTGAACGGCAGCTGTTGGCCGCTCCCGCTGCCTTGCGTGGTGAACAGATAGGGAATCGTGGCGTGTTCCAAGGCTCGGCCCATTGGTCGGGTGATGCTCTGCACCATCGCGACGCCGGGAAGGCGTTCGAGCGCCTTGGCCGCGCGGTCCAATGAGATGAAGTCGCCCGAGTTCCGCATGTCGTGATCCGTCTCGATCATCAGCATCTCGGAGAACAGCTTGCTCTTCGGGAAATGCCGATCGGCCGCCTGGAAGCCCAAATTGGCGGGCGCGTTGTGCGGCTGGTACTGCCGGTCGTCGTAGTTCTGCCGGTACGTCGGCACGAAGATCGCCCCGAGCAGAACCGCGGCGGCACTCGCGAACAGGATCGGCACCGGCCACCGGACCACGCTCGCCCCGATCCGCCGATACAGGTGTGCCTTGGCCTTGCTCCGCGGGTCGAAGAGCCCGAACAGGCTACCCAGCGCCAGGAAGGCGGGACCGAGCGTCAGCGCCGCCGCGATGGTGAACAGCATGCTGATCGCGACGGCCGGGCCCATGGTGTGGAAGTAGTTGAGTCGCGCGAACGTCAGGCAGTAACACGCCCCCGCGATCGTCAGCCCCGAGCCGAGGATGACCGGGGTGACGCTCTTGTAGGCGGTGTAGAAGGCCTCCTCCCGGCTCTCGCCGTCGTGTCGCGCCTCGTGATAGCGGCCCATCAGGAAGATGCCGTAGTCCGTGCCAGCGCCCAGGGTCAGCGCGACGACGATGTTCACCGCGAACGACGAGAGTTCGATGTACCCGAGATGCCCGAGGGTCGCGATCACCCCTTTCGCGACCAGCATCTCGAACAGCACCCCGGCCAGCGGCACGAACAGGGTGACGATGGAGCGGTACACCAGCAACAACATCCCGATGATGAGGAAGATCGTCACGATCGTGATGTCGTTCAGGCTCGAATTCGCGATCGCCACCGTGTCCGAGGCGAGGGGGGCCGCGCCGCTGACGTAGACCTTGAGCCCGGGCGGCGGCGTGTCCTTCGTTACGATGTCGCGAACGGCGGCAACGGACTCATTCGCTTGCATCTGGCCGATATCGCCCGCGAGGCGCAACAGCACGTAGGCGCACTTGCCGTCGAGGCTCTGCGCGCCGGCCGCGGTGATCGGCTTCCCCCACAGATCCATGGCGTACTGCACGTGCTTGGGGTCGCGCTTGAACCGGCGCATCAAATCGTCGTAGTACTGATGATCCGCGTCGCCCAGCGGCCGGTTGGCCTCCAGCACGATCATGGCCAAGCTGGTCGAATTGGACTCGTGGAACTTCGCACCGATGGACAGCAGCGCCCGCTGTGACGGCGCGTAGTGCGGGACCAATGGGCCCGCAAGCTCTTCTGCGACGCGCTCGACCTGGGGCATGAAGGTATTGGTAGACACGGCGAGCAGGCCCCAGAAGGCGATGATCGGGATCGCAAGGG
The DNA here is from genome assembly GCF_001672915.1 of Mycobacterium sp. 1245805.9. Classification (GTDB taxonomy): domain Bacteria; phylum Actinomycetota; class Actinomycetes; order Mycobacteriales; family Mycobacteriaceae; genus Mycobacterium. The sequence goes on along the minus strand of NZ_LZKR01000168.1, from coordinate 47,312 downwards.
CGCGAACCATTCTGGGGAAGAAGGGGCGCTTCGTCCGCTGCTCCGCCGGTTGTTCGCTCATGCGGACTTCACCAGGCAATAGACGTGTGCATCCTGATTGGTGTCGGACTGTTCAGCGCGGACAACGCCATTCACCCGAAGTCGGCAGCCGACCTGACCGCCATGAACCTGCGCCGAGATGCTGCCGGACACCACGGTGAGCGTCGTCGCCTCCGTATGCGACCACGGCAACGTCGTGAGATCGACCCGATGCGGATGCCCGTTGATATCCACCCAGACGAGCATCCCGCCTTCCCCGACGGAGCCGAACAATTCGTACGTGAGCCGCTTGATGCTGAACTCCGGCGGCGCCGCCGGCTGATTTACGGTGATGACGGGCGGGGGCTCCGAGAACTGGTGCACCTTGTACATGGCCACCCCACCAACACCGAGCGCGATGACGGCAACCAACGGCAACCAGACTCGCGCCAAGACCCGCCTGCCCACCGGTCGAGGGCTCATTCGATCACCTCTCGGAACTCGCTCGGGCCATCGTCTTTCTCCCCCCGGCCCCGCCCCTAGGCCAACTGCAGATAGTAGACGGTCATGTACTCAATGGACAGATGATCGTGAAAGAGTAGCGGCCCTGCGGCCGGAACGCGACCGCAGCGACCTGCGGGCGCACCTGCGGTCGCTCACGGCAACGCGGCTTCAGGACATCCTTTGCAGACGCCGCTTCAACCGTGCGCTGCGGAGGATTTGAGTCGTGAGATTTATGGAGGCCAGGATCGGGAAGATCCCGAGAAATGTCCGCTCGGAGGGCGTTGCTCCGTGCAAGTGGTAGAGACTGCCGAACACGTAGAAGCAGCCCAGCGAGAACAACGCACCCGGAATGCACAGCGTCAGCACCGAGCTGCGAGCGCCAAGGAGGTGCTTTGCGTAATCCAGCTCGTCTTGCGACATGGGTTCGCGCTTGCGCAGTTTGCGCGTGACCGCCTTGGCGCTGCCGATTTCGTCGCTGAGCGGGGGAGGCGGCCGGCCCTCCAGCCGTTTGACGTGTACAGCGGCAATGGCGGCGAACACCAACGCGAGCATCAGGGCGAGCAGCGTCAGGAAACCGAACAAACCCGAAGTCACCATTTCGCTCCTTCGCTCCCCGGTGAGCCGTCCAACGCCGCTCCAGACGCTACGCCACCCGACCCGCGTACACCGGCCGGCCGAAGATAGCCGACCGGTCGGCTACCATTGTTGCCATGCCCCGCCCGCCGAACCCCGAGGTGCGTGGCCGCCTGCTGGCGGCCGGGCTGGAACTCGTGCACAAGCGCGGATTCGCCGCCAGCGGAGTCAAGGACATCACCGACGCGGCCGGCGTCCCAAAGGGTTCGTTCTACGCGTATTTCCCCAGCAAGGAGGCCTTTGCCGCGGCGATCCTCGAGCACCACTGGGCAGACGTCGAGGCGCGGTTGCTGCCGCTCCTGGCGGCGGACGGGCCGGCGCAGGAACGGATCACCCGCTTCTTCCACGCGCTGGCCGACGAACACGAGGCCGGCGACTTCCTGCTCGGCTGCCTGGTCGGCAACCTGTCGCTCGAGCTCAGCGGCACGAGCGAGCCGGTACGCAAGGAACTCGTGAGCATCCTGGACCGCTGGGGTGCGGCCCTGGGCGAGTGCCTGCGTTCGGACGTTCGGGGCGACCTCGAAGCGGGAGACCTCGCCTTTCGGCTGATCGAGGCGTGGGAAGGGGCGGCCCTGCGTGGGAAGGTCACCCGCAGCCGCGCCCCGTACGACCGGTTCGAAGCGGTCACCGTCCCGGCGCTGCTGCACTGATGTGTCGCCTTCGGGAATGCCGGGACTGCCGGGCTTGTTAGATAGACGACTGGTCATCTATAGTAACGAGGTTGGATGAACCGGCGGCGATACGCAGGGAAGGCCCGATGACAGACCCGAGCGACTACGCTGAACCCCAGCATCCCGCCCTGCCGTATTCCGGCTTCACGCTCGACCTCGAGCACGCCGCACTTGTTCTCACCGATCCGCAGATCGATTTCCTCAGCCCGGAAGGCGTTGCATGGCCGGTTTTCGGTGACAGCATCCGCCAAAACGACGTCGTCGCTCACATCGGCGAGCTGCTGCACGCCGCCAAGCTGGCGGGCATCACCGTCGCGGTGTCACCGCACTACTTCTACCCGACCGACAAGCAATGGCTGTTCGGTGATCCGCTCGAGAAATTCATGGCCGGCGCAAGCATGTTCGGTCGCCGGGGTGCGTACACGACCGAGGGATTCGCCGGATCCGGTGCCGACTTCCTGCCCGCCTACCGGGACCACATCCACGACGGGCGAACCGTCATCGCCTCCCCGCACAAGATCGTCGGTCCCGAATCGAACGACCTGGTGCTTCAGTTACGCAAGCGCGGCGTCAACCAGGTGATCCTGGCCGGCATGGCCGCCAACCTGTGTGTCGAGGGCCATCTGCGCGAACTCATCGAGCAAGGTTTCGAGGTCGCGGTCGTCAAGGACGCCACGGCCGGCCCGCGCCTGCCCGAAGGCGACGGCTACCTCGCCGCCCTGGTCAATTTCCGATTCCTCGCCAGCGCGGTGTGGACCACGGGCGAGGCCGTCGCCCTGCTTACCCAACACGTCGTCACCAACAACAAGGAGGCCGAAAAGCCATGGCGCCGAACGAGAAACTAAACCAGCACAGGTTCGCGTTGAACGACGGCAGCGGTGCGATTCCGGCGCTCGGCTTCGGCACGTCGCTTTCCGATCGCAACGAGACGCGAAACGCGGTCAAGACCGCGGTCGAGATCGGGTTCCGCCACCTCGACGCCGCCGAGCGGTACCGCAACGAGGCGGACGTCGGCGCGGCGCTCAAAGAGTTGTTCGCCGCCGGGATCGTGCGCCGTGACGAACTCTTCGTCACCACCAAGCTGTGGAACAACAACCATCGACCCGAACGGGTGAAGCCCGCGCTGCAGGCCAGCCTCGACAGGCTCGGACTGGAGGCGGTCGATCTATACCTGGTGCACACGCCGTTCGCGTTCCGCCCCGGCGACGACCAAGACCCCCGCGACCGGCACGGAAACGTCGTCTACGACGACGGGGTCACGCTGCAGGAAACCTGGGCCGCGATGGAAGCCCTTGTGGACGAGGGTCTTTCGCGGGCGATAGGCCTGTCCGACATCGACGCCGCGGGCGCCCGAAAGATCGTCGAAACCGCCCGCATCAAGCCGGCGGTCGTGGAGGTCGAGGCGCACCCCTACCACCCGCAGTGGGAACTCCACGAATTGTGCGAGGAGCACGGGATCGTCCTGTTGGCCTTCGCCTCGCTGGGACATGCGCTGGAACCGCGATTGCTCGACGACCCGCTCATCGTCTCGATCGCTCGGCGCGTCGGGAAGACGCCGGCGCAAGTGCTTTTGGCGTGGGGCATCCAGCGCGGCTCGGCCGTTCTCACCTCGTCGGTCAAACCCGCACGCATCGGCGAGAACTTCGACGTCACCGCGCTTCCCGAGAGCGCGATCCGAGAGATCAACGAAAGCCTGGAAACGCGATACCGGTTCAATTCCGTGGTCGACGCCGGACAACCGGGCTTTGCCGAGGTGCCGCAATGACGTCGAGCGTCGGTTTTCATAGCGGCGAGTTGGCCGTCCAACGACAGGCCGGCGTCGAGGCCGAGGCCGCCCGGCTCGCGCCGATGGTCGGCCGCGGGCAACTACGCGCCGGCGCGGCCGCGTTCCTCTCCGAGGCGCCAATCGCGGCCATGGCCGCCCGGGACCGGTCCGGACGGCTTTGGACCTCACCGCTGTTCGGCCCACCCGGGTTCCTGCGGGCGGCCTCGCCGACCGCACTGGAGATCCACGCGGAGCTGCCGAGCGCGGACCCGCTGCACGACCTGCCTTCCGGGCAGCCGGTCGGCGTCATCGCCATGAACTTCGAAACCCGCAGGCGCGTCCGAATCAACGGTCTCCTCAGCTCCACCGAGCCCGGTGCCCTGACCGTCGACGTGGACCAGGCCTACGGCAACTGCCCGCAGTACATCCACCGGCACCGCGTCGACGTCGATGGAGCGCCCACCGAGGACCGAAAGCTGCTGTACTCCGGAAAGACGTTGCGAGCCGAGGACATTCGTCTCATCGAGGCGGCCGACACCTTCTTTCTGGGCACCACACACCCCACCGCCGGCACCGACGCTTCCCACCGCGGCGGCCCCCCGGGGTTCGTCCGGGTCGCCGACGGGAGCCTGTGGTGGCCCGACTATCCCGGCAACAACATGTTCAACAGCTTCGGAAACCTCGCCGCCGACCCGTCGGCGGCGCTGCTGTTCATCGACTTCCGCACCGGCATCACGCTCCAGCTTTCCGGTCGCGCGACCGTCCGCTGGGGCGGGCCGGGCGGCGGCGCCGGCACCGGACGGCGCGTGCAATTCAGCCCCGAGTGGGTAATCACCACCGCGATACCCGCCCTCGGTGAGAACGACCACGCCCGATAGCCGGTGATCACCGAGCCCTAAAGGGAGGGCCGGAATTTAACAATTAGATTTGGAGCTATGGGGCACAACGACCGGGACGACCCGAGGTCCCAGCTGGCCGAGCTGGAGGCGGCTCGCGACCAGATGGAAAAGCTGGTCCGGGTCATCGTCGAGATCGGCGCCGACCTGGATCTGGATTCGACGTTGCACCGAATCGTGAATGCCGCGATGGAGCTGACCGATGCCCGGTACGCGGCGCTGGGCATCCGCGCGCCCGACGGCACCTTGGCCTCGTTCGTTCAGGCGGGCATTGACGCCGGCACCGCCCGGCGGCTCGGCGACCTGCCGGTGGCCGACGGTCTGCGCGTCGATGACCTGAGCGCCCACCCAGAGGCCGCCGCACTGCAGGCGCGCGTCCCGCAGCTGCGGGCGCTGCTCGGCATACCGATCACCGTGCGGGCGGCCGACTTCGGCAGCCTCTACCTCGCCGACGACCGTCCGGGCCGGGTGTTTACCGACTCCCACGAAGCCGCCGTCCGGGCGTTGGCCACGGCGGCGGCGGCCGCCATCGACAACGCCCGACTGTTCGAGCGGGAACGCGAATCGTCGAAATGGACGAAGGCCAGCCGGGAAATCACGACCGCCCTGCTGTCCGGTGACCCGCAGACGGGGCCGTTGCAGCTCATCGTGAACCGGGCGCTGGAGTTGGCCGACGCCGAACAGGCGATCTTGCTCGTGCCACGGGAGCCAGACCTGCCCTCCGATCAGGTCGACACCCTGGTGGTGGCCGCCACGGCGGGCCGGTACGCCTCGGAGGTGATCGGCCGGCAGGTGCCGATGGACGGCTCCACCACCGGCGGCGTGGCGCGCCGCGGCCTGCCGCTGATCACCGATTCCTTCCAGTACCCGATCGAGGGGTTCACCGACGTCGGTGAACGCTCGGCGATCGTGATGCCGCTGATCGCCGACGGCCGGGTGCTCGGGGTGATCGCCGTCGCGCGCCAGCCACAGCAGCAGGCGTTCGACAACGACTACCTGGAGCTCGTCAGCGATTTCGCCCGGCACGCCGCCATCGCCTTGGCGCTGGCCGCGGGCCGCGAACACGCGCTCAACCAGGAACTCGCCCAAGCCGACACCGTCGATGACGCGGTGCACGCCGCGGCCGAGGAACTGCGCCGGCTGTGGCGGGCCCGTCGTGTTCTGGCCGTCACCTTCCCGACCCACGGTTCCGCCACGGAAACCGCCTCGGGCGAACCGCGGGTGGAATCGGTCGGGGAGCCCGCACAGTGGGCCGACCTGCCGGCTGAGACCCGGCAGATGCTCAGCTCGCTGCGCGGCGGCGACCTGCTGACCCCCAACGCGTCGCAGCCCGGCACGGCGGGGATCGCGCTGCAGCACCCCGAGGGGGTGCTCGTCGTCCGGATCGACCTGGTCGAGGCGCGGCCGTTCACCCTCGAGGACCAGACGCTGCTGACCGTGTTGGCGGGCCGCCTCGGCCAGGGCCTGCAGCGCGTACACCAGGTCGACCAGCAGCGGGAAACGGCCCTCGCGCTCCAACACGCGATCCTCGGGCCCGCGGACCTACCGCACGGATTCGCCGTCCGGTACCAGGCCGCCAGTTGGCCCCTGCAGGTTGGCGGCGACTGGTACGACGTCTTCGACCTGGACGACGGGCGCATCGCGTTGATCGTCGGCGACTGCGTCGGCCACGGCCTGGACGCCGCCACCGTGATGGGGCAGGTGCGCAGCGCCTGCCGCGCGCTGCTGTTCGAGAACCCCAGCCCCAGCGCCGCCCTGGCGGGCATCGACCGCTTCGCCGCACGGCTGCCCGGCGCGCAATGCACCACCGCCGTCTGCGCGGTGCTCGACCCCGAGACCGGTGAACTGGTCTACTCGAGCGCCGGGCACCCGCCGGCCGTCCTGGTCGACGCCGACGGCACCACCCGAATGCTTGACGACGGCCACACCATCGCCCTCGGAGTGCGACCCGATTGGCCCCGCCCCGAAGCACGGGTGACCATTCCGCCGCGCGCCACGTTGCTGCTCTACACCGACGGCCTGGTCGAACGCCGCCGTCGACTGCTGTACCAGGGCATTTCGCGCGCGGCCGGCCTCGTCCAGGACGGCCGCGATTCCACACTCGACGATTTAGCGGACCAGATCATGTCCGGTCTGGCGCCGGACGGCGGCTATCAGGACGACGTCGTGCTGCTCCTCTACCGCCATCCCGCCCCGCTGGAGTTGGAGTTTCCAGCCGACGTCAGCCAGCTCGCGCCCACCCGCACCGCACTGCGCCGGTGGCTGACCCGAGCCAAGCTGGACGCGGATCAGACGATGAACGTGCTCGTCGCCGCGGGCGAGGCCGTCGCCAACGCCATCGAGCACGGTCACCGCCACAGCCCGGGGGGCACGATCAGCCTGGGCGCCACCATATTGGTGGACCAGGTGCGGTTGACCATCACCGACAGCGGCTCGTGGAAACCTCCGCAGCCGGCCGCCGAGACCAATCGCGGCCGCGGCATCGCACTGATGCGCGGGCTCATGCAGGACGTCACCATAAACCCCGAGGCCGCTGGAACCACGGTTCACCTATGGGCGAGGATCACCTGATGCCCACCTCGCTCACCCTCGACACCGCGCGCCGCGACGACGGGAAGCTCGTGCTGACCGCGGCGGGGGAGATCGACCTGAGCAACATCGACGCGTTCAACGAAGCGCTCAGCGGCGCCATGGCCGAGGCCGCGAGCAATGGTGGCACGTTCACCGTCGACCTCAGCGCGGTCGAGTACCTGGACAGCGCCGCCATCAACGCCTTGTTCGCCCGGGCCGCCCACATCGATCTCATCGCCCACCCCCTGGTGATGCCCGTCCTCACCGTGAGCGGCATAACGGAGCTCGTCGCCGTCGAACCCGCGCGGCCGGCAGCCGAACGCTGACGCGATGCTTGGCGGAAAGTCCGTACTGGTAACGGGTTCCACGTCCGGTATAGGCCTGGGCATCGCGCGCGCGTTCGCCGCCGAGGGCGCGAACGTGACCCTCAACGGTTTCGGCGACCCCGAGACCGTTGCCGGACTGCGTCGCGACATCGAGGAGACGTTCGGGGTGAGCGCGGCCTATTCGGACGCCGATGTGACCAAGCCGCACGAGGTCGCAGACATGATCACCGGTGCCGAAAAGTCTTTCGGCGCAATCGATGTCCTCGTGAACAACGCGGGCATCCAGTACGTGGCGAAGCTCGAGGAATTCCCGGTCGAGAAGTGGGACGCCGTGATCGCGACGAATCTGTCGGCCGTCTTCCACACGTGTCGCTGCGCGCTACCGGGGATGAAACGCCGTGGCTGGGGCCGAATCATCAACATCGCCTCGGCGCACGGCCTTGTCGCCAGCGCCGAAAAAGCCGCGTATGTCGCGGCCAAGCACGGCGTTGTCGGACTGACCAAGGTGGTGGCCATCGAAACCGCCGACCACGGCATAACCTGCAACGCGATCTGCCCCGGTTGGGTGATGACACCCCTGATCGCCCAGCAGATCCAAACCCGCGCCGACGCGGCGGGCAAGTCGTTCGAAGAGGCCAAGCCGGAGTTCGTCGCCGAAAAGCAGCCGATGGCGCGCTACACCCAACCGGAGGACATCGGTGCGCTCGCGGTCTTTCTGGCCGGCGACGCGGCCGCCACCATCACCGGCGCCAGTTATTCGATCGACGGCGGGTGGACCGCCCAATGAGGCGAAATGAACAACAGCATCGGGGTTTTCGGCGGCCGGCGCCACCCGCAGTTGAGGCTCGTTGAGCAACGTAATTGCTGAAAAACGGAGTTTTCATAGGCATTTCGGCGATATGCTATTACGCTTTTAGCGTTAGGCCATCGGGCGAGTGTCGCAGCGGATCGGCGGGAGGCACATCGTGTCATACCTCGTGACGGCTCCAGAGCAGCTGCAGTCTGCGGCCGAAGGTCTGGCAGGCATCCGCTCGTTGCTGTCCGGATCCGCCGCGTCGGCGGCGGGGCCCACGACGGCCGTGGCCGCCGCCGCCCAGGACGAGGTATCGGCTTTGGTCGCAACGCTATTCAGCGACTTCGGCCAGGAATTTCAAGTCATCAACGCCCAAGCCAACCTGTTTCACGATGAGTTCGTCGGCTTGATCAACGCGGGCGCCGGCGCCTACCTCAACACCGAGCTGGCCAACGCCGGAGCCGCGGCCGCCGCGGATTTGAACCTGTCGTCGTTCCTGGGCGGCAGCGCGAGCCTGAACCTGAACGGTGGCGTGGTGACCCTGCCGCCGATCCTGGGCGGTGGGGTGCTGAGCGTGCCGTCGTTCATCACCGGGGGTGTGCTGGATCTGCCGCCGATCCTGGGCGGTGCGGAATTGATCGTGCCGTCGATCTACAGCGTCGGGTCGTCCGTCGCCACCGCACTGAACCCGATCGTCAATGGCGGCGTGGTGGGACTGCCCGCGTTCCTGGGCGGTGGGGAGTTGACCGTGCCGTCGATCCTCACCGGCGGCGTGCTCGAACTGCCCGCAACCCTCGGCGGTGGTGTGCTGGGGTTGCCCTCCATCATCACCGGTGGCCTGCTGAGCCTGCCGTCCAGCCTTGGCGGCGGCGTGTTTACGGTGCCCCCGATCAGCAGCATCTTGACCCCGATCCTCGAAGGCGGCGCGGTGACCCTGCCGCCGAGCCTGGGCGGTGGGCAGCTGAGCATCCCGTCGATCCTCACGGGTGGGGTGCTGAGCCTGCCCCCGATCGCGGGCGGCGGGGACGTCAGCATCCCGTCGATCCTGACCGGCGGTGTGCTGAGCCTGCCCTCGAATCTCGGCGGCGGGGACGTCGGGATCCCGTCGGTCGTCACCGGCGGCATTCTGACGCTGCCCCCGAGCCTGGGCGGTGGGCAATTGACGGTGCCCCCAATCGTCACCGGCGGCCTGCTCGGCCTGCTCGGCTGACCGTACCCCCGACGGAGGATCGGAATCTGCTCGGCTACAACGACATTCGGGCGTTGATCACTCGGTGGGCGCGGGTGTCATCGACCCGATGTAGTACGTCTCGTGACCCGTCGGGTAGCCGCCGCCGTTCGTGGCGATGTGAACGTGGTCGTAGTGGTTGAGCGTTTCGTTGCCCAGGTTTGACATCCAGCTCGGTGCGCCGACGCCCGGGTAGATCTTCTGGCGCCAGATCACGTGGTTGATGCCCCACCGTTTCGCGTTCGCCAGGGCGTACCCGGCGATTTCGTTACCCAGCTGGATGCCTTCGGGGCTGGCGTGGTTGGGGATCATCACGTCGATCGCCAACCCGTTGGGGTGCCACGGCAACGGGTCCTCGCGATACCCGTAGATGGTGGTGATCTCCGGGAACAGCACGCTGATGGCGCGGGCCGCCCAAATGGTCTTGACCTGCAACCGCTGCTCGGACGCGACGCCGGGGGACAACGGGAACAGGAATTGCTGGGCGGCGGCGGGAGCGCCGGCCGCCAGCTTCTCCACCTCCGCGGGACTGGCGATCTGCGGCGCCGGACCGCCCGGTGGCGGCGCGGCGGTCGGACCGGGCGCCGCCGCGGCGAGCGGCCGCCCGGACGGCGGGGCGGCCTGGCCTGCGGCCGGCTTGTCGGCGCAGCACGGAGTGGTGCCCTGAGCGTGCGTGGGTTTGGCGCCTTGCGCGTAGATGATGGCGGCCGAGACCACCAGCGAGGCCGCCAACGCCAACCAGCGGCTTCGACCGATGGCTAATCCGCCCTTGCGCACGAACAGCAGCTTAGCGCCGTCTGGGACGGCTGTGGCAATCTTTTCCGAAGAATCAGGGCACCATCCAGGACAGCAACGAGGCCTGCAGCCCCGAGAGCGCGCAGATGAACGCCAGGAACACCAGGCTCCAGACGAACACCCGGCGGAAGATGTCGCCTTCCTTGCCGTGCACGCCGACCGCCGCCGCCCCGATGGCGAGGTTCTGCGGCGAAATCATCTTGCCGAGCACTCCGCCGGAGCTGTTGCCGGCGGCCATCAACACCGGGGACAGCCCGGCCTTGGTCGCGGCGGTCACCTGCAGCGCGCCGAACAGCGAGTTCGAGGAGGTGTCGGACCCCGTCACCGCTACACCGAGCCAGCCCAGGATGGGGGAGAGCAGCGCGAAAGCGCCGCCGGCCCCGGCCATCCACGTGCCCAGGGTGATGGTCTGCCCGGACGCGTTCATCACGAATGCCAATGCCAGCACTGCCATTACGGTGACGATGGCCCATCGCAGCTGATGCAGCGTCGCCCCGTAGGCCCGTACCGCCCTCGCCACCGACAGGCGCAGCGCGACCATGGTGAGGACTCCGGCCACGAGCATCTGGGTGCCCGGCGTGGTCAGCAGATTCAACGTGAAGTTGGGCAGCGACGACGGGGCGCCTTTGGCCGTATAGAGGTGCAGCCCCGGCCAATGCACGATGAAGGTCGCCTTGTCGAGAAGCTTCTTCACCCACGAGATCTGGCAAATCACGAAGACGGCGATGACGATCGCGTAGGGCGCGTACGCGCGCAGCACCTGCCCGCGCGGGTCGGGATCCGCGACGCGCCCGGCGAAGTCGGGAGCCGGCGCGTCCGCGGCACCGCCGGCGATGACCGGGGCGCCGACGTGTTCGGGGCGTGACGGCCGGATGCGAACCACCGACACAACGGCACCCGCGGACAACAGGGACGCGATCACGTCCGCCAGTGGCACCGACACGAAGTTCGAGGTCGCGTATTGACCCAGGCCGAACACCACGCCGCCCGCGAGCGCGGGGATCCATGTTTCGCGCACGCCGCGGCGGCCGTCGACGATGGCGACCAGCGCCAGGGGGACGAAGACCGCCAGGATCGGGGTCTGGCGTCCGACCATCGCGCCGAGCGTGTCGGTCGGCAACCCGGACGTCTTGGCGAGCGTGATGATGGGCGTGGCCATCGCGCCGAATGCCACCGGTGCCGTGTTGGCGACCAGCGCCAGCACCGCCGCCTTGATCGGTTTGAAGCCCAGCGCGAGCAGCATCACTGAGGTGACCGCGACCGGCGTGCCGAACCCGGCGAGCGCTTCGAGCAACGCGCCGAACGAAAACGCGATGATGATCGCCTGGATCCGGTGATCGTCGCTGACCGTCGCAAAACTGCGTCGCAGCACGTCGAAATGGCCTGTCACCACTGTCATCTGGTACACCCAGATCGCGTTGATCACGATCCACAGGATCGGGAAGAACCCGAAGACGGCGCCCTCCGCGCCCGCCAGCGCCGCCTGGCCGATCGGCATCCCGTAGACCGCGACCGCGATCACGATCGCGACGGCCAGCGACGCGACGGACGCGATCCAGGCCCGCACCCGCAACACACCGAGCATCACGAACAGCGATGCCAGCGGCACGGCCGCAACGAGTGAACTCCATGCCAGCGAGTGGCCGACGGGATCGAGGATCTGGCGATACATGTTGCGCAGCTTCCGGACGGATGGGTGTGGAGGGCGTTTCTGGTCGCGAACCTCCTTGAGCCGCAACGGGAGTCGGTGGCCCACCGTGGGCAGGCCACCGCGGCGACCGCGGTCGTCGTCGTATCGGTGCTCCACCCAGCACTCTATCTCCGCGGGCAGCGGTCGTGGCGTTCTGTTTTCGCGCGGAGAGCTTTGTCGCGGCGCCGTTAGTCGTTGAGACTTTCGGCATTCACCTCGAATTAATCCGGTCGCCTTGCTCTTTGCGCTGCCACACGAATATGCCGAGCGCGAGGATCCACACGAACGGTATGTCGGTGAGGAACTTGCTCCAGTAGTGATCGATCTCGGTGGCCGCCTGCACGACCATCAACGCCCCGTGCGCAAGATTGGCCCACATGGTGAAGTTCAGAAACGAGGAGTAGCCACGAGGGTCAGCGGCGGCGAGCAACAGAAAGGCTCCCCACACGATGTAGATCACCATCAGCATCGGCGGAACGTGCATATGTTCGCTGCCGCAGCGCACGTCGTTCCATATCGTCCAGTTCAACGCGCCGCCATGCTCGGCCAACAGCGGCGACTGCGTGAGAAAGCCGACGAACAGCGACACGAAGATCGCCAGCGTGAGCACGCCGTAGACGCGTAGGAACACCCGGAACGCGCTCATGACCGGTCCGCCGTGCCCGTGGCCCCATGGCTTCCACCCGCTATCAAGTAGCGCGTGGGTGTCTCGTGCGTCATCTCGGTTCCTTTCGTGGGCAAACGGTCTGAACGCCTATACAGAGGCGCTGTGGTGCCCAAACTCATCGGCGCTGACACGTCGGTCCGACCCAATTCGCACTGGCGGGCTTCCTGTCGGTGAGGCCGAGACTGGCCAACCCCGAGGACGACTTCTGGATGCGCTATCGCACGCGATAGCGCCGTCGTGGATCATCGTATGACCGCCGGTCGGTACAGATGTGGCAAAAGTGGCCCGAGTCGGGAAGGAGTGTCGTGCTACACGGAATCGCACGACTGGCCATCGCCGCGCCGCGCCGCGTCATGGCGGTAGCCGTTTTCGTCATGGTCTGCACCGCGATCTTCGGCATCCCGGTCAGCAAGACCCTCTTGCCCGGTGGGTGGTTCGACCCCGCCTCCGAATCGTCGCGGGCGTCGGCGTTGCTCTCGCAGAAGTTCGGCGAGGGCGACATGATCATGCTGATCACACTGACCTCCGACGGCGGCGCGCAGGGTCCCCGTGCCACCGCGGTCGGCACCGATCTCGTTCGGCGGCTGCAGAATTCGCCACACGTGAGCCAGGTGCGGTCCGCGTGGACCGTGCCGCCGGCGGCGGCGCGCGCCTTCGTCAGCAAGGACGGCAAGACCGGCCTGATCGTGGCCGCGATTTCCGGCGGCGAGGCCAACGCGCAGAAATACGCCGAGCGTCTGTCGCGCGAGCTCGCCCATGACCGCGACGGCGTGGCGGTGCGCTTCGGCGGTGAGGCGACCGTCACGTGGGAGGTGGACGAGCAAACCCGGGACGACTTGTTGGTCATGGAGTCGCTGGCGCTGCCGCTGAGTTTCGTGGTGCTGGTCTGGATCTTCGGGGGGTTGTTCGCGGCGGCGCTGCCGGTGGCCGTCGGCGGGTTCGCGATCCTCGGTGCCATGGCGTCGCTGCGCACGGTCTCGCTGTTCACCAGCGTTTCGATCTTCGCGCTGAACCTGACCGTCGCGATGGGCGCCGCGCTGGCCATCGACTACACCCTGCTGATCCTCAGCCGGTTCCGGGATGAGTTGGCGGACGGCCAGACTCGCGACGCGGCGCTGATCCGCACGATGGCGACGGCGGGCCGCACGGTGTTGTTCTCGGCGATGACGGTGGCGCTGTCGATGGCCACGATGGCGCTGTTCCCGCAATACTTCCTGAAATCGTTCGCCTACGCGGGGGTCGCTGTGGTCGCGTTCGCGGTGGCCGCCGCGGTCGTGGTGACGCCGGCGGCGATCGTGCTGTTGGGCGAGCGGCTCGATTCCCTGGACGTGCGCCGGTTGGCGCGCCGGATCCTGCGGCGGCCGCCCTTCCGGATGGCTCCGGTCGAGCGGGGCATTTGGTATCGATGGACGAGGGCCGTCACCCGCCACGCGGCGCCGATCGTCATCGCCATCGTGGCGCTGCTGTTGCTGCTCGGCTCACCCTTCCGCGAGGTGCGGTGGGGCGTCGTCGACGACCGGGTGCTGCCCACCTCGGCGTCGGCGCGGCAGGTCGGCGACCAGCTGCGCAACGGCTTTGCGGGCAGCGGCGTCCCCGACGTCACCGTCGTGCTCCCGAACGCGGCCGGACTCGGCCCGGCCGATCTGAACGCCTACGCCGCCGCGCTGTCGCGGGTGCCGGACGTGTCGTCGGTGTCCTCGCCGGGGGGCACCTTCGTCGGTGGCCGGCTGGCCGGGCCGCCGACCGGGCCCGCAGTCATCACGGACGGCGCCGCGTTCATGACCGTGGTCACCACGGCACCGCTGTATTCCGCCGCCTCCAACGCGCAGCTCGACCGGCTGCACGCCGTCGCAACCCCGTCGGGCCGCCCGGTGCAGCTCGCGGGCGCCGCACAGGGCAACCGCGACACCGTGCACGCGATCATGACCCACCTGCCGCTGGTGCTCACGCTCATCACCCTGATCACGCTGCTGCTGGTTTTCCTGCTGACCGGAAGCGCGGTGTTGCCTTTCGAGACGCTGGTGACGAACACCCTGTCGCTGGCCGCGGCATTCGGCGCGGTGGTGTGGGTGTTTCAGCAGGGGCACCTGGGCGGCCTCGGCACCGCGGCGACCGGCACGATCGGCGTGGACTTGCCGGTGCTGTTGTTCTGCATAGCTTTTGGGCTTTCGATGGACTACGAGGTGTTCCTGATCGCCCGGATCCGGGAGTACTGGCTGGCGTCACACCGGGGCTGGGGCGCGAACGACAGGAGCATCGCGCTCGGCGTGGCGCACACCGGCCGGGTGATCACGGCCGCGGCGCTGATCATGGCGATCTCCTTCGTGGCGTTGATGGCCGCGCAGGTGTCGCTCATGCGGCTGTTCGGGTTCGGGCTCACGGTCGCGGTGCTGGTGGACGCCACGCTGGTGCGGATGCTGTTGGTGCCGGCGGTCATGCAAGTGCTCGGCCGGGCTAACTGGTGGGCGCCCGCCTGGTTGGCCCGGCTGCATGACCGGGTCGGGTTCAGCGAGAGCGGGGTGGATACCGAAAAAACCGATTGGCGGGCGGTCGGTCGCCGGGTGCTGTTCGGCGTGCACAGCTAGTCGCCAGGGTGAGGTCGCCTGATCAGACGGCGATAGCCTCGTCGACCGCGGGATCGGACAGCGGGCGGCGGCCGGTCAGGAGGAGCAGCGCCAGTTCCTGGTCCGCGAAACGCTCGACGAGCAGCGGGACGTACTCCCGCACCGGTCGGCCCTCGAACCGGGCATGAACGGCCTGCACGACGACGGCCACGGTTTGCGCTGGAATGCTCGAATACTTGCTGGTCAACCGATCGGCCACCTGGGCGATGATCGTCTGTTCACTCAACTCGATCACCGCGCCAGGTTCGCATGCGTTTCACGCCGAAGTCAAACACCGTTAACGGGGTTTCCGGGCCGCCCCGGCGCGCCGTCCAGCTGAGTATTGTGTACTATACCGAGCATGGCGGAAAGACTCCCGGCGAAGCTGGCGGAACACCCCACGGTGAAGAGGGTGGGCGCGCGGCGGAAACGGCGGCCCGGCGTGCTGGACGCCGACTGGCTGCGCGAGCTGTGCCTGGCCGCCGGCGTCGACGACGTCGCGTTCGCCGCCGTGGACAACCCCGCCCTGGCCTCCGAGGTCGAGCATGTCGAGGCCGCGCTGCCGGGAACCAGGAGCTACATCTCGCTGGTGGTCAAGATGAACCGCGACAACGTGCGATCGACGGCGCGCAGCGTCGCGAACCAGGAGTTCCACCGCAGCGGCGAAGTGCTCAACGAAGCGGCCCATCGGATCGTGCGCCGGCTGCAGGACGCCGGTTATCGGGCCCTGAACCCGTCGGCGACATTCCCGATGGAGATGGACAACTTCCCCGGCCGCATCTGGGTGGTGGCCCACAAGCCCGTTGCGGTGGCCGCCGGCCTGGGCGTTATGGGCATCCACCGCAACGTGATTCACCCGCGGTTCGGCAACTTCATCCTGCTGGGCACGATCCTGGTCGACGCCCCGATCAGCGGCTACGGCGAGCCGCTGGATTACAGCCCGTGCCTGGAGTGCAAGTTGTGCGTGGCGGCGTGTCCGGTCGGCGCGATCGGTAAGGACGGCGATTTCGACTTCGTCTCGTGCTCGGTGCACAACTACCGGGAGTTCATGGGTGGGTTCACCGACTGGGTGCAGACGGTCGCGGACAGCGCCGACGCGGCCGACTTCCGTTCGCGGGTCAGCGATTCGGAGAACGCGTCGATGTGGCAGAGCCTGGCGTTCAAGCCGAACTACAAGGCCGCCTACTGCCTGGCGGTGTGCCCGGCGGGCGAGGAGGTCATCGAGCCCTACCTGGAGAACCGCAAGGGCTTCATGGACTTGGTGCTGAAACCGCTCCAGGACAAGAAGGAGACGTTGTACGTGCTGCCGAACTCGCGGGCCAAGGCGCACGCCGAACGCCGCTATCCGCACAAACCGGTGAAGGTTGTCGACAGCGGTATCCGGGGGCGCTGACGATCCGGCCGGGGCAGACCGCAAGGCGCTCGGCTGCACCATGTTTCGGCGCGTCCCGTGGCGCCGGGGGCCGGACGTTTCTCTCAGCGTGACTTTTATGCACGTGCCACGCTTCGGCCGGCGGCGAACGCTGGAGGCGCGGCAGACGGCGGCGCCCAGTCCGCCGGTCCGTCGTCGGCCGGCCCACGGTGCACGCGAAGCGGCGCAACGCTGCTCGACCTGTGTGTTTGCCGTTCACGGCACCGATTCGTTGCTGGGCAGGTCGATCAACGAAGGGATCGAGCCCACCGATCGACCGCGAGGCCGGCGTTACGTCCGGGTAAAACCGCCCGCTTGGCGAGTGACGTCGGCGGCGCCGCGTTCGCGACGCGGGCGAGGCCGCGTTGCTGCCCGCCAGCCGATGGGGCCGCGCGCTGTTAGGCTTCGCGCCATGCACGCGGCAGCCTTTGTTTGCTCCCCATTCGTGCTTTGTTGTCGCTGACTCGTAAGCCCGTGCGCGGATTGGGAGTTGGTAAACACCGGTGATGTTCTAGCGCCTTCCGCAGCCACGGGACCCAGGTAACCCAGCACCCAAGTCCCACATTGGAAGGCCACCAATTGCTCAGCGACATCCGGAGCGCACCACGCGGGCGGCGCGCCCGCCATATCGCGGCGCTGACCCTTCTGGTCGGCGTGGTTGCCGCGTGCGGCGGCGGCGCCAGCGACATCGCGGGTGGCACTGGCCCGGCCAACGGGAACACGAAGATCACCTTGGTTGCCTATTCGGTCCCGGAGCCGGGCTGGAGCAAGGTGATCCCGGCGTTCAACGCCTCGCAGGAGGGGCGGGGCGTGCAGGTCATCACGTCCTACGGAGCCTCCGCCGATCAGTCCCGGGGCGTCGTCGAGGGCAAACCGGCAGACATCGTGAACTTCTCGGTCGAGCCTGACGTCACCCGACTGGTCAAGGCCGGCAAGGTCTCCGCGGACTGGGACAAGGGCGCCACCAACGGGGTCCCATTCGGGTCGGTGGTGACATTGGTTGTCCGCAAGGGCAATCCGAAGAACATCCGCGATTGGGACGACCTGTTGCGGCCGGGCATCGAGGTCGTCACGCCCAGCCCGCTGAGTTCGGGGTCGGCCAAGTGGAACCTGCTTGCCCCGTATGCGGTCAAGAGCGGCGGCGGCCGGGATTCCAGTGCCGGCGTCGATTTCATCAGCAAGCTGGTGCACGAGCACGTCAAGTTGCGTCCGAGTTCGGGTCGTCTGGCCACCGGTGTCTTCATCGAGGGCAGCGGTGACGTGTTGATCAGCTACGAGAACGAGGCCATCGCCATTGAGCGGCAAGGCAAATCGGTGGAGCACGTCAACCCGACGCAGACCTTCAAGATCGAGAACCCGCTGGCGGTGGTGAGCACCAGTGCGCACCTGGATGCCGCGACCGCATTCAAGAATTTCCAGTACAGCGCCGAGGCGCAGAAGTTATGGGCGCAGGCCGGTTTCCGGCCGGTCGACCCCGCCGTGGCCGACAAGTTCCGCGACCAATACCCGGTGCCGGTGAAATTGTGGACGATCGCCGACCTCGGCGGCTGGAGCAAGGTGGACGCGCAGTTGTTCGACCGGAGCGGCGGCAGCATCACCAAGGTCTACCTGCAGGCGACCGGATGACCGCCGCCGTTCTCCCCGACCCGGAGGCCGTCCGGCCCGAACTCACCCCACCCCGCGGCGAGCTACCGGAGCCGCGACCCGCGCGGGCGTCCGCTCCGCCGGGGGGCACGTCGCTTCAGGTCGGGGTGGCGACGCTGTGGCTGTCGCTGATCGTGCTGCTGCCGCTGGCCGCCATCGCTTGGCAGGCGGTTGGCGGGGGCTGGCAGGCCTTCTGGCTGGCGGTCACGTCGCACGCCGCGCTGGAGTCGTTCAAGGTGACGCTGACGGTTTCGGTGGTGGTCACCATCATCAACCTGGTGTTCGGGCTGGCGACCGCCTGGGTGCTGGTGCGTGACGACTTCGTCGGCAAGGGAGTGCTCGACGCCATCATCGACCTGCCGTTCGCGTTGCCGACCATCGTCACCAGCCTGGTCATGCTCGCCCTCTACGGCAAGAACAGCCCGATCGGCATTCATTTGCAGCACACCCCGCCGGGCGTGGCGGTGGCGTTGATCTTCGTGACGCTGCCGATGGTGGTGCGGGCCATCCAGCCCGTGCTGCTGGAAATCGACCGGGAGGCCGAGGAGGCGGCGGCGTCGCTGGGCGCGACCGGTCCGAAGGTTTTCACCTCGGTCGTGCTGCCGTCGCTGACGCCTGCCTTGTTATCCGGTGCCGGCCTGGCGTTTTCGCGTTGCATCGGCGAATTCGGCTCGGTGGTGACGATCGGCGGTCAGGTGCCGGGCAAGACCGAGGTGTCGTCGCAGTGGATCCGCGCCCTGATCGAGAACGACGACCGCACCGGCGCCGCCGCGATATCCATTGTCCTGCTGTCGATCTCGTTCACCGTGCTGCTGCTCCTGCGCATCGTGGGCGGCCGGAGGGCCAAACGCGAGGAGAAGGCCGCATGACCTCGGGCCGCCACGCGCTGCGCTCGCTGGTGCTGGCCTACCTCGGTGTGGTGCTGGTCGCCCCGGTGGCCATCATCTTGTGGCGCACCTTCCGGCCCGGACTCGCCCAGTTCTACACGTGGATCAGCACGCCGGCGGCGATCTCGGCCCTGCACCTGTCGCTGCTGGTGGTGGCCATCGTGGTACCGCTCAACGTCATATTCGGTGTCCTGGTTTCACTCCTGTTGGCGCGCAGCAGGTTCCGCGGCCGGGGTGTGCTGCAGACGGTCGTGGACCTGCCGTTCGCGGTCTCGCCGATCATCGTGGGCGTGGCGTTGATCGTGCTCTGGGGCTCGGCCGGCGCGCTGGGTTTCGTCGAAAAAGACCTCGGCATCCCGGTGATCTTCAGTACCCCCGGCATCGTTTTGGCCAGCATCTTCGTCACCCTGCCGTTCGTGGTGCGCGAGGTCCAACCGGTACTCCAGGAAGTGGGGACCGAGCAGGAGCAGGCGGCGGCGACGCTGGGTTCGGGTTGGTGGCAGACGTTTTGGCGGATCACGTTGCCGTCCATCCGGTGGGGTTTGACCTACGGCATCCTGTTGACCACCGCGCGCACCCTGGGCGAGTTCGGCGGGGTCATCATGGTGTCGTCGAATCTGCCGGGGGAATCGCAGACGCTGACGCTGCTGGTGAACGATCGCTACAACCGTGGGGCCGAATACGGCGCCTACGCGCTGTCGACGCTGATGATGGGCGTCGCGGTCGCGTTCCTGATCGTCAAGGCCATTCTGCTCATTCGCCGGGCGCGAGCTCGGGCCTAGGCATGACAAGGAGACAGCAACCATGACCGAAACCGGGAGCGGCCCGACCGCCTACGCGATCACGGTGCGTGACGCCTACAAGCGCTATGGCGATTTCGTGGCGTTGGATCACGTGGACTTCGTGGTGCCGAAGGGGTCGTTGACGGCGTTGTTGGGTCCCAGCGGTTCGGGCAAGTCGACGCTGTTGCGGGCGATCGCTGGGCTCGATCACCCCGACTCGGGCACGGTCACGATCAATGGCCGGGATGTGACGGGGGTGCCGCCGCAGCGGCGCGGGATCGGGTTTGTGTTTCAGCATTATGCGGCGTTCAAGCACCTGACGGTGCGTGACAACGTGGCCTATGGGCTCAAGATCCGCAAGCGGCCCAAGGCCGAGATCAAGGAGAAGGTGGACAATTTACTGGAGGTGGTGGGGCTGAGCGGTTTTCAGACCCGCTATCCCAATCAGCTGTCCGGGGGTCAGCGCCAGCGCATGGCGTTGGCCCGCGCGCTGGCGGTGGATCCGCAGGTGTTGTTGCTCGACGAGCCGTTCGGCGCGCTGGATGCCAAGGTGCGTGAGGACTTGCGGGCGTGGTTGCGCCGCCTGCACGACGAGGTGCATGTCACCACGGTGTTGGTGACCCACGATCAGCAGGAGGCGCTGGACGTGGCCGATCGGATCGCGGTGCTCAACAAGGGCCGCATCGAGCAGGTCGGGTCACCGCTCGAGGTGTATGACTCCCCGGCGAACACCTTCGTGATGTCCTTCCTAGGCGCGGTGTCCGTGCTGAACGGTGCTCTCGTCCGCCCGCATGACATTCGGGTGGGTCGCAACCCCGAGATGGCGGTGGCCGGCGGGGACGGCACGGCGGAGTCGATCGGGGTGGTGCGCGCCACCGTGGATCGGGTGGTCGCGCTGGGGTTCGAGGTCCGCGTCGAACTGACCGCCGAGGCCACCGGCGGGCCGTTCACCGCCCAGATCACCCGCGGTGACGCCGAGGCCCTGGCGCTGCGCGACGGCGACACCGTCTACGTCCGCGCCACCCGCGTGCCACCCATCGCCAGCGAGGTGACCGAAGATCAGGCGGGACTCAGGTCGGCGTGACGAGTCGGCCCGCTTTACCCGGCGGTCGTCCGGTATTGCGGGCAGTACGCGGACGACGACAGCCCCAGGAAGAAGCCGGCCTGCCTGGCCGAGAGATTCGCGTCCTTCATCAGCTTCATCACCAGCAGGGGCCGGGTTGTGCCCTGGTCGAGTAGGGCGCACATGTTGCGGGCCATCCCGATGGCGACGTTGTTGTCGGAAATTGGGATCGCCTGGCCCGCAAGGGCTGCGATGAACGCATCATCGTTTGGGTCGGCGGAGGCCGGCGCGGCGAAGAGCGGCGCAGCGGCGGAAAGCAGGACCGCGATGAATGTCGGCCACGTCGCAGGACCGACCCTCGCATGGGCCATGGTTCCTCTTTATGCGGGCGAATGTGCTTCGCTACAAAAATAACCGGTAAGGCAAGGGCAACCCTCACATCATCGGCGGGAACGGCACCATCCAGGTCATCGAATTGTCGGTCTTGCCCTTGTATTGCGGGCAGTAGGCGGCCACCGAAAGCCCGACGAAGTAGCCGGCCTGCTTCGGCGAAAGTGGGGTGTCCTTCACGATCCCCATCGCCACCGCGGTTGACGCCTCGCCCTTGTCGAACCCGGCGCACACCGAGTGGCCCATCGAAACCGCGGTGCCGCGGTCGGACATCGATATCCCGTTTCTGGCGAGGGCCGCGACGAAGGCATCGTCGATCGGCTCCGCGGCTGCGGGCGCCGCGCCAAGGAGCGCGGCCGCGGCCAGTACGACCCCGCAGGCAGTCGACCACTTCGCGGGACCCGCATTCGTCCGGGCCATGGCCTCTCCCTCGACGGGTGAATCGGCTTCGAGTCAAGAACGACTTGGTTGAACGGTAACTGAAATCTGGACTTTCTTCTCGCCGAGCGGCCGCAAGAATTCCGCAAGAAGTTCGCGACGAAGCGGCAAGCGCCGCGCAGCAACGTATGCGTTGCCGGTCACGGCGACCGGCCCGCAAGGAAACTTCGCAAAGAAAAGTGTCCGACCGCGGGGGAGCGGTGGCTCTTAGCTATGCGAGCGGCCGACCGGGTCGCTGCGGTTCCGATCTTGGGACCGGTAGCGGCGCGGGACAGGTCAACTTGCACACAACTACAGACCCCCACCCGAGAGGACGAGAGGAAACCCCGGTGAGCACCGACCTCGACAACGCGCCGACCCAGCGCACGCGCGGCATCAGCACGCTGACCCCCGTGAGCGAGTTCCGCATCGCTCTCCGCGGGTGCTACGCGTCGGGATCGCGCGCCCTGGCGGTGACCGAGACGTCCACGCTTCCCCGGATGAAGGCCGTCGTCCCCGCCGTAACCCCGCTGCCGGCCAAGGCTCCGCGGAAATGGCAGGGCCTGTACGCGCTGAAGCCGTGGTACACCCGCCGGTTGACGCCGATCGTGAACCTCGCGGTGCGGCGGCACATCTCCCCGGACGTCTTCACCGTCGCCGGGGTGCTGGCGGCGGGCGTGGCCGGAGTGACCGTCGCGCTGGGCTGGTACCCCCTGACGGCGGTCTTCCTGGCGCTGCGGCTGGCCGGCGCCAACCTCGACGGCGCGGTCGCCCGAGCCCGCGGCGTCAGCCGGCCGTGGGGATTCGTCGTCAACGAGATCGGCGATCGCGCCTCGGACCTGTTGACCTTCGCGGGGCTCGCGGTGTGGGCGGCGCGGCAGCGCGGCCCGGGGCTGCACTGGCTGTCCTGGCCGGTGCTCATGGTGCTGGTGGCTGCGCTGGCCGCGACGCTGCCCACCTTCGCCTCGTTGGCCGGAGCCGCCGCCGGCGCGCCCCGGCGCAACGGTGGCCCGCTTGGCAAGACGGAGCGCTGCCTCTTCGTCTTCCTGGCCACCGCGTTTCCGGTCATCCTGCCGGTGGTTGCGACGCAGCTGGTGAACGGCTCGCTGATCACCACGGTGCTGCGGCTGCGGGCCGCCCACCGCGAGCTGGCGGCCAAGCGTCAGGACGCGCAGGCCACGCAGGAATTGGCGGTGCTGGCATCATGACCGCGATCCGGATCAGCAGCATGCTGCGGCACCGGCTGTGGCGGGCGGTGTGCGCCGTTTCCGGCGGGCTGACCGTGACGGGTCGCTGGCCGGTGCGGGGCGGCTGTGTGGTGGTGGCCAACCACTCCTCGCACGCCGACACCGCCGTGCTGCTGGCCGCGCTGCCCGCGGGCGCCCAGCCGGTGTTCGCCGCGGCGGCCGACTACTGGTTCGACGTGCCGGTGCGCCGCTTCGTGGCCTCCTCGCTGATCGGGATCCTGCCCGTGCGGCGGTCCGGCAAGGACACCTACGCCCAGCTGCTGGCCGCGGCCCGCCCGGCCCTCAAGGCCGGGCGCACCGTCGTCATCTACCCCGAGGGCACCCGGTCCACGGACGGCACCATCGCCGAATTCCGTTCCGGCGCCGTCCGCTTGGCGCGCGACTGCGGCGTGCCGATCGTCCCGGTCGCGGTGCTGGGCACCGCGGAGGTCCTGCCCAAGGGCGCGAGCTTCATCTCCCACGCGCCGATGCAGGTCCGCATCGGCGAGCCCGTCGACCCGACCGAGACTTCCGCGGCACAACTGCGGGAGCAGGTCGTGGCGCTGCGGGGAGACGCCCCGGTCGAGAGCCTGGAGCGTGCCGATCGCAAGCGCGGCGAAGCCGGGCGCAGCGGGTCGGCACAAGGCAAATTGGCGCACGCCGCCTGACGCCGGCTCAGCCGAGCAGATAGGCCAGCGGGAGGACCAGCAATAGCGAGTCGATCCGGTCGAGCAGACCGCCGAATCCCGGGAGCCACGTGCCCGCGTCCTTGACCTGGGCCTGCCGCTTCACCATCGATTCCACGAGGTCGCCGAGCACGCCGCCGAAGGCCACCGCCACCAGCAGGCCGAGGGTCATCGTGCCCAGCAAGGTCAGCACCAGGAATGCCCCGATGACCGCGCCGACCAGCCCGCCGACCGTCTTGTTGGGGCTCAACGGGGACAACGGTTTTCGCGCCCAGCTCAAGAAGCGCAGGCCCTTTCCGCCGCACCAGGCCGCGACGTCGGTGGCCGCGGCCGCGAAGCACACCAGGTACGCGTCGGACCACAACGTCACCAGGTGTGCCAGGGACCAGCAGATCCACACCGAACCGAACGCGGTGAACGTCGTTCGCCGGCCGCCGTTGTCGACATCGCCGCTGAACACCGAGGGCAGTGCGCACGCCAGCACGATGATCGGCGCGAGTCGCAGCAGCGGCGGATGCAGCCAGGCGGCAAGCGGATACAGCACGGCCAGCGCCAGCAGCAGGTACGTGTCGGCCTTGCCGAGTTTCACCAGGCGCGCGTACTCGAACACCGCGACCACGGCCAGCGCGGCCGCCAGCGTCGCGGTGGTGCCCCGGCCTATCCAGATGGGGATGCCGACCACCGGCGCGATCATCACCCACGTCGTCCACCGCCGGATCAGCTCACGCCGGCGCGACGCGAGCACCACGACACCGGCGACC
The DNA here is from genome assembly GCF_001672915.1 of Mycobacterium sp. 1245805.9. Lineage (GTDB taxonomy): Bacteria > Actinomycetota > Actinomycetes > Mycobacteriales > Mycobacteriaceae > Mycobacterium. The sequence goes on along the minus strand of NZ_LZKR01000168.1, from coordinate 22,885 downwards.
ACCAGGATCACCACGGTGACCCACAGGAAGAACACCGACCGCGCGTACAGGTGCACGTGCAGCGGACCCACGTCGAAGTTGAGGGGTAACCGGCGGTCCCAGTGCAGGATCCGCAGGTAGTAGTCGACCAGCATCAGCGTGGCCCGTCCACATCAGCCTCCCAGCAAACTGTGGTCCAGGAAACGATAAGCCGTCCTGGCCGATCCAGGAAATGAAATCGAATCAGCGGGATTCGTGTCGGCTACCTGCGACCGTGGCCCGCACTGGGCGTCTGGGATGGGCTCGCGGTAGGGTCAGGGGAGTGTGTGGACTGACCGGTGAGGTTCGACTCGACGGCCGGGTTCCCGACGTAGCGGCGGTGTCAGCAATGGCTGCCGTCCTGGCGCCCAGGGGGCCGGACGCGGCGGGGGCCTGGTCCCAGGGCCGGGTGGCCCTCGGTCATCGTCGCCTCAAGATCATCGATTTGACCGAAGCCGGCGCCCAGCCGATGGTCGACTCGGAGCTGGGCCTGGCGGTCGCCTGGAACGGCTGCATCTACAACTACAAGGAGCTGCGGCGCGAGCTGACGGAGCACGGCTACCGGTTTTTCTCGCACAGCGACACCGAGGTTCTGCTCAAGGCCTACCACCGCTGGGGCGACGACTTCGTCAGCCATCTGTACGGAATGTTCGCCTTCGCCATCGTCGAACGCGACAGCGGTCGGGTGTTGCTCGGCCGCGACCGGCTCGGCATCAAACCGCTGTACCTGACCGAGGACGGTCGCCGGATCCGGTTCGCGTCGACGCTTCCCGCGCTGCTGGCCGGCGGCGGCCTGGACACCCGCATCGATCCCGTTGCGCTGCACCACTACATGACGTTCCACTCCGTGGTGCCGCCGCCGCTGACGATTCTGCGCGGCGTGCGCAAAATCCCGCCCGCGTCGGTGGTCGCGATCGAGCCCGACGGCCGGCGCAGCACGACGACCTACTGGACGCCCGACTTCAGCAGGCGCGCCGATCGCTCCGATTGGTCGGAACGCGACTGGGAGGACGCGGTGTTGTCCACGCTGCGGGTCGCGGTCGAGCGCCGGCTGGTCGCCGACGTCCCCGTCGGTTGCCTGCTGTCCGGCGGTGTCGACTCCAGCCTGATTGTGGGTCTGCTCGCCGAGGCGGGCCAGCACGGGCTGTCCACGTTCTCGATCGGCTTCGAGCCGGCCGGCGGCGTCGAGGGCGACGAGTTCCGGTGGTCGGACATCATCGCCCGACGCTTCGAAACCGACCACCACCAGATCCGCATCGGGACCGACCGGATGCTGCCCGCGCTCGACGGGGCGATCGGCGCGATGAGCGAGCCGATGGTCAGCCACGACTGCGTCGCCTTCTACCTGCTGAGCCAGGAGGTCGCGCGGCACGTGAAGGTCGTGCAGTCGGGTCAGGGCGCCGACGAGGTGTTCGCCGGCTACCACTGGTACCCGCCGATGGGTTCCCCGGCGGCGGCGACGCTGGAGGGGGCGGTCGCCGAGTACCGTGGCGCCTTCTTCGATCGCGATTCGACCGAGCTGGCGGGTCTGCTGGGCGCGGGCAATCTCGCGCCGGGGGATCCCAGCCAGCGCTTCGTGTCCGAGCACTTCGCGCGAGCGGGCGCCGAAACCGGCATCGACCGCGCCCTGCGGCTGGATACGACCGTGATGCTGGTGGACGACCCGGTCAAACGGGTGGACAACATGACGATGGCCTGGGGATTGGAGGGCCGGGTTCCGTTCCTCGACCACGAGCTGGTCGAGCTGGCGGCGACCTGCCCCCCGGAGCTGAAGATCGCCCACGACGGCAAGGGTGTCCTCAAACAGGCTGCGCGACGGGTGATTCCGTCGGAGGTCATCGACCGGCCCAAGGGCTACTTCCCGGTTCCCGCGTTGACCCACCTCGAAGGGCCCTACCTCGACATGGTTCGCGACGCCCTGTATGCGCCGGTCGCCAAGGAGCGCGGGCTGTTCAACTCGGAAGCGGTCGACGCCCTGCTGGCCGACCCCAACGGCAAGCTCACCCCGTTGCGCGGCAATGAGCTTTGGCAGATCGCCCTTCTCGAGCTGTGGTTGCAGCGGCACGGCGTGACGGGCCCGGCCGCATGACCGCCGTCGACCCCTCCCACGAACACACGCACGATCACACCGAGGATCACACCGAGGCCATCACCATGGGCCTGCACGACGCGTCCCCGCCCGAGCTGGTGGACGCGATGGCCAAGGACGTCGAGCTCGAAATGGGCTGGGGCCGACTGATTTTCGGTCAAACCTTTGCCGACCCGGAAACCTTGGCCGAGACGCTGCGCCGGGAGGTCGCCGGGCGGCGCGACATCTGCATCTACGCGCGCGAATCCCACGTGGTGGTCGCCGGGGCACCGACCGAGCTCTTCATCGACCCCAGCCACACCTATCGACTGCGCTTCACCGGGCACCCGGACGAGGAACGCCTGGCGCCGTCGCCCGTCGGCATGACGGTGCGCACCCTGAACGGCCCAGACGACGCCGACGCGATGAACCGGGTGTTCGTCCGCTGCGGCATGGTGCCCGCGCCGGTCGAAACGATCTGGGACAACCACCTGCACGCCGACGCGGTGACCTACCTGCTCGCCGTGCGCGACGACGACGGCGCCGTGGTGGGGACCGTGACCGGCGTCGACCACGAGTTGCTGTTCTCCGATCCCGAGGAGGGGTCCAGCCTGTGGACACTGGCCGTCGATCCCGCCGCGGCGCTTCCCGGAGTGGGTGAAGCGCTGACCCGGGCGGTGGCCGACCACTTCCGGCGTGCGGGCCGGGCCTATATGGACCTGTCGGTCGCGCACGACAACGCCGCGGCCATCGGCCTTTACGAGAAACTCGGCTTCGTCCGGGTTCCCGTGCTGGCGATAAAGCGGAAGAACGCGATCAACGAGCCGCTGTTCACGCCGCCCCCGGAGACGGTCGAGGACCTCAACCCCTACGCCCGGATCATCGCCGACGAGGCGATGCGCCGCGGAATATGGGTCGAGGTCCTGGACGCCGAGACCGGCGAGATGCGGCTCACGCACGGCGGTCGCAGCGTGATCACCCGCGAATCGCTGTCCGAGTTCACCTCGGCGGTAGCGATGTGCCGTTGCGACGACAAGCGGTTGACGCGCCGCCTGGTCTCCGAGGCGGGCATCACCGTGCCCCGCGCGCGCCTGGCCACCTTCGACGACGGCGACTTCGCCTTCCTGCAGGAGGTCGGCGAGGTCGTCGTGAAACCCACTCGCGGCGAGCAGGGCAAGGGCATCACCGTTGGGGTCGTGGCCGAGAAGGGGCCCGACGAGCTCGCCTCGGCGTTGGCGCGGGCGCGGGCGCATTACCCCGAGGTGCTCATCGAGGAGCGCGTCGACGGCGACGACCTCCGCCTGGTGGTGATCAACGGCCGGGTCGTCGCCGCCGCGCTGCGCAAGCCCCCGGAGATCATCGGCACCGGCGACCGCACCGTGCGAGACCTGATCGCGGCCGAGAGCCGCCGGCGTTCCGCGGCCACCGGCGGCGAGTCGAAGATCCCGATCGACGACATCACCGAGGCGACCGTGGCCGAGGCCGGCTGGACCCTGGACGACGTGCTGCCGCAGGGGAATCGGCTGCGGGTGCGCCGCACCGCCAACCTCCACCAGGGTGGGACGATCCACGACGTCACCGCCCAGGTGAACCCGGAACTGTGTCGCGTCGCGGTGGCGGCGGCCGAGGCGATCGGGATCCCGGTGACGGGCATCGACCTGCTGGTGCCCGACGTCACCGGGGCCGACTATGCGTTCATCGAAGCCAACGAACGACCGGGGCTCGCCAACCACGAACCCCAACCCACGGCCGCGGCGTTCATCGACTACCTGTTCCCCGGTCAGCCGGGGCAGCCACCGGCCTGGACCCCCGAGGAGTCACGCCTCGACCGCGACTGAGCTTGCGATGCGCCTTGTTTGGGTAATGCTCTGCTCACGCAGATAGGAGTCACATGAGCGCGGGCGTGCAAACCGGAACCATCACCACCCACATTCCGGCGCGGCTGGACCGGCTGCCCTGGTCGCGGTTTCACTGGCGCGTCGTCATCGGACTCGGCGGCGTCTGGATCCTCGACGGGCTCGAGGTCACCATGGTCGGCAACGTGTCGTCCCGCCTCACCGAGAAGGGCAGCGGCATCGGCCTGACCCCCGCGCAGATCGGTGTGGCGGCGGCTTTCTACATCGCCGGGGCATGCCTGGGCGCGCTGGTCTTCGGTCACCTGACCGACCGATTCGGCCGGCGCAACCTGTTCATCCTCACACTCGTGGTGTATTTGACCGCCACCGTCGCGACCGCATTCGCCTTTGCGCCTTGGTATTTCTTCATCGCCCGCTTTTTCACCGGATCGGGCATCGGCGGTGAATACGCCGCGATCAATTCGGCTATCGACGAATTGATCCCCGCTCGGGTGCGCGGTCGCGTGGACCTGGTGATCAACGGGACCTACTGGCTGGGCTCGGCCGCCGGCGCGGCCGGGGCGCTGGTGCTGCTGGACACATCGAACTTCGCGCCGAACATCGGCTGGCGGCTCGCGTTCGGCGTCGGCGCCATCTTCGGCATCTTCGTCTTGCTGGTGCGGCGCAACGTTCCGGAGAGCCCGCGGTGGTTGTTCATCCACGGGCGCGCGGACGAGGCGGAGCGGGTGGTCGGCGAAATCGAAGAAGAGGTGCGCCGCGGGAGCGACGAACCGCTGCCCGAACCGGCGGGCCGGCCCCTCAAAATCCGTCAGCGCGAGACGATTCCGTTTCGGGAGATCGCGAGGGTGGCGTTCACGCTGTACCCGCGCCGCGCGGTGCTCGGGCTGGCGCTGTTCACCGGGCAGGCGTTCCTCTACAACGGCGTCACGTTCAACCTGGGCACGCTGCTGAGCGGGTTCTACGGGGTGCCGTCCGGCAAGGTGCCGGTGTTCTTCATCCTGTGGGCGCTAAGCAATTTCGTCGGACCCCTGGCGCTGGGGCACCTGTTCGATACCGTCGGCCGCAAACCGATGATCACGGCGACCTACCTCGGGTCCGCCGTGGTGGCCGTCGTCCTCGCGGTCGTGTTCGTCACGCAGACCGGCGGCGCCTGGACGTTCATCGCCGTCCTGGCGGTGGCGTTCTTCCTGGCGTCGGCGGGCGCCAGCGCGGCGTACCTGACGGTGAGCGAGATCTTCCCGATGGAGACCCGGGCGCTGGCGATCGCGTTCTTCTACGCGGTAGGGACGGCGATTGGCGGCATCAGCGGCCCGTTGCTGTTCGGTCAGCTGATCAACTCCGGAGAGCGCGGCCAGGTGGTCTGGTCGTTCCTCATCGGCGCCGCGGTGATGGCGATCGCGGGCCTGATCGAGCTGTGGCTCGGCGTCGCGGCCGAACGGCGCCCGCTCGAGGAGTTGGCGTTGCCCTTGACGGTGGCCGACGCCGAGCGCGAGGAAGAAGCGCCCCGCCAGCCATAGCCGCGGTCTCCAGACGTTGGGTGTGAATCGTGGGCTTTGCGTGTGAATCGTGGGCGGGAAAATCGCCGGACGGCCGCCCTGGACGCACACTGAAAGCCCTGAGTTCACTAGCGCACTCGGCGCCAAGTGTTCAAGACGTCGTCGACGCGTTGGCGCACCCGATCTCGGGCTGTCGCGCGGTCGACGCCGGACATCAGCAGTTGGTCGTAGTTTGTGTCGAGGTGTCGGACGGATGCCGCGACGGCGAGGTAGACGGCGTCGGGGTCGAGTGCTCGCGCGGCGGCGCTTCGACCGACTCGACCGCTACCGCGCATCGCTGCGTGCCGCGCGATGTCGTCGGCCCGGGCGGGGCGACAACCCGGGAACAGCTCGCGGATCGCGGTGGCGAACTCGGCCTGAAACTCTAGATCCTCCGATGCGCGCCGTGCCTGGTCCCGCTCTCGGCGACGCGAGCGGGCCTCGGCATCCGATAGGCACTCCTGTTCGGCACGTTCAATTGCGTCGGCTTCAGCCAGGATTCCCTGGCGCTCATAGCGATTGCGTGCACGGCTCCACCGCACGACCACTGCAGAAAGGCCGCTTCCTTTCTTCGCGCGCCTGGTCAGCGCCGCATCGCCCGACGGCAGGAAGACGAGGTGCCCGAGGTCGGCGCAGTCCAGGCACAGCGGGGCGCCGTCTTCGATTTTCAACAAGCCGCCGGTGCCCGCGCATGAGGTGCAGGTCCACTTTTTCACGGGTGAGATCACCAGGAGATCCGGCGACCGCTTGTGCGGCCTGGTCATAATGCCTTCTCGCATTTGGGTGTGTTGGGTGGCGCCGTGGCCCGCGTCTCACGATCGAAACCATTGCGGAGCCGCCGTTGACATCGGCGTAACAAGTTTGGCATCGAACGTTCCTACTGTGGGGCGGTCCACTGTCCGGCACGAGGAAATAGTGGGCCCCCCTCAGCGATAGGAACTCAATTGAGTGGAAATGCGGTTCGCCTTCAGGCGATCAACAACGTCGAGGCGTATGTCCCCCCGGCGGTCAGCTTCGTGGCTGGCGAAGAGCCCGGCGAGGTCTTCGGCTCGAACGTCTTCACCAAGGCCGAGATGCAGGCTCGTCTACCCAAGTCGGTGTACAAGTCCATCGTCGCGACCATCGAGAAGGGCACCAAGCTCGACCCCGCGGTGGCGGACACGGTCGCCGTGGCGATGAAGGACTGGGCGCTGGAAAAGGGTGCCACCCACTACGCGCACGTCTTCTACCCGATGACCGGGCTCACCGCCGAGAAGCATGACAGCTTCCTGGAGCCCATCTCCGACGGCCAGACGCTGGCCGAGTTCGCCGGCAAGACCCTCATCCAGGGTGAGCCGGACGCGTCGAGCTTCCCGTCGGGCGGCCTGCGCAGCACGTTCGAGGCGCGCGGCTACACGGGCTGGGACGTCACCAGCCCGGCCTACATCCTGGAGAACCCGAACGGCAACACGCTGTGCATCCCGACGGTGTTCGTCTCGATGACCGGCGAGGCCTTGGACTACAAGACGCCGCTGCTGCGCAGTCAGCAGGCGATGGGCAAACACGCCGAGCGTGTCCTGAAGCTGTTCGGCCACAAGGACCTCAACCACGTCGTCTCCTTCTGCGGACCGGAGCAGGAGTACTTCCTGGTCGACCGCCACTTCTTCCTGGCGCGCCCGGACCTGGTCAACGCCGGGCGCACCCTGTTCGGTGCCAAGCCACCCAAGGGCCAGGAGTTCGACGACCACTACTTCGGCGCGGTGCCCGAGCGGGTGTTGGGCTTCATGATGGACACCGAGCGGGAGCTGTTCAAGCTCGGCATCCCGGCCAAGACCCGGCACAATGAGGTGGCCCCCGGCCAGTTCGAGATCGCGCCGATGTTCGAGCGGGCCAACATCGCCTCCGACCACCAGCAGCTGCTGATGACGATCTTCAAGACGATCGCCAAGAAGCACGGCATGGAGTGCCTGTTCCACGAGAAGCCGTTCGCCGGCGTCAACGGGTCGGGCAAGCACGTCAACTTCTCGATGGGCAACTCCGAGCTGGGCTCGCTGCTGGTCCCGGGCGACACCCCGCACGAGAACGCACAGTTCCTGGTGTTCTGCGCCGCGGTGATCCGTGCCGTGCACAAGTTCTCCGGGCTGCTGCGGGTGTCGGTGGCGTCGGCCACCAATGACCACCGTCTCGGCGCCAACGAGGCGCCGCCCGCGATCATCTCGATCTTCCTCGGCGAACAGCTTGCCGACGTGTTCGAGCAGATCGCCAAGGGCGCGGCGACGTCGTCAAAGGGCAAGGGCACCATGATCATTGGTGTCGACACGCTCCCGCCGCTGCCGACCGACCCGGGCGACCGCAACCGGACCAGTCCGTTCGCGTTCACCGGCAACCGGTTTGAGTTCCGTGCGCCGGGCTCCGGGCAGACGGTCGCCGTGCCGCTGATCATCCTCAACACGATCATGGCGGACTCGCTCGACTACATGGCGACGGTGCTGGAGAAGGCCGTCGCCGACGGCGAGGACTTCGACCATGCCGTTCAGCGGCTGCTCACCGATATCATCACCGAGCACGGTGCGGTCGTGTACAACGGCGACGGGTATTCGGAGAAATGGCAGATCGAGGCGGCCCAGCGCGGTCTGCCTAATCTCAAGACGTCGCTGGACGCCATTCCGGAGCTGATCAAGCCGGAGTCGGTTGAACTCTTCGAGAAGTACGGGGTGTTCAACGAGCGTGAGCTGCACAGCCGCTATGAGGTCCGGCTGGAGCAGTACGCCCTGACCATCGCGGTCGAGGCGAAACTGGCGCTGGAAATCGGTACGACCGTGATCCTGCCGGCCGCCATCCGGTACCAGACCGAGCTGGCCCAGAACGTCGCGACGCTGAAGAAGGCCGGCGTCGAAGCGAGTACGGTTGCGCTGGAAGCGGTTTCGACCCCGATCGCCGAGCTGCAAGAGGGCCTTGCGGCGCTGAAGTCGGCGCTGTCCGACCACTCGGCGGAGACGGCGCTGGCCGAGGCCACGCACGCCCAGAAAGAGCTGCTGCCCGCGATGGCGGCGGTGCGCGCGGCCGCCGACACGCTGGAAAGCGTTGTCGCCGACGACCTGTGGCCACTTCCCACCTACCAGGAGATGCTTTACATCCTGTGAGAGACATCGTCGGGTGTGGGGGCCGGCCGCGCCAGCGGCGGTGATCCGCGGCCCCCACGCCCGACGATCCGCGTGCGGCGCGCGCGCAAGAATTTCGCAAGAAACTCGCCAACTTCTGCCAAGTGCTGTGCCGCAACCTTTCCGCTGACGGGCCTCGCCCCGTAACAGACCGGAAAGGGACGCAAAAGTGCCGCAAAGCCGCGAAGACAAGACTTACGATTCGGCCATGTCGCTGGAAGCTGGCCAGGTATTCGCCGGATACACGATCCTGCGCCTGCTGGGTTCGGGCGGCATGGGCCAGGTGTATCTGGCGGCGCACCCGCGCCTGCCGCGCGAGGACGCGCTCAAGGTACTGCCGCCCGACTTGACCGCCGACGCGGAGTTCCGGGCCCGATTCGTGCGCGAGGCCGACCTGGCGGCGGGGTTGTCCCATCCGCACATCGTGAGGGTCCACGACCGCGGGGAAGAGGACGGCCACTTCTGGATCTCGATGGCCTACGTGCAAGGCACCGACGCGGGCCGGCTGCTGCGCCAAAACCGTCCCGGCGGAATGCCGCTCGACGAGGTCGCGCCGATCATCACCGCCGTCGCCGAAGCGCTGGATTACGCGCACCATCGGGGCCTACTGCACCGCGACGTCAAGCCGGCCAACATCCTGCTGGCCGAGCCCGACGGGCAGGCGCGGCGGGTGTTCCTGGCCGACTTCGGCATCGCCCGCCGCATCGACGACGCGACCGGGCTGACCGCGACCAACATGACGGTCGGCACCGCCGCCTATGCGGCGCCCGAACAGCTCAAGGGCGAGTCGATCGACGGACGGGCCGACCAATACGCCTTGGCCTGCACCGCATTTCACCTGCTGACCGGCGCCCAACCGTATGTCGACACCAATCCCGCCGTGGTGATCAGCCAGCACGTCAACGCCCCGCCGCCGTCGATCGGTGCGCAGCGACCGGAGTTGGCCCAGCTCGATCCGGTGTTCGCCACCGCGATGGCCAAAGACCCGTACGGCCGGTTCGCCAGCTGCGGGGAGTTCGCGGCCCACCTCGCCCGCCTGCCGACCCCGAGCTTCGCGTACGCCGGTGAGATTCCGGCCCGCCCGGACAATGAAATCACCCAGCCTTCCTTCGGCGTCGCCGCGCCCACCGTCCCGCTGCAGCCGAAACCGGCCGGCTGGAAACGGTTGAGCCGGCGCCCCGCGGTACTGATCCCCGCCCTGGCGGGCGTCGCGCTGCTGATCGCCGGTGGTGTCTTCGCCTCCGAGAAGCTCACCCAGTCCAGCAAGCCGGCGAACACCGCGGCGCCCACGGCCAGCCCGGGGCCCAAGCCTCCGCCGCCCAACACGGGCCCCTTCACCGGCGTCTACCGGGCCGACTTCGCCCGGATCACCAGCATCGAAGGCATGCCGCCCCCGGGCGCCGCGCCGTCGACCGAAACCTGGGCCGTCAGCTCGGCGTGCCGCCCGACCGGTTGCGTGGCGACCGCGACGCGCCTCACCGGCGAAACCATGCAGGTGCCGACGATCGTGTTCGACCAGGTCGGCGGAACCTGGCAGGCGGTGACCGCCGGCTCGAGCACGTGCGCCAACGCCGAAGGCGAGGTCTGGGAAACCTTCACGCTGCAGCCGCGTCCCGACGGCACACTCGCGGGGGAGGCCACCGAGATCATGGGCAAGGGCTGCGCCAACAAACGGGGCGTGACGTTCACCCGCACCGGAGACGTCGACCTCGGCAGCGTGGCCGACCCGAATGCGCTGCCGCCGCGGGTGGTGTCGCCGGCCGAGGCGCTGCGCGGCCACTACCACGAATCGGATGTCACACCAACCGGTTTCAAAGGGCAGCAGGACTACGTTGTCCGCACGGACTGCCTTCGCGGCGGCGACCGGTGCATGAGCTTTTTCCACGCGCCCCCGGCTTCGGCCATGGCGTTGGTATTCGGCGGCGGGGAGTGGATCTACGACCGCGAGTTCGACGGCCGCTGCTCCAAGGGCGGCACGGCGCACGTCCGGATCGTCGTGCATTTCCCGTTGCCCCAACCCGCACCGGACCCGATCGCGTTGATCACCGGACACGGTCACGAGGACGTGACGAATTCCGGGGGAACCAACTGCGGCAGCACCGACGTCGACGCAAAGTTCGCGCGCACCGGCGATTAGCGGCGCCCGCCCACCAACTGGGGTCGATAGTCCCTACCCCCGCGGGGTATAGGTGTGCGATCCTTCGAGGCATGACTGACACACCTGAATCAACGGTCGAACCGACCACCGTGAGTGAGCAACCCCGCTACGACAACCGATTCGGTGGGCCCAGCCGGCTGGGCCAAGCCGCGGCATGGGTCGTCATCGTCGCCGGTGTGGTGTTCATCGTCGGATCGATCTTCTTCTGGGGATTGTTCTTGGGCTGGTCCTCGGGCGTCCATTCTGGTTGGCACCGGGGCTATTACGGCGGCCGTGAGGGCAGCTGCCCGATGATGGGCTCCGGCGGAATGGGCGGAATGATGGGCCCCGGCGGCATGATGGGTCCGGGCGGCATGATGGGTCCCTCACAAACGCCCGCTCCGGCGCCTTTCACGCCGCACCCCTAACGGTGACTAGCCGAGCAGCTTGGTGAGCCAGGTCGGGTCCTGATAGTTCACCGACTTGGTGCCGTCCCACACGAACGGTGTGCCGGTGGCGTTGAGTCCGGTCAGCGTCGCGTCCCCGGCCGCGGCCTTGGCCTTGCCGGTGCCGATGTCGTCGCCGCCCTTGATGCAGTCGATCACGCTGGCGTCGACGCCGACGGTCTTGGCCAGCTGGGCTAGTTCGCCGTCGGTGCGGTCCTCGGGGGCGTCCTCCGCGGGCTGAAAATTGCTGGCGAAAAGGCCAGAGTAGAAGTTCATGTACAGCTTCGGATCATTTTGCGCTGCAACACAATACGTCGCGGCCACCGCGCGAGACGAGTAGTTCTTGCTGTGCGACTTGTCGTCGAGGAAGTTGAGCAGGTGGTAGCGTACCGCCAGCTTCTTGTTGTTCACCGCGCTGTCGATGTCACCGGCGTTCGACCGGATGAAGCTGCCGCACGGCGGGCAGATCGGCTCGTTGAAAATGTCGATCGTCGTCGGTGCCACCGCGCTGCCGACGGAGACACCGTCATCGAGGACCTTGAGCTCCACCGCGTCCGGCGGAGGTGGGGCCGACGTCGGCGTCGAGGACCGGGCCGACGGGGACGACGACTCCCACGGATGGGCGGCGACGATCACCAGGCCGACCACGACGGCCACCACGACCGCCACGACGGCGCCGATCCACAGCCAGGGCTTGCGATTGCTCTGCGGCGGCTGCCCCCACAGCGGCGCGCCGACGCTGCCCATGTCGCCGGTGCCCCACGTGGGAGTCCCGGGCCACCCCGTCGGCTGCGGCACCGGCGACCCGGGAGCCGATCCGGTGGGCCACCGGGGAGCCTGGGGCGGTGCCTGGTTCGCCATCGCGGGCGGGGGCATGGCGGCAAAACCGCTGGGCTGCTGGCCGGCGAACGCGGCCGGCAGCTTCGCCACCTGGCTGCGCTCCAAAATGTCGGTGGCCCGGTTCTGATCGGGCGTGGCCAGCGCGGCATACGCGGCCGCGGACAGGTCACCGCACGTGGCGTAGCGCGCGGCGGGATCCTTGGCCATGCCGCGGGCGATCACGCCGTCGAAGGCCACCGGGATGCTCGGGCGCGCGGCGCTGGGGCGCGGGATCGCCTGGTTGAGGTGCGCCCCCATCACCCCTATCGTGTCGCCCGTGTACGGCGGGGATCCGGTCAGGCACTCGTACAGGACGCAGGCCAGCGCGTAGATGTCGGCCCGATAGGTCACTTCGCCATCGCTGAACCGCTCCGGGGCCATGTATTTGACCGTGCCCACGGTGGTGCCGAACGTCGTCAGTTTCTCGTCGGACGTGGCGCTGGCGATCCCGAAATCGACGAGGTACGCGAAATCATCTGCGCTGACGAGGATGTTCTCCGGTTTCACGTCGCGATGCATCACCCCGGCGGCGTGCGCGGCGTCGAGCGCCGAGCCGATCTGCCGCACGATCGCCACCGCCCGCGGCGGGGACAGCGGCCCGAAACGGCTCAGCGTGGCGGCCAGGTTGTTGCCGTCGATCAGGCGCATGTCCACATAGAGCTGCCCGTCGATCTCGCCGAAGTCGTGGATCGGCACGACGTGCGGTTCCTGCAGCCGCCCCGCGGTGCGGGCCTCGCGCTGCATGCGCGAGCGGAACACCGGATCGCTGGACAGCGTCTGCGACATCAGCTTCAGGGCCACGATGCGTTCGCGCACCGTGTCCTCGGCCTCGTAGACGTCGCCCATGCCGCCGCGGCCGACCAGCCGCCGCAACCGATACGGCCCGAACTGCGAGCCCTCCCGCGAATCCGCGGTCGTGTCACCCATCGCCGACTCCTCACCCGCCGCCACGCGCCGCAAACCCACACCGAAGCGCGGCGTGCCAGGCATAAGGCTAATGGTTTGGGCAACCGCGGGGCACGCCGAATTGCCAGAAAGCCAGCTAATTCCCGGTCGGCTGGCTACGAAATCCGGGGTCGGCGAGGGTTACCGGCATTCCTCGTCGCCGGTCTTTTCGCTTAGCCCCTCCCGCGACAGCGCGCGGACGAAGCCGTAGGCCTGCATCCCCGCCGGGCCGGGATTCCTGACGATCCAGTCGTTGATCTTGCCCAGCGCCAAGGCCAAATCGTCACGCCTGACCCGGATCAGGTAGGTCTTGCGTTCGTCCTGCGGGTCGTCGATGGACTCGGCGACGGCGACGGGGTTGCGGAACGCGTAGGCGATCCCGTGCACGGAATCGTTGTTCAATGCCCACTGAAGCTCGCTGGGCCGCAGCCGGTTCACCGCCAGATTGCGGTACTCGTCCTCGCCGTTTGAATCGCTCACGTCGCCGGTGATCCTCCTCTGTGCGCCCGCGAGCGGATGTCGGACGACGGTGGACTGAAGATTGTGTCGCGCAGGCAATTCGATGAAATTTTCCCCAAGCTCTCATCATAGGAACCCCCGTGCGTCGGTGCATGCCGAGCGAGCATCCAGCAACCGAGAAGCCACTGACATCGACCGGCCGCGGCGACGTAGAGTGACCGGCGAGGCAAATCAGGTTTTCTGCGATGGCTGCGAGGACCCATGACCGAAGAACGCATCGAGACCCGTCGCACCATCCCGGCCCCGGCCGCCGATGTCTTCGCGGTGCTGTGTGACCCGCAGGGCCACGTCTCCATCGATTCGTCGGGCATGCTCCAAGGCGCCGAGGGCGGACCGGTAACCGGCGTCGGCGACAGCTTCGTGGTCCACATGGACCGCGAGGCCCTCAACGACTACCCGCAACTGGGCAAATACGACGTCACCGTCAGCATCAAGGAATTCGAGCAGGATCGGCTAATTTCGTGGACGATCCTCGGCCAGATCCGCCCGCAGATCGGCCACGTCTACGGATATCTGCTCGAACCGGCCGACGACGGCGCGTCCACCGTGGTCACGTCCTTCTACGACTGGTCGAACATCGACCCGAAGTGGCGCGACGCCGGGATCTTCCCGGTGCTCTCCGAGGGCGCGCTGCGGGCAACCCTGGGCATTCTCGATCGCACGGTCCGCCGAGGCTATCCCCGAGCCTGACCGCCGCTCAGCGGCGATACTTCAGGAACACGTAATCGTCATAAGCCAGGGCGTGCTCGAGGCGCATCCCGACGGGCACCGACAGCCGTGACGGCCGCCGGCCGCCGACGGGCTGGCTGCCGGCCAGCTTGGGCGCCACCGTCACGCAGATTTCGGCGACGGCATCGGCGTCCACCAGCTCATCCAGCAGGGTCGGCCCGCCCTCGCACAGGATGCGCTCCATGCCCTGGGCGCGCAGCAGGGCGACGGCGCGCGTCACGTCGACCGAATCCTCCCCGGCCACCAGCGTCTGGCGGCGAGGGTCCTGCCGCGCGGCCGAGCGCGCGCAGGTCACCACGATCGGCGGCTGCGCGGGCTCGCTGAACAACCTGGCCGGCAGCTCGCCCGTGCGGGTGATCACGGCGATCGGCGGCGGCGCGTCCCGTCGTGCGTCGGGAAGCCGCACGGGCCCGTAGTTCTCGGCGCGCGCCGTGCCCGCGCCGACCAACACCACGTCCGCGAAGCCCCGCAGGATTCTCAGCAGCTGCTGATCGGTGGGACAGGACAGCGGACCGGCACGGCCAGTGAACGCGGCGGCGCCGTCGGCGCTGAAGATCATGTTGGCCCGCACGCCCGCCGGGGGATCGGCGTAGAACGACGCGAGTTCGGCGATGCCGCCGACCGCGCCCACCCGGGGAGTCACATCAGGCCTCGTGACCCGGTTCCAGGTGGCGAACGTCGCCGAAGGACACCCACTGCTCGAGCTCGTGCGGCGGGCGGCCGTCCACCGGCTCGAGCAGGTGCCCGACGTGGTCACCGAGCGGGAAGCGATCCAGGATCTTGCCGGCGAACCAGGCGGCCGCGTCGTCGAGGATGGGCAGCTGCACCGGGCCGCGATGCCACGAGCAGCGGTCGAACTTGTCGATCTCGTCGCCGGTCTGGCTGCCGAACAGCTCCGCGACACCGAGGTGTTCGCGGTCGAACACGTGCACCGCCAGGTGGCTGGCGCGGGCGGCGACCCGGAACGTGTGGTTCTTCGTCGACAAACCGACCAGGAACCGCGGTGGATGGATGCTGGCCTGGCTGGCGAAGCCGACCAGACAGCCGGCCGGCACGCCGTCGGCCTGGGTGGTGACGACGAACATCGGGTAGTTCAGCAGCGACACCAATTCTTCGAATGCATCTGTTCCGGGCTCGGCCACCCGCTCAGTCTTCCCGCTCGGGCCGCCGCGGAATCGCGTACGCCGCGACACCGAGGCCCAGCACCGCGGCGCCGGCCAGCACCGAGGACAGCGGCAGCGCGCACGCCAGCACCAGGCACCCGACCAGCCCGACCACCGGGATCGCCCGACGCGGCCGGCCCTCGTCGGGCCGGAGGGTGAACGCCGAGGCGTTGGCGACCGCGTAGTAGATGAGCACCGCGAACGAGGAAAAACCAATCGCCCCCCGCAGGTCCGCGGTCGCCGCCAACACCGCCACGACGACGCCGATCAGCAGCTCGGCGCGGTGGGGCACGCCGAACCTCGGGTGCACGGCGGCGAGCGCGTGGGGGAGGTGATGGTCGCGCGCCATCGCCAGGGTGGTGCGCGAAACCCCCAGGATCAGTGCCAGCAGCGAGCCCAGCGCCGCGACCGTGGCACCCACTTGCACGACGGGCGCCAGCCAGGCCATCCCCGCCACCCGCACCGCCTCGGACAGCGGCGCGGACGCCTCGGCCAGGCGTCGCGGCCCCAACGCGGCGAGCGCCGCGACGGCCACCAGCGCGTAGACGGCCAGGGCGATCGCCAGCGCCAGCGGGATGGCCCGCGGGATGGTGCGCGCCGGATCGCGCACCTCCTCGCCCAGCGTCGCGATGCGCGCATAGCCGGCGAAGGCGAAAAACAACAGGCCCGCGGCCTGGATCACGCCGCCGACGGTGACACCCGCCAGGCGCAGGTGCTCGGCGACGACGCCGCCGGAGGCGAAGACGGCGACGACCACCGCGGCCAGCACCGCGAGGACCACCGCGACGATGATCCGGGTCAGCCACGCCGACTTCTGCACCCCGACGTAGTTCACCGCCGTCAGCGCGACCACCGCGGCGACGGCCACCGCGTGCGCCTGCGACGGCCACGCGTAGGAGCCGACGGTCAGGGCCATCGCCGCGCACGAGGCGGTCTTGCCGACGACAAAGCCCCACCCCGCCAGGTAGCCCCAGAAATCGCCGAGCCGCTCGCGGCCGTACAGGTACGTGCCGCCGGAGGCGGGGTAGAGGGCGGCCAGCCGCGCGGAGGAGGTGGCGTTGCAGTAGGCCACCACCGCCGCCACCGCCAGGCCCAGCAGCAGCCCGGAACCGGCGGCGCGCGCCGCGGGGCCGAGCGCGGCGAAGATACCGGCGCCGATCATCGAGCCCAGCCCGATCACCACGGCGTCGAACACGCCCAGGCTGCGGCGGAGCTCAGTCACGCGCCCCAACCTATCAAACTGATTTGATGTATTGTCCGAAGGGTGGCGGCAACCAAGCGCGCGGAAGTTCCACCGCTGATGCAGATGGCGTCGCACCCGGTGCGGTGGGCGCTGCTGGCCGAGCTCGCCGCCGGCGACCATCGGGTGCGCGAGTTGGCCGCCGCCGTCGACGAACCGCAAAACCTGGTGTCGTACCACCTGCGGCTGTTGCGCTCGGCGGGGCTCATCGACGCGCGGCGCAGTAATTTCGACGCCCGCGACACCTACTACCACCTGGACCTGGCGCGCTGCGCAGCCGAATTCGCCCACGCGGCAAGCGCATTGCACCCCGCGCTCGCGCCGGCTCCCGCGACTCACCCGGCCGCCTCGGTGCTGTTCCTGTGTACCGGCAACAGCGCGCGGTCCCCGATGGCCGAGGCGTTACTGCGGAAGAAGGGCGGCGGCCGCGTCCGTGTCGCGAGCGCGGGCAGCCATCCCAAAGCCCAGCTGCACCCGAACGCGGTGCGGATCATGCGCGACCTGTACGGCATCGACCTGGGTGGCGGCCGCCCACAGCCGTTGGCCGCGGTCGCCCGGCGGCGCTTCGATTGCGTGATCACGCTGTGCGACAAGGTCCGCGAATACGCCCGCGACCATGGGGTGGTCACCGCGATGCATTGGAGCCTGCCGGACCCCTCCGCCGCCGGCAGGGCGAGTTATCCCGAATTCCGGCGCGTGGCAGGCGAACTGAACGATCGCATCGAGTTTCTGTTGCCCGTTCTCGCCCAGTCCCGGGGGCGTTGATGAACTCGTTCGACCGGCGCGCGTTCCTCGGTGGGCTGGCGTTGGTCACCGCGGGCGCGGCCTGCTCACGAACGGCGCCGCCCGGACCGCCCAACGGCAAGCCCGATTACACGCTGCGGATCGGCACCGGAACCGTGGAGCTGGCGCCCGGCCACATCGCGTCGACCCTGACCTACAACGGCCAATTCCCGGGACCGTTGCTGCGGTTCAAGGAGGGGCAACGGACGTGGGTGGACATCTTCAACGACACCGATACCCCCGAGCAGCTGCACTGGCACGGACAGCAGGTCGGCGTCGACGTCGACGGGGCGGCCGAGGAGGGCACCCCCTACATCCCGGCGCACGGCATGCGGCGCATTTCGTTCGTGCCCGGCCCGGCGGGTTTCCGCTTCTATCACAGCCACGTCGTGCCGCGCGCCGACTTGTCCCGCGGCCAGTACAGCGGCCTGGTCGGCCCGGTCTACATCGAACCGAAACAGAACCCGGGCGCCTACGACCAAGAGATCTTCTTGACGCTCAAGGAGTTCGAGCCCAGCTTCACCCGCGGGGGCGACATGGCCAGCGATTTCCTGGCCGGCGAACCGGACGCCGATCTCAAGGAGAAGGGCGAGTCGGCGATGAAGGCGTCGCTCGACCGGGGCGACCCGCATGGCTACGAGGTGAGCTACGGGGCGTTCGCGATCAACGGGCGCATGCTCGGCCATGGCGATCCGATCCGCGTGCGGGCCGGGCAGCGGGTGCTGTTGCACGTCCTCAACGGCAGCGCCACCGAAAGCCGCAGCCTGGCCTTGCCCGGGCACACCTTCAACGTCGTTGCGCTGGACGGTAACCCGGTGCCCACTCCGGCGCCGGTGCCGGTGCTGTGGCTCGGTGCGGCCGAACGCATTTCGGCGTTCGTCAACATGGTGAATCCCGGCGTGTGGGTGCTCGGGGACCTCTCCGACGACGACCGCGGCCACGGAATGGGCGTGGTGGTGGAATACGCCGGGCGCGGCGGTGAGCCGCAGTGGGCGACGCCCCCGCCGTTCACGTGGGACTACCGGCTGTTCGCGACGCCCAACCCCGCGCCGGTGCCCCCGCCGGAACGCACCATCGAAATGCTGATCGAAAAGCGCAACGCCGCCGACAACGGCTTCAACGTCTGGATGTTCAACGGCGCCGCTTTTTCGATGGACACCAATCAGCCCGTGCTGGATCTGCAGCGCGACAAGCGCTACCGGCTTCGCTTCCGCAACGCGACCGACGACCTGCACCCGATGCACCTGCACCGCCACACCTTCGAAATCACCCGCATCGCCGGGACACCGACCGCGGGCGTGCGCAAGGACGTCGCGATGCTGGGCGGGTACCAGAGCATGGAGATCGACTTCGTGACCGATCAGCCCGGCTTGTCGTTGCTGCACTGCCACCAGCAGATCCACATGGACTACGGGCTCATGCTGCTGCTCAACAGCCGCTGATCCGCGACCGGGGCATCTACGATTCGGCCATGGCGCTCGAGATCGGTCAGGTGTTCGCGGGATACACCATCCTGCGGCTGTTGGGCTCGGGCGGGATGGGGCAGGTGTATCTGGCCTCGCACCCCCGGCTGCCGCGCCAGGACGCGCTGAAGGTGCTGCCCACCGAAGTCACCGCCGACCCGCAATACCGGGAGCGATTCGAGCGGGAGGCGGAGCTGGCCGCCGGGCTGTCCCATCCGCACATCGTGGCGATCCACGACCGCGGCGAATACGAGGGCCAGTTCTGGATCTCGATGGAATACGTGGCCGGCGCCGACGTGGCCCGGCTGCTGCGGGAGCAATTCGCAGGCGGCATGCCCGTCGAGGACGCAATGGCGATCGTCGACGCGGTCGCCTCGGCGCTCGATTACGCGCATCACCGAGGTCTGCTGCACCGCGACGTCAAGCCGGCCAACATCCTGGTGACCGAGTCGGACGGACAGCCGCGGCGAATCTTCTTGGCCGACTTCGGCATCGCCCGCCGCGTCGACGACGCGGCGGGGCTGACCTCGACCAAGATGGCGGTCGGCACGGTGGCCTACGCGGCGCCCGAGCAGTTGATGGCGGGGTCGGTCGACGGCCGCGCCGATCAATACGCCCTGGCGTGCACCGCATTTCACCTGCTGGCCGGTGCGCCCCCGTTCGGCGGCCCCAACATCGCGGTGGTCATCGGTCAACACGTCAGCGCCCCACCGCCGTCGATCGGCGCCCACCGGCCCGAGCTGACCGGCCTGGATCCGGTATTCGCCACCGCGCTGGCCAAGGATCCCGCCGGCCGGTTCAACAGCTGCGGGGAGTTCGCCCAGGAATTGGGGCGGCACCTCGACACGGCCGGCGCGGATCCCTCGTCGGGCCCGACTTTGCTTGCGCCGCAGTGGAAGAAACCCTCCGCCTGGAGGAGGGTGGGCCGTCGCCCCGGTGTCCTCGCCGCGGCCGTGGCCGGGGTCGTGGCGCTGGTCGCCGCCGGCGTCGTCGCGACGCTGAACGTCGTCGGTCCGCACCACCCGGCGCCGCCCGCGAGCCCCTTCACGGGCACCTATCGGGCCGATTTCGGGCTGAACATGGCTCTCGACGACGTGCCGGAGCCGGGGACCCCACCGGCGCTGACGAGCACGTACGGCCTGCGCTCTGTGTGCCGCCCCGCCGGCTGCGTGATGACCGCGTCCCGCCTCGGTGGGGAAACCGTGGCGCAACCGACGATGGTGTTCGATCAGATCGGCGCCGCCTGGGTCGCGGTAGCCGTCGCACCGGACACATGCCGCGAGGCGACCGCGGAATTCTGGCAGGTCTTCGTGCTGCGACCCCGTCCCGACGGCGGCCTCGACGGCGAATACACGGCGACCGCCGCCAACGCGTGCGCCAACAAGCGCACCGTGTCCTTTGCCCGGACCGGCGACGTCGACGTGAAAACCCTTCCCGATCCGGGCGCCCAGCCCCCGCGGGTGGCGTCGCCGGCCCAGGGCCTGCGTGGCCGTTACCGCGTGACCCGAATCTTTGCGAACGGTCTGCCGCAACAGCAGCTGAACACCGCGGTCACCACCTACTGCCTGCGCACCGCCGATCGGTGCATGAGTTACTTCCACGAAGCATCGGCCGACCAACCGCTGGTGTTCGGGGACGGACGTTGGACCTGGAACGTCGACGCCGACGTCACCTGCCCGCACTCGGGGGGCACCGCGCGCATGAAGTCCAGCGGACAGTACCCGCTGCCGCAACCGCCCGGGGACCCCATCGCCAAGCTCACCGGCCGCGCTCACCAGGAACAGAGCGCCCCGTGCGAGCTCAACACGGACTTCGACGAAACCTTCACCCGCACCGGCGATTAGGGGGAGGGCGGCGCGCCGCGGTTTGCCCGCAAGGCGCGGCTTCGCATTCGGCGCGAATTTAGGTGCCGCTGCGGCTTGAGCATTTACGATTTGCCCATGTCGCTCGAGACGGGTCAGGTGTTTGCCGGGTACACGATCGTGCGGGTGCTGGGCGCGGGCGGGATGGGCCAGGTGTACCTGGCGGCGCATCCCCGCCTGCCGCGCGAGGACGCGGTGAAGGTGCTGCCCGCGGACCTGACCGCCGATCCCGAGTTTCGGGGCCGCTTCATGCGCGAGGCGGAGTTGGCGGCCGGGTTGTCGCACCCCCACATCGTGACGATCCACGACCGCGGCGAAGAGGACGGCCAGTTCTGGATCTCGATGGATTACGTGGCCGGCACCGATGCGGGGCGGCTGCTGCGCGAAAGCCACCCGGGCGGGATGCCGCTCGAGGACGTGGTGGCGATCATCACCGCGGTCGGTTCGGCGCTGGATTACGCGCACGGCCGCGGGTTGCTGCACCGGGATGTCAAGCCGGCGAACGTCTTGCTGACCGACCCCGATGGTCAGACGCGCCGGGTCTATCTTGCCGATTTCGGGCTGGCGCGGCACATCGATGACGCGACCGGGCTGACCGCGACGAACATGACGGTCGGCACCGTCGCCTACGTCGCGCCCGAGCAGTTGAAGGGGGAGCGGGTCGACGGGCGCGCCGATCAATATGCGTTGGCCTGCACCGCGTTTCACCTGTTGACCGGGTCGGCGCCGTACGTCGATTCCAACCCGGCGGTGGTGATCAGCCAACACATCAACGCCGCCCCGCCCTCGATCGGTGCCCGCCGCCCCGAGCTCGCCGCGCTGG
The DNA here is from genome assembly GCF_001672915.1 of Mycobacterium sp. 1245805.9. Taxonomy (GTDB): domain Bacteria; phylum Actinomycetota; class Actinomycetes; order Mycobacteriales; family Mycobacteriaceae; genus Mycobacterium. Next base: position 1,279 of record NZ_LZKR01000168.1, on the reverse strand, counting down.
ATCCGGTGTTCGCCACCGCGATGGCCAAGGATCCAGCCGGAAGGTATGGCAGCTGCCGCGAATTCGCCGACCAGCTGGCTCGGCAGCTTGACCCGGGCTTCACCCAGCCGGGCGACATCCCATTCCCGGACACCCAGCCCCGGATCGACGCGACGATGCCCGCGATCCGACGTCGGCGGCGCCCCCGGGCGCTCATCGGCGCTTTCGTGGGGATCGCGCTGCTCGTCGTCGCGGGCGGCGTCTTCGCCGCCGTGAAGCTGGTGCGGCACCCCGAGTCGGGCCATACCGCGACCAATCCCCCCACCGCGCCGGGAAATACCACCGTCGCGGCGCCGAACACCGGCCCCTTCACCGGTCTCTACCACGTGCGCTTCGGCCAGGGCACCACGCTGGACGGCGTCCCGGGTCAGGGCGCGGCTCCGGAAACGGACACGTACGCGGTCCGCTCGGCGTGCGGGCCGAACGGCTGCCGGGCCACCGCGCAGCGCGTCGGCGGCGAGCTGAGGCTCGCATCGAGCGCGGTTTTCGACCAGTTGGACGGGCGCTGGGTGGCCGTGACCCTCAGCTCGGACAAGTGCCGAGGCGCTCCGGCCGAAGTTTGGCAGGTGCTGACGGTGCAGCCGCAGCCGGACGGCACCCTCGCCGGCGAGTACCGCGGGGCTTCCGCCAACGCCTGCAACGAAAAGCGCACGGTGACCTTCACCCGGTCCGGAGACGTCGACATCAACAAGCTCCCGGACCCGAACACCCTGCCGCCCCGGGTGGCGTCGCCGGCCGAAGCGCTGCACGGCAGCTACCATCTCGTCCGAAAGTTCAAGGCCAGGATCGCGCCGCAGCAGTCGGACCAGGCGGTCGTCACCGACTGCCTGCGCACCGGGGACCGGTGCATGAGCTATTTCCACTCGAAAACGATTGACACACCGCTGGTGTTCGAAGGCGGCACCTGGACGCTGCACATCGAGCATGACGACAACGATCCCGGTTGCGGCGGAGCGGTCTACGCGAGAGTCACCGGGCAGTACGCGCTGCCGCAACCACCCCAGGATCCCATCACGCAGCTCATCGGCCACGATCATCTGGACGAGTCGTCCGGCCGGTCCGACTGCCAGTGGAGCGTGGACTTCGACGAAACATACACGCGCACAGGCGATTAGACGTGCCTTATCGCCATGTCCGGCCTTGAAGAGGCGCCTGAACACCGCCGGTCTTACAGTTAGGCATGTCGCATCCGTGGGACCCGGTTCGCTTGGTCGTGAACGTCGCGACGCACACCATGGCG
>NZ_LZKR01000167.1 GCF_001672915.1 Mycobacterium sp. 1245805.9 | reverse complement strand
CGGCGGCCGGTGCGGCGCCGGCGGGGGCGGCGGGAGCGGTGGCGATAGCCCCAATGGCGGCCGGGCCGGAACGGCGGCGTGGGTGGCGGGCTGATCGGCGACGGCGGGAGCGGCGGGGCCGGCGGGAGCGGTGGCGCCGCCGGGACCGTCACCGGCAGCACCGTGTACTCCGGCGACATCGGCGGAGCGGGCGGGGCCGGCGGGACCGGCGGCCCGGCCACCGGCGGAAATGGTGGCACCGGCGGTGCCGGCGGGGCCGGTGGGGCCGGCGGGGCCGTGAGCGGATCCAGCACCGTCTACTCCGGCGACACCGGCGGAGCCGGTGGCAACGGCGGCGCCGGCAACTACACCGGCAATTTCGGCGGCGGAGGTAACGGCGGTGCCGGCGGTAAGGGTGGTGCCGGGGGCGCCGTCACGAATAGCGTCGTGCAGGCCGGCGACACCGGCGGCAACGGCGGCGCCGGCGGTGGCGGTGGCCTTGGCGGGTTTGTCGGTGACGGCGGCAGCGGTGGTGCTGGCGGTAGCGGCGGCGACGCCGGGGTGGTCACCGGCGGTTCCTCCGTCGGCACGGGTGACTTGGGCGGTGCCGGCGGTGCCGGCGGCGCCGGCAACAATGCCGGGTTATTCGGTAGCGGCGGTAACGGTGGCGACGGCGGTAACGGCGGGGCAGGCGGGGCCGTGAGCGCGTCCAGCACCATCACCACCGGCGACGACGGCGGCGCCGGCGGGGCCGGAGGCGCCGGCTTCGGCGGTGTCAACGACACCGTGCTTAGTCACGGGGGTAATGGCGGGGCAGGCGGGGCCGCCGGGACCGTCACGGGCAGCACCGTTCACTCCGGCG
>NZ_LZKR01000166.1 GCF_001672915.1 Mycobacterium sp. 1245805.9 | reverse complement strand
GCAGGCCCGGCGCCGGCAGCGGCTGCGCCGCTTCACCGAGGCGCAGGTGCCGCAGTCGTGGTGGCGGCACGTGCCGATCGCGGTTGCGCTGCTGTCGCTGTTCCTGTTGACCGTCGCCCTGGCGACCCCCACGCACGACATGCGCATCCCGCGCAACCGCGCCTGCGTCGTGCTGATCATCGACATGTCGAACTCGATGCGCGCGACCGACGTCGAACCCAACCGGCTCAAGGCGGCCGAGCAGGCGGCCAGCCAGTTCGCCAGTCAGCTGACGCCGGGCATCAACCTGGGACTGGTCGGCTTCGCCGGCACGCCCTACCTGCTGGTGCCGCCGACCCCGCAGCACGAGGCGACCCTCGAGGCGCTGAAGAAGCTCGAGTTCGCCGACGGGACGGCGACCGGCGAGGCGATCTTCACCGCGCTGCACGCGGTCGGGGCCGCGGCCATCACCGGCGGGGACACGCCACCGCCGGCGCGCATCGTGCTGCTGTCCGACGGTGGCGAGAACAAGCCGACCGACCCCAGCGACCCGCACGACGGCGCCGAAAACGTGCCGCTGGACCCCAACGCGCCCCAGGGGGCGTTCACCGCCGCGCGGGCCGCCAAGGCCG
>NZ_LZKR01000165.1 GCF_001672915.1 Mycobacterium sp. 1245805.9 | reverse complement strand
GGGGGCCCTACCTGCCGCCCTACTACCACCCCGGCCCCGACGCCCCGGAGATCCGCTACCTGCTCGACCGGCGCCGCACGCTGGGCGGGAAGGCCGTCTAGGGTCAGGCGACGCCGGGGTCCGACGTCTGCTCGGGGGCGGCCATCACGTCGTCGATGCGGTACTGGCGGGCGGCCGCGACCGGCACGGACGGGTCGATCTCGCCGTCGCGGGCCAGCGCCTCGAGCACCGCGACGACCTGCGACTCGGCGTCGGTGTTGAAGTAGCGGCGCGCGGCGGGCCGGGTGTCGGAGAAGCCGAACCCGTCGGTGCCCAACGTGACGAAGGTGCCCGGCACCCACTGGCGGATCTGCTCGGGCACGGCGCGCATCCAATCCGACACCGCGATGACGGGGCCGCTGGCATCGGCGAGGGCGCGTGTCACGTAGGGGGTGCCGGCCGGCTGGTCTGGGTGACGCAGCCGGGCCTTCTCGACGTTGACGCCGTCGCGGTTCAGTTCGCCCCAGCTGGTCACCGACCACACGTCGGCGGCGACGTCCCATTCGGCGGCCAGCATGTCGGCGGCCTGCAGCGCCGCGGGCATGGCGACCCCGGAGGCCAGGATCTGAGCCTTGTTGGCCCGTTGTTCGGTGGCGGCGCGGTAGCGGTAGATGCCGCGCAGCACGCCCTCGGGGTCGAAGTTGTCCGGCTCGGGCGGCTGCACGTAGGGCTCGTTGTAGACGGTGATGTAGAAGAAGACGTTCTCCGGGTTGTCGCCGAACATGCGCGCCAGCCCGCTCTCCACGATGTAGGCGATCTCGAAGGCGAACGCCGGGTCGTAGGACACCACCGCGGGATTGGTGGCGGCCAGCAGCAGCGAGTGGCCGTCGGCGTGCTGCAGGCCCTCACCGGTCAGCGTGGTGCGCCCGGCGGTCGCGCCGAGCAGGAAGCCGCGCGTCATCTGGTCGGCCGCGGCCCACAGCCCGTCGCCGGTGCGCTGGAACCCGAACATGGAATAGAAGATGTAGATCGGGATCATCGGCTCGTTGTGCGTCGCATAGGACGTGCCGGCCGCGATGAACGAGCCCACCGAGCCGGCCTCGTTGATGCCCTCGTGCAGGATTTGGCCGACTTCGCTTTCCTTGTACGCCAGCATCAGCTCGGCGTCGACGGCCGTGTACAGCTGGCCGAGGCGGTTGTAGATCTTCAGCGACGGGAACCACGAGTCCATCCCGAACGTGCGCGCCTCGTCGGGAATGATCGGCACGATCCGCGGCCCAACCTCCTTGTGCCGCAACACTTCCTTGAACGTGCGCACCGTCGCCATGGTGGTGGCGACCTCCTGGTGTCCCGACCCCTTCTTCAGCGCGGCGTAGGTGTCGCGGCCGGGCAGCGAAAGCGCCTTGGCCTTGGTCCGGCGTTCCGGGAGGAAGCCGCCCAGCGCGCGGCGCCGGTCGAGCAGGTAGCGGATCTCCGGGGCGTCGGGGCCGGGGTGGTAGTAGGGCGGCAGGTAGGGATCCTCTTCGAGCTGGGCGTCGCTGATCGGGATCCGGATGGCGTCGCGGAAGTCCTTGAGGTCTTGCAGCGCAAGCTTTTTCATCTGATGGGTGGCGTTGCGGCCCTGGAAGTGCGCGCCCAGCGAGTAGCCCTTGATGGTCTTGGCCAGGATCACCGTCGGCTGCCCCTGGTGGTCGACGGCGGCGCGGTAGGCGGCGTACACCTTGCGGTAGTCGTGCCCGCCGCGCTTGAGGTTCCAGATCTCCGAATCGGTCATCTGCTCCACGAGCGCCTTGGTGCGCGGGTCGCGACCGAAGAAGTGGTCCCGCACGTAGGCCCCGTCGTTGGCCTTGTAGGTCTGGTAGTCGCCGTCGGGCGTGGTGTTCATCAGATTGACCAGCGCGCCGTCCTTGTCGGCGTGCAGCAGGGCGTCCCACTCGCGCCCCCACACCACCTTGATGACGTTCCAGCCCGCGCCGCGGAAGAACGACTCCAGCTCCTGGATGATCTTGCCGTTGCCGCGCACCGGGCCGTCGAGGCGCTGCAGGTTGCAGTTGATCACGAAGGTCAGGTTGTCCAGGCCCTCGAGCGCCCCGACGTGCGCCAGGCCGCGGCTCTCGGGCTCGTCCATCTCGCCGTCGCCCAGGAAGCACCAGACGTGCTGGTCGGAGGTGTCCTTGATGCCGCGGTCGTGCAGGTAGTGGTTGAACCGGGCCTGATAGATGGCGTTGAGCGGGCCCAGGCCCATCGACACGGTGGGGAACTCCCAGAAATCGGGCATCAGCCGCGGGTGCGGGTAGGAGGGCAGCCCGCCGCCGGCGTGGCTGTGCTCCTGGCGGAAGCCGTCCATCTGGTCCTCGGACAGGCGGCCCTCGAGGAAGGCGCGGGCGTAAATGCCGGGGGAGGCGTGGCCCTGGATGAAGACCTGGTCGCCGCCGCCGGGATGCGACTTGCCGCGGAAGAAGTGGTTGAAGCCGACCTCGTACAGCGCCGCCGACGAGGCGTAGGTCGAAATGTGGCCGCCCACACCGATTCCCGGGCGCTGGGCGCGGTGCACCATGATCGCGGCGTTCCACCGGATCCACGCCCGGTAGCGGCGCTCGACGTCCTCGTCGCCGGGGAACCACGGCTCCAGCTCGGTCGGGATGGTGTTGACGTAGTCGGTCGACGTCAGCGCCGGAATCGCCACGCGCTTCTCACGGGAACGTTCCAGCAGGCGCAGCATCAAATAGCGCGCCCGCGCCGGCCCCGAGCGCGCCAGCAGTTCGTCGAAGGACTCGAGCCATTCCGACGTCTCGTCGGGGTCAATGTCGGGCAGATAGGACGCCACACCCTCGCGGATCACCCGAACGCGGTCGGGTTCGCTTGCGCTGCTTGGGGTTTTCGCCAGGTCATGGCGCGCGAACTCGGTGGTCAACTTCCGCTCCTGTAGTCGGCGGGGGCAACGGCTTGCGCCGTATCTCCCTATCGTGCCGCACCGACGTTTCGGGCGGGTAGCCGCGGTGAGGATCCGGACCCGGTAACGTCTCCACTCGTGCTCATCGGATGGCGTGCCGTCCCTCGCATGCACCTGGGGGAGATCCCCAAGCGAGGCGCGCTGGCGCTTGGCCTAGTCGCGGCGCTGACCATCGGGATCGTGGGGTGTACCAGCGTCACCAAGGGGACCGCCACCCCCGACACCAATGTCGCCCCGGCCTACCGGCAGTCGGTGTCCGCGTCGGTGTCGGCCTCGTCGGCCACGTCGCGCGTGAAGGAGTCGCAGCGCCAGGCCTCGCTGACGACCAGGGCGGTGCACACCTCGTGCGACACGCTGGCCACCTCCGCCAAGGACGCGATCGACCGGGTGAACGACTACGTCGCGGCGTTCAACGCGGGCCGCAACACCGGCCCGAACGAGGGCCCGGCGATCGGCGCGCTCAACGACAGCGCCACCACGGTCTCCAACAGCTTCAGCGATGCCCTGTCGCAGCAGCTGAAGGACGCGTTCAACGCCTATGTCGACGCGGCCCGCGGGGTGGCCAACGCCATCGGCACGCACGCGTCCATCGCGGAGTTCAACAGGCGGGTCGACCAGCTCAACGACACCAAGACGAAGGCGCTGAAACTCTGCCTGGCGTCCTACTGAGCCGCCTGGTGAGGGACGGGTATGGACCGGGTCGTGGCTATGCGACGATAATTCCCATCACACGGCGCGCGAACGGCTTAAGGAGGCTCCACGGTGGTCGCGGCGGATGACGCCCCGAGCTACGCTCGCAAACTCGGCATCCATCGGGACCAGGTTGTTCAGGAGTGGGGCTGGGACGAGGACACCGACGACGACATCCGGGCCGCGGTCGAGGAGGCCTGCGGCAGCGAGTTGCTCGACGAGGACAGCGACGAGGTGATCGACGTCGTGCTGCTGTGGTGGCGTGACGGGGACGGCGACCTGGTGGACACCCTGATGGACGCGATCAGCCCGCTGGCCGAGGACGGCGTGATCTGGGTGCTGACGCCCAAGACCGGCAAGCCCGGGCACGTGCTGCCCGCCGAGATCGCCGAGGCGGCCCCCACCGCCGGCCTGATGCCGACGTCGTCGGTCAACCTGGGCGACTGGAGCGCCAGCCAACTGGTGCAGCCGAAGTCGCGGACCGGGAAGCGTTGATGCTGCCCGTCGGCACCACCGCCCCCGACTTCACATTGCGCGACCAAAACCAGCAGCCCGTCACCCTGAGCTCCTACCGGGGCGACAAGAACGTCCTGCTGATCTTTTTCCCGCTGGCGTTCACCGGGATCTGCCAGGGCGAGCTCGATCTTCTGCGCGATCACCTGCCGGAATTCGAAAACGACGACAGCGTCGCGTTGGCGATCTCGGTGGGTCCGCCGCCCACCCACAAGATCTGGGCCCTCGAGAGCGGGTTCACCTTCCCCGTGCTGTCGGACTTCTGGCCGCACGGCGAGGTCAGCCAGGCCTACGGCGTGTTCAACGCCGAGGCCGGCTACCCCAATCGCGGGACGTTCGTGGTCGATCGTTCCGGGATAATCAGGTTCGCCGAGATGAAACAGCCCGGGGAGTCCCGCGACCAGCGGCTGTGGACTCAAGCCCTGGCCGCGTTGAAGGCCTGAATTTTTTGGGTGGACGGCCTTCGGGCGTGTAACCTGCGGCGTTGCATAGGGCGCGTAGCTCAGTGGTAGAGCTCTGGTTTTACACACCAGCGGTCGGCGGTTCGATACCGTCCGCGCCCACTCGTTCGTGTTTCCGGTCTGTGCCTGTCAGGGCCGAATCTGGTCGTAGTCGATGAACACGTGCCGCGGGCCCCGGAACACTTGGCTGATCCGGTACGGCGGCGGGTCTTCCACCAACCGTGGGTTGTCCACGCGGCTCAGGAATGCCTCGAATGCGGTGTTGACCTCCAGGCGGGCCAGCGGTCCACCGAAGCAGACGTGAATGCCGCGTCCCCAACCCACGTGCTCGTTGTCCTGACGTTGTGGGTCGAAGGTGTTCGGGTCGGGGAAGCGCCTCGGGTCGCGGTTGGCCGCGCCGTACATCAGGAAGATGGGTGAGCCCTTCGGGATCGTCGTGCCGGCGATCTCGATGTCCGCCAGCGCCGAGCGGCTCGGGAAAAACTGCACCGAGGACTGGAGCCGGAGCACTTCCTCGATGGCGCCGGGAATCAAATCCGGTCTGCTGCGCAATAATTCGATCGACCCAGGGTTGCGCAGAACCGTCAGCACGCAGTGCGAGATCAGGTTGACCGTGGAGTCATGACCGGCGACGAACAACAGGATCGTGTTGTTCACGATCTCGCTGGGCGACAGCGGCCCATCGGGTCCGTCGTCGTGCACCAGCTGCGAAATCATGCCCGGGCAGGGGGATTTCGCGGCGCGTTCGACCAGCCCGATGATGTATTGCTTGAGTTCCTGGCCGGCCTGCACCCCTCTGGCGCGGCGGGCCTGCCCTTCCTCGGTTTCGATCTCGGGGCCCAGGTCGAAGACGCCGGCCGCCATGTCGGCGATCCAGGTGTGGAATTGCGGCTCGTCTTCCAACGGCACACCCAGGATGCGGCAGATCACCTCCACCGGAAGCGGATAGGCGAAGTCGTCGACGGTATCGATGCGCGTCTTGCCCATCGCCTTGTCGAGCAGGTCGTTGACGATCCGCCGGCACAACGGCTCCTGGCTGGGAATCACGTCCGGCGAATGGGGCGGCCCGAAGTAGCGCATGCACGAGCGGCGGGCCCGGTCGTGGTCGGGCGGATCCTGCTGGATGAAGCTCAAGTCCTGGCCGTAGCGGTCGATCATCTCGGCCACCGAGGGGTCGGTGATTTCGCGGGGACGGCCGCCAAGCGGGCTCCGGCGGAAATCGGAGCTCACCCGCGGGTCGTGGGCCAGCGCGATGAGCTCCGGGTACCCGGTGACGGCGTAGACGCCGTTGGTCACCCGCGCGACCGGCGTCTTGCGTAGCTCGTCGAAGAACGGGTAAGGGTTGGCGCGGTTCTCCAGCTTCATGGCCTCGTCCCAGGCCTCTTCGGGCGTCATAGTGCTTCCCTTACCTGAATCACGGTGTCTTTCTTGGCTTTTGATTGTCAGGTCGGTCCGCCGCGACGGGGCCGAAACTCGGCCCGGCGCTCGGATGGGTCATGACCGGTCAGCACCACGTCCGGGGTCTCGGTGACGCCGCGGGCGGGGAAGTCGGCCGGCATCACGCGCATGTCCTCGGGGAAATCGGAACCGGCCGGATTCGGCGGAAACGGCGCCGAGCGTGCGATCTGCGCCTCGTAGTACGGGATCCACTTGCCGTGGTTGAAAGTGACCGCGCCGACGATGCGTCCGCGCCGCCCGTAGGCCGCGGCGAACCGGCGCTCCTTGACCGAGCCCTGGGTAAACATGATTTCGTCACCGAACGACGGCACCCCGACGGACTTGATGTTGACTCCGAACTGAGCCGACCAGAACTGCGGAATCATCAGGTGCGCCCAGCGGTCCGTCTCGGCACACACCATGTTGTGGGCGGCGACCTGGGCACCCAGCACCGCGTTGTCCCAGTGCTCCATGGCCAGAAACTCATAGTCGTAGAGCACGTGGGGCGCACGGGCGATGTCGCCGGCCACGAAGATGCGGCTAGTGACCACGCCGTTGACATCAAACGCGCGGCAGCCCGCGTCACAGCCCACACCCCAAAAACCGGCGGCCAGCCCGGCCCCGTCGAGCCACTCGATGTTGCGGATCGACCCGAGCGAGGTGACCACCACGTCGACGTCGAGGACGCTGCCGTCGGACAGGCGCACGCGACGCACGTGCCCAGCCGCGTCGCCCTCCATCTCCAGCACCGAGACGCCGGTGCGCAGGTCCACCCCGGCCTCACGCTGCATCTCGGCGGCGATTCCGCCGATTACCCCGCCCAGCGGGCCGGATAGCGGCGCCGGGCCGCGTTCGGCGACGGTGACATCCAGGCCCAGGTCCCGGCACACCGAGGCCACTTCCGAACCGATGAACCCGGACCCGATGATCAGCACGCGGCGAGGGCCGGCCGCCAGGGCTGCCTGCAGCGCCGCCGCATCGGCGCTGGTGCGTACGGTGTGGACGCCCTCGAGGGCGGCTTCGTCGGGGTTGGGCCATCTCCGTGACCGCACACCGGTGGCGATGAGCGCCGCATCCGCCTCGACCTCGCTGCCGTCGGCGAGGCGTACCAGCCGGTTGACGCGGTCCAAGCCGGTCGCGGCCACACCGAGCCGCCATTCGGCGTCGACGCGGCGCATCCGGGGCAGCTTGGTCGCGTCGGCGCTGACCCATCCGGCGAGGACCTGCTTGGACAGCGGTGGCCGGTCATACGGCTCGTGCGGTTCGTCGCCGATGATGGTCAGATGCCCGCGAAAGCCCTCCTCGCGCAACGCCTCTGCGGCGCGGAGCCCGGCCAGCGACGCGCCGACAATGACGATGCGACCGTTGTCTTCGACGGCACTTCCCTGCGCCATGCCCGCCTACTGCTCGTCGTCCAGCTGATCGAGGATGATCGCTTGCACCGGGCATGAGGCCGCCGCCCGCAACACCCGCAGGCGCTGAGCGTCGTCAGGGTTGGGGTTGTAGGTCAAGGCTTCTTCCCCCTTGAGCCTGAGCACCTCCGGCGCCAGCGGGACACACTGCGCGTAGCCGAGGCAGCGATTCAGGTCGACGACAATTCGCATAGCCACCGCCTCAATGTGTGAAGAGCAAGGCTTCTCAACGCCGGGCTTATCGTGCCGACAAAGATGGACCCTACGCCGTTTGCGCGAGCCCGGTTCGCCTCGCTCAGGGTTTCTGCGATTCGGCTCCGTTGCCCCTGATTTGCCGGAATGGCAAGGTCGGCTATCTTTGCGGCCCTGCCGATTTCATGACTGAACTAAGCGCCGCGTTGGTGGCGTGTGGTCTCGGCTCGGGTCATATCCACGTGGAGACATTCGGGTTGGTGGAGGTGGCACTCACCCCGGGAATCACGCAGACCTTCGTGCCACCTCACCTTCCGTCGGGCCCGCCCGGGCCCGGCCCGCAGGTTGAGTTTGCCGGTCAACCCGACCAAATATTAGGCAAGGCTAGCTTTACTAACTCTAGTGTGTGTAGCCTACCCTTACTTCGGGCATCTTACGGTGGAAGGACAGCTACGTATGAGTTTTCTGGTGTTGCCGCCAGAGATTAATTCGGCGCGGATGTACACGGGTCCGGGGGCGGGGCCGATGCTTGCCGCCGCTGCGGCGTGGGAGGGGCTGGCCGCCGAGCTGGACGCGGCGGCAGGCTCGTTCGGGTCGGTGACCTCGGGCCTGGCCGCTGAGGCGTGGCAAGGCGCCGCGTCGCAGGCGATGGCCGGTGCGGCCGCACCCTACGCGGCGTGGTTGGCGACGGCCGCGGCCGGCGCGCAGACGGCGGCCGGGCAGGCCAAGTTCGCGGCCGCGGTGTTCGAGGCCGCCCGGGCGGCGGCGGTGCATCCAGGGCTGGTCTCCTCCAACCGGTTCCAATTGGTGTCGCTGGTCAACTCGAACCTGTTCGGCTTCAACGCGCCGGCGATCGCGGCCGCCGAGGCCGAGTACGAGCAGATGTGGGCCCAGGACGTGGTCGCGATGGTGAGTTATCACGGCGGGGCGTCGGGCGCCGTCGCGGCGCTGGCACCGTGGGAGCAGGTGTTGCAAAGCCTGCCGAGTCTGCAAGGCGTGAACGTGGGTCTCGGCAACATCGGCACCTTGAACCTGGGCAGCGGAAACTACGGGTCGTATAACTTCGGCGGCGGCAACAGCGGCCCCGGCACGACCGGCGGGGGCAACTTCAACTTCGGCTTCGGCAACTATGGATCCTTCAATTTCGGTGCGGGCAACGGTAACTCGCTCTTCAGCGAGGCGACGTCCTACTACAACGTGGGATTCGCCAACATAGGTCAGTTCAACTTCGGCGTCGGCAACATCGGTGGCGGCAACATCGGCATCGGCAACGGCAGCGCCTATTCGCACGACAACCCGGCCCCCGGCTATCTCAACGTCGGTATTGGCAACCTCGGCAACGGGAACTGGGGCATCGGGAACCTGGGTAACAGCAACATCGGCTTGGGCAACCTCGGCAACAACGACATCGGCATCGGGCTCACCGGCAACAACCAAATCGGGTTCGGCGGCCTCAACGCCAATGGTGCCGGTTGGAACATCGGCCTGGGGAACAACGGCAGCTTCAACTTCGGCTTCGGCAACACCGGCAACAACAACTTCGGCCTGGCCAACACCGGCAACCACGACATCGGCATCGGGCTAACCGGCGACAACCAAATCGGGTTCGGCGGCTGGAACTCGGGCAGTGGCAACACCGGTCTGTTCAACTCGGGCACCGGCAACACCGGGATCTTCAATTCGGGGAGCGGCAATTTGGGCATCGCCAACACCGGCAGCCATAACTGGGGGCTGGTCAACTCCGGCACATTCGACACCGGTGTCGGCAACACGGGCAGCACCGAAACCGGTTTCTGGAACGCCGGCAGCAGGAGCACCGGTTTGTTCAATGCGGGCTCCAACAACTTCGGCGTTCTGGATGCAGGTACCAGGAACGTCGGTTTCTTCGATGCGGGGACCGCCAACATGGGCAGCTTCGATTCGGGCCTCAGCAACGTCGGCTGGGGTAACTCGGGCTTTGCCAATGTGGGCTCGTTCAACGCCGGAAGCTGCAACACGGGGGCCTTCAACTCCGGGGGCACCATAGACGGGGCCGGAAATACCGGCTTCTTCAACGCGGGCAACACCAACACGGGCTTCTTCAACTCGGGCAACACCAACACCGGTTTCTGGAACTCGGGCAATGTGAATACGGGCTTCTTCGGTACGGGCAACTACACCGGCAACTCGGGCTTCGGCAACACCGGCACGGGCAACTCCGGCTTTTTCAACACCGGCGGTGACAACAACTCCGGATTTAACAATTCGGCCGCCGCCGGTTACAGCTCGGGTTTCTGGAACTCGGGCGGCGGCACAGAAATGGGCTTCTTCAACTCGGGCGGCAACGGATACAACGTCGGCTACTTCAACTCGGGCCACGGGGGTAGCAACATCGGCATCGGCAACTCGGGTACCGGCGGCGGCAACGTCGGCCTTTTCAACACGGACTCGAACCCCACCGAGGGCGAAAGCACCGGCATCCTCAATTCTGGCGCCGGCCACAACGTCGGTGTCTACGACTCGGGCGACCACGACTCCGGTGTCGGCAACTCGGGCAGCAGAAGTTCGGGTGGCTTCAACACCGGCAACTATCAGTCAGGGTTCTACAACGGCAGATAGGCAACGCCTGGCGGGCAGGCGAGGCGGTGTGGCAACCTCAGGGCGTGAACGAGCAACCCGTGCGGCCGTTTCGCATCGACGTGCCCGACGCCGACCTCGACGACCTGCGCTCACGGCTGGCGCGCACCCGCTGGCCGGAGGCCGAATGCGTCGACGACTGGAGCCAAGGCATTCCGCTGGCGTACACCCGCGAGCTGGCCGACTACTGGGCCAACACCTACGACTGGCGGTCCCGGGAGTCCGCGCTGAACCGGTTCGATCAGTTCGTCACCGAAATCGACGGGCTGGACATCCATTTCATCCACCAGCGCTCGCCGCACGAGGGCGCCTTCCCGTTGGTGATCACCCACGGCTGGCCGGGTTCGATCGTGGAGTTCCACAAGGTGATCGAGCCGCTGACCAATCCGGCGTCGGGGCGCGCCGAGGACGCGTTTCACGTCGTGTGCCCGTCACTTCCCGGCTACGGCTTTTCGGGCAAGCCCACCCGCACGGGATGGGGCGTCGAACGGATCGCCGACGCGTGGGAGACGCTGATGCTGCGCCTCGGCTACGACCGTTACGGCGCCCAGGGCGGTGACTGGGGCGCCGCGGTCACCACGCAGATGGGCCGAAACGGCGGTCACTGCGCGGGCATTCATGTGAACATGCCGATCGGGCGGCCCACCAAGGAGGCGCTGGCGAATCCGACGCCGGAGGAGCAACGCGCGCTGGCCCAGTTGGCCGAGCACCGCAAGTGGGGGACCGGCTATTCCAAGCAACAGTCCACCCGGCCGCAAACGGTGGGCTACGGGTTGGTGGATTCGCCGGTGGGCCAACTGGCGTGGATCGTCGAGAAGTTCTGGGCGTGGACGGATTGCGACGGGCACCCCGAGAACGCGTTGACCCGCGATGAGCTGCTCGACAATGTCATGGTCTATTGGGTGACCGGCACCGGCGCCTCCTCGGCCCGCCTGTACTGGGAGAGCTTCCGGGTGTGGGGGCAGATCGACCGCGTCGAATTGCCCACCGGGATAGCGGCTTTCCCCCGCGAGCTGCTGAAGTCGCCGCGGAGCTGGTGCGAGCCGGCCTACAACATCACGCACTGGACCGACATGCCGCGCGGCGGGCACTTCGCCGCGTTCGAACAACCCGAGCTGTTCGTCGACGACGTGCGCGCGTTCTTCGCGACGCTGCGCTGACCGACCGCGGGATCACGCCCTCGGTGGTGCGAATAGCTCCAGGGCGATGCCGTCGGGGTCGCGAAAGCTCAATCCCGAGCCATAGGGCGCGTCCACGATGCCGCCATGGTCGACGCCCAGCTCGTCCAGCCGCGTGACCCACTTCTCCAGGTCAGCGCGGCTGGCGCACCCGAAGCCGACATGGTCGAGCCCGACCCGCAGCTCGCTGAAAGCCTCGTCGGGCGCGGCGCGGTCGTGCTGGTGGATGCCGAATATCGTGCCGCCCTCGAGCATCCACACCAGGTGCCGAAAGCCGGCGTCGGTGTGCTCGTCGAGGATCGGCTCGGCGTCGAAAAGCCTGCGATACCAGGGGCCGCTGATCTCGAGGTCGCGCACCGTGACCGCGACATGGTTGAGCGAGGGGAAGGGCATGGCCCGACTCTACCGTCAGACGATCCGCCAGCCCCTCCGAGCCCGAAAACGCATGTCCCACAGGTAAATCTGATAGCCGAAGATCCAAACGCGATGCGGGATGAGCCGGTCGGCCAAGCGCAGGCCGGTCAGCAGCCATTCGAACCGGCGCTGCTGGGCCTGCGACCAGTCCAGCCCCATCATCGCCCGAAACTCCGGCGCCAAGAAACCCGTCGTCGCGAACAGGTTGAACGGCCCGGCCAGCGCCCGCAGCGGCAGCGGGAGGAACGCCATCGAGGCCACGCCGCGCAGGTGTTCGCGCACCGGCGGGTCGATGCGCAGCTCGTCGAGGGAACGCTTCCTATACTCGTCGAACGCGGCGAGGTCGGGCGGCCACATGCGCTCGGGCACCTGCAGCGTCGTCCCCAGCCGTTTGGCGTCGCGATACACGGCTTCGGCGCTGGCGTCGTCCAGCGGTCCGTGCAGGAACTCGTGCTGGTCGACGAAATAGCGGTACAGGCAGGCGGCCACCCACAGCTGCAGCTTGGGGTCAAAAGCGTTGTAGGACACCGGGCTCGACGAGGTCGAGCGGACCTGCCGGTGCGCGACGTCCACGGCGTCACGGATCAACGCCCGGTCGGACTGCGTCCCGATGGCCGCGACGGCCAGGTAGGTGCCGGTGGTGCGGGCCCGCTTGAACGGATGCTTGTAGACGTTGCCGCTGTCCACCGGGCTTTCCAGCACGCCGTAACCGACGCCGGGCAGGGCGAGCTGCATGATCACGTTCGCGGCGGGCAGCAATGTCGCCGCCGGGTTCAACAAATCCGCGATCCGGGTTGCGGGCCGCTTCATCGCGGATTACCCGTCATGGAGTCGAGTACACCACGGCAAACCGTTATTTCCGCCGAAAAGTGGGCAGACGAGGGCGATGAGTACCCAACCTGGCCCGATCCGACCGCTGCCGCGCGCGCCCAACCTGTCACCGACGGCCGACCCCGACGCATTGCTGTGGTGGGTGGTGGGCCTGCTGATCGTCGTGGTGATTGTGGCGGCCATTTTGGCCATCTAGTCGCCGACCCCGGTCGCGGCCGGTGTGAGACGCTGCCCGGGTGCATGCGACTCGGGCCCGGACCGCGGGCGTGCTGGCCGGCTACCTGGCCGACCTCGCGCTGGGCGACCCCCGGCGCGGCCACCCGGTCGCGCTGTTCGGGCGGGCGGCCGCGGCGCTGGAGCGCGCCACCTACCGCGACACCAAGGGGGCCGGCGCACTGCACGTGGGCCTGCTGGTCGGTGCGGTGACGCTGCTGGGCACGGCCGCCGCCCGTCGGGGCGGGCCGTTGGCGACGGTCGCAGCGACGTGGGTCTGCCTCGGCGGGACGTCGTTGTCGCGCACCGGCCTCGAAATGTCGCGACTGTTGGAGAGCGGCGACGTCGATGCCGCCCGACGGCTGCTGCCGTCGCTGTGCGGGCGCGACCCGGCCCGGCTGGACGCCGCAGGCCTGACGCGCGCGGCGCTGGAATCGGTCGCCGAGAACACCTCCGACGCCCAAGTGGCGCCGCTGCTGTGGGCGACGGCCGGCGGGGCGCCCGGGGTGCTGGCGTACCGCGACATCAACACGCTGGATTCGATGATCGGCCACCGCTCCCCGCGCTACATCCGATTCGGTTGGGCCGCAGCGCGATTGGACGACGCGGCCAACTACCTCCCCGCGCGCGTGACCGCCGCGCTGGTGGTGCTGTGCGCACCGCTGGTCTCCGGGTCGTCGTCGGGGGCGCTGCGGGCCTGGCGCCGTGACGCGGCGCGGCATCCGAGCCCAAACGCCGGGGTGGTCGAGGCCGCCTTCGCCGGCGCGCTGGGCGTTCGGCTCGGCGGGCCGACGCAGTATCGCCACGAGCTGCAGATCCGCCCGACGCTCGGCGACGGCCGGCCGCCCGACGTGGCCGACCTGCGCCGCGCGGTGGCGCTGTCGCGGGCGGTGCAGGCGGCCGCCGCCGCGACGATCGCGTGTGCGCTCACGGCTTTGGGCGTGAGCGTAGGGCGAGGGAATCGCGATTTGCACGGCCTCGGTTCACACTGAAAGTCGCTACCGCCGGCGGCCGTAGCGGTCGGCGAGCTTGTCCTCGACCGTCACCGGCGCGGCCGCGGTTTGTTGCTTTTCCCGGCGGCGCACCCGCAGCTCGGAGTAGACGAAGTAGCCCAATCCGATGGGCGCGAGGATGCCGAACGAAATCCACTGAATGCCATAGGAAAGGAACGGCCCGGCATCGAGGTGCGGCACGCCGATCACGCCCAGGCCGCCCGGCTGGTTGTCGACCAACTGCAGATAGGACCCGGCCAGCGGCACCTTCGTCAACGCCGAGACCTGTTCGGTGTTGATCGAATACACCTGCTGCACGCCGTCTCTGACAAAAGGATCCTTGCCCGGCGCGGTGGGTTCGGAGTCACGAAGTCGAGCCGTGATCGTCACCGTTTCCGCCGGGGGGCGCGCCATCGGCGGGACATGCGAGCCCTGCTCGGGCCGCACGTAGCCTCGGTCGACCAGCACGGTCGGGCCGTCGTCGACGACGAACGGCGCCAGCACCTCGAACGCCGGGTCACCCTCGACCACCCGCAGCCGGGCCAACACCTGCACGTCGGGCAGGTAGTGCCCGGTCGCCGTCACCCGGCGCCACTGCGCACCCGGGGCCGACGAATCCTGCTGGGGCAGCAGGGTTTTCAGCGGCACCGGCGGGGTGTTGAGGGAGTACTCGATCTGGTGGTTTTCCCGCGACGTCCGGGTGTTCTTTCCCAGCTGCCAGGGCGCAAGCACCATGAAGCACAGGTACGTGAAGGCGATGACCACCAGCGCCAGGGCTATCCAGCCCGGGCGCAGCAGGAACGCCAGGCGGGACATCAAGCCTGGCCGTTTTCCGCGAGTCGTTCGTCGACCCAGGCGTGCAGTCCGGGCAGGGCGGCCTCGATGACGGCGAAGACGTCCTCGAAGTCGTCGTGGTCGCCGTAGTAGGGGTCCTCGACGTCCGGGGCGTGGGCGCCCGAGCGCGGGTCGAACGACCGCAGCATGCGGATCCGGTCTTCCCCGACGCCCAGCTGACGCAACATCCGAACATGGTTGCGGCCCAAGGCCACCACCAGGTCGGCCGCCAGGTGGTCGTCGTTGAGCTGCGCGGCGCAGTGGGCGGTGGAATAGCCGTGGGCATGCAGCACCCGGGTGGCCCGGTCGTCGGCGCAACTGCCGACATGCCAGTTGCCGGTGCCCGCGCTGGTCACCCGCACCGCGTCGCCGAGGCCGCGCCGCTGCAGCTGGTCGGCGAACATCTTCTCGGCCATCGGGGACCGGCAGATGTTGCCGGTGCAGACGAAGGTGACGTGCAGACGTTCAGACACCGAGCGCCCCCCGCAACTCCTCGACCGTCGCGGCGTGCGTCACGCCGGTGAGGCTGAACCCGTCCTCGAAATCGGACCGCCCGTAGCCCCAGCCGACCACCACCGTGTCGATGCCGTGCGCGGCCGCGCCGTGCACGTCGTGGCTGCGGTCGCCGACCATCAGCACCCGCTCGGGCAGTGGCTGCAACAGTTCGAGCGCGTGGGCCAGCACCTCCTCCTTGCTCTTGCGCGAGCCGTCGGGAGCCGCGCCGGCGATCACCTCGAAATACCCGTCCAGCCCGAAGTGGGCGAGGATGCGCCGCGCCGTGGCTTCCAGCTTGGAGGTGGCCACGGCCAGCCGGACCCCGGCGGCGCGCAGGTCGGCCAGCAGCGGCTCGATGCCGTCGAACAGCGTGTTCATCGCCCAGCCCCGCTCGCCGTACTCCGCGCGGAAGGCCGTGATCGCGTCCTCGGCGGAGTCGCCGAACATCGACCGGAAGGTGTCGTCCATCGGCGGGCCGACGATCTGCGCGGCCAGGTCCCCTTCGGGCACGGTCGCGCCGACGTGGTTGAGCGCGTGCAGGAAGCTGGCCACGATCCCTTCCGCCGAGTCGGTCAGCGTGCCGTCGAGATCGAAGATCACCAGCTCCGCGGCGGCTGGGACAGTCTCTGTCACCTCACCATTGTCCTAGATGGCCGCACGCGCTCAGCGCGGCCCACTAGTGTTTCTCGGATGGCGACTCTGAACCCGAGCCCGCCAGCGGCGGCGCGCTATCACGGCGATCAGGCCGTGGCGCCCGGGATGCTCGACTTCGCCGTCAACGTCCGGCACGCCCAGCCGCCGGAGTGGCTGATGCGCCGGCTGGCCGCACGGCTGCCCGACCTGGCGCGCTACCCAAGCCGGGCCGACGTGCACGCGGCACAGGACGCCGCCGCCGAGCGGCACGGCCGCACCCGCGATGAGGTGCTGCCGCTGGCCGGCGCGGCCGAGGGCTTCGCGTTGCTGCCCAACCTCCGCCCGGCCCGGGCGGCGATCGTGGCGCCGTCGTTCACCGAGCCGGCCGTGGCGCTGGACGCGGCCGGGCTGCCGGTGCGGCACGTCGTGCTGGAGCCCCCGTTCCGCCTGGACGGCGCGCGGGTGCCCCACGACGCCGACCTCGTCGTGGTGGGCAACCCGACGAACCCCACCTCGGTGCTGCACACCCGCGAGCAGCTGCTCGCGCTGCGCCGGCCCGGCCGCATCGTGGTGGTCGACGAGGCGTTCGCCGATTCGGTACCCGGCGAGCCGGGATCGCTGGCCGGCGACGCGCTGCCCGACGTGCTGGTGCTGCGCAGCCTGACCAAGACGTGGGCGCTGGCCGGGTTGCGGGTGGGCTACGCGCTGGGCGCGCCGGAGCTGTTGGCGCGGCTGACCGCGCAGCGCGCGCACTGGCCGGTGGGGACCCTGCAGCTGACGGCCATCGCCGCCTGCTGCGAGCCGGGGGCCGTCGCCGAGGCGGCGGCCGGTGCGCTGCGGTTGGCCGAGCTGCGCGCCGAGATGGTGGCCGGCCTGGCGTCGGTGGGCGCCGACGTGGTGGAGGGCCGCGGTCCGTTCGTTCTGTTCCGCATGCCCGACGCCGCTCGGATCCGAAACGGCTTGGAGCGCAGGGGGATTGCCATTCGCCGATGCGACACCTTCGTCGGCCTGGACGACCGGTACCTGCGGGCGGCGGTGCGACGGGACTGGCCGCTGCTGGTCCAGGCCATCGCGGAGGTGGCCCGGTGAGCGTGCGCCTGGCCGACGTGATCGAGGTGCTCGACGAGGCGTACCCGCCGCAGCTGGCCCAATCGTGGGATTCGGTCGGGCTGGTGTGCGGCGACCCCGGCGACGCGCTGGACTCGGTGACCGTCGCCGTCGACGCGACACCGGCCGTCGTCGACGAAGTTCCCGACGGCGGGCTGCTGCTCGCCCATCACCCGTTGCTGCTGCGCGGGGTGGACACCGTGGCGGCCAGCACCCCGAAGGGCGCGCTCGTGCACCGCCTGATCCGCACCGGCCGTTCGCTTTTCACCGCGCACACCAACGCCGACTCCGCCTCGCCGGGGGTGTCCGACGCGCTCGCCGACGCCCTCGGCCTCACCGTCGAGGCCGTGCTCGAACCGCTCGCGGCGGCGGGCGATCTGGACAAGTGGGTCGTCTACGTGCCGCGGGAGAACGCGGAGGCGGTGCAGGAGGCGGTGTTCGAGGCCGGCGCCGGCCACATCGGCGACTATTCATACTGCAGCTGGAGCGTGAGCGGCATCGGGCAGTTCCTGCCGCACGAGGGGGCCTCCCCGGCGATCGGCAGCGTCGGCAGCGTCGAACGGGTGCCCGAGGACCGGTTCGAGGTCGTCGCGCCGGCGCGGGCCCGGGCGAAGGTGCTGGCGGCGATGCGCGGCGCCCATCCGTACGAGGAGCCCGCGTTCGACATCTTCGCGCTGGTGCCCCCGCCCAGTGACGCGGGGCTGGGCCGGATCGGCACGCTGGCACACCCGGAACCGCTGCGCAGCTTCGTCTCCCGCGTCGGCGCCGCGCTGCCGCGGACCTCGTGGGGCGTGCGCGCGTCCGGGGACCCCGACGCGCCCGTGTCGCGGGTCGCCGTGTGCGGCGGCGCCGGGGATTCGCTGCTGGCCGCCGCGGCCGGCGCGGACGTGCAGGCTTATGTGACCGCCGATCTGCGGCACCATCCGGCCGACGAGCATCGCCGGGCCTCGGACGTGGCCCTGGTCGACGTGGCACACTGGGCGAGCGAATTCCCGTGGTGCGAGCAGGTCGCCGGCATCCTGCGGTCCCGTTTCGGGGAGGCGCTGCCCGTGCGGGTGTCCACCATCCGCACCGACCCCTGGACTCTGGGGCATCTTGGCTTCGACGGGGAGGGACGGGGTGAACAGCCATGAAAGCTGAGGTCGCACAGCAACTTTCGCTACTCGAGTTGTCGAAGCTGGACGCCGAGCTGTCTCGCATCGCGCACCAGGCCACCCATCTGCCCGAGCAGGAGGCCGTGGAGCGGATCCGGGCCGACCACACCGCCGCCGCCGACCGGCTGGGCGCGCTGCGAATTGCGTTGGAAGACTTGGACGCCCAGGTGTCCCGGTTCGAATCCGAGATCGAGGCGGTGCGGCAACGCGAAGACCGGGACCGCTCCATGCTCAAGTCCGGTGCGACGGACGCCAAGCAACTGTCGGACCTGCAGCACGAACTCGAGACGCTGCTTCGGCGGCAAACCAGTCTCGAGGATTCGCTGCTGGAGGTGATGGAGCGCCGCGAGGAGCTGCAGGCTCAGCTGGACGGCGAGCAGCGTGCGGTCGAGGCGCTGCAGGCCGAACTGGCCGGCGCCCAGCAGGCCCTTGACGCGGCGGTCGCCGAGATCGACGAGGCCCGCCAGGTTCGCTCGTCGCGACGCGACACCTTGTCCGCCGGACTGGATCCCGCGCTGGCCGCCCTGTACGAGCGGCAGCGCGCCAGGGGAGGGCCGGGCGCCGGGCCGTTGCTCGGGCATCGGTGCGGCGCCTGCCGGATCGAGATCGGCCGCGGCGAGCTGTCCCGCATCTCGGCCGCTCCCGAGGATGAGCTGGTGCGCTGCCCGGAGTGCGGCGCGATCCTGTTGCGGGTCAAGGGGTTCGACCAGTGAAGGTCGTCATCGAAGGCGACGGCGGGTCGCGGGGCAACCCAGGACCAGCTGGGTACGGCGCGGTGGTGCGCAGCGCGGACCGCTCGACGGTGCTGGCGGAGACCAAACAGGCGATCGGCGTCGCGACCAATAACGTCGCCGAATACCGGGCGCTGATTGCGGGTTTGGACGACGCCCTGCAGCTCGGTGCGACCGAGGCCGAGGTCTTCATGGACTCCAAGCTGGTGGTCGAGCAGATGTCCGGGCGGTGGAAGGTCAAGCATCCCGACCTGATCGAGCTCCATGCGCAGGCACGAAAGCTGGCGTCGCGGTTCGACCGAGTCTCCTACGCCTGGGTGCCGCGCGCCCAGAACTCGCACGCCGACCGGCTGGCCAACGAGGCGATGGACGCCGCGGCGGGTATCGAGAAAGACACGCCCGTTGCCGAGCCGGCGAAAAGCGTTGCGGCCGAGGCCAGGACGTCGCCCGGCTGGACCGGGGCGCGGGGCGCGCCGACCCGGCTGCTGTTGTTGCGGCATGGGCAGACGGAACTGTCGGTGGAGCGGCGCTACTCGGGGCGCGGCAATCCGGCGCTGACGGAGGTGGGGCGCCAGCAGGCCGGGGCGGCCGCGCGCTACCTGGCGGAGCGCGGCGGGATCGCCGCGGTGATCTCCTCGCCGCTGCAACGGGCCTACGACACCGCGGCGACGGCCGCCAAGGCACTCGGGTTGGACGTCACGGTGGACGACGACCTGATCGAGACGGATTTCGGGGCGTGGGAGGGGCTGACGTTCACCGAAGCGTCCGAACGTGATCCGGAACTGCACCGGCGCTGGCTGCGTGACACCAGCACGACGCCGCCGGGCGGGGAAAGCTTCGACGCCGTGCTCGACCGCGTGCTTCGGGTGCGCGAACGGGTCATCGAAGCACACCAGGGTGCGACGGTGTTGGTGGTGTCCCACGTGACGCCGATCAAGATGCTGCTACGGCTGGCGCTGGACGCCGGGCCGGGGATCCTGTACCGGCTGCATCTTGACCTGGCGTCGCTGAGCATCGCAGAGTTCTATGCGGACGGGGCGTCGTCGGTGCGGCTGGTGAACCAGACGGGTTACTTGTAGGGCGATAAGGGGGCGATGGATGCAGCCGTCACAGCCACTCGATGAGCCCGTTCCCGCGGACGTGCGGGAGCGGGTGATGGTGGCGGCGCTCGATGAGCTGGCCCGCTGGGGTGTCGAGCGGTTCAGCATCGAGGCCTTGGCGGAACGCCATCACCTCGATCCCGCGATGATCCACCGTTACTGGGGCACCCGGCAGCGGCTCATCGTCGCCGCGGCCCTGGCCGACGCGGAGGCCTACAGTTCGATAGCCGACACCGGCTCGCTGCGCGGCGACCTGCTGGCGTTGGCCCGGAAGCTGGCCGATCGGATCAACAGCCATGCGGGTCGCGCGTTCATGCGGGCGCTGGTCATGGACCGTCGTGGACCGCACGACGAGGAGACCCGAATGAAGGTGTGGGAGGCCCGTTTTGCCGTGGTGCGGGAGGTCGTCGACCGGGCCAGGAAGCGCGGCGATTTGCGTGACGATGTCAACACCCTGGCCGCCGTACAGATCGTCCTGGCGCCGTTGAACGTTCGCGCCCTCTACTCCGACGCGCTCGTCGACGATCGCTATTGCCAGGCGGTCGCCGAGATGGCGTGGCACGCGCTGGTCAAGCGGGAGTGAACTCGACCGGCAGCGCAGCCGGAGAGCGAAACGCGACGCCCGCGACGTGCGGTGCCGGCGCGCTCGGGTCCAGCCTCAAGTCCGGCAGCCGGTCGAGCAGCGCGTCGATGGCCACCGTCCCCTCCATCCGCGCCAGGTGCATGCCCAGGCACAGGTGCGGTCCGCCCCCGAAGGTCAGGTGGGCGACGTTCTTGCGGGTGGGGTCGAAGCGGTCCGGGTCCGGGTAGCGCGCCGGGTCGCGGTTGGCGGCCGCGACGCTGACGCTGACCGTGGCGCCCGCCGGGACCGCGACCCCGCCGAGCTCACAGTCGCGGACCGCCCGTCGTACCACCGTGGTGATCGGCGGCTCCCAGCGCAGCGCCTCCTCGAAGGCGCCGCGCAGCATGCCGCGATCGGCCCGCAGCTGCGCCAGCAGAGCCGGCTCCGTGAGCAGCGCCACCAGCAGGTTGCCCGACGCGCGGTAGGTCGTCTCGACGCCGGCGGGCAGGATCAGCAGCAGGAACGCGAAGATCTCGTCGTCGGTCAGGCGGGTGCCGTCGATCTCCGACTCGGCCAGCGTGCTGATCAGGTCGTCCTGCGGGCGGCGCCGCCGCTCGGCGAGGATCTGCGCGAGGTAGGTCTTCAGCTCCGCCGACGCGGCCAGCCCGCGTTCCCAGTCGTAGACCACGTTGAGGAGCTCGATCGACAGCCGCTGGAAGCGCGGGTAGTCCTGTCGCGGCAGGCCCATGATGCGGGCGATGACCTGGACGGGAAACGCGAAGGTGAACTCGCGGGCCAGCTCGGCCCGCCCGCGCGGCGCGAACCGGTCGATGAGCTCGTGGACGACCACTTCGACGAGCTCGGCGCGCCAGCGCTCCAGCAGTGCCGTGCGAAACGACGGCGACACCAGCGCCCGGCTGGCGCGGTGCTCGGCGCCCTCGAGCTCGAGCAGCGTGACGCCCATGACCGGGCCCATGATCTGGTCGTAGATCGACGACGAGAACGTCTCGGGGTGGGTGAGCACCGTCTGGCACTCCTCGTATCCCAGGACGGTCACGCCGAGCTCACCCACCTGCGGGGCGCTGACCTCGGCGAAGGGATTTCCGATCATCACCCGATGCTGCTCGCGGGCCTCGCGCAGCCGCTCGTGCACGTTCTCGACCTGCAGGAGCAGCCCGCCCTGCGGGGGGTCGAATTCGGGTGTGCTCACGAGGCTTTGACCGTCTCGGTGTCGCGGCCGGAGCGCAGCACGGTGCCGGGCAGGGCGCCGGTGGCGACTCCGTCGCGGCACACCTCGACGCCACCGACCAGCACCGAGGTGATCCCGTACGCGTCGGCGACCAGCCGCGGCGCGCCGGCGGGCAGGTCGTAGCGGGTGCGCTCGGGCCCGTGGTCGATCGTGGCCGGGTCGAACAACACCAGGTCGGCGTGCCAGCCTTCCTCGATGCGGCCGCGTTCGGTCAGCCCGTAGAACCGGGCCGGCACGTCGGTGATCAGCCGGACCGCCTCCTCGAGTGTGACGACCTGATGCTCGCGGACGCCTTTGCTGAGCAGGGCTGTGGTGTAAATGGCGCCGCACATCATGTCGAGGTGGGCGCCGGCGTCCGAGCCGCCGATCACCGCGCCCGGGTGGCGCCACACCTCGGCGCGCGCCCGCCAGTCGGCCGCGTCGTCACCGGTCAGCGGCGGGGACAGGCCGGTGCGCAGCTCGTCGGCGATCACGATGTCCAGCAGCGTGTCGAAGGGCTCGCCACCCCGGACGGCGGCGATCTCGCCGACGCTGCGGCCGGTCGCGTCGGCGTTCTCCGGTGCGAACGTCTCGACGATGACGAGCCGGTCCCATTGCGCCAGGCCGCGCAGCATGCCCGCCTCCTTGGAGGCGGCGCCGTCGGCGAGGCGGCGGCGCACCGCCGGATCGGCAAGCGCGACAAGGCGTTCGGGCACCGGCAGGTGCATCGTGTCGCGCCAGCCGGGCAGCCCGTCGAGCACGAAGCCGGACAGGAACGACAGCCGGATCTTCATGGCTTGGGGCAGGGTGAGCGCGACCACCCGGCCGCCGCGTTGGGCCGAGGCGTCGAAGGCGCGCAACTGCTTTTCGTGCCCGACCGGGTTGGCCGCCGAGACGCCGAGCAGGTTCCAGTTCAGGGGGCGGTCCGCGGCCGCCGACATGTCGGTCAGCAGCGCGATGTCGTCGTCGGTGAAGCCGGACAGGCAGCCGGCGATGATGGCCTCGAGCGTGGTGCCCGGATGGTCGCGCAGCGCCGCCGCGAGGGTGACCAGCTCGTCGCGCGATGCGCTGCGCGACGGAACCGGTTGTCCGGCACCGTCGTTGTGGGTGGGCGACTGGGAGGTCGACAGCCCGAGCGCGCCGGCGCCCAACGCATCGTGCAGCGCCGCGACCATCTTCTCGATGTGTTCCGGGCCGGCGTCGCAGCCGACGGCATCGGCGCCCATCGCGGCCAGCCGCAGCGCCGAATGGCCAACCAGGAAACCGGCATTGACCGCGGTTCGGCCGTCGAGGCGGCCCAGCCAGTCGCCGAACGATGCCCAGCCCCAGTCCAGACCGGCCCGCAGCGCATCCAGGGGCATGCCCTCCACCCGCGCCAGCATCCGGGTGAGGTAGTCCTGTTGGTCGGGCGGCGCGGGCGCCAGCGTGAAGCCGCAGTTGCCGCCGAAGACGGTGGTGACGCCGTGCTGCACCGACGGGCTGGCGGTCGGGTCCCAGAACAGCTGCGCGTCGTAGTGGGTGTGCAGGTCGACGAACCCCGGCGCAAGTGTCTGCCCTTGGGCGTCAATGGTTTTGGCGGCCAGGTCATCGACTTCACCGACGGCGGCGATGCGCCCGCCGCTGACGCCGACGTCGCCGCGGCGGGCGGGCGCGCCGGTGCCGTCGACGATCTCGGCGTCGCGGATCAACAAGTCAAGCACTTGCGGCCTCCTACGCTCTGGCGAGCCACGCGTCGTCGGGCAGCGGGTGGCGGAACAACTGTGCGGCGTTGCGGTGGGTGATCCGTGCCGCGTCGTCTGCCGACAGGCCGGCGACGTTGCGGGCCACCACCTCTTGGGTGTCGGGCCACGTCGAGTCGGCGTGGGGATAGTCGCTTTCGACGAGGATGCGTTCGGCACCGATCGCGTCGAGAGCGCCGAACGCGTGCGGATCGTCGATCGAGCAGAACCAGAAGTTGCGCCGCAGCACTTCGCTGGGCAGCAGGTCGCTCTTCCATGCGCCGCCCTCGTGGCCCGAAGCGGAGTGCGCCAGAACGTAATCGGCGCGGTCGCCGAGCATGGCCGCCCAGCCCAGACCGCCCTCGGCCAGCGTGATGTTGAGCCCCGGGTACCGCACCGGGATGCCCGACCACAACATGTCCGCGCACGCGACGAGGCCGTTCACCGGGAACAGGGTCGTGATGGTTTCAAATGGCGTGTCCGGGGCGGGAATTGGCGCCCACTGCGCTGATCCGGTGTGCAGGCACACCACGGTGCCGGTCTCCTCGCAGGCGGCGAAGAACGGATCCCACGCGCCGCTGTGCAGGCTCGGGATCCCGCATTGCGCCGGCAGCTCGGGGAAGCTCACGGCCTTGAAGCCGCGCGCGGCGTTGCGGCGGACCTCGTCGGGCGCGAGTTGGGGGTCGGCCAGCCATGGCAGCTGCAGCGGGATGATCCGGTCGGGATAGGCGCCGGCCCACGCCTCGAGATGCCAGTCGTTCCAGGCCCGCAGGGTGGCCAGGCCCAGCTCCAGGTCGTCGCTCTTCCAAAAGACGGTGCCGGCGAAGCCGGCGATCAGCGACGGGAAGTTCAGCGACGCCCAGATGCCGGCGAGGTCCATGTCGGCGATGCGGGCGTCGACATCCCAACAGCCGGGCCGCATCTCGTCGAACCGGGCGGCCTCCATGCTCCATTCCTCGCGGGGTCGCCCGATCACCGCGTTGAGGCCGATGTTGGGATACTCGCGGCCCTCGTAGCGCCACACCTGGCGCCCGTCGGTCTCGACGACTTTCGGGGCGCGGTCCGCGACGGCGGCGGGCAGCCGGCCGACGAACATGTCGGGCGGCTCGACGACATGGTCGTCGACCGAGATCACGACATGCTGTCGCTGCCGTGGATCGGGGTCTGGCAGCAGCGCCATACGTTCTGACTATCGTCGGTTTTGCCGCCCTGTCAATGCTATCTATGCAATGAATATGAAGTTGGCAGTGCCGGCCGGGCGCGTGGCCGAGCCTGGTGTGCGCCGAGCCTGCCTCCAGAGCGAAGATTTTGCGAATTTTTCGCGCTCAGCGCAGTCTCGAAGGCCTCAGGACAATTCTCGCCCGCGGGAAGGAGCACCATGACCGAGCTCATCGATCCGACCAAGACGTTCCGGCTTATCGAGGAGCGGATCGCGAAGACCACCAATCCGCGGCATCTGCTGATGCTCAGGCGCCTGCTGGACCACGCCATGGGCGAGGCCCAATTGGATCTCGATCTCGTGATGTCGACCCTCGCCCCGGACCCTCGGTACGTCGCGTGGGGAGCACCCGACGATATGAGTCCGGTGGGGCGGCAGGCAGTCCGACGCTTCTACGAAGAGACGATTGTCAAAGGCGGCCAGTGGTTCCTGGAGTTGGAGATGGACCGAATCGTGGTGGACGACGACACGATCGTCACCGAAGGCGTTATGCGTTCCCTCTACTACGGCGCCGACGCGGCATCGCGAGGCTTTCCCGTTGATGACCGAAACGCCTTCTATCTGCTGACGCTACGCATGCTGATCGTCTGGCCGTTCGATGCCGAGGGCTTCATCAAGGGCGAGGAAACTTACAGCGCCATTACGACGCCCGACTTCCTCACGAAAATCGAGACATCCCAAGTGCCAGACAGATTCCGCGACTTCGTCGGCGCGCGTTGAAAGTCGCGTTCTAATGACCGGGGTCGAATTCGATGGGCAGTGTCATGGGTCCGCTCAGCCCGGTGAGGGGCTTCCACGGAGCCGGACCGGTGCGCCGGGCGTGGGGCATGCGGCGCGTCATGACCGCCAGGGCTTCGGCCAGCTCGAGTCGGGCCAGGTTGGCGCCTAGGCAGTAGTGCGTGCCGGCCCCGAACGTCTGCATCGGCGGGGCGCCGTCGCGGGTGATGTCGAGGCGATCGGGTTCGTCGTAGACGGCGGGGTCGCGGTTCGCGGCGGCGGTGTTGGCGATGACCACCGTGCCGACCGGGATCGCCACCCCGGCGATTTCGACATCCTCGAGGGCGATCCGCAGCGTGGCGGCCGCGATCGGTGAATGGCGCATCGTCTCTTCGACGGCGTTACCCGCGAGCTCGGGACGCTGGGCCAGCAGCTCCCACTGGTCGGGGTGCTCGCACAAAGCGTGCACGGAGGCCGCCAGCTGATTTCGGGTGGTGTCGGTGCCGGCCATCAGCAGGCCGGCCGCGAGCATCCGAAGCTCGTCGGCGCTGAGGCGATCGCCGTCGTCCTCGGCGCGGATCAGATCCGAGACCAGGTCGTCGGTCAGCGAGTGCCTCCGCTGGGCGACCATCTCGTCGATGTAGGCGTCGAGTTCGTCCCATGACGCGAGGATGGCGCGCTGGTGGGCGGCGACGTCCCAGCTGAACGCCTTGAAGATGACGTCGGTCCAGTCCGAGAACAGCTGCCAATCCTCGGCCGGGGCGCCCAGCAACGCGCAGATGATCGGGATCGGATATTGGCGCGCAATGTCGGTGACCACCTCGCAGCGGCCGGTGGCGGCGTGGCGGTCGACCAGTTCGTTGATCACGTCCGCGATCGTGGTGCGCAGCCGCGCGGTGGCTCGTGGTGTGAAGGCCTTGGACACCAATCGGCGTAGCCGGTGGTGCTCGGGCCCGTCGAGGCTGATCAGGTTCGTGGCGACCCGCTCCCACAACGGGCCACTGGTGATTCCCTGGGAGGCCAGGAACATGCCCTGCGGCACGCGGAACCGGGGGTCGCGCAGGACGGTCCGCACCAGCTCGTAGGTCAGCAGCTCGGGCCCGTGCGGGCCGATCGCGATGGGGGCCAGGCGCCGGGCCGCGTGGAGGATTTCGTGCGCCTCATCGGGGCTCTGGCAATGCTCGTAATCGATCGTCGGTAGGCCGGCGTCAAACACGCTCGGGTGGATCGGTGCATCAACCGCGATGGTCATGGTCGTCCCCAGAGGTCGTCGGTGCGGTGCCTTCACCTCGAAGTGTTGGTGGCGGGGGAGCGCGTCACACGCGTAGTCGACTACCCCAGTTTGTGTTAGGCGGTTGTGTAGTCAGGGCTTTGCGTGTGAGTCCAGGGCGCGGATCTCGCGACTTTTCCGCCACCGGTACACACGCGACGCCGTGAGCGCACACCGGCGTAGCCTCCCTATATGCGAAGGGCTTTCGTCGTCACGCTGGCATTCGGGGTGATCGTCGCGCTGTTCGGCCTCATCTGGGCACTTCAGGGCTTCGGAGTGCTCCTCGGCAGCCCGATGAGCAACACCACGACCTGGTCCATCATCGGGCCCATCACGGTGCTCATCGGAATAGTGATCGCGGCATTGAGCTGGCGGAAGCTCTCGTCAAAGTAGCGTCACGCCTGCACGACGGTGAAGTCCACCGAGTGCCAGCCGGTGGCGCCGTCCGGGACGCTACCCACCCGATCCGCCGTTTGCGTGGCTCCGGTGTTGTCGGTGGCGCGCACGGTGATCGTATGCTTCCCAGGGCTTTTCGCCTGCCAGGCAAAGCGCCACAACCGCCAGGTGTCGTTCGAATAACTCGCGCCCTGCTCGGCGGGCTGCCAGACCCCGTCGTCGATGAGGACCTCGACCCCCCGCACGCCGCGATTCTGCGCCCACGCGACGCCGCCGAAGACCACGGGCCCCGTCGGCACCTGCTGACCATCCTTCGGCACGTCGATCCGCGACTGGGTCTTGACGGGCGCGCGCGGCGCCCAGCCCTGCCGCGTCCAGTACGCCTTCGCCTTGTCGAAGCGGGTCAGCTCCAAGTCGACGACCCACTTGGTCGCCGACACGTAACCGTAGAGCCCGGGAACCACCAGCCGGGCGGGATAGCCGTGCTCGATCGGAAGCGGTTGACCGTTGAGGCCGACCGCCAGGAGCGCGGCGCGGCCGTCGGTGAGCGCCTGAACGGGCGTCCCGGCGGTGAACCCGTCGATCGACGTCGAGAGCACCATATCTGCGTCTTTATGCACGCCGGCCGCGGCCAGCAGGTCGGCCAGGCGGTAGCCCGTCCAGACCCCGGTCGAAATCAGGTTTCCGCCAACGGGATTCGACACGCAGGTCAGCGTCGTCACCGTTTCGACGACGTCGAAGCGGGCCAAGTCGTCAAAGCTGTAGGTGGTTTCGCGGTCCACCTTGCCGTGGATGCGCAGCCGCCAGTCGCCGCGGCTGAGCTGGGGAACGGTCAGCGCGGTGTCCACGCGGTAGAAGTCGGCGCTGGGGGTGATAAAGCTCGGCAGCGCAACGCCGTTCGGCTGCACGTCGGCGGGTATCGGTGGCGCCGGTGTGCGCGGGCGGGGAAGCGCGAAGCCGGTGCGGTCGCCGGCCACCGAATGCACCAACCGCGTGATGACCGCACCCGCCACGCCGCTCACCACTCCGAATCCGAGCAATCCCAGCATGACCAGCCTGCGCCTGCCGGCGTCCGGCGCGTCGTCGGCGGCCGAGCCGTCCAAGCCCGACCAGATCCGACGGGTCAGCAAACGAAGGGTCGCCACGCCGCAGACGGCGCCGACCAGCGTCGGGATCGTGTCGACGGCCGTCGCGCCCGGCCGTGACAGGACCGCGAGGCATCCGAGGACGCCCGCCGCCCCGATCGTGGCGCTCCCGACCGGGCGGCGCGGGGTCTCGAGGCTCCCGGCGATGGCGGCGATCGTGGCGATCGCCACCAGAACCACGACGGCCACGAAGGGCTTGTCCAGCGAGCCGAGGGTCTGAATGCCCCACTCTTTGACGGGCCCCGGTGTCACGTCGACGGCAACCGCGCCGATC
Source organism: Mycobacterium sp. 1245805.9 (assembly GCF_001672915.1). GTDB lineage: Bacteria > Actinomycetota > Actinomycetes > Mycobacteriales > Mycobacteriaceae > Mycobacterium. The sequence goes on along the minus strand of NZ_LZKR01000165.1, from coordinate 58,017 downwards.
GCGGCGCGCGCATCGGCCTGCGCGCCGAATGGAATGCCCACCAGCTGCGCCACCCCGAGCGAAACGGACGCGGCGGCGACGCCTGCGATCATCCGCTCATTCGAGGGGGCGACGGCCATCGAGCCACTCTACCCGCGTTCGCCGCCCCATCGGGAGCCGCAAACACCTTGCCGTGCAGGAAAACCGGTGAACCGGCCGCACGGCTAGTCTAGAAACAGCCGAGATATCCTTTTGGGCTTGCAGATATGAAAAAAGTGATTTAGCCTCCGACACCCTGACCATCCGCTTATCTTGGGCTTTTGTAGGCCCGGGGGACGCATGGGAGCGTAAGACTTGACCGCGATCCGCCGAACGATCCGTTCGTCGATCCCGGTTGTCTCGGCCAAGCCGGAGTGGGGGGCGCTGCGGGCTCCGGATGTCTTCTTGCGCTTGGGGTTTGGTGACGCGCCATGACGCGCGCGACGGCGGCCGAACAGATCGACAGCGAAAACCCGTGGCCGGGGCTCGAGTCGTTTGAGGAATACGCACACGCGTTCTTCCACGGGCGTGGCCATGAGTCGACCACACTGCTGAGCTGCGTTCTCGACGCTCCGGTCACCCTGTTGTACGGACGGTCCGGTGTCGGCAAGACATCGTTGCTGCGGGCGGGGCTGTTCCCGTTGCTGCGCGACAACCATTTTCTGCCGGTTTACGTGCGCTTCGACCTCGCGCCGGGCGCTGCGCCCCTCGCTCACCAATTGCGTCAATCGGTCTACGGCTCGATTCGGGCCGATGTGCCCGATCCGGTGCTGCCGCCCTCGGGGGATGAATCGCTTTCGGAATATCTGCATCGCGACGACTTCGAAATCCGAAGCGAGCGGGGCGAGCCGCTGACGCCGGTGATCGTCCTCGATCAGTTCGAGGAACTCTGTGCACCCGCTCAGCGGGTTGCGGACCTCGTTCGGGACTTCAGAAATGAGTTCGGTGAGCTGGCCGAGCCGAAGGGCAATTACAAGTTACTGATCTGCCTGCGGGAGGAATCTGTTCCCGACCTCGACGAGTGGCGCCAGGCCATCCCCTCGCTCGGGCAGTCGCGGGTGCGCCTGTTGCCCATGGGGACAAGCGAGGCAGTCGATGCGGTGTACAAACCGGCCGAAGAGATGATGCCCCGTTCGCTGGCACGCCGGGTGGTGGGCATCGTCGCGGGCGAGGACCTGCACCGGGTCCGCGGCGGCCCGTTTGCCGATGTCGATCATCCCGGCGACGACTTCGATGCCGTGGAGGTGGAACCCGCGCTGCTCAGCCTGTTCTGCCGCGAGCTCAACGAGGAGCGCAAGCGGCGCGGGCAGAGCCACTTCGACGATCTGCTGGTCCAGGACGCCAGGCGGGACATCCTGTCGAACTACTACCTGGCCTGCGTGGGCGATCTTTCCCCGCGCGTCGCGCAGTTCATCGAGTCCGAGCTCATCACCGAGAAGGGTTTCCGCGACAGCTATGTCCGCGAGGAGGCCGTGCCTTCGCGGCTCACCGAGGACGAACTGACCCGGTTGATCGCCTCGCGGCTGCTCCGGCTCGAGGAGCGCTACGGTGCGCAGCGCATCGAACTCAGCCACGATGTGCTCACCGACGCGGTGCGCGAACACCGAGACCGGCGGCGCACGGGAAAGACCAAGGCGGCGTTGGCATCCCGCGCCGACGGCGAGCAAGCCGGACTGGAAGCCGTCCAGCGGCGCGCGGCCGCGCTGCGGAAACGCTTACAGATCCTCGCCGCCGCGTTGGCGGTCACCGCCGTCGTCGCTCTCGTCGCCGTGATGCTCGGTGTGCAGGCCGTCCAAGCGCGACACGAGGCGCAGGTCCAGCTGCACCAGAAGCTGCTCACCCAGCGGCAGATTCTCATCGGCGAGGCGCAGGACATGCTGGCCGGCACCCAGCCCGGCGGGGACGCGCGGGCCTTCCAGCAAATCCTCGCCGCGCGCGCCCTGCTCACCCCCGCCGACGACGGCCCGCTCTACACCGCGGTGGCCCAACGAGCCAGCACCCTCAAAATCATCACCGGGCACACCGGCGCGGTGAACGGCGTGGCGTTCAGCCCCGACGGGCGCCGGCTTGCCAGCGTGGGCCTCGACAAGACGGTGCGGGTCTGGAACGCCGAGACCGGCCAACCGGTCGGCGCCGCGATGACGGGTCACCAGGACAACGTGATCGGCGTGGCGTTCAGCCCCGACGGGCGCCGGGTGGCTTCCGCGAGCATGGACAAGACGGTCCGGATCTGGGACGCCGAGACGGGCCACCAGGTCGGCGCCCCGCTGCGCGATCACACCGGTTCGGTGCTCGGAGTGGCGTTCAGTCCGGACGGGAACTGGCTGGCCAGCGCGAGCAGTGACCGCACCGTGCAGCTGTGGGATGCCCGGGCCGGATACGCGCCCGGTCCCCGGCTCGTCGGTCACACGGGCTCGGTGGTCGGTGTGGCGTACAGCCCCGACGGGCGGCTGCTGGCGACCGCGAGCGACGACCAGACCGTGCGCCTGTGGGACGCCCGGACCGGCCAACCGGTCGGCGCCCCCCTGGTCGGCCACATCGGCCCGGTGCTCAGCGTGGCGTTCAGCCCCGACGGGCACCGGCTGGCTTCGGCGAGCATGGATACGACGGTCCGGATATGGGATGCCGACACAGGGCAACCGGTGGGTGCGCCGCTCACCGGTCATACCGGGCCGGTGCAGAGCGTGGCGTTCGACCCCGCCGGACACCGGCTGGCCAGCGCGAGCGCTGACCAGACCGTGCGGCTGTGGGACGCCGACGCCGGCCACGACCGGGGCCCATTGCTCGTCGGCCACAGCGGCATCGTGAACGGGGTGGTGTTCAGCGCCGACGGGCACCGGCTGGCGACCGCCAGCAGCGACGCCACGGTCCGGCTGTGGGACGCCGGCCTGCCGTTCGGCGCACCCATGGTCGGCCACACCAGCAAAGTGAACAGCGTGGCGTTCAGCCCCGACGGCCACCGCCTCGCCTCGGCCAGCGACGACCAGACGGTGCGGCTGTGGGACGCCGGGACCGGGCAACCGGTCGGCGCGCCCCTGCGCGGCCACGCCGGCAACGTGAACACCGTGGCGTTCAGTCCCGACGGGCGTCGCGTCGCCTCGGCCGGTGACGATCAGACGGTGCGGCTGTGGGACGCGGGAACCGGCCAACCGGTCGGCGCGCCCCTCATCGGCCACACCGGCCCCGTGCTCAGCGTGGCGTTCAGCCCCGACGGCCGCCAGCTGGCGTCGGCCGGGGACGACCAGACGGTGCGGCTCTGGGACGCCGCCACCGGCAAGTCGATCGCCCTCACCGGCCACACCCGCCGGGTGGACAGCGTGGTGTTCAGTCCCGACGGCCGCCGGCTGGCTTCGGCCAGTGTCGACCAGACGGTGCGGCTCTGGGATGCGGGCACCGGCCGATCGCTCGCCGTCCTCGCCGACCACGCCGGCCCGGTGTTCGGCGTGGCGTTCAGCCCGGACGGGCGCCGGTTGGCCACCGCGAGCGGCGACCAGACGGTGCGTTTGTGGGACGCGGGAACCGGACAACCGGTCGGCGACCCCCTGAGAGGAACCGGCGACACCGTGAACGCCGTGGCCTTCAGCCCCAACGGACGACGGCTGGCCACCGCGGAAAGCGAAGGCACGCTGCAGCTTTGGGACGCCACGACGGGCCAACCGTTCGGCGCCTACCTCGAGGGCCACACCGGCCCGGTGCTCAGCGTGGCATTCAGCCCCGACGGGCAACGGCTGGCCTCCGCAGGCGCCGACACCACCGTGCGGCTGTGGCCGGCGGACGCGTCGCCGGAGATGTTGTGCGCCAAGCTGACCTCGAACATGAGCCGCCAGCAGTGGCGCGATTGGGTGTCGCCCGACATGGGCTACGTCAAGCTGTGCCCCGGACTGCCGATCGCGGGTAGCGGCTAGTTCGGCACGGGGTGCCGGACGAACGTCCGCGGCTGGGTGAACGCCCGGATCCCGTCGACGCCGAGCTCACGGCCGAGGCCCGACTGGCCGCAGCCGCCGAACGGCAGCCGCGGGTCCTGCGCGGCCAACCCGTGGCAGTTGACGCTGACCGTGCCCGCGACGAGCTGGCTCGTGATCCGGTCGGCGAGCGCGTCGTCGCCGGTCCAGACCGACGCGGTGAGGCCGAATTCCGTTGCGTTGGCGGCGGTTACGGCCTCCTCGATCTCGTCGTAGCCGAAGATCGGCAGCACCGGGCCGAACTGCTCCTCGGTGGCCAGCCGCGAATCCGGGGCGAGGTCGGTGACGACGGTCGGCAGCGCGAAGTAGCCACCGGCGTCGACGTCGGCCGCGCGGATCCGACCCGCCGTGCGAACGCAAGCGCCCCGGGCCGCGGCGTCGTCGACCAGCGCGGCGACCCGGTCGCGCCCGGCGGCGGTGTGCAGCGGGCCGAGCGTGGTCTCGTCGGCGAGGCCGTCGCCGATCACCTCGCGCTCGCAGCGCGCGAGCACCGCGTCGGCGAGCTCGCCGACCTTGTCGGCGGGCGCGTACAGCCGCTTGATCGCCATGCAGACCTGGCCGCCGGTGGTGTAGGTCGCCGTGACCAGCCGCTCCACCAGCTCGTCGGTGACCTCGATGTCCGAAGCGATGATCGCGGCGTCGTTGCCGCCGAGCTCGAGCAGCACCGGGGTGAGGCGCGCCGCGGCGGCCGCCATCACGGCGCGCCCGGTGGCGACGCCGCCGGTCAGCGAGATCAGGTCGATTCCCGGGTGGGTCACCAGCGCCTGGGCCAGCTCGCTGCCCGGTCCGGACAGGACGTTCACCACGCCCGGCGGCAGCGCCGCGGCCACCGCCCCGGCGAGCTGCAGCGCCGCCAGCGGACAACTCGGCGGCACCTTGACGACGGCGGTGTTGCCCGCCGTCAGCGCCGACGCCAGCTTCGTCATCGTCAGCGCCAGTGGCCAGTTGAACGGCAGCACCAGCGCGGCTACGCCGTACGGCTCCCGGTGCAGCCGCGGATAAAGGGAGCCGGGGTCGACCTGCTCAGGCGCCAGCGCCGCCTCGGCCATCGACCCGATCAGCGCGGCGAGGCCGGGCCCGGTGCTGATCTCGAAGTTCGCCTCGGTGAGCACCTTGCCGTGCTCGCGGGTGTAAAGCCGCGCGCCGTCGCGGGCGGCCAGCTGTTCGGCGGCGGTGGCTGCGGCGACCGAGATGGCGGCGACCCGCTCGGCGACGCCGAGCGCCCGCCAGTCCGGGGCGGCGCGCGGCGCCGCCGACACCGCGGCGTCCAGTTGTGCGCGGTCGGCGGCGGGCGCGTGGCCGACGAGCTCGGCCGGGCGGGCCGGGTTGTGTACGGGGTAGGTGCCGGCGGCGCCTTCCTGCGGCTTGCCGCCGATCGTCAAGACCGAATCCGTCGCCGGCGCTTTGTGGACCGTGGTTGTCATCGTCCGTCTCCCTTGACCCGGTGCGGTTGTCCCGCCATCGTAGGTCGCTATGACGCCGATCACATTTTTGGTCCGATGAAGGCGGTCGTGCTGCGCGAGGTCGGACAGCCGACGGCGGTGGAGGACCTCGCGCTGCGACCGCTGGGTGGCCACGAGGTTCGGGTGCGGCTGCACGCCAGCGGGGTGTGCCACAGCGATCTGTCGTTGCGCGACGGGGCGATACCGACGCTGCTGCCATCGACGCTCGGGCACGAGGGCGCGGGGATTATCGCCGAGGTCGGCGGCGAGGTCACCACCGTCAGCCCGGGGGACCATGTGGTGTTGACGTGGAACGTGCCGTGCCGCTCCTGTCCACATTGCCTGCGCGGCGAGGCCCAGCTGTGCGTGCACGGCTACGACCACGCCTACGGCGGCCCGTACGCCGAGGGCGCCGGCGCCCCGGTGTGGCCGGGAATGGGCGTCGGCTCGCTGGCCGAGGAAACGCTGCTGCCGGCCGCGGCGGTCGTGCCCGTCGACGAGTCGCTGCCGCTCGATCTCGCGGCGCTGCTGGGCTGCGGCGTGACCACCGGGGTCGGTGCGGTGATGCGCACCGCGGCCGTGCGCCCGGGGGAGAGCGTGCTCGTAATCGGTTGCGGCGGTGTGGGTTTGGCCGCCATCCAAGGCGCGCGGCTGGCCGGCGCGGCGCCGATCATCGCCGCCGACCGGGCCGCCGGTCAGCTTCCCGCCGCGGTGGCCAACGGGGCAACCGACACCATCGACGCCAGCGAGTCCGACGTCGTCGCCGCGGTGCGCGACCTCACCGGGGGCCTCGGCGTCGACCACGGGATCGAGGTGGTGGGCAAGCCGGCCACGATGTGCCTGGCCTACGAGGCCACCCGCCGCGGCGGCAAGGTGACCCTGGTGGGCGCCGCCGGGATCGCCGAGGAGGTGACGTTTCCCGCACTGTCGTTGATGGCCGACGGCAAGACGATCCAGGGCAGCGTCTACGGCGCCAGCGACCCCGCGCGCGACATCCCGGTGCTGGCCGCGCTGGCCCAACGCGGCAAGCTCGACCTCGAAGCGTTGGTGACGCGGCGGATCGGGATCGACGACGTCGAGGCGGCGTTCACCGACATGTCCGCCGGGCGAGGGGCGCGCAGCGTGGTGTGCTTCGCGTAATCCTCAGGGCGACAGCGTGATTGCCTGTTCGGGGCAGTTCTGCTCACCTGTTTTGGCCTGCGCCTCGAGCTCGCCCGAGACCTCCTCGACGCGCACCACGCAGTGACCTACCTCGTCGGCGTCGAAGACGTCGGGCGCCAGGGTGTAGCAGCGGCCGTGCCCCGTGCAAAGGTCGGGGTCGACGATGACGCGACTCATGACGGCGGGAAGACCAATGGCAGCGACTCCACCGACCGCAGCGCGGCGGTATAGGTCAGCTGCGTGCCGGGCTTGACCTCGTAATCCGGGATGCGGCGGTGGAATTCGCGCAGTGCCACCCGCAGCTCCATGCGGGCGAGGTGGGATCCCAGGCAGCGGTGCGGGCCACCGCCGAACGCGCGGTGTCGGTTCGGGCTGCGGCTGAAATCCACCAGCTCGGGGTCGGGGAACTCGGCGGGGTCGGTGTTGGCCGCGCCGAGCAGCGGGCTGATCCGTTCGCCCTTGCTGATCGGACACCCGCCCACCTCGGTGTCCTGGATGCAGACGCGGGCCACGCCCGGCACGGGCGTCTCCCAGCGCAACAGTTCCTCGATGGCGCTCGGCAGGATGTCGGGCTGCTCGACGAGTTGGCGACGGTGCTCGGGGTGACGGGCCAGGAACACGAAGAAACAGTCCAGGGAATCCGTCACGGTGTCGAGCCCGGCGATCAGGAACAGGATGCAGATGTCGAGCAGCTCCTCGCGTGTCAGCGGTTTGCCCTCCACGTTGGCCGCGATCATGGCGGACAGCACGTCGTCGCGCGGGCTGGCGATGTGGTCGTCGATGGCACGGTCGAAGTACTCGTAGATCTGTTGCGCCGTTGGGGCACTGGACTCGTGGCGGCGGTCGAAGCCGGAGTCGCCCTCCGGCCGGATGATGCCGTCCTTCCACTCCAGGAACTGGTCGAGATCCTCCAGCGGCAGGCCGAGCAATTGCAGGAAGACGGTGCAGGGGAGGGGAACGGCGAACTCTTCGTGGAAGTCGCATTCGCCGCGAGGGGCGAAGCGGTCGATCATCTCGTTGACCAGCGCGCTGACGAGGGGTTCGCGCCGGGCCATCTCCCGCGGGGTGAACAGCGGGTCCAGGACGCGGCGGTATTTCGCGTGATCGGGCGGGTCGATTTGCAACGGGATCATCGGTCGGACGTTGCCGAGGTCCACGGCGTCCATGTTCGACGAGAACAACTCGGTGTGTTTGAGGGCCATCTCGATGTCGGACAGGCGACTGAGAACCCACGCCGACGGCGACCGGAAAACCGGGGTGGTTTCGCGCAACGCCTTGTACATCGGCTGCGGGTCAGCGAGACCCGCGAACGCCTGATCGACATACCCTTCGGTTTCTGTCATGAGGTTCAATGTGACACCAACATCGTTATTTAGGCAATGATTAGGTAATTGCGGAGATCGCCGAATGCCGCTGGTCAGCAGATTCTGCAGCGAGTACCGTGGACCGTCGCGGACGAGTTGGCCGGGCGGCCGCGGCTCGCATGTCGAGTCGAGGAAAGTCCGGACTTCACAGAGCAGGGTGATTGCTAACGGCAATCCGAGGTGACTCGCGGGAAAGTGCCACAGAAAACAAACCGCCACCCTCGCGGTGGTAAGGGTGAAACGGTGCGGTAAGAGCGCACCAGCATTCCGGGTGACCGGAGTGGCTAGGCAAACCCCACCCGAAGCAAGGCCAAGAAGGCCGCATCGAAAGGTGCGGCCGCGCAGGCGTCCGAGGGTTGCTCGCCCGAGCCTGCGGGTAGGCCGCTCGAGGCACCCGGCAACGGTGTGTCCAGATGGATGGTCGCCGCCCCGCCGCCGTTGCTTATGCCGCGGCGGCGGGGAACAGAATCCGGCTTACAGGCCAACTCGTCCGCCCACCTGCCGATGTGCATGGTCAGGGGTTCGTGCTGTTCAGCAGGCGGGCGTAGTAGTGGAGAGTGTGGCGTTAGCGAGCAGCGATGTCAGAAGAAGTTCGAACGCTCGATCGTCCAACGGAATTGGGACGCTTGAGGAGTCGCTCTCGTGGGCGGTCTGCATCTGCTGTGCTGCGTTGTGCTTTTGCGCCAGTCTCGCGAGGAGTACCGATCCCCGGACGAGTTCGGACACCGCTGAGTAGGTGTCGCGAGCTGTCTGCTCGGGCAGACCGCCTTCGATCATGCTGGTTATCGCCTTTTGCGTTTCCTGTTCGCCGAGCCGTCGAGCCAGGGGGCTTAATGCGCCTCGAATGAGTATCAGATCTGTCAACACCGGATCGCGGAGGAACGTCTGGCGCACACCGCGTGCGTGTGCCGCCAATGACGAGCGCCAATCCCCCGACTCGGCGAAGGCGGGCAATCCGCTGTCGCGCAGCGCGCGGTTGGTCATGGCGTCGAGAAGCTCGGATTTATTGCGGACGTGCCAGTAGATGCTGGTGACGCCGACGTTCAGCGACTTGGCGACCAGTGGGATGCTCAGGTCTTCGATGGAGGAGTCTGCCGCTATGGCGAAGGCCGCCTCGACGATTGCGTCTTTGGTCAGTGAGCCTCGCGCTCGCCGGCCTGATTGTCGCTGTGGCTTCACAGTCTGCACCGGTCGTCGTCGATCGCGAAGTCGTACGGGCCGTAGTACAGCACATCGATTTTCGGTTTGGTCATGTGAGTCGCCGTGCGTGCCGCGTGACGATCGAGGGGCCGGCAAGCGGCGTTTCGAGAAGGCCCGGCGGCGCATCGATGACGGCCGGGATCGCGTTGACGGCTGCCATGGCGGTTGCCGCCACGCCGGGGTTGGTGGCGTCGCCCGGTGCCGGGTCAAGACGGAGATCCAGGGTCATATTGGGGTTTCCCTCGACGCGAAACACCATGCCGCCTTGTCCCGGTTGTGCTGGACGCGGCCAGGTTTCGGGCCAGGGAGTGGACGTCACCGTCGCGAAGTATTGAACCGACGCCACCGGGCGATCGTCGTGGATCGCGGCCAGCTGCCAGCGATGTGCGCAGATCGTGTTCTCCGGGATCACACCCAGTGCCGTGTCGAGGTCGGTCGGGGCGAGGATCGTTTCCCAATCCAACGCCACTCTCTCGGTCTCCACACCTAGCGTGTCGGCGATGTAGCGCACGACTGGTTCCCAATCATTGTTCACCTTGCCAACCGCAATGCGGATGGGAACGTGGCCGTCGGGCTTTCCGAAACCCATCGACTCGTGCAGGACCTCCCAGATCGGGTACGCCAGATCGAGGTCGAGGGCGTACTCGTCCATGCGGTAGGAGTCGACCACACCGGCGCCGGACAGCAACGCGGTGGGCAGGTTGAGGCTCACGAAGCCGGGTTCACATCCCGTTGCATAGAAGGTCGCGTTGCCTTTTCGTGCAGCCTGTTCAATCGGATCACGCCATTTCGCTGGGGCCGCTGCGGGATACACCATTGGGATCGCAGAGATGCTGACGACATTGACGCCGGCTTCCAGGTAGCCGACGATGTCGGCGATCACCTCGTCCTCACGCCGAACGGCGGTCGCGCAGTAGGCGATGCACTCCGGCTTGGCGCCCAGCACCGTCGCCACGTCATCTGTCGCCGCGATTCCCACATCGGGGCGGCCACACAGTTGGCCGGCGTCGGTGCCAATTTTGTCCGGTGAGGACACCTTGAGCCCCACTAGATCCAGTGCGGGGTCGTCGATGATCGCACGCAGCGCCACGCTGCCCGTCATGCCGGTGCCGACGTGAACCACACGACGCTTGGCGGTGGCAGGAGAAGGAGTCATAGGCGTTGCCTTTCATGGGAAACGGTGTCGGGCCGGACCTACCGAGTGGTCGATCGGATGGTTGTCAACGCGTCGGCACGTGGCTTACTGTAGGCAACACTAGTAAGAATTACCAGTACGTCGTTCAGTTCAGCAAGCGGCGATCGAAGGGTGCGACGCAGGTGCCGAGGCGGACCATCGTCATCACCGGGGCGAGCGATGGTGTGGGCGCGGCAGTGGCGCGCCGGCTTGCTGCTGATGGCAATGAAGTCGTCGTCGTGGGCCGTTCGCCGGCTAAGACCAAGTCGATCGCCGACGAACTTGGCGTGGATTGCGCGTGTGCGGATTTTTACGACCTCGCGCAGGTTCGCTCCCTCGCGTATGAGCTTCGCGCTCGGTATCCGCGAATCGACGTGCTGGCCAACAATGCCGGAACCGTGTATCACGGCGATGGTCCGACCGCCGACGGGCACAATGGTGTGCTGCAGGTCAACTATCTCGCGGCGTTTCTCCTCACGATGTCGTTGATGGACGTGTTGATCGCCTCGAAAGCGCGGATCATCTGCACGTCGAGTTCGTCGCAACGCTTGGTTCGTCCAGGCGTCTCCGTGGACGACCTACTGTGCGCGAAGCCTGTGCGGCCGACGATCGCCTATGGGCTATCCAAGATCGCTTTGGTGATGTTTGGTCGCGAATTACACCGCCGCTACAGCGAATTCGGTGTATCGGCCGCCTCGTTCCACCCCGGATTCGTCAACAGCAATTTCGGGCCGGCGTCCGGCTCCCGTGTCCTCAAGATCATGGAACGGATGCACGCCGAACGCCTCGTAGGCATCACCCCGGAAGCGGCGTGCGATCAGCTGGTATGGCTGGCTTCCGATGACGGCAACGGCGTCGATCCCGCCGGCGAGTACTTCGTAAAACGGCGTGTCGGCCGTGCGCATCGGATGACCTATGACCTGCAACGCGCGCGAGAGTTATGGGAGCGAACGTCCGCGATGGTGAAATGCGATACCTAGCAGTGCTTGGTCATCCGGGCGACTTCGCGAAGAAGCGCCAAACCCGTCCGCAGACGCTTTGCGCCTAACGCACCGCCTTGGCGAGTTTGCGCAGCGCGTCGTCGAGTTGCTGGCGGCACCGCTCGGCGAGGTCGGCCTCCTGCTGGTACAGCAGCCCATAGGTGAAGGTGTCCTCGCCGGCGGTGTGCGCGGCTTCGGCCTGATGACCCAGGTGCTCGCGGCTGACGACGCTGTCCTGATGATCGCCCAGCAGCGTCTGGATGACCTTCGCCTGCTCGGACACCTGCGTGGCGCCCGTGGCTGCGGCGGTGTAGCGAAGCCGCTTGGCGCGCTTGCGAATTCGATGCAGGGCCAAATCGCGTTCGCGCTCGTCGCCGGGGTCCACCTGCGCGGCGGCCTTCGCGGCCTTGCGGACCTTGCGGTAGGCGGCATCCAGGGTCACCGGCGCCGGTTCCTCGCCCGGGACGGCCGCCGGAGCTTCGGCCACCCACGCGTCGAGGGCGTCGAGCAGCCGAAAATACCGCTGCGAGCGCATCGCGATCAGCGACCGCCGCAGCCCGGTCTGGTAGCGGCGCCGCGCCCCGTCGACGAGGCGTTCGCGGATGCGTCCGCGCACGAGCTCGGCCGGCAGCTTGTCCAACGCCTGCTGGTAGCGCTCGGCCAACACCTCGGCGTCGCGGGCCGCGCCCAGCACGTTGCCGAGCTCGCGGAGCTCGTCGAGGATCCACGCGTTCTCAGACAACCCGAACGAGTCGCCGGAGTCGGCCAGCAGGCTGCGGATCTTGCGGATGGTCACCCGCATCTGGTGCACGGCGTCGTACGCGTCGGCGCGCACCGCGCGATCCCACACCAGCAGCTCGCCGACCTGCTCGGCCACCGCCCGGTGCACCGGGTCGGCGGGCTGGGCCGCGTCGTCGGGTTGCGCCGTCGTGCCGAGCACGCGGGCCAGCTTGGAGGCGTGGCCGGCGGGCGCGGCGCCGGCATCCAGCAGCCGGTTGCTCAGCCGGCTCAGCAGCTCGGTGTCGGTGGCGCCGTTGCCCTCGGCGAGCTCGAGTTCCCACTCGCGCCACTCCTGTTCGGCGGGTTGCGCGTCGGAGTCCCCGGCCGCCCACGCGGTCACGTGGTCGTTGCTGAACTCCGCCAGCGCCGCCCCGTCCGCGCCGTAGAGCACCTGGGTTTCGCGTTCGGTACTGATCCGCGCGACGGGTTGGAGCGGGCGCTCGCGGACGATGGCCAGCACCACGTCCCGCAGCTCGTCCGGCACGGTGTCCGGCTCCGACGCGTCCAGCGGCGCGCGGACCTCGGTGCGGGCCTCCGGGCCGGACGGCAACTTGAGGTGCCAGCCCGCGTCGTGACCGCCGGTGCGGCGGCGCAGGGTGATCTTGTTCCGGGCCAGGTCCTGCGTCGGCGTGTCGAAGTACGTCGCGTCCAGCGATTCGACCGGCGACTTGTCGACATGGGCGACCGCGGCGATGCCTTCGAACGACGGTGACACCGTGGACTCCACGACGTCGAACTTGCGCTCCACCTCCACATGACGCGAGGTTTTCGGCGCTTTTACAGGCATTCTCGGCTCCATTGAGGCGGGGTGGTGGGCAACCCATAGGGTGCCATATCGCGGTGCTACTGGTTGAGATGCATCGCTCCGCCGGTCAGCTGACGAATCGTCTGGATTTCGCTTTCCTGAAACGGCCGCCCGTCGGCTTGTAACAGGTCGTGGAACCACACGTCCGGAATCGCCGCGTATGGATGATCCCACGAGTCCCAGGGGAAGTACGTCTGGGTCTTGCCCGCGACGAGTCCCCAGTTGATGGCACCGACCTTGTGGCGCTTGGCAATTGGCAGGATGTCCGCGACGGTGCTGCCCAGCGGCCGGGCCAGGTACTCGGTGCAGACGATCGGCCGGTCCTGCGAGGCGAGCTCGTTGATGCGGTTCTCGAAGCCGGCCGGCTCGCCGTAGGAGTGGAACGTGAGGAAGTCGGAGTTGTCGAGCTGGATCGCGGCGATCGCGCTGGTGCTTCCGGCGTCGGGCCATTCGCCCTGCCACACCGCGCTCGTCAACGGTTGCACGGGATCGACCGAACGGGCCCACCCGAACACCTGCGGCAGCAGGTCGGCGACGAGTTGCTCCTTGTCCGGCCGCTCGACCGACGCGTAGTGATGCGAGGGATTGTCCGGCTCGTTCCACAGGTCCCAACCCAAAACCCGGTCGTCGTTGCGGAATTGGGTCAGCACCCCCGTCACGTACGCGCGCATGGTGTCGAGGTAGCCGCGGTCGCCGAGGCGGTCAGCGCCCGGACCCTGCACCCAGCCCGAGTTGTGGACGCCGGGCGTGGGGGCGCGCTGCGGCCCGAGGTTGGGGAAGGGGTCCCAGCAGGAGTCGAACAAGACGAACAGCGGCTTGATGCCGCGGTTGGCGGCGATGGCGACGAACTGGGCCAGGCGCGCTTGGAAGCCGCGCTGGTCCTGGGTCCAGAGCTGGTCGTGCAGGAACACCCGCACGGCGTTGAACCCGGCGGACCGGGCCCAGCCCAACTCGACGTGGATGCGCAGCGGGTCGAAGGTGTCGGGCTGGAACATCTCCAGCTGGTTGATCGCGTTCGACGTGACGTAGTTGGCGCCGACCAGCCAGCCCTGCGCCCGGTACCAGCGGTCGGCGCGCTCGGTCGACCACCGACTCGACTCCGGCGGCGCAGGGGCCGGCTGCGCGGCGGCGCGGGGCACTCGCGTCAGGGCGGCGCCGCCCGCCAGTAGCAGCGGTAACGCCAAGACCGTTCGGCGGTGCACGAGGCCACCACGATTGCTGCCGACGATTTCTTCAGCCCCGCTCACGAACCCCGATCGCCCATAGCAGCAACCCTACCAGCGGTGGCACACAAGAGGTTTCAGCAATCTCCGGCGTGACCGGGGCCGCCGCTTCGAGCGGGGGAAAAGGCGGCCGGCGCGCGTTGCGGCTAAGCGGCCGTCAGAAGCAGTGCTCCTCGGCGGGGAAGGTGCCAGCGGCCACCTCTTGCGCGTATTGCGTTGCGGCCTTTCGCAATTCGGCCCCGATGTCGGCGAACCGCTTGACGAAGCGCGGCGGCTTGCCCCCGCTCAGGCCGGCCATGTCCTGCCAGACCAGGACCTGGGCGTCGCAGTTGGGACCGGCCCCGATCCCGATGGTCGGGATGGTGAGCTTGCCGGTGATCTGCGTGGCCAACTCGGCGGGCACCATCTCCATCACGACGGAGAACGCGCCGGCCTCGGCGACGGCGATCGCGTCGTGCACCGTCTGCTCCGCGGCGTCGCCGCGGCCCTGCACCTTGAAGCCGCCCAGGCTGTTCACGCTTTGCGGCGTGAAGCCGATGTGGGCCATCACGGGGATGCCCGCCGCGGTCAGGCAGGCGATCTGGTCGGCCACCCGCTCGCCGCCCTCGAGCTTGACGGCGTGCGCGCCGGCTTCCTTCATGAACCGGGTCGCGGCGGCCGGCGCGGCGGCCGGGCCGGCCTCGTAGCTGCCGAACGGCAGGTCGGCGACGACCATCGCGCGCTGGGCGCCGCGCGCCACGCCGCGCACCAGCGGGATGAGTTCGTCGATCGAGACCGGCACCGTGGTGTCGTAGCCGTACACCACGTTGGCGGCCGAATCACCGACCAGCAGCACCGGGATGCCGGCGTCGTCGAAGATCCGGGCGGTCGAGTAGTCGTAGGCCGTGAGCATCGCCCACTTGTGGCCTTCGGCCTTCATTTTCTGCAGGTGGTGGGTGCGAATCCGGGTCGGCGGCTTGGCTTGCGCGGACGGATTGGCACCATAAGGATTCTGCTCAGACATCATTGTCCCTGGTAGTGGTCGGATCGATCCTCGTGGCCATTCAGGTCCCCGGGTTCGCTGACTCCCGCCATTCTGCCATCTTGGGTGCGCGGTTGCACCGCCCGTGTGGTGTGAGTCATACCATTCTCCGCATGCAGCGGCTCAGCGGTCTCGACGCCAGTTTCCTGTATCTCGAGACCGCCGCGCAGCCCATGCATGTTTGCTCGATCATCGAGGTGGACACGTCGACGATGCCGGGTGGCTACACCTTCGACCGGCTGCGCGACGCGCTGATGCTGCGCCTGAAGGCGATGCCGCAGTTCCGCGAAAAGCTCGCCGACAGCGCGCTGAACCTCGACCACCCGGTGTGGGTGGACGACGAGAGCTTCGACGTGGACCGCCACCTGCACCGCATCGGATTGCCGCCGCCGGGCGGCCGCAGCGAGTTGTCGGAAATCTGCGGGCACATCGCGTCGCTGCCGCTGGACCGAAGCCGGCCGCTGTGGGAGATGTGGGTCATCGAGGGCGTGGCGGGCGCCGATTCCGA
This sequence comes from Mycobacterium sp. 1245805.9, assembly GCF_001672915.1. GTDB lineage: Bacteria > Actinomycetota > Actinomycetes > Mycobacteriales > Mycobacteriaceae > Mycobacterium. The sequence goes on along the minus strand of NZ_LZKR01000165.1, from coordinate 42,379 downwards.
TCGGCTGGCGGTGATGACCAAGGTGCACCACTGCGGGGTGGACGGGGTGACGGGCGCGAACCTGATGTCGCAGCTGTGCGCCACCGAGGCCGACGCGCCCGCGCCGGATCCGGTGGACGGTGTCGGCGGCGCCAGCGGATGGCAGATCGCCGCGGGCGGGTTGGTCCGGTTCGCCAGCCGGCCGCTGCGGCTGGCCAACGTGGTGCCCCAGACCGTGTCGTCGGTGGTCGCGACGGTGCGCAAGGCCGTCGAGGGCCAGGCGATGGCGCGTCCGTTCGCCGCGCCGCGGACCGCGTTCAACGCCTCCATCACCGGCCGCCGCAACATTGCGTACGCGCAGCTGGACCTCGGGGACGTCAAGACGGTGAAGAACCACTTTGGCGTCAAGGTCAACGACGTCGTGATGGCCCTGGTATCCGGGGTGCTGCGCCAGTACCTGGCCGATCGCGACGCGTTGCCCGACTCGTCGCTGGTGGCCTCGGTGCCGGTGTCGGTGCACGGGAAGTCGGATCGCCCGGGCCGCAACCAGGTTTCGGCCATGTTCTCCAGCCTGCACACCGAGATCGCCGATCCCGTCGAACGCCTCAAGGCCATCGCTGAGGCGAATTCCCTTGCCAAGGAACACAGTTCGGCCATCGGCGCCTCGCTGCTGCAGGACTGGACGCAGTTCGCCGCGCCGGCGGTGTTCGGCGTCGCGATGCGGCTGTACGCCCGGACCCGGCTGACCGAGACCATGCCGGTGCACAACCTGGTGGTCTCCAACGTTCCGGGCCCGCAGGAGCCGCTGTACTTCCTGGGCTGCGAGGTCAAGGCGATGTATCCGCTGGGCCCGATCTTCCACGGCTCGGGGCTCAACATCACCGTGATGTCGCTGAACGGGACACTGGACGTCGGGCTGATCTCGTGCCCGGAGTTGCTGCCGGACCTGTGGGAGATGGCCGACGACTTCGCGGTGGCGATGGAAGAACTGCTCGCGGCCGTCGGCTAGTTCGCCGCCGGAGGCGCTCATCAGAATCTCAGGTTGGCTCTGGCAGCATATGTGGGCATGGGGTTGACTCGCCGCGACAAGGTCGCGCGCACGCTGCTGATCTGGATGGCGCTCGCCGCCGTGGCGATGCTGCTCGGCGGCTGCCTTCGCGTTGTCGGCGGGCGCGCCGTCATGGCGGGGCCCAAGCTGGGGCAGGCGGTCGAATGGACGCCGTGCCGCTCGTCCAACCCCAAGGCCAAGATCCCCAGCGGCGCGATGTGCGGCAGGCTGGCCGTGCCCGTCGACTACAACCACCTCGACGGCGACGTGGCGACGCTGGCGATGGTGCGGTTTCCGGCGACGGGGGACAAGATCGGCTCGCTGGTGATCAATCCCGGCGGCCCCGGCGAGTCCGGCATCGACGCGGCGCTGAGCGTCGTCCAGACGTTGCCCAAGCGCATCCGTGAGCGCTTCGATCTGGTCGGTTTCGACCCCCGCGGGGTCGGGTCGTCGCGGCCGGCCATCTGGTGCAACTCCGACGCCGACAACGACCGGCTGCGCACCGAGCCGAACGTCGACTACAGCCCGGCCGGCGTGGCCCACATGGAGGACGAGACCAAGCAGTTCGTCGGCCGCTGCGTCGACAAGATGGGCAATAACTTCCTGGCGAACGTGGGCACCGTCAACGTCGCCCGCGACCTGGACGCCATTCGCGCGGCGCTGGGCGACGACAAGCTGACCTACCTCGGTTACTCGTACGGCACGCGGATCGGCTCGGCCTACGCGGAGGCCTACCCCACCAAGGTGCGGGCGATGATCCTCGACGGCGCCGTCGACCCCAACGCCGACCAGATCGAGGCGGATCTGCGCCAGGCCAAGGGATTCCAGGACGCGTTCAACGACTTCGCCACCGAGTGCGCCAAGCAGCCGACGTGCCCGCTGGGCACCGACCCGGCCAAGGCCGTCGCCGTCTACCACAGCCTGGTCGACCCGATGGTGGACCCGAACAACGAGATGGTCGGCAGGCCGATACCCACCAAGGACCCGCGCGGGTTGAGTTATGCCGACGCCATCGTGGGCACCATCATGGCGCTGTACTCGCCGTCGCTGTGGCACCACCTGACCGACGGCCTGTCCGAGTTGGTCGACCACCGCGGCGACACCATGCTGGCGCTGGCCGACATGTACATGCGCCGCGACCCGAAGGGGCATTACACGAACGCCACCGACGCCCGGGTGGCGATCAATTGCGTTGACCAGCCGCCGATTACGGACCGCGCCAAGGTGATCGACGAGGACCGCCGGTCACGCGAGATCGCCCCGTTCATGAGCTACGGGCAGTTCACCGGCGACGCCCCGCTGGGCACCTGCGCGTTCTGGCCGGTGCCGCCGACCAGCAAGCCGCACGCCATCACGGCGCCCGGCCTGGCGCCGACGGTGGTGGTGTCGACCACGCACGACCCGGCGACTCCCTACAAGGCCGGCGTCGACCTGGCGCAGGAGCTGCGCGGCTCGCTGCTGACCTTCGACGGCACCCAGCACACCGTCGTCTTCCAGGGCGACAGCTGCATCGACGACTACGTGACGGAGTACCTGATCGGCGGCGACACGCCGCCGAGCGGCGCCAAGTGCTAGGGCTGTTGCGGCGCCGAGACTGCGCTCAGCGCGAAAAATCTGGCGTTTTAAAGCGCTGAGTGCAGTCTCGACGGACTAGTGGCGCCGAGCGTGCAGTGGACCGTGAATGTGAACTGGCGGTTTTGGGTGTGCGCCTAGGGTGCGGTTTCGGCAATTTTCCCGCCCTGGGCTCACATGGAACGCCCACGATTCACACCCAACGGCCGAAGACGCGGAGTAGCGGCGACGCGCCGAGGCGAGATCAAGCCGTGACCATTTCGCGTTCGGACGGGTATTCGGTGCTGCAAATATTGACAGCCATGTCGCGCCTGAGACCGCTGAGCTCGGCGCTGCTGTCGTTCGGGATTTTGGTTGCGGGACAACCAGTGTTGGAACTGCCGGTGGCCGGCGCGACCCCGGAGCCGGGTGCGGGCCAGACGCCGACCCCGGCGCCGCCGGCCGCGGCGGCGCGTCCGCAGAACTGGGGCGGCTGCAGCCAATTCCTGACCGACACCAGCGACGTCCCCACCGCCCAGTGCACCACCGTGTCGGTGCCCGTCGACTACGCCAATCCGGGCGGCGCGCAGGCCAAGCTGGCGGTGATCCGGGTGCCCGCGACGGGCCGGCGGATGGGATCGCTGTTGATCAACCCGGGCGGCCCGGGAGCGTCCGCGGTCGACATGGTCGCCGGCATGGCATCGGACCTGGAGAGCAGCGAGATCACCCGCAACTTCGATCTGGTGGGGTTCGACCCTCGAGGGGTGGGCCACTCGACCCCGCAGTTGCGGTGCCGCAGCGACGCCGACTTCGACGCGTTCCGGCGCGAACCGATGGTCGATTACAGCCTCACCGGCGTGGCGCACATCGAGCAGCTCAACCAGCACCTGGCCCAGCAATGCGTCAGCCGGATGGGCAACGCCTTTTTGGCCAACGCCGGCACCGCATCCGTCGCGCGCGACATGGACATGGTCCGCCAGGCGCTGGGCGACGAGCAGATCAACTACCTCGGCTACAGCTACGGCACCGAGCTGGGCACCGACTACCTCGAGGCGTTCGGCGATCACGTGCGGGCGATGGTGCTCGACGGCGCCATCGACCCGACCGTGGACCCGGTCACCGAGAACATCAACCAAATGGCCGGATTCCAAACGGCTTTCAACGACTACGCGACCGACTGCGCCCGCTCGGCCGGGTGCCCGCTGGGCACCGATCCGGCTCAGTTCGTCAACCGATACCACGCCCTGGTCGACCCGCTGGTCGCCAAGCCGGGCCGGACGTCGGACCCGCGCGGGCTGAGCTACGCCGACGCCACCACCGGCACCATCAACGCGCTGTACACCCCGGCGCACTGGAAGTACCTGACCAGTGGGCTGCTCGGGCTGCAGCGCGGCACCGACGCCGGCGACCTGCTGATGCTGGCCGACGATTACGAAGGCCGCGACAAGAACGGGCACTACAGCAACGACCAGGACGCGTTCAACGCGGTGCGTTGCGTCGACGCGCCGACGCCGACGGATTCGGCGACCTGGGTCGCCGCCGATCAGAAGATGCGCCAGGTCGCCCCGTTCTTGAGCTACGGGCAGTTCACCGGAAACGCGCCGCGCGACCTGTGCGCGCTGTGGCCGGTCCCCGCCACCTCCCGGCCGCACGCCGCGGCGCCCGTCGCGCCCGGCAAGGCCGTCGTCGTCTCCACGACGCACGACCCGGCCACCCCGTACCAGGCCGGCGTGAACCTGGCCCGGCAGCTCGGCGCGCCGCTGATCAGCTACGACGGCACCCAGCACACCGCCGTGTTCAACGGCGACCAGTGCGTGGACACCGCGGTGGTGCGCTACTTCGTCGCGGGCGCACTGCCGCCGGCTTCATTGCGCTGCCGGCCCTGAGCCAAACCTCGGGCTTCCCCTCGGGGCTCCTGCTACGTTGCATGAACCTGACGGATGGAGGACCGCCGGGCTAGTGACAACCGGGGCTAGCTGGTAGGTGGACCGACATGTCGTTCGTAGTCGCGGCCCCGGAGACGATGGCGGCGGCCGCATCCGAGTTGGCCGGCATCGAGGCGGCGCTCGGCGCGGCCCGCGCGGCGGCCGTCTCGACGACGGGCGTGCTGCCCGCGGCGGAGGATGAGGTGTCGGCGGCCGCCGCGGCGCTGTTCTCCGCCCACGGCCAGTACTTCCAGGGGCTCGGTGCACAGGCGGCGGCATTTCACGACCAGTTCATGCGGACGTTGCGGGGCGCGGCGGCCGGCTATACGGCGGCCGAGGCGGCGAATGCTTCGCCGCTGCAAGCCGTTTGGCAAGAGGTGCGGGGGGCGATCAACGCGCCCACGGAATTGTTGTTGAGGACCCCGTTGATCGGCAACGGCACCAATGGGGCGCAGGGGACCGGGCAGGCCGGCGGGCCGGGCGGGATCTTGTGGGGCAACGGCGGTGACGGCGGGTCCGGCCTGCCGGGGCAGCCCGGCGGCCGAGGCGGTAACGCCGGACTGTTCGGCAACGGCGGCCACGGCGGCGCCGGCGGGGCCGGCGCAACCGGCGGCGTCGGGGGCGCGGGCGGGACAGGAGGCGTCCTCTTCGGCAATGGCGGTGTCGGCGGCACCGGGGGCGCCGGCCTTGCGGGCGGTTTCGGTGGAGCAGGCGGCCCCGGCGGTGCGGGCATCGGGCTGCTGAGCATGGGCGGCAACGGCGGTGTGGGCGGGGTCGGCGGCACCGGTGTGGCGGGCACCGCAGGCTCTGTCAACGGCGGAGACGGCGGGGCCGGCGGCGTCGGCGGCGCCGGCGGCGCGGGCTCGGGCTTGTTCGGTGAAGGGGGCACCGGCGGCGCCGGTGGCGAGGGCGGCACCGGCGGCTCGACCAGCTTCAGCGGCGGCGCCGGCGGCACCGGCGGGGCCGGCGGGGCCGGCGGTACCGGTTTCAACGGCGGCCATGGCGGCAACGGCGGTGCTGGCGGTCAGGGCGTCCTCACCACCAACACCGCTGGCGCCATCGCCGGCGGCGGTGGTGGCGGTGGCGGCGTGGGGGGCAGCGGCCAGCTGGGCGGCCTGTTCGTTACCGGCGGCGTGGGCGGCGCCGCCGGAGCCGGGGGTCAAGGCGGCGGCGCGGAAATCATCGATCCCACCCTCGGCCTCGACCTCACCAGCAGCGGCGGCGCCGGAGGCCAAGGGGGCGGCCCCAACCTGCTGATCCAGGGCGGCACCGGGGGCGGAGGCGGAGGCGGTGCGGCCGTCAACATCGGGGCCACCACGATCACCGGCGGCAACGGGGGCAATGGAGCGGGTCCCGGCGTCTTCGTCCTCAACGGCGGCGTCGGCGGCACCGTCACCGGGTCCAACGCCGCCGCCGTGGACGCCGCCGGCGGCGGTGGCGGCGGTGGTGGCATCGGCGTCGCCAACGTCGGCGGCAGCGGCGGCACCGGCGGTGGCGTCGACGGCGGAACCGGCGGCAGCGGCGGTCCCGGCGGCGTCGGTGGCGTCGGCGGCAGCGGCGGCGGCAACGGGCACAGCGGCACCGGAAGCGGCGGCGCCACCGGTGGCGCCGGCGGCGTCGGCGACGTCCTCGCCGGCGGCGGCGGTGGTGGCGGTGGGGGCAGCGCCGCCGTCATAACCGCCGGGAACGGCACCGCCACCGGCGGCCGCGGCGGCACCGGTCTCTAGCGCCCGAATCGAGATCGGTAGCAGCACCGCAACGGTTCTGAGCGGGCGTCGGTAACACAAAATTAACAGCGGTTGCCTACTGTTCGAGTTATGGATCGACAGAAGGAATTCGTCCTCCGCACGTTGGAGGAGCGAGACATCCGCTTCGTTCGCCTCTGGTTCACCGACGTGTTGGGTTACCTCAAGTCCGTAGCCATCGCGCCGGCCGAACTCGAAGGCGCCTTCGAGGAGGGCATCGGCTTCGACGGATCCTCGATCGAGGGCTTCGCGCGCGTCTCCGAATCCGACACCGTCGCCAACCCCGACCCGTCGACCTTCCAGGTGCTGCCCTGGGCGACCCCGTCCGGCCACCACCACTCCGCGCGGATGTTCTGCGACATCACCATGCCCGACGGCTCGCCGTCGTGGGCGGACCCGCGGCACGTGCTGCGCCGCCAGCTGCAAAAGGCCAACGACCTCGGCTTTTCCTGCTACGTGCACCCCGAGATCGAATTCTTCCTGCTGGAATCCGGCCCCAACGACGGGTCGAGGCCCATCCCCGTCGACAGCGCCGGCTACTTCGACCAGGCGGTGCACGACTCCGCGTCCAACTTCCGCCGGGACGCCATCGAGGCCCTCGAGTTCATGGGCATCTCGGTCGAGTTCAGCCACCACGAGGGCGCGCCCGGCCAGCAGGAGATCGACCTGCGCTTCGCCGACGCGTTGTCCATGGCCGACAACGTCATGACGTTCCGCTACGTCATTAAAGAAGTTGCGATCGAAAACGGCGCGCGGGCGTCGTTCATGCCCAAGCCCTTCGCCGAACACCCCGGCTCGGCCATGCACACCCACATGAGCCTGTTCGAGGGCGACGTCAACGCCTTCCACAGCACCGACGACCCGCTGCAGCTTTCGGACGTGGGCAAGTCGTTCATCGCCGGGATCCTCGAGCACGCCTCGGAGATCAGCGCCGTCACCAACCAATGGGTCAACTCCTACAAGCGGCTGGTGCAGGGCGGCGAGGCGCCCACCAACGCGTCGTGGGGGGCGGCCAACCGGTCGGCCTTGGTGCGGGTGCCCATGTACACGCCGCACAAGACGTCGTCGCGGCGGATCGAGGTGCGCAGCCCCGACTCGGCCTGCAACCCGTACCTGGCGTTCGCCGTCCTGCTCGCCGCGGGACTGCGCGGGGTGGAGAAGGGCTACGTGCTGGGTCCGCAGGCCGAGGACAACGTGTGGGACCTCACGCCCGAGGAACGCCTCACGATGGGCTACCGCGAGCTGCCCACCAGTCTCGACGCCGCGCTTCGCGCCATGGAGGCCTCCGAGCTGGTCGCGGAAACGTTGGGGGAGCACGTGTTTGACTTCTTCCTGCGCAACAAGCGCACGGAGTGGGCGAACTACCGCAGCCACGTCACGCCCTACGAGCTGCGCACCTACCTGTCGCTCTAGCTCACACCGTGCGCCGACCGGTCTGAGAGACCGGCGCCTTGCGCTACGGTCGTGGCGTGACCAAACCAGCGACCGAACGACCCCGGCTGCCCAGCGTGGGCCGGCTCGGGTTGGTCGACCCGCCCGCGGGTGACCGTCTGGCGCAGCTGGGTTGGTACGAGCGCGACGACCAGAACTACGTCGACCGGTTGTGGGCATTGTCGCGCGCGCCCGACCCCGACGCCGCGCTGCGGGTGCTGGTCCGGCTGTGGGAGAACCCGGACAGCGATTGGGACGAACTGAGCGCCGCGCTGCTCACCGAACGCGGGCTGCGGGGCCGGCTGTTCGGGGTGCTCGGCTCGTCGCTGGCCCTGGGGGATCACCTCGCCGCGAACCCGCAGTCCTGGAAGTTGTTGCGCGGCAAGGCCCATCTGCCGTCGCGCGACGAACGGTGCGCGACGTTCCTCGACTGCTGCGGTGAGTTTCAAGACGAGGCGCTGAGCGCCCCGGGGTCGGCGCTGGAACGCCTGCGCATCCTGTACCGCGACCAGCTGATGGTGTTGGCGGCCCTCGACGTGGCCGCCACGGTCGAGGACGAGCCGGTCCTCCCGTTCACCGTCGTGGGTGCCCAGCTGTCGGACCTGGCGGATGCGGCGCTGGCCGCCGCGCTGCGGGTGGCCGAGGTCAGCGTGTGCGGCGAACGCACGCCGCCGCGGCTGGCGGTCATCGCGATGGGCAAATGCGGTGCCCGCGAACTGAACTACGTCAGCGACGTCGACGTCATCTTCGTCGGCGAGCGCGCGGACGCGCTCACCACCCGGGTGGCCAGCGAGATGATGCGGGTGGCGTCGTCGGCCTTCTTCCAGGTCGACGCCGGGCTGCGCCCGGAGGGCCGCAGCGGTGAGCTGGTGCGCACCGTCGAATCGCACATTGCCTACTACCAGCGCTGGGCCAAGACGTGGGAGTTCCAGGCGCTGCTGAAAGCCCGGGCGGCCGTCGGCGACGCCGAGCTGGGCGAGCGCTACCTGGCCGCCGTGACGCCCATGGTCTGGGTCGCCTGCGAGCGTGAGGATTTCGTCGTCGAGGTCCAGGCCATGCGCCGCCGGGTGGAGCGGCTGGTGCCGGCCGAGGTCCGCGCCCGCGAGATCAAACTCGGCAGCGGCGGGCTGCGGGACGTGGAGTTCGCGGTGCAGTTGCTGCAACTGGTCCATGGCCGCACCGACGACTCGCTGCACGTGGCCTCGACGGTGGACGCGCTGGATGCCCTGGGCCGGGGCGGCTACATCGGACGCGAGGACGCGGCGAACCTGACCGCCTCCTACGAGTTCCTGCGGTTGCTCGAGCACCGGCTGCAACTCCAGCGGCTCAAGCGCACCCATCTGCTGCCGGAGCCCGATGACGAGGAGGCGGTGCGCTGGCTGGCGCGCGCGGCGCACATCCGGCCCGACGGGCGCCACGACGCGGCGGGCGTGCTGCGCGAGGAGCTCCGCCACCAGAACGTGCGGGTGTCGGGCCTGCACGCCAAGCTCTTCTACCAGCCGCTGCTGGAGTCGATCGGGCCGGCCGGTTTGGAGATCGCGCACGGCATCACCTCCGAGGGCGCCGAACGGCAGCTGGCGGCGCTGGGCTACGAGGGGCCGCAGACCGCGCTGAAGCACATGTCGGCACTGGTCAACCAGAGCGGGCGGCGCGGCCGGGTGCAGTCGGTGCTGCTGCCCCGGCTGCTGAACTGGATGTCCTACGCACCCGATCCCGACGGCGGGCTGCTGGCCTACCGGCGCCTGTCGGAGGCGATCGGCGGGGAGAGCTGGTACCTTGCCACGCTGCGCGACAAGCCGGCGGTGGCCCGGCGGCTCATGCACGTGCTGGGGACCTCCGCCTATGTGCCGGACCTGCTGATGCGCGCGCCCCGGGTGATTCAGGACTACGGCGACGGCCCTGGCGGGCCCAAGCTGCTCGACACCGACCCCGCCACGGTGGCCCGCGCGCTCATCGCCTCGGCGAGCCGCCACCAAGACCCGGTGCGGGCGATCGCCGCCGCGCGCACGCTGCGGCGCCGGGAACTGGCCCGCGTCGGCTCGGCCGACCTGCTCGGATTCCTCGAGGTCACCGACGTGTGCAAGGCGCTCACGTCCGTGTGGGTGGCGGTGCTGCAGGCCGCCCTGGACGCGATGATCCGAGGCAATCTCCCGGCCGACGGTAGGGCGCCGGCGGCCATCGCGGTCATCGGCATGGGCAGGCTGGGCGGCGCCGAGCTGGGCTACGGGTCCGACGCCGACGTGATGTTCGTCTGCGAGCCGGCCCACGGCGTCGACGACTCGGCGGCGGTGCGCTGGTCGACGACGATCGCCGAGCAGGTTCGGGCGCTGCTGGGCACGCCCAGCGTCGACCCGCCGCTGGAGGTCGACGCGAACCTGCGGCCCGAGGGTCGCAGCGGCCCGCTGGTCCGCACGCTGAGTTCCTACACCGCTTATTACGCCCAGTGGGCGCAGCCGTGGGAGATCCAGGCGCTGCTGCGGGCGCACGCGGTCGCCGGTGACGCCGAGCTGGGCCACCGGTTCCTGGTGATGGCCGACCAGACCCGCTACCCGCCCGACGGCGTGTCGGCCGAGGCGGTGCGCGAAATCCGGCGCATCAAGGCCCGCGTCGAGTCCGAGCGGTTGCCGCGGGGGGCGGACCCCAACACCCACACCAAGTTGGGGCGCGGGGGATTGGCCGACATCGAATGGACCGTGCAGCTCATGCAGCTGCGGCACGCGCACGAGGTGCCCGCGCTGCACAACACTTCGACGCTGGAATCCCTGGACGCCATCGCCGCCGCCGGCCTGGTGCCCGAGGAGGACGTCGATCTGCTGCGGCAGGCATGGCTGACCGCCACCCGGGCCCGCAACGCGCTGGTGTTGGTCCGCGGCAAGCCCACCGATCAGCTGCCGGGGCCGGGGCGTCAGCTCAAGGCGGTCGCGGTGGCCGCGGGTTGGTCGTCCGACGACGGCGGCGAGTTCTTGGACAACTATCTGCGAGTAACGCGCCGGGCAAAAGCGGTGGTGCGCAAGGTGTTTGGAAGTTGAGTCAGGAGGCCGGCGCGTTGGACGCCACATTCGAGGTGCTCAGCGCGGCGGAAGCCCAACGCGTGACGGCCCTGTACACCCCGCTGGCCGATGCGGTCCGGGAACTCATCGACGCGACGATCCGGACCGAGGCCGACGAGGGCGTCGTCGCCGAAGCGCGATCCGCGATCGAGGCCGTCACCAAGTCGCTGCGGCAACGTACGCGGCCGTTGGGGGTGACCTACCGCGTCGACGGCGCCCGCCCGCTGACCCTGGGCAACGCCGCGATCGGCCTGGGCAACCCGATCGCCCCGCCCGTGATCGTGCACCACGACGGGGGCGGCCGATGCTGGAGCGAGTTCGTCCTCGGGACGGCCTACGAGGGCCCGCCCAAGCTGGTGCACGGCGGGGTGAGCGCCCTGGTGCTCGACCACATGCTGGGCGAGGCGGCCAGCGAGGGGCTGTCCAAGCCGCGTTTCACCGGGACCATCACGGTCAAGTATCTGCGCGGCACCCCGCTGGGCCCGCTTCGCTCCGAAGCGTGGGTTGACCGCAAGGAGGGCGTCAAAGTCTTTGCGCGCGGGACTATTTCGGACGCGCACGGGGTCACCGTGGAGGCCGAGGGCGTCTTCATCGAGCCGTCGTGGGCGAGGGAAGCCGAATGAAGTTCTACGTCAGCAGCGCGTTTTTGAACACCCGCGAGATCGTCGAGATCGCCAAGGCGGCCGACGAACTCGGCTACGACGGGGTCGGGATCCCCGACCACGTCGTCAACCTGGAGACCCTGGACACCCCGTACCCCTACACCAAGGACGGCGAACGGCGCTGGCAGCCCTTCACCGACTGGCCCGACCCCTGGGTCCTCGTCGGTGCGCTGGCCCAGGTGACCACCCGGCTGCGGTTCGTCACCACCGTCTACATTCCCGCCATGCGCAACCCCTACTCGGCGGCGAAAGCCATTGGCACGGCGGCTGTTTTGGCGTCCGGTCGGGTGGAGCTCGGCATCGGCGTCGGCTGGTGCCGCGAGGAGTTCGCCTTGATGGGCGAGCGGTTCGACGCCCGCGGTAAGCGCACCGACGAGATCATCGAGCTGATGCGGGCGCTGTGGCAACCCGGCTGGACCGAGTTCGACGGCGCGTTCTACCGGACACCGCGACTGGAAATGGAGCCGACGCCGCCGCCGATACCCGTGTACGTCGGCGGGCTCAGCGATATCGCGCTGCGCCGCGCCGCCCGCAACGACGGCTGGATCGGCGACCTGATCAAGACCGATCGGGCCATCGAGGCCGTGGGCCGGCTGCGGGAGCTGCGGGCCGAACTCGGCTTGTCCATGGACGATTTCACCATCCTGACGCCGCTGACCGACGCCTTCACCACCGCCGACTACCAGCGCGCCGCGGACGCCGGCATCACCGGCATCATCACCATGCCGTGGATGTTCTACTCCGGCCCGGATGCCACGCTGGCCGACAAGATCGACGGCATGCAACGGTTCCGCAAGGACCGGTCGCTCGACGGCTAGAATTTACCGGTGGCTTTCACGGTCGTTTTCAGCAACGGTGAACCGCGGGATTACGGCGCCTTCGACAGCTACGAGGTCACCGACGCGGGGGTGTTGATCATCTCGATGCATCGCGAAGACGTCGAGCGGCATTACGTCGCGCCCGGGGGCTGGCTGGAGGTCGTCGAGATGGCCGAGGGGCAGCCGGTGCGAATGACTCGCGGGATTTTGGGCCGCCGCCCCGGTTGAGGTGGCTCGCGGGGCTTGGTGGTCATTTAAGCGGTTGGCAAGTTTGGACGCAGCAACGAAACCGTCCACGCCTCGATTTTCCGTTCCGCGCGGCGGCGCCGGTGCTAACGTGCGCCCATGGACCCAGCCGACTTCGGGCCGATATGGGCACTTTTCGTGGGTGGCCTCATCTTCGCGTGGGCGGTTGCCTCGATCATCGTGCTCAGGCTGAGGAAGCGACGCGGTCAGGGCCCGCCCACGATCGGGGGTTCATGGGGGTCGCCACCGGCGTTGCCGCCCGCCGGCTGGTACCCCGACCCGTCCGCCCGTCAGGCCCAGCGTTATTGGGATGGCCGCCAGTGGAGTGACTCGACCCGTTGAGCTCACCAATGCGTGCCGCGTACGGAGAATTCCTGGGCCTGCATCTGCCGGCCTGGGGGCTGTTGCTGCTATCGCTCGTTTCGATGGCCGCTTTCTTGCTCCTGTTCTACTACGTGCCCGGCCAGATCTTGGGCAGACGAAAACGAGGCCCCGACTTCACGGGTTCCGTCCTGGCGGGCACGGCGCGCGTTCAACAGATGTCCCCCGCCACGGGTTCGTGGTCGATTCCACCGGTGTACTGGATAGGTCTGAGCGTCCAAGTCCCCGGCCGCGAACCGTACGCCGCGACCGCCAAGCAGCAGGTGCCGAAGGAGGCGTATCGCGCCCTTCAACGTGCCGGCGGCACGGTCGCGGTTCAGGTTGATTCCGCCAACCCGCTCTACGTCTGGATCGATTTCACCCAGCCGGTGCAGACGGAGCGGGCGGATTGGCCGCCACCCGGACAGGCGTCCGGGTCGCCGTACGCAAGCCTATCGCCCGGGATCAGAAGGTACGTAACGGTTTTGTGGTGGCTGGTCGGCATCGGCAGCATCGGCGGTCTCGCCGTCTTGGTGATCCTGTTCATCGTCCTCAGGCACGCTTGACCGCTGACAGCACGAAACCGCCCGCGCGGCAAGCAAACCCGGTTGAGGTGGCGAGCAGACGCAAAAGCCCCCGCACGCTCGGCGTGTCGGGGGCTTTTACGTCTGCTCGTGGGGCTTAAACGTCGAAGTAGAGCGAGAACTCGTAGGGGTGCGGCCGGATCTGGACCGGCAGGATCTCGTACTCGCGCTTGAAGCTGATCCACGTCTCGATCAGGTCGGGCGTGAAAACGCCACCCTCGGTGAGGTATTCGTGGTCGGCCTCCAGCCGGTCGATCACCGCGGACAGCTGGGTGGGGGCCTGCGGGATGTTCGCGGCCTCCTCGGGCGGCAGCTCGTAGAGGTCCTTATCGACCGGCGCCTGCGGCTCGATCTTGTTCTTGATGCCGTCCAAGCCGGCCATCAGCATCGCCGAGAACGCCAGGTACGGGTTGCCCGACGAGTCGGGGCAACGGAACTCGAGCCGCTTGGCCTTCGGGTTGCTGCCGGTGATCGGGATGCGGACGCAGGCCGAGCGGTTGCGCTGGCTGTACACCAGGTTGATCGGCGCCTCGAAGCCCGGCACCAGCCGCTTGTAGGAGTTCACCGTCGGGTTGGTGAACGCCAGCAGCGACGGCGCGTGGTGCAGCAGGCCGCCGATGTAGTGCCGCGCGGTGTCCGACAGGCCGGCGTAGCCGGTCTCGTCGTACATCAGCGGGACCCCGTCCTTCCACAGCGACTGGTGCGTGTGCATGCCGGAGCCGTTGTCGCCGAACAGCGGCTTGGGCATGAACGTCACGGTCTTGCCGGCCTGCCACGCGGTGTTCTTGACGATGTACTTGTACAGCTGCATGTCGTCGGCCGCGTGCAGCAGCGTGTTGAACTTGTAGTTGATTTCGGCCTGGCCGCCGGAGCCCACCTCGTGGTGGCCCTTCTCCAACGAGAAGCCCGACTCGATCAGGTTGTGCAGCATCCGGCTGCGCAGGTCGACGTAGTGGTCGACGGGCGCGACCGGGAAGTAGCCACCCTTGGGGCGGACCTTGTAGCCACGGTTGGGGCTGCCGTCGCTCTCGTTCGGCTCACCGGTGTTCCACCAGCCGGAGATCGCGTCCACCTCGTAGAACGAGCCGTTGGTGCGCGAGTCGAAGCTGACCGAGTCGAAGATGTAGAACTCGGCCTCGGCGCCGAAGTAGGCGGTGTCGGCGACCCCGGTGCTCTTCAGGTAGTTCTCGGCCTTGCGCGCGATGTTGCGCGGGTCGCGCGAGTAGGGCTCCAGGGTGAACGGGTCGTGCACGAAGAAGTTGAGGTTCAGCGTCTTGGCTTCGGTGAACAGGTCGATCCGAGCGGTCGCCGGGTCGGGGAGCAGCAGCATGTCGGATTCGTGGATCGACTGGAAACCGCGAATCGACGAGCCGTCGAAGGCCAGGCCGTCGTCGAACACGCTCTGGTCGAAGAACGAAATCGGAATAGTGAAGTGCTGCATGATGCCTGGCAAATCACAGAACCGGACGTCGACAAATTCGACGTTCTCGTCCTTGGCGAGTTTGAAGACGTCGTCGGGCGTCATTTCCGTCACAGAATTGCTCCTTTACTTGGTGATCCGCGGCCTGACGCTATGGAGCTGATATTGCCCGTCAGTCAACCCGATGTTGCGCAGAGGTTACGTGACCATGCTTCCCCGCACCAGAATCCGGGTCGCTGGCGGGTCCTATTGTGGGGCCATGGACGGCAGCATCGTATCTGGTCCGAAACATGGACTCACCGCCGCATCCCGGGTTGGCTGCGGGCTTGCGGGCGAGCCGCGCCGGGCCGTCGGAAGCCGCCCGTGACCGACGATTTGCCGGGATCGCGATCCGCCTACCCCGGCGAGAGCCTCGGCCTGCCGCAGGCCGGCCCGGGATCGCTGGCGCCGATGGGCCGACGGCTGGTCGCGCTGATGATCGACTGGCTGATTTCCTACGGCCTGGGCGCGCTGGCCATGGCGTTCGGCCTGTTTTCCCAGCGGACGCTGGCGACCGCGGTGTTGGTCATCTGGTTCGTGCTCGGGGTGGTGGCGGTGCGCCTGTTCAGCTTCACGCCGGGGCAGTTGGCGCTGGGCCTGCAGGTGGCGTCCGTGGACGGGCGGGTGCCGGTCGGCCTCGGCCGCCTGGTGGCGCGCGGGCTGCTCATCGCGACCGTCATCCCGGCGCTGTTCACCGACTCCGACGGCCGTGGCCTGCACGATCGGCTGACGGGGACGGCCGTGCTGCGGCGCTAGAACTTGCTGACGCCACAGCCCGTTTGGCCGCCTCGACTAAATGGGAAGCGGCGCGGTTCATCTTCTTGCACTCGGCGCTGGACAGCGCCTGGTGGGTGTACGCCGCCTTATTCTTCAAGCCAAGCAGGGTGCCCAGGTGTAGTTCGGATCCCCTGTCGGCCCTTTTCAGCAGAGTGACGGCATCGCTGTGGATCCCGCTTGACGAGTGCATGCCGAGCCGCACACAGCAGATGACGTCGGAGGCGGCGATACCGGCGTCTACGAACAGATCACCTGCGGCGTTGGGCATCTCGTCTTCCAGATGCACAGCGGCGTCGAAGAACTCAACCGCCTTGGAGAGGCGCCCAGCGGTGACAGCGGAATTGCATTCACGCGTTCCCGCCATCAGGACCTCCTGGTTGCGGCAGCCTGGTCTATCGGACGCAGCTGCTTATTGAGCCATGCCCGTGTACCGGCGACGGTCAGGCCTTGGCTGGCCACGTCGCTTAGCAGCGGCTCACCGGCTGCGGCCGCGGCGCGAAGCTCATCTTCGGTGTAGTCGACGACGCGGCCGTCGTTGCCGGTCCACGCCGTCACCGACCGTGCGAGTTCGGTCACCCGTTGCTCCCACGCTCCCGGGCCCTCCGGGCGGCCAGTGTGTTCAGGCGCGGAGGCGCGCACGAGGAACAGGTCGATGTCGCTGCCGGGAGTCATCCGGCCCGTCGCCGCTGAGCCGAACACGGCGGCGTACTTGAGCTCCTCGCCCCACCCGTGCAGGTGCCCTTCCAGGCGGTCCAGGAACGAAGCGGTCAGCCGCGACAGTGCCAGGATCGGCTCTGCCGCAAGGTGTTCGATGTTGAGTCGGTAGGTGCTGGTCCTACCGACCTGGTCATGGAGTACCACCCCCTGGGCAGTGAGGCGGGTGAGGACTTTACGAATGCCCTCACCCGACGCGGTGGTCAGGATGCGCCGGATCTGGGTGATCGTGAACGTCGCGTCGGTGGCCGCCAGCACGCCGAGGACGTCGCCGTCTAATGTCGGCGTCACCGTGGCGAACGGCCGGTTCAGCTGCATCGCGGACCCCTCCCGGACTACAACTTAAGTTAGAGCGTTACAACTAAAGTTAGAATATCACAACTATAGTTGGAACCATGGCGGTCAAAACGCCGTGGTGACGCCGAGAACGGAGGGATTCGCCGCGCTTCCTCGATCGCCGATGACCTTTACCGGCGGCGCACGGTCCGCTGCACGCCGCGCATCTTGCCGGCGTTCGGCAGCGGGCCCTTCGGCATCACGGCGGCGCCGGCGCGAGAGCCCAGCGCGGCCAGCCGCGACTCCAGCGTGTCCATCTGCTTGGCGCTGATGTTGGCCGGCAGCTTGGTGAGGTGGCGCTCTAGCTTGCCCAGCGGCACCTCACCCTCGCCGTTGCCGACGACGATGTCGTAGATCGGCACGTCGCCGACCAGCCTGGCGGTGCGCTTCTTTTCTTGGGCCAGCAGCGGTTTGACCCGGGCGGCCGATCCCTCGCCGACCAGGATCACGCCGGGCCGGCCGAGTACCCGGTGTACGGCGTCGAAGTGGCCGGTCGCGGCGACCCCGGGGGTCACCCGCCACTTGCCGCGCAGGTTGTCCAGCACCCACGCGGCCGCGCCGGTCTGCCCTTCGGCTTTGCTGTAGACCGCGCGCTGGGCCCGGCGGCTGAAGACGATGAACGCCGCCAGGGCGCCCAGGACCACGCCGAACAGGATCATCGTGATCATGGTCAACCCGCCGGCCCAGATGCCGACCGCCACCGAGGCGCCGACGATCAGCACAAACGCGCCGATCATGTACGGCAGCAGGCGCTTATCCTCCTTGCGCTGCATGTTGAACGCCTGCCACAACTGGCCGCGGCGTTCCTTCGCGGCGGCCTTGCGGGCGGCGGCTGCCTGAGCCCGGGCGGCCTTGTTCTCGGCGGCGGTGCGGGGTTTAGCCATAATCACTCAGAATAGTCAGGCCGTCGAGGCGCGACCGGCGCGGCCGCGCATGGCTTGGTCGTAAAGCCGCCCGGCCCGGTACGACGACCGCACCAGCGGCCCGGACAGCACCCCCGAGAAGCCGAGGCCCTCGGCATGCCGGGCGAACTCGTCGAACTCCTCGGGCGTCACCCAGCGCTCGACCGGATGATGGCGCGACGTCGGGCGCAGGTATTGGGTGATGGTGACGATGTCACAGCCTGCGTCACGCAGGTCGGCCAGCGCGCCGCGCACCTCGTCGGCGGTTTCGCCCAGCCCGAGGATGAGGTTGCTCTTGGTGATCAGGCCGAAGTCGCGGGCCGCGGTGAGCACGCCCAGGCTGCGCCGGTAGGTAAAGGCGGGCCGGATCCGCTTGAAGATCCGCGGCACGGTTTCGACGTTGTGCGCCAACACTTCCGGGCGCGACTCGAAGACCTCCGCGAGCCGCCCGGGGTCGCCGTTGAAGTCCGGGATCAACAGCTCGACGCCGGTCGACGGGTTGAGCTCCTTGATGGCGCGCACCGTCTCGGCGTACAGCCAGGCGCCGCCGTCGGGCAGGTCGTCGCGCGCGACGCCGGTGACGGTCGCGTAGCGCAGTCCCATCGTCTGGACGCTCTCGGCGACCCGCCGGGGCTCGTCGCGGTCCAGCGCGGCGGGTTTCCCGGTGTCGATCTGGCAGAAGTCGCAGCGGCGGGTGCACTGGTCGCCGCCGATCAGGAAGGTGGCTTCCCGGTCCTCCCAGCATTCGAAGATGTTGGGGCAGCCGGCCTCCTCGCAGACCGTGTGCAGGCCCTCCCGGCGGACCAGGCCCTTCAACTGGGTGTACTCGGGACCCATCCGGGCCCTGACCTTGATCCACGGCGGCTTGCGCTCGATCGGGGTCTGTGCGTTGCGCACCTCCAGGCGCAGCAGCTTGCGGCCTTCGGGAGCGACAGTCACGTCGTCGATGCTACGCGGGCAACCGGGTGATCACGCACCGCAAGCGCGCCGTCCAGGGCGTCGCAGACGGCGACGGCGACCGCCGCCCGGACCTCGTCGACGGCGACCGTGCGCCGCAGTTCGGCGGACAGCGACGTCACCCCGGCGTCGCTGATGCCGCACGGGACGATCGAGTGGTAGGCGCCCAGGTCGCAGTCGCAGTTGAGGGCGAACCCGTGCATCGCGGTCGCCCGGGACACCCGCACGCCGATGGCGGCGACCTTGCGGGCCGGCCGGCCACCGCCGGCGGGCACCCAGACCCCGGACCGGCCGTCGACCCGGGTGGTGTCCAGGCCCAGGTCGCCGCACACCTTGATGAGCGCTTCCTCAAGGCGCCGAACGTATTTGACGACGTCGAGCGGCTCGGCCAGCCCGATGATCGGGTATCCGACCAGCTGCCCGGGACCGTGCCAGGTGATCTTGCCGCCGCGGTCGGTGTCGACGACCGGGGCTCCATCGACGGGTCGCTCGTGCGCCTCGGTGCGCCGCCCCGCGGTGTAGACCGCCGGGTGTTCCAGCAGCAGCAGGGTGTCCGGCCCGCCGGCGACCCTGGCGTCGGCTACGTCGCGCTGCAGCTGCCAGGCGGTGCGGTAGTCGACCGTGGCCAGCTGGCGGACGTCGATCGCGGCCGCACTCGACCGGATGGAATCACTCACCCCGCCGACGCTACTCGGCCCGCCGTCGACCGGCGACGCGACGGCGCTAGTCGTGGTCGCGGCGGGCGGTGGCGTAGGCGAGCGCCTCGCCAATCGTGTTGTGGTGGAACTCGAAACCGGCGCGTTCCAGCGCGGACGGGATCGCGCGTTGACCGACGAGCAGTCCCTCGTCGGCGACCTCGCCGAGCGCGGCCCGCACCGCGAAACCGGGCACCATCAACGGGGTCGGGCGATTGAGCGCACGCCCGAACGCGGTGGTGAACTCCGCGTTGGTCACCGGCGCCGGGCCGGTCAGGTTCACCGGGCCGGACAGCGACGGGTGCGAGATGGCGAACAACAGCGCCCGCACCTCGTCCTCCAGGGTGATCCACGACATGTATTGCCGGCCGCTGCCCAGCCGGGCGCCCAGGCCGGCCGAGAACAGCGGCCGCAGCCGGCGGAGCATGCCACCCGACTTTGCCAGCACCAGGCCGGTGCGAGCCAGCACCACCCGGGTGCCGGCGTATTGGGCGGGCAGGGTGGCGGCCTCCCAGTCCTCGCACAGCTGCGCGAGGAAACCGCTTCCCGCCCGGGAGTTTTCGTCGACCACCCGGTCCCTGGTGTTGCCGTAGTAGCCGACCGCGCTGGCGTTGATCAGCGTTTCCACGCCGGCGTCGGCGACGGCGTTGGCCAGCACCTCGGTGGGGGCGATGCGGCTGTCGCGCAGGCTCTGCTTGAACGCGCCCGACCAACGCCGCTGCCCGATGTTGACGCCGCACAGGTTGACGACGGCGTCGACGTCGACCAGCGCGTCGGCGTCGAACTCGCCGCTCTCCGGATTCCAGTGCAGCTCTTCGGAATTGGCTGGCGCCCGGCGCACGATGCGCAGCACCGGGTGGTCGGCGGCGCGCAGCGCGGCGGCCAGGGCGGAGCCGATCAGGCCGGAGGAACCCGCTATCGCGATGACCGGCTTGGGCACGTCGTCACAGCCCCAGGTCAGCCTCGAAGGCTCCCTCTTCGAGCCGGTTCTTGATCGTGGTGAGGAAACGTCCGGCGTCGGCGCCGTCGATGAGCCGGTGGTCGTAGGTCAGCGGGAGATAGCACACCGAGCGGACGCCGATCGACTCGTTGCCGAACTCGTCCACGATCACCCGCGGCCGCTTGACGATCGCGCCGGTGCCCAGCATGGCCGCCTGCGGCGGCACCAGGATCGGGGTGTCGAACAGGGCGCCCTGGCTGCCGATGTTGGTGATGGTGAACGTGCCGCCGGACAGCTCGTCGGGCTTCAGGTTGCCCGACCGGGCGCGCTCGGCGATGTCGGCGATCGCCCTGGCCAGCCCGGCCAGCGACAGGTCGCCGGCGTTGTGGACGACGGGGGAGAGCAGGCCCTGCTCGGTGTCGACGGCGAAGCCGAGATGCTCGGCGTCGTAGTAGGTGATCTCCTTGGTTTCCTCGTTGTAGCTGGCGTTGATGTTGGGGTGGAGTTTGAGGGCGTCGATCACGGCCCGGGCGATGAACGGCAGGTAGGTCAGGTTCACCCCCTCGCGCTCGGCGAACGAGGACTTGGCCCGGGCCCGCAGCCCCACGATCCTGGTCATGTCGACCTCGTGGGTCTGGGTGAGCTGAGCCGTGGCCTGCAGCGATTCGCGCGTCTTGGCCGCGGTGAGCTGCCGGATCCGGCTCGCCTTCTGGGTGGTGCCGCGCAGGTGGGCCAGCGCGGGCGCCGGGGTGGGCGCGGCGGCGGGAGCCGCCTTGCCGTCGGCAGCGGGCGCCGCGGCGGGCGCCGCGGCCGGTGGGGGCGCCTGCTTCGCCTGTTCCTTTTTCTGTGCGGCCGCGAGCACGTCCTGCTTGCGGATGCGGCCGCCGACGCCGGTGCCGGCGACTTCGGAGAGGTCGATGTTGTTCTCGTTGGCCAGCTTTCGCACCAGCGGGGTCACGTACGGCGCGCCGTCCGGACTCGGGCGGCCGTCCTGGGCCGCGGCGGGCGGGGCCTGCGCGGGTTCGGGTTTCGGCGCGGGCGCGGGTGCCGGCTTGGCCGCGGCGGGCTCCGGTTTGGGTTCGGGCTTTGGCTCCGGCTTGGGCTCGGGTTGGGGGGCGGGCGGCGCCGGGGGAGCGGAGGGAGCGGGTGCGGCGGCGTCCGTTCCGGCACCGATGCGGGCCAGCTCGCCGCCGACCGGGACGGTCGCGTCCTCCTCGGCGGTGATGCTGACCAGGACGCCGGCCACCGGCGACGGGATCTCGGTGTCCACCTTGTCGGTGGAGACCTCCACCAGCGGCTCGTCGACCTGAACCGAATCGCCGACCTTCTTCAGCCAGCGGGTCACGGTGCCCTCGGCCACCGACTCGCCGAGCTCGGGCATCAGCACCGGCTTGGAGTCGCCGGAACCGCCGCCCGACGCGGCCGGCTGGGCCGGCTGGGCCGGCTGCGGCTCGGGCTCGGGTTGGGCCTGCGGTTCAGGCTGGGGCTCCGGTTCCGGTTCCGGCTCCGGTTGGGCCTCCGGTTGGCTGGGCGCCTGGGGCTGGGCCTGGGGCTGCTCACCCGCGTCGCCGATGACGGCCAATTCGCCGCCGACCTCGACGGTGTCGTCCTCCTGGGCGACGATCTTGGTCAGCACACCGGCGGCCGGTGACGGGATCTCGGTGTCCACCTTGTCGGTCGACACCTCGACGAGCGGCTCGTCGAGTTCGACCGTGTCGCCCTCCTGCTTGAGCCAGCGGGTGACCGTCCCCTCGGTGACGCTCTCACCGAGTGCCGGCATCTGGACGGAGAAGGCCATCTTTTCTGACTCCTCGATCGCTCGTGGGTCGGGGCGGGTCGACTATCAAAACTATCCTGTCACTGCGCATTCGTCGGCACACATCCAGGGCGACCGCGCTCGGGTGCCGGGTCGGCGCCGCCCCGCTTGCTACCGTGTGGCCACTGGCGTCAGCGGCCAGTCAGAGCGGGGAGGTTCGATGCCGGCGCTACAACAGGTACCCCAGCGGTTCGTCGACAGCACCGACGGCGTGCGTATCGCGGTCTACGAAGAGGGCAACCGCGAGGGCCCGACGGTCGTGCTGGTGCACGGCTTCCCCGACTCGCACGTGCTGTGGGACGGCGTCGTCCCGCAGCTGTCCGAGCGCTTCCGCGTCATCCGATACGACAACCGTGGCGTCGGGATGACGTCGGCGCCCAAAGCGGTCTCGGCCTACACCATGGCCCGATTCGCCGACGACTTCGCCGCGGTGATCGGGGAGCTGAGCCCCGGCCAGCCGGTGCACGTGCTGGCTCACGACTGGGGTTCGGTGGGCATCTGGGAGTACCTCAAGCGGCCGGGGGCGGGCGACCGGGTCGCGTCGTTCACGTCGGTGTCCGGCCCCAGCCAGGAGCAGATCGTCAACTACATGTTCAGCGGGCTGCGGCAGCCCTGGCGCCCGCGGAGGTTCCTGCGCTCGATCACCCAGGCGCTGCGGCTGACCTACATGGTGTTCTTCTCGATCCCGGTGCTGGCGCCCCTGTGCCTGCGGCTGGCGTTGTCGGTCCCGGCGCTGCGGCGTAACGCCGTCGACAACATCCCGGCCGAAAAAATTCACCACTCGGACAAGCTGGCCTCCGACGCCGCCCGTTCGGTGAAGACGTACCCCGCCAACTACTTTCGCTCGTTCTCCATGCGCGGCCGCCCGCAGACCATCGACGTGCCCGTGCAGCTCATCGTCAACACCCGCGACAAGTACGTGCGGCACTACTCGTACGACGAAACCGCGCGCTGGGTGCCGCGGTTGTGGCGCCGCGACATCAGGGCCGGTCACTTCTCGCCGATGTCGCACCCGCAGGTGATGGCGGCGGCGGTGCACGACTTCGCCGACCTCATCGAGGGCAAGCCGCCGAGCCGGGCCATGCTGCGCGCGCAGGTCGGGCGTCCCCGCGAGTACTTCGGCGACACCCTGGTGTCGGTCACCGGCGCGGGCAGCGGCATCGGGCGCGAGACCGCGTTCGCCTTCGCGCGCGAGGGCGCCGAGCTGGTGGTTAGCGACATCGACGAGGCGACCGTCAAGGAGACCGCCGCCGAGATCGTCGCGCGCGGCGGCGTCGCGCACGCGTATGTGCTCGACGTGTCCGACGCCGACGCGGTCGAGGCGTTCGCCGAGCGTGTCAGCGCCGAACACGGCGTCCCCGACATCGTGGTCAACAACGCCGGCATCGGTGCGGCCGGCGGATTCCTGGACACCCCGGCCGAGCAGTTCGACCGGGTGCTCGACATCAACCTGGGCGGCGTGGTCAACGGCTGCCGGTCGTTCGGCCGGCGCCTGGTCGAGCGCGGCACCGGCGGTTACATCGTCAACGTGGCGTCCATGGCCGCCTTTTCGCCGCTGGGGTCGCTGAGCGCCTACTGCACCTCCAAGGCGGCCACCTACATGTTCTCCGACTGCCTGCGGGCCGAACTCGACGTGGCCGGCGTCGGGCTGACCACGATCTGCCCGGGCGTCATCAACACCAACATCATCAGCACCACCAGCTTCACCGCCCCGGTGGGCAAGGACGAGGCGATCGACGACCGGCGCGGCCAGATCAGCCGGATGTTCGCGCTGCGCCACTACGGCCCGGACAAGGTCGCGAAGGCGATCCTGTCGTCGGTCAAAAAGAAGAAGCCGATTCGGCCCGTCGCGCCGGAAGCCTATGCGGTCTATGGCCTGTCCCGCGTGGCGCCGCAGGCGTTGCGCAACGCCGCGCGGGTGCGGGTGATCTAGGCCCGATGGTGGCAACCCCCCAGCTTCGCGGGGGCACCCCCAGCGCCCGGCTACGCCGCGCTCGCGGTCGCCACTAGTCCGCTGGTGGCGACCCGTCCCCCAGCTTCGCGGGGGCACCCCCAGCGCCCGGCTACGCCGCGGTCGCCACTAGACCCCCGCCGGCCGGGCGCCCTGGCGCCCCACCGCCAGCCCGCCGCCGACGGCGAGGAGCCCGACAACGGCCAGCGGGATGGTCCAGCTGCGGCGGCCGTTGACCGACGACTGGCATTGGGCCACGTAGTCGGTGTGGGGAAGGACTTGGTTCAGGATCGGGATGTTGGCGCCGTTCTTGTCGTTGGCGCTCCGGGCGCTGGACAAATCGGTGGCGATTCCGTTGCCGCATGACACGGAGTTGCCGCTGCCGTCCGACACGGACACCGGCACCAGCAACCCGATGATGCCGGCCAGCAGAAGCACCGCGCCCGCCGCGATGATCAAGCGTCGCACAGTCACAATTGGCCTCCCGTCACACGCGTGTTAGGTAACGGCGTAGTAGCCGCTGGCCGTGGCCGCTAAACGTTTGCCGCGGCCCGGACCGGCGCATGGTTTTGGCCGACCGGGGTATCCGGACGCAATGACATTGGCTGCAACTCGCGAGGTAAGGGCGTCCCGCCAGCAGATCTGGGACGCGATGACCGATGGCTGGACGTACGCGCAATGGGTGGTGGGCAACAGCCGAACCCGTGCGGTCGACTCGGATTGGCCGGCACCCGGCTCGGCGATCAAGCACTCGGTCGGGGTGTGGCCACTGGTCATCAGCGATGCGACCGTATCCGAAAGCTGCACGCCCGGTGAGGAACTCGTGCTGCGCGCCGGGCTGGGGCGGTTGGGCGCCGCGCGAATAACGTTGCGGCTCAGCGATACTGCGGACGGTGGCTGCCGGATCGAAATGATCGAGGTGCCGGCGTCCGGCCCGATGCGGATCGTCCCCGATCAGCTGGCCCTGGCCGCCGTCTATCCGCGCAACCGCGAATGCTTGCTGAGGTTGACCGCGCTCGCCGAACGGCTCGAGCCGAGCCAGGTCAAATAGGCGCATGGCCGACGAGACGGCCGACGCCGTCGTCATCGGGGCCGGCCACCACGGCCTGGTGGCCGCGTCGATGCTGGCCGACGCGGGGTGGGACGTCCTGGTGCTCGAGGCCCAACCCGAACCCGGCGGCGCGGTGCGCAGCGCCGAGCTGACGCCGGGATACATCACCGACCTGTTCAGCTCGTTCTATCCGATGACGATGGCGTCGCCGGCGATGGCGGCGCTGCGGCTGGAAGACCACGGGCTGCGGTGGTCGCACGCGCCCGCGGTGGTGGGCCATCCGCGCAACGCGGCCGACGACGACCCGCCCGTCATCTACCGCGATCCCGCTCGCACCGCAACGGAATTGGCGCGACGCCAGTCGACGGACGGCGACAATTGGTGGCGCGCGGTGGAATTGTGGCGCAAGATCTCCGCGCCGCTGCTGGACGCCATGCTGGCCCCGTTTCCGCCGGTGCGCCCGATGCTGCGGCTGCTGCTGAAACTGGGCACCGCCGACGCCGTCCGGCTCGCCCGCCTGTTGATCCAGCCGGCCAACACCATGGTGGACGAGCTGTTCGACGGCGAGGCGCCGCGAATCCTGTTGCTGGGCAACGCGATGCACGCCGACGTGCCGCCGGATGCGCCGGTCAGCGGCGCCATGGGCTTTCTGATGACAATGCTCGCCCAGGCCAGCGGCTGGCCGGTGCCCGTCGGCGGGTCGGGACAGCTGACGGCCGCGTTGGTGAAGCGGGCCAACTCGGCCGGCGCGCGAATCGAATGCGGCCAGAACGTGTCTCGCATCCAGGTGCGTGGCGGCAGGGCCGTCGCGGTGACAACCGCCGGCGGGCGGACGGTCCGGGCGCGCCGCGCGATCGTGGCCGACGTGACGGCGCCGCGGCTGTTTTGCGACATGCTGCCCGCCGATGCCGTCCCGGCCGGGCTGCGCCGCGAGCTCGAGCATTACATCTGGGATCCCCCGGTGGTGAAGGTCAACTATGCGCTGAACGGCCCCATCCCGTGGCGATCGAAAAGCCTGCGGGGCGTCGGCACCGTCCACCTGGGGGCCGACGCCGACGGGCTGGTGCGCTGGATGGCCGACCTGAACACCCGGGTGGTGCCCGAGCGCCCGTTCATGCTGTTGGGCCAGACCACCACCGCGGACCCGACCCGCTCGCCGCCGGGCACCGAAAGTGTCTGGGCCTACACGCATTTGCCGCGCAACGTGGCCGACGACGCGGCGGCCGAGCGGCTGGCCAAGTCGATGGATCACGTGATCGAAGAGCATGCCCCCGGTTTCGGCGCGGCGGTGATCGACCGGTTCGTGCAGCGCCCGTCGGACCTGGAGGCCAGCGACGCCAACCTGCACCTGGGCGCCCTCAACGGGGGAACCGCGCAGCTGCAGCAGATGGCGATCTTTCGCCCGGCGCCGGGCATGGGTCGCGCCGAAACCCCGGTCGAGGGGCTGTATCTCGGGAGCGCGTCGGCCACTCCGGGCGGTTCGGTGCACGGCGCGTGCGGGCGCAACGCGGCCAACGCCGCGCTGGCCGCCGCCCGCGTGACGGGCTGGCCGCGCCGCAAGCTGGGCCGGGCGGTCCTCAAGCGGCTGACGGCGTAGGGCTCAGCCGTTCTCGGCGATGTCCTCCAGCACCGCGTACATGGTGCGTGTCGGCACGCCGGTGCCGCCCTTGGGCGTGTATCCCCACGGGCTGCCGGTGTTGTAGGCCGGTCCGGCCACGTCGATGTGCGCCCAGCCCACGCCGTCGGCGACGAATTCGCGCAGGAACACCCCGGCCACCAGCATGCCGGCGAAGCGCTGGCCGCTGATGTTGGACAGGTCGGCCACCTGAGACTTCAGGTCGTCCTTCAGCTCGTCGGGCAGCGGCATCGGCCAGCCGTTCTCGCCGACCCGCTGCGAGATCGCGGCCACCCGGTCGCGGAACTCGTCGCTGCCCATCACCCCGGGGATCCGGGCACCCAGCGCCACGGTCTGCGCGCCGGTCAGCGTGGACGTCTCGATCAGGTAGTCCGGGTTGTCCTCGCACGCCCGCACGATCGCGTCGGCCAGGATGAGCCGGCCCTCGGCGTCGGTGTTCTGCACCTCGACGGTGATTCCGCCGTACTGCGTCAGCACGTCGCCGGGGCGCTGCGCGGTGGCCGACGGCATGTTCTCGGCCATCGGCACCGTGGCGATCACGTCGACGGGCAACTGCTGCTGCGCGGCCAGCGCGACCGTCGCGATGACGGCGGCCGCGCCGCCCATGTCCGAGGTCATGTAGTGCATCGACGCCGCCGGCTTGATCGAGATGCCGCCGGTATCGAACGTGACGCCCTTGCCGACGAGTGCGACCTTCTTCGCCTGTTTTGATTTCTTGGCCAGTTTCGAGCCGCGGTGGATGAGCCGCACCAGCCGCGGCGGCCGCGACGAGCCCTGCCCGACGCCGATCACCCCACCGTAGCCGCCCTTCTGCAGCGCCTTGTCGTCGAGCACCTCCACCTCGAGGCCGACGGATTCGCCCAAAGCCTTTGCGCGCTTGGCGAATTCGGCGGGAAATAGGTGGCTCGGCGGGGTGTTGACCAGGTCCCGGGCCGTGGCGACCGCGGTGGCGACGGCCGCGCCGTGCGCCGCCTGCTTCTTGGCGTCCTTGCCGGTCGCCAGCACGGTGAGCTTGCGCAGCCCCTTGTCCTTGGGCGCGGTCTTCTCGCTGCGGAACTCGGTGAACCGGTAGCTGCCCAGGATCAGCCCCTCCACCGCGGCGGAGCAGACGTCGTCGCCGGGCAGCTCAGCCAACGTGGTGATCACCGCCTCGGCGGTGCCCAGCGATCGCGCCGCCACGCCGGCGGCGCGCCGGATCACGTCGGCCGGCCACTCGTCGCGCGGCTTGCCCAGCCCGATCGTCAGCACGCTGGACACCGGCAGCGACGGCACCACCAGCCGGTGCACCTGCTCACTGCCGCCGGTGGCCTCCAGGGCCCGCAGGCCGTCCTGGATCTCGGCGACGGCCTCGTCGGAGAGGAACGGCTCGGCGGCGGTGAGGACCGCGCCCGGCTTGTCCTCGTCGCCGGTCGAGACGACCGGCACCAGCAATACCGTGGAGCCCGCGCTGCGCTTCGGGAGCGAGGTTGCGACGTTGACGGTGGGGGCCTGGTAGCCCGGTTCGGTGGTGGTCACGGCGAATACCCTAGTCAACCGGCGGGGGGCGCAGCTCGAAGGCGGTCACCGGGTCGTCGAAACCCTTGAGGGTCAAGGGGCCGTGGGCGACCGCGGACCAGTCGGGCAACTTTTCGTGCAGCTCGGCCGAGGCCAGGATCTGCCCCGGCGCCGCGGCCGCCACCAGCCGGGCGGCCAGGTTGACCGCGATGCCGAAGTAGTCGCCGTTGATGGCCAGCACCTCGCCGTGCGCCAGGCCCGCGCGCACCTGCAGGCCCTCCTCGCGGGCCCGCGGATGGTCGACCAGATCGAGCGCCGCCTTCGCCAGCCCCTCGGGCGACGAACATACCCACATCACGGCGTCGCCGATGAACTTCACCACCCGACCACCGTCGGCGTGCACCACGTCCGCGACGGTGGCGCCGAACTCGGTGAGCAGGTTCGACAATTCCGCGGGTGTGAGCGCCTGCGTCAGCGCGGTGAAGCTGGACAGATCGGCGAAACCGATGCCGCACACCACGCTGGCCGACGTGTCCTGGAGGACGCCCTCGAAATAGGTTCGCGCGCTGGTCAGGTGATGCCGGTGCACCACGTCGATCAGGGCGCCGATGCGAGGCACGAACTCGGCGACCGAGCGATACGCCTGCGCCGTAGCCAGCTCGTCGTGGGTGTAGTTCATCTGAATGTCCGGTGTCCCGGCGCGGATCATCGTTCCCTCGGCCTCCGCCAGGCGGGCCATCGCGGCGCCCAGCACCCGCAGCAGGCCGAACGCGCCGTCCTCGCCGACCACCGCCTCGAGCGCGAGCCAGGTCGACAGGGCGTCGACGTCGGCCTGGCTCAGCACGGGAACGTCCGGGCCGGCGACGGTCAGCCCGAGCAACGCCCAGGCGTGCGCCACGTCGTCGGCCGAGATGCCGAGTTGCTCGCCCGCCGCCTGCAGCGTGTAGATCGGGCGTCCCGACCACGCCAGGACGTCGCCGGCAAGCCCGAACAACCGGCCGCGGCGTTCCGCTTCGGCCATTTCATCGGCGGTGAAGCCCAGATCGTCCAGGTATTTGATCAGGTCTGCCCGCTCGCGCGGGTTCGCGATTCCCGCGGCCTGTAGCGCCTCGAAGTCCAGCGGATCGGACACCTGCCCAAGTGTGCCAGTACTCCAGCGCATTAGGGTGGGACGCCGTGAGCCGCGCCGACGACGATGCAGAGCGAAGCGATGAGGAGGAGTGGCGCATGCCCGATGCGCCGGAATTGCAAAAGGGACCGCTGGAGGACCGCCATCGCGAACTGGGTGCAAGCTTCGCGGAGTTCAGCGGCTGGCTGATGCCGGTGTCCTATGCCGGCACGGTCAGCGAACACAACGCCACCCGCAACGCGGTGGGCCTGTTCGACGTCAGCCACCTAGGCAAGGCTTTGGTCCGCGGGCCAGGCGCCGCCGCGTTCGTCAACTCCGCGCTCACCAACGATCTGGGCCGCATCGGTCCGGGCAAGGCGCAATACACCTTGTGCTGCACCGAATCCGGTGGCGTCATCGACGACCTGATCGCCTACTACGTCGACGACGACGAAATCTTTCTGGTGCCCAACGCCGCGAACACCGCCGCGGTGGTCGACGCGCTGCGGGCAGCCGCCGGGGCCGGTTTGACGATCACCAACGAGCATCGCTCCTACGCGGTGCTGGCCGTGCAGGGCCCGCGATCGGCGGACGTCCTCGGCGAGCTGGGCCTGCCGACCGACATGGATTACATGGGCTACGCCGACGCCGCGTACTCCGGGGTGCCGGTGCGCGTCTGCCGCACCGGATACACCGGCGAGCACGGCTACGAGCTGCTGCCGCCGTGGGATTCCGCGGGCGTGGTGTTCGACGGGCTGGTCGCGGCGGTGCGCGCCGCCGGGGGAGAGCCCGCCGGGCTGGGCGCCCGCGACACGTTGCGCACCGAGATGGGCTATCCGCTGCACGGGCACGAACTTTCGCTCGACATCTCGCCGCTGCAGGCCCGCTGCGGCTGGGCAATCGGTTGGAAGAAGGATGCCTTCTTCGGCCGCTCGGCGTTGCTGGCCGAGAAAGAAGCGGGACCGCGGCGGCTGCTGCGCGGGCTGCGGATGGTCGGCCGCGGCGTGCTGCGTCCCGGTCTGACGGTCCTGGCGGGGGAGCGACCGGTCGGGGTCACCACGTCCGGGACGTTCTCTCCGACACTGCAAGTCGGCATCGCGCTGGCATTGATCGACACCGACGCCGGAATCGACGACGGTCAGCAGGTCACCGTCGACATCCGCGGCCGCGCCGCCGAATGCGAGGTCGTGCGGCCTCCGTTCGTCGCCGTGAAGACGCGTTAGCGGCACGTTCGATGGCAAAAACCCGGTGGCGCGCGGATATAGAATCGGCCCCATGACCAGCGACTCGCCCGAGTTCACGGTTCTACGCGCGTCCAATCCGGCGACCGACACCGAACGTGAATCAATCCTGGCCGACCCGGGTTTCGGCAGGTACTTCACCGACCACATGGTGTCGATCGACTACGCCGAGGGCCGGGGCTGGCACAACCCGCGCGTAATCCCGTACGGGCCGATCGAACTGGACCCGTCGGCGATCGTGCTGCACTACGCCCAGGAAGTCTTCGAGGGCCTCAAGGCCTACCGCTGGGCCGACGGCTCGATCGTGTCGTTTCGCGCCGAGGCCAACGCGGCGCGGATGCGGTCGTCGGCGCGGCGGCTGGCCATTCCCGAACTGCCCGAAAGCCTGTTCATCGAATCCCTTTGCCAGCTGGTCGCCGTCGACAAGGCCTGGGTGCCGCGGGCCGGCGGCGAGGAGGCGCTGTACCTGCGGCCGTTCATCTTCGCCACCGAGCCGGGGCTGGGCGTGCGGCCGGCCAAGCAGTACCGCTACCTGCTGATCGGGTCGCCGGCCGGCGCCTACTTCAAGGGCGGCATCAGCCCGGTCACCGTGTGGGTGTCGACGGAGTACGTGCGCGCCAGCCCGGGCGGAACCGGCGCGGCCAAGTTCGGCGGCAACTACGCCGCGTCGCTGCTGGCGCAGGCCGAGGCCGCCGAAAACGGTTGCGACCAAGTGGTGTGGCTGGACGGCGTCGAGCGCCGCTTCATCGAGGAGATGGGCGGCATGAACCTGTTCTTCGTGTTCGGCAGCGGCGGATCGGCGCGGCTGGTCACCCCGGAGCTGTCGGGTTCGCTGTTGCCCGGCATCACGCGGGATTCGTTGCTGCAGTTGGCCATTGATGCCGGGTTCTCGGTCGAGGAACGCAAGATCGACATCGACGAGTGGCAGAAGAAGGCCGCGGCCGGGGAGATCACCGAGGTGTTCGCTTGCGGCACCGCCGCCGTCATCACCCCGGTGTCGCGGGTGAAGTACGGCGACACCGAGTTCACCATCGCCGACGGGCAACCCGGTGAGGTGACGATGGCGCTGCGCGACACGCTGACCGGGATCCAGCGCGGCACCTTCGCCGACACCCACGGCTGGATGGCCCGCCTCGGCTAGGCCCGCGAGCAGACGCAGAATCGCATCCCGCGGCGCCGATTCGTGCGATTCTGCGTCTGCTCGTCAGTGAAAAGCGGCCAGCGTCACGGCGCTCACCGTGGTGGTGAGCTCGATCGCGGCGCCCAGCACGTCGCCGGTGACGCCGCCGAACCGGCGCACGCAGTGCGCCACCAGCGCCGCGGCGCAGCCCAGCGCCACCAGCACCGCTACCGGACCCTGCCACGGCCGCGAACCCACCAGCACCGAGGCCGCCAGCAGCACCGCGACCCACGCCGCCACCACCGGCGCCGGCTGGCTGCCGGCCACCCGCGCGCCCAGCGCGCTGCCCTCGGCCGCCGGCACCGACCGGCGGCAGGTCAGCACCGCCGCGACCCGGCCGGAAAACACCGCCAGGACAATGGCCGGTGGCTTCAGCGTCGAGAAGGCCAACCCCTGCAACAGGATCACCAGCACGACGGCCGCCACCCCGAACGGTCCCGTCGACCCGTCGCGCATCACCGCCAGCGCCCGCTGCGGCGGCCCGTAGCAGCCCAGCCCGTCGGCCGTGTCGGCGACGCCGTCGATGTGCAGCCCCCGGGTCGCCAGCAGCAGCGCGGCCACCGCGAGCAGGCCGGCCAGGGGGCTCGACGGTCCGAAAACCCAAGCGCCGCACCATGTGACGCCCGCGGCCAACGTGCCCAGCGCGGCGCCGACCACCGGCAGCGTGGTCATGGCGCCGCGGCCCATCGGGGCGTTCTGCGCACCTGGGACGGGCAGCACCGTGCCGAACGCGAAAGCCGTTGCCAGGGAACGCATCATGACGGCGACAGGCCAGCTATCCCAGCCTCGGCGAACGTCGCCATCGACGACAGCGCGGCCACCGCCGCGCGCAGCACCGGCAGGGCCACCGCGGCGCCGGTTCCCTCGCCCAGCCGCATGCGCAGGTCCAGGATCGGGTCCAATTCCAGTGCCGTCAGCGCCAACTGGTGGCCCGGCTCGGTGGACCGATGACCGGCCTGCCACCATTGCCGGGCGCCCGGCGCCAAACGCTCGGCCACCAGAGCGGCCGCCGTCACCGCCATGCCGTCGAGCAGCAGCGGCGTGCGCCGCACCGCGGCCTGCGCGCAAAAGCCGGCCATCGCCGCCAAATCCGCGCCGCCGCAGCAGCGCAGCAGCCCGACCGGGTCGGGCAGCACGCGCCGCGCCCGGAACAGGGCGTCGCGCACGGCCGCGGTCTTGCGCGCCCATCCCGCGTCGTCGATCCCGGTGCCGAAGCCGACCGCGGCGACCGGCTCGGCGTTCGTCAGGGCCGCCACCAAAACCGCCGCCGCAGTGGTGTTTCCGATGCCCATGTCGCCCGCGATGAGCAGGTCGGCGCCGGCGTCGACCTCCTCGTCGGCGATGGTCCGGCCCGCGGCGATCGCGGCGAGGGTCTCGGCGTCGGACAGCGCATCCTGCGTGGTGATGTCGCCGCTGGCCCGCCGCACCTTGTGGGCGCCGATCCGATCCGAGGCCGCCTCGGCGTCGACCGCCAGGTCCGCCAGTCGCACCGTCGCACCGGCGATGGCGGCCAGCGCGTTGATCGCCGCGCCGCCGGCGTCGATGTTGGCGACCATCTGGGCGGTCACCTCCGGAGGGTACGCCGACACCCCCGAGCGCGCGACGCCGTGGTCGCCCGCGAAGACGACCACCCGCGCGCGCTCGAATTGCATTGGCGGACAATGCCCTTGGCAGGAAGCGACCCAGACCGACAGGTCTTCCAGGCGGCCCAGGGCGCCACGCGGCTTGGTCAGCGTGTCCTGTCGGGCGCGCGCGGCGGCGGCGGCGGCCGCGTCGGGCGGTGATACCGGGGCGAATTCCATCAGGTTCCCGACAGCTTGATCTGCACCGCCTGCCCGGCCACCACCAGCACCACCCGGTCGCACAGCTCGGCGACGCGCTGGTTGAGGCTGCCCAGTTCGTCGGCGAACCGGCGCCCGGCCGCGGTGGCCGGCACCACGGTCAGCCCGACCTCCGGGCTGACGAGCACCAGCGTCGAACCGAATTCGCCCACGGCGGCCAGCATGTCGTCGACATGACCGGCCACTGACCCGTCGTCCCACGCGTTGTTGCGGTCCAGCGTTCCGGTGAGCCAGCCGCCGAGGTCGTCGACGAGCGTCGGGCTGCCGGGCGACTGGCGCAATTGTCCTGTCACGTCGTCGGTTTCGACCGTCGACCAATGCGCGGGCCGGCGGTCACGGTGTCGGGCGACCCGGTCCGCCCAGTCCGCGTCGGCCGCGCCCGCCACGCGGGGGGCCAGGTAACGTACCGGCTGCCCCGGCGGCAGTGACGTGGCGATGGCCTCCTCGGCCCAGCGGGACTTGCCCGACCTGATCCCGCCGAGCACCAGGGTGCGCACCGCGGTCAGGCGGCTTTCAGGTGCCGGTCAGCCGACACTGCTGCCGCGCTCGACTTGGGGCCGCGGCGTCCGCATGCGGCGCAGCTGCGAAGCCCGGCCGGCGGCGTAAATGCCCAGCTTCCAACGGCTTTCGGTGTTGTCGGGGAACTTCGCGTCGACCAGCCTGCTGACTTTGCGGCCCAGCAGCACCCCGTCGACGCCCATCACGACCATCAGCGCCAGCATCGCCGGGGAGGCGTACAGCTGCACCTGCGGGACGCCGAACGAGGCGAACAGCAAGACCAGCGTGGCCGGCATGAACAGGCCGAGGGCGTTACGCCGGGAGTCCACCACGTCGCGCACGTAACGCTTGATGGGGCCCTGATCGCGCGGCAACAGGTAGGCCTCTTCGCCGGCCATCATGCGCTCGCGGCGATCCGTCATCCGCGCGCGGCTGGCCGTTCTCTCGGCCCGGCGTTCCTCGCGGCTGAGTTTGGGGCCGGCCAGCGTCTTGCGCCGGGCCCGCGCCTCGGACGCGGTCATGGGCGCCGGTGCGACCGGGCCCTTCTTGGCGTTGCGCCGCGCCTCGCTGCGCTTGGGCGTGGGCCGGCCCTTGGGCCCCGTCCGGCGCGGTACGGCGTCCGCGGAGACGTCGGCCTCGACTACGGCGACTTCGAGGTCGTCATTCTGGCCCTTTTTGCGGCCCATTAGCTTCACAATGGCCAGGTTACTTCGCGGGGGGCCTCGCCCGTAACGCACCTGGAATGCGTTGTTATTGGTCATGCGCCAGCGCAACGCGTGACGCTTAGGCTTGACTGTGATGAATGGCTACCTGTGATGGACGACGGCACGATGGCCTCGGATGACGCTGCCGATGGCCTCGCACCGGGCCGTCTGCGCCTGCCCGCCATGCAGGTCTTGGTCGCACCGGATTGCTATGGGGACAGCCTGTCCGCCGTGGAGGCCGCCGCCGCCATCGCAACCGGTTGGACGCGATCACGTCCCGGGGACCGGTTCACCGTCGCGCCCATGTCCGACGGCGGCCCCGGTTTCGTCGAGGTGCTCGGCCGGCGGCTGGGGCAGACGCGGCGGGTCCGGGTGTGCGGGCCGCTGGACACCACGGTGGAGGCCGCGTGGGTGTTCGACCGCACCTCGCGGACCGCGTACCTGGAGTGCGCGCAGGCCTGCGGCCTGAACCTGCTCGGCGGTCCGCCCACCCCGGAAACCGCCGTCGCGGCCGACAGCAGCGGCGTCGGGCAGCTCCTCGACGAGGCGCTGCGGGCCGGGGCGACGCGGATCGTGGTCGGGCTGGGGGGCAGCGCGTGCACCGACGGCGGGCAGGGGATGATCACCCAGCTCGGCGGCCTGTTCGAGGCCCGTCAGCGGATGACCAACGTGGACCTGATCGCCGCCTCGGACACCGAATACCCGATGGTGGGGCCCTGGGGCGCGGCGAGGGTGTTCGGGCCGCAGAAGGGCGCGGACACGGCCGCCGTCGCCGCCCTGGAAGTCCGCCTCGAGGCGTGGGCGCTGGAACTGGAGGCGGCGGCCGGGCGGGACGTGAGCTCGGAGCCGGGCGCGGGGGCCGCCGGCGGCATCGGGGCCGGGTTGATGGCGCTCGGCGGCCGCTGCGAGCTGGGCGCGGCGATCATCGCCGAGCACACCGGGCTGGCCGAGGAGCTCGAGGTCGCGGA
Source organism: Mycobacterium sp. 1245805.9 (assembly GCF_001672915.1). Lineage (GTDB taxonomy): Bacteria > Actinomycetota > Actinomycetes > Mycobacteriales > Mycobacteriaceae > Mycobacterium. The sequence continues at coordinate 6,712 of NZ_LZKR01000165.1, read as the reverse complement.
CATGATCGTCACCGGTGAGGGCCGATTCGACGAGCAGTCCCTGTTCGGGAAGGTGGTCGGCTACCTCGCCGAGTCGGCCCGCCCGCTGGGCATCCCCGTGATCGTGCTGGCCGGCCAGGTCGACCTGGAGAATTCCGCGGTGCGCTCGTCGGGCATCATGTCGGCGCTGTCCATCGCCGATTACGCCGGTTCGGTGCGATTGGCGCAGGCCGACGCCGCCAATCAGCTGATGGGTTTGGCCTCCGAGGTCGCGGCTCGACTCGGGAATAGCGGTCCCGCAAGGTACCGTTGATGCAGTGGGCTTTTTCCGGAGCGCATCGCCCGGACTTCGAGCCAACCAGGACCAACTAGGAAAAGTGCCAACTAGGAGAAGCAATGACGGTGCAAAACGAGTCGACCGCCAAGACCCACGGCGTGATCTTGACCGAAGCCGCCGCTGCCAAGGCGAAGTCCCTGCTGGACCAGGAGGGCCGTGACGACCTGGCGCTGCGCATCGCGGTCCAGCCGGGCGGGTGCGCCGGGCTGCGCTACAACCTGTTCTTCGACGACCGCTCGCTGGACGGCGACCTGACCGCGGACTTCGGCGGCGTGACCCTGACGGTCGACCGGATGAGCGCGCCCTACGTCGAAGGCGCCTCCATCGACTTCGTCGACACCATCGAGAAGCAGGGCTTCACCATCGACAACCCCAACGCCACCGGTTCGTGCGCCTGCGGGGACTCCTTCAACTGACCTGGTCGGCGGCTCAGTAGGAGCCGCCGGTGCGCAGCACATACGAGCAGACCTCGATCTGCCCCCGCTGAAATAACAGCTGGGCGACCCCTTGCACGTCCCCGCGCGACGGGCCGCCGGCCGCGGGCGTTACCCGCATGGTGAACAGCGCCTGGGCCTGATATTGCGACAGGTACACGATCTTGTCGATCGACGTCAGCTCCACCTCGGTGAACTGCTTGCGGAAGGCGTCGCTGCTCATCTTGGCCAGGGCCTGATCCGAGCGCTTGTCGCGCACCCCGTCGTACATGCCGCACAGCGCGTTGCGGACGATGACGTCGATGTCGCGGTGCTCGAGCGCATCCAGGTACTGCTGGATCGCCGTCTTGGCCGCGCCGTCGGACAACGAGGCGCCACTATTGGCCCCGTTGGTGCGGACCCCGTAGGTAATCGCCACGGTCAACGCGGCCGCCAGGGCGACGGCCAGCAGCACACCAATGACCCAGCGCCGCTTGGGTCGTCGCTGCGGGTAGGGCACCGGCTGCCCGGCATAATTCGCCGGCGCGGCGGTGGGCTCGTTGGGGAAGTCAAGCGGCTGGGACTCGGGCGTTGGTCCGTCGGTGCCGACACTGTGGTCCGGCCAGTGCGGACCTGCCATGTGGTTCTCCTACGCTGGTGGACGGGACCAGGAGCGGGGCTGCGGCCAGGCGGGTCCCGGCGGCTGACTGAGTTGCTTGAGTCGTTTGTAGGCAGGCTAGCGCACGACTTTGCGCGGACCGTGACGCGACGACCATCGATACGGCTGAGTAAGCTAGATAACCTTACTAACGAAGGAGATTTCGTGACGATCGCGGTAACGGGTTCGATTGCGACCGACCACTTGATGCGGTTCCCCAGCCGATTTTCCGAGCAGCTGCTGCCTGAGCACCTGCAGAAGGTGTCGCTCAGCTTCCTGGTCGACGACTTGGTCATCCATCGCGGCGGCGTGGCGGGCAACATCGCCTTCGCCATCGGCGTGCTGGGCGGCGACGTCGCACTGGTCGGCGCGGCCGGCGACGACTTTGCCGACTACCGCGACTGGCTGGTGTCCCACAACGTCAACTGCGACAACGTCCTGATCTCCGAGACTGCGCACACCGCGCGCTTCACCTGCACTACCGACGTCGACATGGCCCAGATCGCGTCGTTTTACCCGGGCGCCATGTCGGAGGCCCGCAACATCAAGCTGGCCGACGTGGTGTCGTCCATCGGCACGCCGGAGCTGGTCATCATCGGGGCCAACGACCCGGAGGCCATGCAGGTGCACACCGAGGAGTGCCGCAAGCTCGGGCTGGCGTTCGCCGCCGACCCGTCCCAGCAGCTGGCCCGGCTGTCCGGTGACGAGATCCGCACGCTCACCGACGGCGCCAAGTACCTGTTCACCAACGACTACGAGTGGGACCTGATGCTGTCCAAGACCGGCTGGACCGAGGCCGACGTGATGGCGCAGGTCGAGCTGCGGGTCACCACGCTGGGCCCCAAGGGCGTGGACCTGGTCGAGCCCGACGGCACCACCACCCACGTCGACGTGGTGCCCGAGACCAGCCAGGTCGACCCCACCGGCGTCGGCGACGCGTTCCGGGCCGGGTTCCTCACCGGGCGCAGCGCGGGCCTCAGCCTGGAGCGTTCGGCGCAGCTGGGCTCGCTGGTGGCCGTGCTGGTGCTGGAGTCCACCGGAACGCAGGAGTGGGCCTGGGACCACGAGGTCGCGAAGAGCAGGCTGGCCGGCGCGTACGGCGAGGAGGCCGCCGCCGCGCTCGCCGCGGTGCTCGCCTAATCCTCTGGCCACCAGACGCAGAATCGCATTGCGCGGCCCGTCCGCGTGCGATTCTGCGTCTGCTCGCGGTTAGAGCTGGACGGGGTAGACCGGCTCGCTGATCTGCGGCACCACGCTGTGCTCGACGAAGATCGCGTGCCAGAGCATGAAGATCAGCACCGTCCACAGCCGGCGGCTGTGATCGCTTGTGCCGCTTCGGTGTTCGTCGAGCATCCGGCGCACCGCGGCCAGGTCGACCAGGTGATCGGCCTGGGACGAGTCCACCAGCGCGTACGCCCACTCCAGCAGTTCGCCCGCGCGCAGCCAATGCCGGATCGGCACCGGGAAGCCGAGCTTGGGCCGGTGCAGCACGTGCGCCGGAACGATCGGCTCCAGCGCGCGCCGCAACGCGTACTTCGTGGTCGTCCGGGTGATCTTGGCTTCGACGGGCAGCCGCGAGGCCACGGCGAACACCTCGGGGTCCAGGAACGGCACTCGAAGCTCCAGCGAGTTGGCCATCGTCATCTTGTCGGCCTTGACCAGGATGTCCCCGCGCAACCAGGTGAACAGGTCGATGTGCTGCATGCGGGCCACCGGGTCCCAGCCGGCCGATTCGGCGTACACCGACGCGGTGACGTCGGTGTGGGTCCACTCGTCGCGGAACCCCGGCAGCACGTCGCGCAGCTGCGCGTCGGAGAAGCTGCGGGCGTTGCCGTAGTAGCGCTCCTCGAGGGTCAGCGAGCCGCGGTGCAGCAGGCTCTTGCCGCGCATGCCCTCCGGCAGCGGCTTGGACACCTTGCCCATCGACCGGCGCAGCGGGCGCGGCAAGTAGTCAAAAGGCTTCAGCGACAACGGCTCCCGATAGATCGTGTAGCCGCCGAACAGCTCGTCGGCGCCCTCGCCGGACAGCACCACCTTCACGTGCTTGCGGGCCTCGCGGGCGACGAAGAACAGGGGGACCAGCGCCGGGTCGGCGACGGGTTCGTCGAGGTACCAGACGATCTCGGGCAGGGCGGCGACGAACTCGTCGGGGCTGACCACCTTGGCGATGTGGCGCGCCCCGATGGCCTCCGCGGAGGCCACCGCGACGTCGATCTCGGAGAAGCCCTCGCGCTCGAAGCCGGTGGTGAACGTGATCAGCCGGGGGTTGTGCCGGATGGCCAGCGCCGCGATGGCGGTGGAGTCGATGCCCCCGGACAGGAACGCCCCGACGGTGACGTCTGCGCGCATGTGCTTGGCCACCGAGTCCTCCAGCACTGCGGTGATCTCGTCGTAGCGGGCCTGTTCGGTGTCGGCGGTGATGGGGGTGGCGGCGAATCGCGGCACGAAGTAGCGGGTGACCTCGGGCTGCTGCCCGGGCCGGATGCGGGCGTAGCAGCCCGATTCCAGTCGGCGCACCCCGCGGTGCAGCGTCTCGGGCTCCGGCACGTACTGCAGGACCGTGTAGTGCTGCACCGCCCGCTCGTCGATGCCGGTGTCGAATCCGACCAGCTCGGCCAGGTCCATCAGGCATTTCTTCTCGCTGGCCAGCGCGGTGCCGCCGGTGCCGGTGGCCATGAACAGCGGCTTGATGCCGAAAGGGTCTCGGGCGCAGAACAATTCGCGGGTGACGGTGTCCCATAGCGCGAACGCGAACATGCCGCGCAGCCTGTGCAGCACGTCGGTGCCCCAGTGGTGGTAGCCCGCGACGATCGACTCGCCGTCACCGTCGGTGGCGAACGCGGCGCCGTGGTTGGCGGCCAGTTCGTCGCGCAGCTCGAGGTAGTTGTAGATCTCGCCGTTGAACACCAGCACGTAGCGGTCGGGCGTTTCCGGCGGGCCCCAGCGCAGCGGCTGATGCGAATGGGCGATGTCGATGAAGGACAGCCGGTTGAAGCCGAAGACGACGGACCCGTCGGCGTCGGGGTCGAACAACCCACCCGGCTCGTCTGGTCCGCGGTGGCGCATCAGGCGCAGCGAGGCGGAAATGGCGCTATCGGCGCGGGCCGCGGCCCCCGTGGGGTCGCCCGCGTCGCCGCGAGCACCGTCCGGGGCCGCAACGAACGCCAGCAGACCACACACGGCGCCCCAGTATGCCCCACTTGGGCGGCGCCTGCGGCGCCGCACGCCCGTGACCGGCCGGGGTTTGCGCGACGGCGTCAGCGGCGTGGTCTACGCTGCGTAGTATTCGAATCCGAGCAGGAGGCGCCAACGTGACACCTCGCGAGCAGGTCCGTTCGCAACGTATGTCGCAGCGCAGGTTCCAGCGTCGTCTCCGGCGGCTGGCGCTGGCCGCGACGCTCGGTGTGCTCGCCGTCACCCTGAGCGGATGCAGCTGGTCGCAGGTGCTCGGCATGGGCTGGCCGGAGGGCATCACCCCGGAGGCCCACCTCAACCGCGAGCTGTGGGTCGGGGCGGTGGTCGCCTCGCTGGTCGTCGGCGTCATCGTGTGGGGGCTCATCTTCTGGGCGTCGGCGTTTCATCGCAAGAAGGCGACCGACACCGAGTTGCCCCGCCAGTTCGGCTACAACATGCCGCTGGAGCTGGTGCTCACCGTGACGCCGTTCCTCATCATCTCGGTGCTGTTCTACTTCACCGTGGTGGTGCAGGAGAAGATGCTGCACCTGGCCAAGGACCCCGAGGTCGTCATCGACGTCACCTCCTTCCAGTGGAACTGGAAGTTCGGTTATCAGCGCATCAACTTCAAGGACGGCACGCTCACCTATGACGGGGCCGATCCGGCGCGCAAAAACGCGATGGTGTCCAAGCCGGAGGGCAAGGACGAGCACGGCGAGGAGCGCGTCGGGGCGGTGCGCGGGCTCAACCCGCAGGACCGGACCTACCTGAATTTCGACAAGGTCGAGATCCTGGGAACCGCGACCGAGATCCCGGTGCTGGTGTTGCCGGCCGGCAAGCAGATCGAGTTCCGGTTGGCCTCCGCCGACGTCGTGCACACGTTCTGGGTGCCGGAATTCCTGTTCAAGCGCGACGTGATGCCCAACCCCGAGGCGAACAACTCGGTCAACGTATTCCAGGTCGACGAGATCCAGAAGACCGGGGCGTTCGTCGGTCACTGCGCCGAGTTCTGCGGCACGTATCACTCGATGATGAACTTCGAGGTGCGGGTCGTGCCGCCCAACGACTTCAAGGCCTACTTGCAGCAACGGATTGCCGGGAAGACCAACGCCGAGGCGCTGCAGGCGATCGCCCAAGCCCCGCTGGCGGTGACCACCCATCCGTTCGATACCCGTCGCGGTGAAGCGACCCAAAATCAGCCCGTAGGTTAGGACGCTCAATGAAGATCGAAGCCAGGCTGTTCGAATTCATCGCCGCTTTCTTCGTTCTGTCGGCGGTGCTCTACGGGGTCCTGACCGCGCTGTTCGCCACCGGCGGCGTGGAGTGGGCGGGGACCACCGCGCTGGCGCTGACCGGTGGGCTGGCGGTCATCACAGGGAGCTTCTTCTGGTTCATCTCGCGTCGGCTGGACACCCGGCCCGAGGACTACGAGGGCGCCGAGATCAGTGACGGTGCAGGCGAATTGGGCTTTTTCGCGCCGCACAGCTGGTGGCCCATCCTGGTCGCGCTGGCCGGCTCGGTGGCGGCGATCGGCATCGCGCTGTGGCTGCCCTGGTTGATCGTCGCCGGGGTGGTGTTCATCCTCGCCACTTCGGCCGGACTGGTCTTCGAGTACTACACGGGCCCCGAGAAGCACTGATTTGCGACTCAAAGGTCACAATCAGGGCACCAGTTGATCCGGGCCCGTTTTCCCAGACTTCTTTGCTCTATCCCGTTCGGTAGGGTTTGCCCAGGCACAATGAGAAACTCCCAAGCGCGCGCGCACCGATGCAGCCGCGGGGCTTCGCGCGCTGGTGATGCAGTTGGACAGGGCAGGCAACTATGAGCGGGCCGAATCCTCCGGGATGGGAACCTGACGAACCCGATTCCGGCAGCGACCTCAGCCACCAACCGGACTCCGGCCTCGACGCGGGACAAGACGCGGTTCACGACGAGCTGGAGCCCATCGACGACAGCGCCGAAATCGCGGCCGCGGACCAGACCGGCCAGACGGACGCCTACTCGCGGGCGTATTCGGCTCCCGAATCCGAGCACTTCGTCACCGGCCCCTACCTGCCGGCCGACATGCGGCTCTACGACTACGACAGCTACGACGAGCCCGCCGACCCGGACGACGAACACCGCGCCCCGCGCTGGCCGTGGGTGGTCGGC
>NZ_LZKR01000164.1 GCF_001672915.1 Mycobacterium sp. 1245805.9 | reverse complement strand
GCGCGACGAAGGACTGCCCGGCCAGGTTCTGCTCGCCGCCGAACGCCTTCAAGGCGGCGGCGCGCCCGGCCGCGTCCACGGAATCGCGAGCCGCCCGTCCCGACCCGCGCGACCCGATCCTGTGGGCCCAGCGCGAGGCCCTCAAGTCGGCGTTGCAGTACCCGGCGCTGGCGGGCCCGGTGTTCGACACGCTGACCGTGGAGAGCTTCACCCACCCCGGCTCGCGATTCCGTGGACGCGGTCGGGGCGGGGGCGGCGGGCTGACGCTCGGCCCGGCGGGGAGGCTCGGATGCGGAGCCGCTTCGAGAAGGGGACTTGGCCCGTTTGGCCTCGCCGCGGACCCGCTCGATGACCTGCGCGACGTCGTCCCAGCCGACCCAGCCGGCGAGCTGGCGGGCGTACTCGTCGCGCAGCGTGGGGTCCTTGATCTGGCTGACCATGGGCACGCAGCGGCGCAGCGCGGCGACCCGGCCCTCGGCGCTGTCGAGGTCCATCTCGGCGATCGTGGTGCGAATCGCGAACTCGAACAGCGGTGTTCGCCGCGCCACCAGGTCGCGCAACGCGACGTCGCCGGACTTCAGCCGCAGGTCGCACGGGTCCATGCCGTCAGGTGCGACCGCGACGAAGGACTGCCCGGCCAGGTTCTGCTCGCCGCCGAACGCCTTCAAGGCGGCGGCGCGCCCGGCCGCGTCCACGGAATCGCGAGCCGCCCGTCCCGACCCGCGCGACCCGATCCTGTGGGCCCAGCGCGAGGCCCTCAAGTCGGCGTTGCAGTACCCGGCGCTGGCGGGCCCGGTGTTCGACACGCTGACCGTGGAGAGCTTCACCCACCCCGGCTACGCGGCCGTGCGGGCGGCCATCGAGGCCGCGGGCGGTACCTCGACCGGCGTCACCGGGGCGGAGTGGCTCGAGGCGGTGCGAGCGCAGACCACGTCGAGCCTGACGGCGGGCCTGATCAGCGAGCTGGGGGTGGAGGCCATTCAGGTCGACGAGGAGAAGCTGCCGCGCTACATCGGCGGGGTGCTCGCCCGCCTGCAGGAGGTCTGGATGGGCCGGCAGATCGCCGAGGTGAAGTCCAAACTGCAGCGCATGTCACCCATCGAGCAGGGCGACGAGTATCACGCGCTGTTCGGCGACCTGGTCGCCATGGAGGCCTACCGGCGCAGCCTGCTGGAGCAGGCTAGCGGCGATGATCTGACGGTGTGAGGGCCGGATCCGCCGGTCGCTCGAGGTCGCGCTGGACCACCGCCGTCTGGTCGTCGATCTCGGTCAGGGTGACGAAACCGGCGTCGGGCGAGATCCGGTTCGCGATCTTGCGGCGTCCCCCCTCGATCATCGACTTGGCCACGGGGCTGCCGGTCAGCGCGCGATACGTGCCGACCAGCTGCTCGTATCGGCGGCGTCCGGCCTTCGAGCCCAGCACGTAACCCAGTCCCAGCACCACGACATACCGGATCAAAGCGTTCCTCCCGACGATCGATGGCTCCATCCTGCCTCACTTTCGGCGGTTGGCGCGCGGGGCGGGTAGCCATCGGTGTCCCGCGCCGGCCATGTCCGGTCAGTTGGGTAGAGCTGTGCCAGTACGCTAGAGTCGTCCGGCGATCGGTTTAGTCCCCTGTAGCTCAATTGGCAGAGCATTCGGCTGTTAACCGAAGGGTTGGTGGTTCGAGTCCACCCGGGGGAGCCAGGTGTGGCTGCATCGCCCGCGCTCTTCGGGCATTGGTGTTGTGCGCGGGTGCTCGCGTCGATGCCCCTGCGCATCTGGCGCGCCGACGAGGTGACGCCGCTGAGCCCGCACCCCAACGACCCCGCCGGTCACAGCAGGTAGGTCAGGCCCCATTCCGTTTCGGCCGCTAGCCGGGCCGCGTCGAGCCCGGTGTCGGTTTCGGCGGTTCCGCCGGCCAGGGCCACCAGGGCCGAGGCCAGCTTGAACAGCAGTACCTCGTGTCGCTCGCTGGCGCCGAGCAACTCCCGAAACGCGGCATAGGTGCTGTACCTGCGCCACCCGACGAGTATCCCCACTGCCGTATCAAGGGCTCGGCTGGCCTGGTGACGGCCTTCATCGATATGCCGTTGGCCCGCAAGGATTTCGGTCATCTGCTGACCCCCTCCTGAAAAGTTCTGCGACACAACCCAATAGCGGCAATTTTGCTGAAAGAAATTGGGCAAACCCACGTCTCGCGCAAAAAAGGGGGCCGCGAACGTCAGCGAATCAACGGCAACAACAGCGCGTCGAGGCCCATGGCATAGGACCACTATAGGGCACGGTCAACGGACACCGGTATGATATATCTCTTTGGCTCACAAGGGATTTAAGCCTTGCGCACCGGGCGACGCCGGATCGCCCTCAGATTTGGAAGTCCTCACCGTGCCAGACCCCTGCCTCGGGCGGGCGGATCACGCGGCCATTTTGCGGCCCGTCGTTCAAGGCCTCCAGCTTGGCCACCCGGGTGAGCAGGGACTGCAGGCTGACACCCACCAGATCGGGCATCATCGAGTCGTCGGGGGTGCTCCGCCCGTGGCGGCTGATGACCTGCCCGGGAACCCCGATGACCACTGAGCCCGACGGCACGGGCTTGACCACCACGGCGTTGGCGCCGATCCGGCTGTCGTCGCCGACCTTGATCGCGCCCAGGACCTTGGCCCCGGCGCCGATGATCACGCGGTCGCCGACGGTCGGGTGCCGTTTCCCGGTCTCCGCGCCACTGCCACCGAGGGTGACGCCGTGATACAACATGACGTCCTCGCCCACCTCGGCCGTCTCCCCGATCACTACGCCGGTCGCGTGGTCGATGAACAAGCCGGGGCCGAGGACGGCACCGGGATGGATGTCGACACCGGTGAAGATGCGGGTGAGCTCGGAGAATGTCCGCGCAGCCACCCTGGCGCCGCGGTTCCACAGCCAGTGGCTGACCCGGTGGCCCCAGATCGCGTGCACGCCCGGGTAGGCGAAGACGACCTCCAGCGTGGTGGGGGCGGCCGGATCGCGCTCCCTGGCCGCCCGGATGTCCCGCCGCATGGCAGCGAGCACGGTCAATCCGCCACGTCGGCGAACAGCGGCGTGCTCAGATACCGCTCACCGAAGTCGGGAAGGATGACGACGACGAGTTTGCCGGCGTTCTCCGGCCGGCGCGCCACCTGCAGGGCGGCCACCGCGGCCGCGCCCGAGGAGATGCCCACCAGCAGGCCCTCTTCCGCGGCCAGGCGCCGCGCCAGGTTGAGCGAATCGTCGTTGCCGACGGTGATGACCTCGTCGACCAGGTCCATATCGAGGACCGGCGGGACGAACCCGGCGCCGATGCCCTGGATCGGGTGCGGCCCCTTCTGCCCGCCGGACAGCACGGGCGACGCGGCGGGCTCCACGGCGATGAACTGCGCCGACGGCTTGCGTTCCTTGATGACCTGGGCGACGCCGGTGATGGTGCCGCCGGTGCCGATCCCGGACACGAAGATGTCGACCTTGCCGTCGGTGTCGCGCCACACCTCCTCGGCGGTGGTCGCGCGGTGGATCGCCGGGTTGGCCGGGTTCTCGAACTGCTGGGGCACGAAATACCGCTGGTCGGTCTTGGCCAGCTCCTCGGCCTTGGCGATGGCGCCCGGCATGCCGTCCGGCCCGGGGGTGAGGACCAGTTCGGCGCCGTAGGCGCGCAGGAGCATCCGCCGCTCGATGCTCATGGTCTCCGGCATGGTCAGCACGCATCGGTAGCCGCGCGCGGCGCACACCATCGCCAGCGCGATGCCGGTGTTGCCGCTCGTCGGCTCGAGGATGATCGTGTCGGGCTTGATCAGGCCTGCCTGTTCGGCCGCGTCCAGCATGGCCACCCCGATGCGATCCTTCACGCTGTTTGCGGGGTTGAAGGATTCCAGCTTGGCGACGACGTCGGCGACGGCGCCTTCGGTGACCCGGCGCAGCCGCACCAGCGGCGTGTTTCCGATCAGCTGTGTGACGTCATCGGCGATGCTCATGAAGCTTCCTTAGCGGTCTCGGTTCAGGTCGGTACGTGGTTCGGCGGCCTGCCAGATGTTACGAATTCGATGGCTCTATATCTTCCTGAGGACTTGGGATTGCCCGCCTCCTGGTGCCGTCCGGATCCGGAAAGCGCGAGGCTTCTTGAGCGTCGGAAGGCGTCAGGGGATCAACAACAGCGACAACAAGCGTCCACGGCGGGGCGGCGCGTAAGGACAAGGCGCGGCGGTGTGGCCTGTTGCATAGTGCCAACTATAGGACATCGTCGTATTACGGCCCTTTGCTACCAGGTTCAGCACGGATGCAGTTCGGAAGGGCTTAGTCGTAGACGGGCGTCCACATCGTGTCGGCCACGGCCCCCGCGATGTCCGCGTGGGTTTTCGTGGCGACCCCGTCTTCCACGGCGGCGTGATAGACGGCCTCGGCGACCGCCGTCGAGATCTGGCGCAAGTTCTGCACGTCGGGCAACAGAGAATCGCCGGGGTTCGTCGGGCAGGCCTGGTGCACAACGGCTTTCGCGGCAGCCTGCAGCATGCCCGGAGTAACGGTCCTGGCCCGGGAGACGATGATGCCCAGCCCGATGCCCGGGAACACCAGCACGTTGTTGGCCTGGCCGATGGTGTAGGTGACGCCGTCGAACTCGACCGGCGCGACCGGGGTGCCGGTGGTGATGAGCGCCTTGCCGCCCGACCACTCCAGCAGGTCGGCCGGCATGGCCTCCATGCGTGAGGTCGGGTTGGACAGCGGAAAGATCATTGGGCGTTGGCAGGATGCGGTCATCGCATCCACGACCTTCTGGGTGAACGCGCCGAATACCGTTGAAGAGCCCAGCAGAATCGTCGGCGACGCGAGCTTGATCGCGTCCACCAACCCCACCCGATCGCCTGCACCCACCCCCAGTTGCGCGCGGTTCTTCGCGTAGGGCACCTGGAAATCGCGCAGGTCGTCCATGTCGTCGAAGAGCAGGCCCTGCTTGTCGATCGGCCAGATCTGCGAGGCGGCCTGCTCGGCCGTCGCGCCGTCGGCGATCATCGCGTCCCGGATCTGATCGGCCACGCCGATCCCGGCGGTGCCGGCCCCGAAGACGATCGTCTTCTGGTCGCGCAGCGGGATGCCGGTGACGTGGCATCCGCCGTACACGGCGGCAACCACCACCGCGCCGGTGCCCTGGATGTCGTCGTTGAAGATGCAGTACTCGTCGCCGTAGGTTTTCAGAATCTTTCGGGCGTTGAGGGGCCCGAAGTCTTCGAAGTGCAGGATCGCGTGCGGAAAAAGCCGGTGGGCGGTCTCGATGTACCGCTTGATGAAGGCGTCGTACTCCGCGCCGCGACGCCGGGCGTGGCGATTGCCCAGATAGAACGGATCCTGCAGCAGCTGTTCGTTGTCGGTCCCCACGTCGAGCGACACCGCGATGCAACGGCGCGGGTCGATCCCGCCGCCCGCGGTGTAGAGCGCCAGCTTGCCGACGGCGATCTGGATGCCGCCGACACCCCAGTCGCCGATGCCCAGGATCGCCTCGGCGTCGGTGCATACGATCAGGTCTACGTCGTCGGGTCCCAGGCCGAAAGTTTCGAAGGCGTCGGCGATCTCGTCCGGCTCGTCGATGCTCAGAAACAGTCCGCGCTGCCCGCGGTATTCATCCGAGAAGCGTTGAATCGCCTCACCGACGGTGGGCGTGTACACCACCGGCATCAGCTCGGGCAGATGGTCTTCTAGCACCTTGAAGTACAGCAGCTCGTGCCGGTAGTGCAGTTGCTCCAGAAGCAGGTTGCGGCCCAGATCCGTACCGAGGCTTTGCAGTTGGTGCCACACGCGGTCGGCTTGCTCGTCGAGCGTGAGGACCGCCGACGGCAACCGGCCGGTCAACCCCAGGCGCCGGCGTTGCTCATGGGTGAATCCCACGCCGCGGTTCAGGCTCGGCGCGGCCAGTGCCGGCGGGATCCGCGGGGTGTGGGGATCGCTCATCACAACACCGTAGCGCCGATCGCGGTTAACGCATCCGGAAGAGCTCTTGTCGATCCAGCTGCTCGCTACGAAGTTTGCCCTGATACGCCCGTGTTCATCGTGGTAACTGGATCGCGGAGCCGGGTGCGGCTATTGGCAAGTATCAATAGGCCAAGCACGATCAGGGCCCCTCCGATCGCGGTGCGCGCCTGCGGGGGTTCGCCGAGCACCATCACACCGGTGATCGCTCCGGCGACGGGTTGCAGGCTCAGCATCAGCCCGGCTCGTGAGGCGCTGACCGATGGGATGCTTCGGTTGAATGCGATCATCGCCGCGACGGTCGAGGCGAGCACTGCGATGGCGGCAAGCAGGTGCGCAGGTTTCGCGGTGCTGAAGTGGTTTTGCTGGGTGGCCCACGACACCGCCACGAAAGGACTGACGGCAAGGGCGGACCCGGCGAATTGCCAGGCGGTCAGACCCAGTGCCGTCGTTGCGGAATGGGCCGTGTGCCGTGACCAGACGATGTAGACCGCGCCGCATGCCACGGCCGTGATCACCAGGAGGTTGCCGACGGATCGATCGCCGGCCATGTCGTTCGGCTCGCCGGCGGTCAGCGAAACCAGGCTGGTTCCGGCCAGGCCGAGAGCCAGCGCGATGGCGCCGGGCACGCCGATACGCTCGCGCAGCACGAGCACCGCCAGCGCAACGGTCATCAGGGTCTCCGTCCCCAGCAGCAGCGATCCGCTCGTAGCGGTGGTCCGGGCCAAGCCGAGGTTCTCCAACAGCCAGGTCAGGCCCGGCAACATGACGCCTTGGGCCATCGCACGCGCGGCGCCACGGGTGTGGAGTTGCCCGGTGACGAGGGCGGCGAGCATAAAGACAAGGGTTGATCCGCCCAGTTCGACAACCAGCATGTCCGCCGGGGTCAGGCCACGTAGCGCAAGCACGGTCAGCGCGCTGCCGACTCCGAACGCAACTGCGGCAGCCGCGACGCCGGCCTCGCCTCGGTGCAGGTTGGTCAACGCGGTTCCTCCTACCAGACTGTACTTCACAGTACAGATGTTGTACTGTGAAGTACAGTCACATCCGCGCGACCTGAGGAGCCGCAATGTCAGCTATCTCCACCGCTGAGTCGTCCACCGCCGGGCCCGACCAGCTGCAGGCGCGGGCGGAAATCGGCCGCCGCTGGGGGCGGGTGCCCAATCTCGGTGCGGTACTTGCCCTGTCGCTGCCGATGACACGAGCGGTGCTGGCGTTCGACGACGCGCTCAGCGAAGGTGGCATCGGCGGCGGGGAGGCCGAGCAGCTCGCGATCGCGGTGTCACACGAGAACGGTTGCGCGTATTGCCTTGCGGCCCATAGTGCCGCCGCGCGTGCCTACGGCGTTGCCGCCGAGGACATTGCGGCCGCACGCACAGGCCACGCATCCGATCCCAAGACCGCCGCCGCGCTGCGCTTTGCCCAGGAGCTCGTCCGCACACGCGGACACGTCGACGACGAGCAGCTTGCCGCTGTGCGTGCGGCCGGCTGGCGCGACGCCGACATCATCGAACTTGTCGGTCACGCACTCTCGACGACGCTGAGCAATTACTTGCACCATCTCAGCAAAGTGCCGGTCGACTACCCCCCGGTGGAGTTCGCCCAGGACGACTCCTCGGTCGCCTGAGTCGTCAAGCGTGGCTTAGCCTTTGCGTGATTTTACCTTTGCACGCGGTGCCAACGCCGCGTCCGTCACTGTGCGCAGCGCCCGGCGTAAGGGTTCGACGCTCCCGCTGACGTCAGCGAGTAGCAGCCCGCCCTGATAGGCCGCAAGCAGGCCGGCCGCCAGGACCGAAGGGTCGGTGCCGGCCAGCAATCCGCCGTTGTCCGCCACGCGGCGCAATCCCTTGGCAAAGATCTCTTCCCAGCGGGCAAACCCTGTCGTCAGCGCCGCGCGGGCGGCCGCCGCGTCGGGGTCGAGTTGATAGACCAGGGATCCGATCGGGCAGCGGACGGGATCGGTCGAGGACGCGGCTTGTCGTGTGGCGTCCTCGCACCAGGCGCGCACATCGTCGGCGGTTGACATTGCGTCGAAAGGCGGCTGTATCGACGAGATCACCCGCTCCACTTGAGAACCCACCACATCGGCGACCAAGTCGGACTTGTCGGCAAAGAAGTGGTACAGCTGGCCGCGACCCACTCCCGCGGCGGCGCCGATCTCGTCGAGCGTCGTCGCGCGCACGCCCTGCTTGTCGAAAAGCAGGCACGCCGCATCCAAGATGCGACCCACCGTCGCGCGTCCTCGATCGGTTGTCGGGTTCGAAATCACCCAACTACTGTATCAAACAGTCCATTTACTGTACTGTGAAGTACAATTGCGTCTAACCTGGAAGGACATCCCATGAGTCTGGCCGTCGGGACGAAATTTCCCACAAAGATCGCCGTGGACACCCCCAATGGGCCCCTGGCGTTGTCTACCTTGCTCTCCACTGGTCCGCTCGTGGTGGCTTTCCATAGGTTGTGGTGCCCGTTCTGTCAACAGGCCGCTCGCGAACTGGCCTCGGTCAAACACCAACTCGACGCCGCGGGGGCCCACGTCGTCATCGTCTACCGCGAAGACGTCGAGACGACTGCGCGCGCGTGCGCCGAGCGCGCCATCCCGTTCTCGTGTGTCAGCGATTCCGATCGTGAGCTGGAGACCGCCACGGACATTCAGAAGTTCTCGATCGCCCGCTACGCTGCTTTCTCGCCTGGGAAACTGATCCATGCCCTGCGGTCGGGAAGCCGTGTCGGCAAAGTGAATTCGGAGTTCCTGCAAGGTCGCGGCACGTTCGTCGTCGACCGCGATGCACGCATCGTCTATGCGCATCAAAGCAGGACCGCGGCCGACATCGCACCGATCGAGGAAATCTTGGCCGCCGTCGCGTCCACCTCTCAAGCTGGCACGCGCGACCGTTCCGGAACCTGACGACAGTGCGCGCCAAGGGCATTCGGCACCGTGGGGCACCAATGACGGGCGTTGACATCCGCACCGCGCGGCCAGCTGACTTTGCGCGCGTCGTGTACCTGGCGACGGCGTTCTACGTCGAAGACGGATTCGACACGCCGGATTCAGAGCTTCGCGCGAACCTGGCAGTGCTGCTGCGGGCGCGCACCGCCCGAGTCGCGATCGCGTGCCTGCGCGATGACATCGTCGGCTTCGCCATCACGACGCTTGGCTTCGGGCTCGAACAGGGCGCCGTTGCCGAACTCGAGGATCTCTTCGTCGAGCCCGCGCATCGACAGGCGGGAGTCGCAACTGCACTCATCGACGACAGCGCCGGGTGGGCTCGATACCGTGGCTGTCGCACCCTCGAGGTTGTCATTGCGCCCAACGGTCACGATGTCGCCCACCTCTTCGACTACTACGCGCGCAGAAACTTCACCGACCAAGGCCGACGACTGCTGGCCCGAAACCTCGATGGGCCGCCCCGACACTCCGGAGACATCGATGGTCGGTAGTTCTGCGGTTCACGTGTTGACGACCGACTCGGCCCGACGAGAGTCACTGGCCGGACGCTTCACCTGGTACGGCGGATTGATCCTCCGTTACGGCATGATCGTGCCGATCCTATGGATAGGCGCGGAGAAGTTCACCGCCGGTGAGGCAAACAGCATCGCACCGCTCGTCGCGAACCAGCCGTTGATGGGATGGATCTATGGAATCCTCGGTGTCCAGACGGTCTCAGACGTGATCGGCGTCATCGAAATCGCCGCAGCCATCCTCATTGCGCTCAAACCGCTTGTCCCGCGAATATCGGCCGTCGGCAGCGGAATCGCGATCGGACTGTTCCTGACTACCGTGAGCTTCCTCTTCACGACACCGGGTGTGGTGGACGGTCGAACCGAAGCGATTCCCATTCTGACCGACACGGGCGGGTTCCTCATCAAAGACCTTGCGTTGCTGGGAGCAGCGGTTTGGACCCTCGGGGATGCGTTGGATGCGAGCGATTCTCGGCGCCGCTCGGCACAATCCCGCTCGCGGCGGCCGAATTTAGCGTGCCGCTAACGGCTGGAGACTGATTCGGACGCGTCGGCGCCCAGGGTTCCGCCTTCGGCGATTTCGCAGACGCAGGGCTGTGCGCCGTTGTGCACCCACCGCGAAAGCCGGCTGCCCTGCTTGCGCATCACGTGCTGCACGTAGACCTTGTCGCGCTGCACGCGGGAGAACGCCATGTCCAGATTGACGGGCAACCCCGCCCAGTCGACCTGGCCGGGCGCCGACGCCCTGCCGTCGGGATGCAGCGGACACTGCCGCCGCGGACAGACATCCTTTACCAGCCGATCCGGCGCTTCACACTCCCGAGCCACCTAAGTCACTCCTTCAGGTGCGCGACCTAATGAGTGAATGGTGCGTCAGCGATGTTTCAGCGGCGGGTGTGCGACGTTTCCGTCGTATTACAGGCCGGGGGCCTCAGTAGACGTCGCGGTGGTAGCGCTTGTCGGCGCTCAGCGATTGCACGTATTCCCGCGCCGCATCCGGGTCGAGGTTGCCCTGTTCGGCGGCGATTTCGCAGAGCGCGCGGTCGACGTCCCTGGCCATGGGGTCGGCGTTGCCGCAGACGTACAGCTGGGCTCCGTCCTGCAGCCAGCGCCACAGCTGGTCGCCGCGCTTGCGCATCAGGTGCTGCACGTAGACCTTCTCGCGCTGGTCGCGCGAGAACGCCAGGTCCAGCTCGGTGAGCAGCCCGTCGGCCCGCATCTGTTCGATCTCGTCGCGGTAGTAGAAGTCGGTCGCGGCGTGCTGCTCGCCGAAGAACAGCCAGTTGGGTCCGGTGTGGCCCAGCGCGCGGCGTTCCTGCAGGAACGCGCGGAAGGGCGCGATCCCGGTGCCCGGGCCGATCATGATCATCGGGGTGTCCGGATCGCTGGGGGGCCGGAAGTTGCTCGACGGCTGCAGGTAGACGGCGACGCGATCGCCGGGGGAGCGGTCGGCTAGGTAGGTCGAACACACCCCGCGGCGGGGGACGCCCTGGAAGTTGTAGCGCACCGGCGAGACCGTCAGGTGAACTTCGCCCGGGCACACTTTGGGGCTCGACGAGATCGAGTACAGCCGCGGCTGAAGGCGCTTGAGGACCCGCATCCACTCGTGGGCCGACGCGTAGACGGGCAGCTGCGCCAGCAGGTCGACCAGCTGACGTCCCCATGTCCAGTTGCTCAGCTCGGCCTTGTTCTCCGGCCTCAGCAGCTCGGCCAGTTTCTGGTTGCCGGTGCGTTCCTGGACGAAACGCACCAAATCCCGGCTGATGTGGGCGATCTCGGTCCGCTCGGTGAGCGCGGAGCGCAACGACATCAAGCCGTGCTCGCCGACTTCGACCGGGGTCTGCCCGTCCAGTCCGGTGACCGACAGCCATTCGTCGACGAGCCGGTCGCTGTTGCGCGGCCACACCCCGAGCGCGTCACCTGCCTCGTAGCTGATCGTGTCCTCGGGCACACGAAACACCAACTGCCGCACGTCCTTCGCCGACTCCGGCCGGCCCAGCTTGATGTTGCGGGCCATGTCGGTGATCAGGGGATGCTTTTTGGAGTAGCCGACGGCGCCGGACCCGTTGGCCGACCGAGCCGGCTTGCTGACCGGGGAGGTGACCGCGCCCGTCCGGCCGACCGGCGCCGGCGTGCGGGCCAGCGCCTCGAGGACCCCGCCCAGCCACTTGGCCGCGGCGTCTTCGTAGTCGGGTTCGCAGTCGACGCGGTCGACGATTCGGGTGGCTCCCCGCTCGGCGAGGCGCTCGTCGAGCTTGCGGCCGTGGCCGCAGAAGTCGTCGTAGTTGGAGTCGCCGAGCGCGAGCACCGCGTAGCGGGTGTCGGTGAATTGCGGTGCACCGTCGGACGTTAGCGCCCGCCACAGCCCGGTGCCGTTGTCCGGTGGGTCGCCGTCGCCGGTGGTGCTGGTGATCAGCAGCAGTTCCCGCGTCGCCGGAAGCTGCGTCAACGGGAAGTCGTCCATGGCGTGCAACGCGACCGGCAGGGCGGCCTCGCGCAACTGCGCGGCGACATCGGCGGCGAGTTCCTCGGCATTGCCGGTCTGCGAGGCCCACAACACCACGACGGGCGCCCGTTCGGGCGCCCGGGCGGGGGGGGGGGGGGGGGGGGCCGGCGGGGGCACGGCGGGGGGCGGCCGCGCCGGGGGGGGGGGGGGGGGGGG
>NZ_LZKR01000163.1 GCF_001672915.1 Mycobacterium sp. 1245805.9 | reverse complement strand
GCCGCACACCGATCGGTGTGCGGCCCCGCTCTTTTTGTCCGCCGCCCTATCCGGCGACCGGGGAACGCGGAATCGACTTGGCGCGCAACACGACTCGCCGGACCGAACCCGCAGGCCCACGACCGAACGACGGCCCTGCACCCCAACCGCCGGGCATGACGTTGGCGTCCAGCGCCGGGGCCGGCATGACCTCCGACACGGCATCGGCCCAACCTGGCGGCACCGATAACGTGCCGAGCGAGGCCGCCTGGCCGAGGCCGGCCGAGGCAGCTGTGCCCTCGACCGACTGCGACGATCCATCCCCGGACGCCGCTCCCGGTGTGGCCAAGCCCTCGAGGGCCCGGGGTACCGAGGAGATCAATCGGGCCGTCTCCGTCGGGGCATTGCTTCCGGCAAGCCCGGCCGAGTTGGTCGTGCGCGGCGGCGAGGTGAACAACGAAAACGCCGAAGCAGCAGCCGAATTGGCGGCGTAGCGGTACATCGCCGCCGCGTCCTGTGCCCACATTTCGGTGTACTCGGCCTCGGTGGCCATGATCGCCGGCGTGCTCTGTCCGAAGATGTTGGTCGCGATCAACCCGATGAGCTGTGCGCGGTTGGCCGCGATCAGCGGCGGCGGCACGGTCATCGCGAGCGCCGCGTCGAAGGCGACCGCGGCGGCGGTAGCCTGCGCGGCCGCCGTCGCGCACTGCGCCGCGGTGGCGGTCATCCACGCGAGGTAGGGCGCCAGCGCGACCACCATCGACGTCGACGCCGGCCCCAGCCACGACTCGTCGGTGAGGCCGGTGATCACCCACTGATAGCCGATGGCGGCGTCGGCCAGCTCGGCGGCCAGCGACTCCCACCCCGCGGAGGCGGCCAACAACGTTCCGGGTCCCGGCCCCAGATACATCCGACCGGAATTGACTTCCGGTGGCAGCGCGCCGAAGTCCATCGCCTACGCCCGTCCCTCGATCGAGTTTGCTGACCCGTTGCCGCCCGGGTGGGTCGTCGCCCACGCGGCCGCGGAACGCGACCGTGGTCGGCCACCCCGCCGCGTCGCCGGACGGACCTCCTGACGGCCCAGGGGCCGCCGACGGCCACCGGGAGCGGGAGGCCCGGCGAAGGTGCGGACGTCCGCGTCGGCGACGGTCGGCAGCGGCCGCCCGGAAGCGGTCGGGTCGGTCGCATCCCCGGTGTCCGTCCCGAGGCCCGCAGCACCGAAGCCCAGGGCTCCGTCAACCGCCGACAACGGCCTTCGCGATGGTTGGCTCGTCGACCACGCTATGAAAAGCATTCGGCACTACCACTATTCGTAACGCCGTGTAACTTCACCGTAACGAGAATCGGGACAGCTCCGCCCTCGGCCGTCGCGTGTCCCCGCCGAACTTTAGCGGCATGCTCCCGGCTACCACATCTTGTGCTCAACGAAATCCATTCTTATGGAGTCGATTTGGCGATCCTATCCGCGAATCGGATCGATCCGCGGTCATCAAGAGCCATACATACCAGTATCTTTGGGAATCGCGCACTTCTCAACTTGGCCGACGATAAATGTCCGACAAGGATCGTCCGGCAATTTCGTGCGTGACCCACGGGAAATCCTTTTATTTGAGAGTTATATGAAGTCCGTGACAACCACATGTGCGCTTGGGAGAATGTAGGAACATGACGGTGATGTCCGGAAACGCAAGCGGCCAGCGGCCACGCCAGGCCATTCTGGGGCAGTTGCCCCGCATCTATCGTGCCGACGGCTCACCGATCCGGGTTTTGCTGGTGGACGACGAGCCCGCGCTGACCAACCTGGTGAAGATGGCGCTGCATTACGAGGGCTGGGTGGTCGACATCGCCCACAACGGCCGGGAGGCCATCGCGAAGTTCGAGACCGTCAACCCCGACGTGCTGGTGCTCGACATCATGCTCCCGGACGTGGACGGCCTGCGGATCCTGCAGCGCATCCGCGAATCCGACGCCTACACCCCCACGCTGTTCCTCACCGCCCGCGACTCCGTCATGGACCGGGTCACCGGTCTGACCGCCGGCGCCGACGACTACATGACCAAGCCGTTCAGCCTCGAGGAGCTCGTCGCCCGGCTGCGTGGGCTGTTGCGCCGCTCGACCCAGCTGACCCCGCCCGCGGCGGAAACCCTGAAGATCGGCGACCTGCACGTCGACACCGCCAGCCGGGAGGTCACCCGCGGCGGCACCCAGATATCGCTTTCGTCGACCGAGTTCGAACTGCTCCGGTTCCTCATGCGCAACCCCCGCCGCGCGCTGAGCCGCACCGAAATCCTGGACCGCGTCTGGAATTACGACTTCGCAGGCCGAACCAGCATCGTCGATCTGTACATCTCGTACCTGAGGAAGAAGATCGACTCCGGCAGGGAGCCCATGATCCATACCGTTCGCGGCGTTGGGTACATGCTGCGACCACCCGAATGACCCCCGAGCCGGCCACCGGATCCAGGGACCTTCCGCGGTGGCTGCCCCATTCGCTGCGCCGCCAGTTGCTACTGGGCGTGTTGGCCGTCGTCAGCGTGGTGTTGGTGACCGTCGGCATCGTCTCGGTGCTGAGCCTGCGCGGCTACGTCACAGCGATGAGCGATGCCGACGTCGCCCAATCCCTTGACGCGCTGAGCAATTCGTACACGAGATACCGAAACGGCGACCACGGTCCGACGCGCGGCGGCAACCAACCCATCGCGCAGGCGATGCTGGAGTTCACCGATCAAACGCCGGGCAACGTCATCGCCGTGCTGCACGACCGCGTCGTGATCGGCTCGGCCGTCTTTTCCGAGGCCGAGGCGCGGCCCGCGCCGGCCGACGTGGTGCACGCCATCGAGTCCCAGCCCTGGCCCGACGACGCCCCGCCGCGGACCGAGAAGCTGGGCAGCCTGGGTTCTTATCGGGTCGACAGCCGGGCCTACGGATCCGACCTGTTGGTCGTGGGCGTATCGCAAGCCCGGGCCAACAAGATCATCGCCCGCAAGAACATCACCACCACGGCGCTGGTCGCGGCCGCCCTTGCGGTTACGGCGGGGCTGACCATCTGGGTGGTCGGGATCACCCTTCGCCCGCTGCGCCGGCTCGCCGCCACCGCCGCCGAGGTCGCCGCCATGCCGCTGACCGACGACCATCGGATCAGCGTCCGGGTGCAGCCGAACGACACCGACCCCGACAACGAGGTCGGCATCGTCGGGCACACGCTGAACCGGCTGCTGGACAACGTCGACAGCGCGTTGGCGCATCGCGCCGACTCCGACCTGCGGATGCGCCAATTCATCACCGACGCCAGCCACGAGTTGCGCACCCCGCTGGCCGCGATTCAGGGGTATGCCGAGCTGACCCGCCAAGACAGCTCGGCGCTACCGCCGACCACCGAATACGCGCTGGCCCGCATCGAGGCGGAAGCGCGGCGCATGGCGGTGCTCGTCGACGAGCTGCTGCTGCTGTCGCGCCTGGGCGAGGGCCAGGACCTGCAGACCCAAGACGTCGACCTGGCGGACCTCGTCGTCAACGCCGTGAACGACGCGGCGGTCGCGGCGCCGACCCACCATTGGGTCAAAGACCTTCCCGACGAGCCGGTTTGGGTGCGCGGCGATCACGCCCGGCTCCACCAACTGGTCAGCAACCTGCTCAGCAACGCCCGGGTGCACACGCCGCCGGGCGTCACCGTGACGACAGGGATCACCTGCCGGCGCCACGGCGCGGAATCCCCCTACGTCGAGTTGACCGTCGCCGACGATGGTCCCGGCATCGACGCGGATCTACTCCCCCGGTTGTTCGAGCGGTTCGCGCGCGCCGACACGGCCCGGTCCAACGGGTCGGGCATCGGGCTGGGCCTGGCCATCGTGAGTTCGATCGCAGAGGCCCACCACGGGTCGGTTACCGCCGAATCCGCTGATGGCCGAACGGTTTTCCGAGTCCGGCTGCCGATGATCGATGATCCGGCCATGGGCGGCGCGCCGAGCCTGTAATCCTGCAGGCCCTCACTCGCACTTTGTCTGCGGATTTACAGCCTCGGCGAAATACGGCGGTCTAACGGGCGTAAAAAAACCGTAAAGGTGCACTACGGCGCCGTTAGGAAAGCGTCAACCAACGGCCCTACCACTCAGGTCCCGTCTAGTTTCAAGCTGACCTTGCCTCCGAGGACACTCGTTGAGGTTTGTAAACGCGGAACGGAGACAAGATGGGCGTGCTGGTCTACGTCTTAGTGACGATTGCGGTGTTTGCCCTCCTGGGCCTGACGCAGAAGCTGGTCGAGCGGCTGTGAACTACGAAAACGTTGTCGGCTTGGTGCTTTCCATTGTCCTCGCGCTGTACCTGGCCGGCGCCCTGCTGTTCCCGGAGAGGTTCTAGTGAGCACAACAACCGCGGGGCTGATCTTCCTCGCCTTCCTCGTCGCGGCACTGGTGGTGGTGCATGTGCCGCTCGGCGACTACATGTATCGCGTCTACATGTCGGACAAGGACTCGTCCGTCGAACGGGTGATCTACCGGCTGATCGGTGTCGATTCACGCTCGGAGCAGACGTGGGGCGCCTACGCCCGCAGCGTGCTGGCGTTCTCGTCGATCAGCATCCTGTTCCTGTTCGCGTTCCAGCTGGTGCAGAACAAGCTGCCGTTGCACCTGCACGATCCGGCCACCAAGATGACGCCCGCGCTGGCGTGGAACACGGCGATCAGCTTCGTCACCAACACCAACTGGCAGGCGTATTCCGGTGAGTCGACGCAGGGCCACCTGGTGCAGATGGCCGGGCTGGCGGTGCAGAACTTTGTCTCGGCCGCCGTCGGCATGGCGGTGGCGATCGCGCTGGTGCGCGGGTTTGCCCGCAAGCGCACCGGCGACCTCGGGAACTTCTGGGTCGACCTGGTGCGCACGGTGCTTCGCATCCTGCTACCCATTTCGATCATCGGGGCGATCCTGCTGATCGCGGGCGGCGCCATCCAGAACTTCCACCTGCACGACCAGGTCGCGACCACCCTCGGCGGCGCCCAACAGACCATCACCGGGGGGCCGGTGGCCAGCCAGGAGGCGATCAAGGAACTCGGAACCAATGGCGGCGGTTTCTACAACGCGAACTCCGCGCACCCCTTCGAGAACCCGACGGCGTGGACCAACTGGCTGGAGATCTTCCTGCTGCTGGTGGTCAGCTTTTCGTTGCCACGGACGTTCGGGCGCATGGTGGGCAGCACCAAGCAGGGCTACGCGATCGCATCGGTCATGGCGACGCTGTACGCGTTCAGCGTGTCTTGCATGCTCTGGTTCCAGCTGCAGCACCACGGCACGGTGCCGACAGCCGTCGGGTCGGCCTTCGAAGGCGTCGAGCAGCGGTTCGGCGTCGCCAACTCCGCGGTGTTCGCCGACTCGACGACGCTGACCTCGACCGGTGCCGTCGACTCGTTCCACGACTCCTACACCAGCCTGGGCGGCATGATGGCCCTGTTCAACATGCAGCTCGGGGAGGTCGCGCCCGGCGGCACCGGCTCGGGCCTCTACGGCATGTTGATCCTGGCGGTGATCACGGTGTTCGTCGCCGGACTGATGGTCGGCCGCACGCCGGAATACCTCGGCAAGAAGATCAATCCCCGCGAAATCAAGCTGGCCGCAAGCTATTTCCTGGTCACACCACTGATCGTGCTGACCGGAACCGCGGCGGCGATGGCATTGCCGGGTGAGCGCGCCGGGATGCTGAACACCGGCCCGCACGGGCTGTCGGAGGTGTTGTACGCGTTCACCTCCGCGGCCAACAACAACGGGTCGGCTTTCGCCGGCATCAGCGTCAACACCGATTGGTACAACACCGCGCTCGGACTGGCGATGGTCTTCGGCAGGTTCTTGCCCATGGTGCTCGTGCTGGCGCTGGCCGGCTCGCTGGCCAAGCAAGGCATGACGCCGGAGTCGGTGGGCACGCTGCCCACTCACCGGCCGCAGTTCGTCGGGATGGTCGCCGGCGTGACGGTGATCCTCGTTGCGCTTACGTTCCTGCCCATGCTGGCGCTCGGGCCCCTAGCCGAAGGAATCCACTGATGACCGCGACGACCATCGAACCCGCCGAGCAGGAGCAGGCCGGGGCACCCGTGAGCACCAAACGGGTGCAGGGCGGGTTGCTCGACCCGAAGATGCTGTGGAAGTCGACGCCGGACGCGCTGCGCAAACTCGACCCGCGCACCCTGTGGCGCAACCCGGTGATGTTCATCGTCGAGATCGGCGCCGCCTGGAGCACCGTGCTGGCGATCGCCAACGAGACGTGGTTCGCGTGGTTGATCGTGGTATGGCTATGGCTGACTGTGCTTTTCGCAAACCTCGCGGAGGCGGTGGCCGAGGGGCGCGGCAAGGCCCAGGCGGAGACGCTGCGGCGCGCCAAGACCCAGACCCTGGCGCGGCGACTCAGGAACTGGCAGCCCGGCGGCCCGGGCGTGGAGGAAGAGGTGGCGGCGCCGCTGCTGCAGCAGGGCGACATCGTCGTGGTCGAGGCGGGGCAGGTGATACCGGGCGACGGCGACGTGGTGGAAGGCATTGCCTCGGTGGACGAATCGGCGATCACCGGCGAGTCGGCCCCGGTGATCCGCGAGTCCGGCGGCGACCGCTCGGCGGTCACCGGCGGCACCACCGTGCTCAGCGACCGCATCGTCGTCAAGATCACCCAGAAGCCCGGGGAGAGCTTCATCGACCGGATGATCGCCCTCGTCGAGGGCGCCAACCGGCAGAAGACCCCCAACGAGATCGCGCTGAACATCCTGCTCGCCGCGTTGACGATCATCTTCGTCTTCGCAGTCGCGACACTGCAGCCGCTGGCGATCTACTCCAAGGCGAACAACCCGGGCGTCCCGGACAGCCAGGCGCTCAACGCAAGTGGCGTCACCGGCATCGTCATGGTGTCGCTGCTGGTGTGCCTGATCCCCACCACGATCGGCGCGCTGCTTTCGGCCATCGGCATCGCCGGCATGGACCGGCTGGTGCAGCGCAACGTGCTCGCCATGTCCGGGCGCGCCGTGGAGGCCGCCGGTGACGTCAACACGCTGCTGCTCGACAAGACGGGCACCATCACGCTGGGCAACCGGCAGGCCGGCGCCTTCATCCCCCTCGACGGCGTCACCAACGAGCAGCTGGCCGACGCCGCCCAATTGTCCAGCCTGGCCGACGAAACGCCGGAGGGACGCTCGATCGTCGTGTTCGCCAAGCAACACTTCGGGCTGCGCGCGCGCACGCCGGGCGAACTCACCCACGCCCACTGGGTGGAGTTTTCCGCCGCCACCCGGATGTCGGGCGTCGACGTGGACGGCCACCAGCTGCGCAAGGGCGCGGCCAGCTCGGTCGCGGAATGGGTACGCGCACAAGGCGGTAAGGTGCCCTCCCAGCTCGGCGAGATCGTCGACGGCATCTCCGCGGGCGGGGGCACCCCGCTGGTGGTCGGCGAGTGCCTCAATGGCGAGGCGTCGGTGCTGGGCGTCATCCACCTCAAGGACGTCGTCAAGCAGGGCATGCGGGAGCGCTTCGACGAGATGCGCAAGATGGGCATCCGCACGGTGATGATCACCGGCGATAACCCGTTGACCGCCAAGGCGATAGCGGACGAGGCCGGGGTCGACGACTTCCTCGCCGAAGCCACGCCGGAGGACAAGCTGGCGCTGATCAAGCGCGAGCAGGAGGGCGGCAAGCTGGTCGCGATGACCGGCGACGGCACCAACGACGCACCGGCGCTGGCGCAGGCCGACGTTGGCGTGGCGATGAACACCGGCACCTCGGCGGCCAAAGAGGCCGGCAACATGGTCGATCTCGACTCCGATCCCACCAAGCTGATCGAGATCGTCGAGATCGGCAAGCAGCTGCTGATCACCCGCGGGGCGCTGACGACCTTTTCGATCGCCAACGACATCGCGAAGTACTTCGCGATCATCCCGGCCATGTTCGTCGCGCTGTTCCCCGGGCTGGACATGATCAACATCATGCGGCTGCACAGCCCGCAGTCGGCGATCCTGTCGGCGGTGATTTTCAACGCGATCATCATCGTGGCGTTGATCCCGTTGTCGCTGCGCGGCGTGCGCTACACGCCGAGCAGCGCGTCAAAGCTGTTGAGCCGCAACCTTTACATCTACGGCCTCGGCGGCATCGTGGCCCCGTTCATCGGCATCAAGCTCATCGACCTGATCGTTCAATTCGTCCCGGGGATGTCCTGACATGAAGTTCTCCAGTTTCGTCCGCATGCATTGGGCGGCGTTCCGCGCGTTGCTGGTGCTGACCGTGATCACCGGCCTCGTCTACCCGGTTTTCGTCTGGCTGGTCGCGCAGATACCCGGACTGCACGACAAGGCCGAGGGGTCGATCCTCACCGCCAACGGCAAGACGGTCGGCAGCCGGCTGATCGGTCAGCTGTTCACCGACAAGGACGGCAACCCGCTGCCGCAGTACTTCCAGAGCCGCCCCTCGGCGGCCGGAAACGGCTACGACCCGCTGTCGTCGAGTGCGAGCAACCTGGGGCCGGAGAGCATCGTCGATGCACCGGGCAAGCCGAGCCTGCTGACGCAGGTGTGCACGCGCAGCACCGCGATCGGTCAGCTGGAGGGAGTCGACGGGTCCCGCCCGTTCTGCACCGGCGGCGGTGTGGGCGCGGTGCTGTCCGTGATCGGGCCCCGCGACGCCCGCGGAAACGTCGTGCACCCGACCCGCGTGGTGAGCGTCAACGAGCCGTGCCAGTCGACCTCGGCCCCGTTCCTGACGATGTACGAGGGCGTTCGGGTGGAGTGCGCGAAGTACGGGGAGGACTACACGATCGGCCAGATCGTGCCCGTCCGCGGGGCCGCCGCCGCCAACCCGGTCGTGCCCGCCGACGCGGTCACCGCCAGCGGCAGCGGCCTGGACCCGAACATCTCCCCGGCCTACGCCGACATCCAGGTCGCCCGCGTGGCAAAGGCCAGGCACGTCGGCGCCGATCAGATACGTGCGGTCCTGGCGCACTACCGCGACGGCCGCGACCTGGGGTTCTTCGGGGAGCCGACGGTCAACGTGCTGGAGCTCAACCTGCAACTCGATCGTCAATACCCGGCCTCGAGCTAGCGCCCGAGGGGGATGATGGTTGACGTGAGCGTAATCGACCACCGTCCCAAGCGCGGCGAGCTACGCATCTATCTCGGCGCCGCACCGGGCGTCGGCAAGACCTACGCGATGCTCGGCGAGGCACACCGGCGCCTGGAACGCGGCACCGACCTGGTGGCGGCGGTGGTCGAGACGCATGGCCGGGCGAAAACCGCCGAGCTGCTTGACGGTATCGAGGTCATCCCGCCGCATTACGTCGACTATCGCGGCGGCAGCTTCCCCGAGCTCGACGTGCCGGCCGTGCTGGCGCGCCACCCGCACGTGGTCCTGGTCGACGAACTCGCCCACACCAACACGCCCGGCAGCAAGAACGAAAAGCGTTGGCAGGACGTCGAGGAACTGCTCGACGCCGGGATCACGGTGATCTCCACGGTCAACATCCAGCATTTGGAGAGCCTCAACGACGTCGTCGCTCAGATCACCGGCATCGAGCAGCAGGAAACCATCCCGGATTCGATCGTGCGCCAGGCCTCGCAGGTCGAACTCATCGACATCACCCCGGAGGCGTTGCGCCGCAGGCTATCCCACGGCAACGTCTACGCGCCGGCCCGGATCGACGCGGCGCTGTCGAACTACTTCCGCGCCGGAAACCTCACCGCGCTGCGCGAATTGGCCCTGCTGTGGCTGGCGGATCAAGTCGACACCGCACTGGCCAAGTACCGGGCCGAGAACAAGATCACCGACATGTGGGAGGCGCGCGAGCGGGTGGTGGTGGCGGTGACCGGCGGCCCCGAATCGGAGACATTGGTGCGACGGGCATCGCGGATCGCGTCGAAGTCCAGCGCCGAGCTGATGGTGGTGCACGTCATCCGCGGTGACGGGCTGGCCGGCGTGTCGGAGCGCAGGATGGGCAAGATCCGCGAGCTGGCGAACAGCTTGGACGCGTCGCTGCACACCGTCGTCGGTGACGACGTGCCCACGGCACTACTGGATTTCGCGCGCGAAAACAACGCCACCCAGCTGGTCATCGGCACGTCGCGGCGGCCCCGGTGGGCGCGCATCTTCGAGGAGGGAATCGGCCCGACGATCGTCGAGCGGTCCGGGAAGATCGACGTGCACATGGTCACGCACGAGGAATCCACGCGCGGCCTGCACCTGGGGTCGCTCGTGCCCCGCGAGCGACGCGTCGCCTCGTGGCTAGCCGCGGTCATCGTGCCGTCGGCCGTCTGTGCGGTCTCGGTGACGTTGCTCGACCCGTACCTGAACAACGCCGGCGAGAGCGCGCTGTTCTTCGTCGGGGTGCTGCTGGTCGGGCTGTTGGGAGGCGTTGCCCCGGCGGCGCTTTCGGCTGTGTTGTCCGGGATGTTGCTGAACTACTACCTGATCCCGCCACGGCACAGCTTCACCATCGCCGAACCCAACAGCGCCATCACGGAATTGGTGCTGTTGCTGATCGCGGTCGCGGTCGCCGTTCTCGTCGACGGCGCGACCAAACGCACCCGCGAGGCCCGGCGCGCGTCCCAAGAGGCCGAGCTGCTGACGTTGTTCGCCGGATCGGTGCTGCGCGGCGCCGACCTCGAGACGCTGCTCGAGCGCGTGCGGGAGACCTATGCGCAGCGCGCGGTCAGCATGCTGCGCGAGCCCAGCGAAGAGGAGCGCGCCGCCGGAAAGAAGAGCTACATCGTCGCATGCGTGGGCAATGATCCTTGTGTGAGCGTCGATTCCGCCGACACCGCGATCGAGGTCGGCGACGACCTGTTTTGGATGCTGATGGCCGGCAAGAAGCTGTCCACCCGCGACCGCCGTGTGCTGAGCGCGGTGGCCAATCAGGCCGCGGGCCTCATCCGGCAGCGCGAGCTGGCGGAGGAGGCCAGCCGGACCGAGGCGATCGTGCGGGCCGACGAGTTGCGGCGCTCCCTGCTCTCGGCGGTCAGCCACGACCTCCGCACGCCGCTGGCGGCGGCCAAGGTCGCCGTGTCCAGCCTGCGCGCCGAAGATGTCGCCTTCTCCCCCGCAGACACGGCGGAATTGCTGGCCACCATCGAGGAATCCATCGACCAGCTGACCGCGCTGGTCGGCAACCTGCTCGACTCCTCGCGCCTGGCAGCCGGCGTGATCCGCCCGGACCTGCGCCGGGTGTATCTGGAGGAAACGGTGCAACGCGCGCTGGTCAGCATCGGCAAGGGCGCCACCGGGTTTTACCGATCGGCGATCGACCGGGTCAAGGTCGATGTGGGCGACGCGGTGGTGATGGCCGACGCCGGCCTGCTGGAACGCGTGCTTGCGAACCTGATCGACAACGCGCTGCGCTACGCGCCCAACTGCGTGGTTCGGGTCAACGCGGGCCGGGTGGGCGATCGCGTCCTGATCAATGTCATCGATGAGGGTCCCGGAATCCCGAAGGGCGCCGAGGACCAGATCTTCGAGGCCTTCCAGCGGCTGGGCGATCACGACAACACCACCGGCGTGGGGCTGGGGATGTCGGTGGCTCGCGGCTTCGTGGAGGCGATGGGCGGCAGCATTTCGGCCGGTGACACGCCGGGCGGCGGGCTCACCGTCGTGGTGGATCTGGCCGCGCCGCAGGAGTTTGGCGCAGTATGACCCGGGTACTGGTGATCGACGACGAGCCGCACATCCTGCGCGCGTTGCGGATCAACCTGTCCGTGCGTGGCTACGAGGTGATCACCGCGTCGACCGGTGCCGGGGCGTTGCGCGCGGCCGCCGAGCACAAGCCCGACGTGGTGGTGCTGGACCTCGGGCTGCCGGACATATCCGGCATCGAGGTGCTGGCCGGCCTGCGCGGCTGGCTGTCGGCGCCGGTGATCGTGTTGTCGGCGCGCACCGATTCGTCCGACAAGGTCGAGGCCCTCGACGCCGGCGCCGACGACTACGTGACGAAACCCTTTGGGATGGACGAGTTCCTGGCGCGATTACGCGCCGCGGTCCGCCGCAATGCGGCGGCCTCGGAGACGGACGAGCCCGTCGTCGAAACCGACGCGTTCACCGTCGATCTCGCCGCCAAGAAGGTCACCAAGGACGGCGCCGAGGTGCATCTCACGCCCACCGAATGGGGCATGCTCGAGGTGCTGGTGCGCAATCGCGGCAAGCTGGTGGGCCGCGAGGAGTTGCTGAAGGAGGTATGGGGCCCGGCGTATGCCACCGAAACCCATTACCTGCGTGTGTATCTCGCCCAGCTGAGGCGCAAACTCGAGAACGACCCGTCGCATCCCAAGCACCTGCTGACCGAGTCGGGGATGGGCTACCGCTTCGAAGCGTGAGTGTGCGCTGAGGGTTTTCGGTGTGCGCTGAGGGTGCATATTTCGAGACATCGCCGCCATGAATACACACCGAAAGCCGTGAGTTCACAACGGTTCCCGGCGAAGTCACATACGCCACACTGGCATCTGGCTGGAGCCGGCACCCTTTCTGCCCGCCTCCGAGCGACAAGTTCAGGCGATGTCGTACCGGTATGCGACCCTGCGGCAATGAACCTTCGAGGAATCGAACTGCGCTACGTGCTCGCAATGCATCTCGCCTGTAATGGGCGGGCAACCGTCGCCGAAATGCTCCATGCGCTTGAAGCGCAAGGCTTTCGCGTCCCCGGCAGGGCATCGAAAGTCGTTTCAGATGCCCTGCGTTGGGCGACGGGTCGGGACAGGGTGCGCCGGCTTCGGCGCGGGGTGTACGGGCCGGGTTATATCCCGCGCTCCACCGAGCACCGAATACATCGACGGGTGCTCGCGCTGCGGGAGGCGGCACAGTCGCTCTGAGGCGGGCACAACGGGTGGTGCCTCCGCGCGGGTGCCAATGGGGCGGATGCGACTCACCCGGCGATCGACAGCACGATGCCGTCCAGGATGTCGTGTTCGCTGACGATCAACTCGTCGATGCCGGCGCGGGCGCGCAGCTCGCGGGCCAATTCCTCCACCACGATCGCGCCGCCGCCGATCACGTCGGCCCGGCCCTCGTGCATCGGCGGCAGCGCGGCGCGCTCGGATCGCGTCATCCCGATCAGCCGCTCGCACACCGCCAGCAGGTCAGCATCGGGCACGCGGGAAAGGTGAATGGCCGCAGCGTCATACGCCGTCATGTTGTGCGCCAGCGCGGACAGCGTCGTCATCGTGCCGGCCAGCCCGACCCAGGTCCGCGCCCCTTCGACGTCCACGACACCCAGCGCGACGTCGAGGCGCTCACGCACCACCGCCCGGGCGGCCGCCACCTCGTCGGGCGTGGGCGGGTCGGAGTGCAGGCAGCGCTCGGTCAGCCGGACGCACCCGATGTCGGCCGAGTAAGCGGCCACCACCCGCTCACTGCCGAGCACGATCTCGGTCGAGCCGCCGCCGAGGTCGACGACGACGAAAGGCGCGGCGGTGCTATCCAATTCGCCAACGGCGCCATGAAAGGAAAGCGAAGCCTCTTCCGCCCCGCTGATCACCTCGGCCACCGCGCCGGGCAGCACCGCGCCCAGCACCTCGGCCGTCATCGCGAAGAAAACATCGCGATTGGTGACATCGCGCGCCGCGGACGTCGCCACCATCCGCACCCGCTCGACGCCGTGCGCCTTCAGCAGCGACGCATAGTCGGTCAGGGCGGCGCGGGTCCGCGCGATCGCGTCGGGGGCGAACTCGCCCGTCGCGTCGACGCCCTGGCCCAGCCGCACGATTCGCGTCTCGCGGTGCACGTCGTGCAGCCGGCCGCCACGCGCGTCGGCGATCAGCAACCGGATGGAGTTGGTCCCGCAATCGATTGCGGCGAGCCGGCTCACCACTGCCCCGCCACCAAAACACCGGCCATGGCCGGGTCGTCGGCCAGCACCGACAACGCCTCGTCCCCAAGCGGATTCACGCCGGGACCCTTCGCCAGCGAGTGCGCGATCAGGACGTGCAGGCACTTGACCCGATCCGGCATCCCGCCGCCGGAGAACGTCGTCCCCAGTGGTTCGATCGCGTCACGTTCGGCCAGATACGACTCGTGCGCCCGCCGATACGCGGCCGCCAACTCGGCATCCGTCCGCAACCGCTCGGTCATCTCGCGCATCAATCCCGTCGTCTCGAGTCGGCTCGCCGCCGCGGTCAGCGCCGGGTGGGTGAGGTAGTACAACGTCGGAAAGGGCGTGCCGTCAGGGAGTTTCGGCGCGGTCTTCACCACGCCGGGTTCGCCGTTGGGGCAACGGTAGGCGATCTCGAGCACCCCGCGCGGCTCGCGGCCGAGCTGACGCGCCACCGCTTCCAGATCGGCACGATCAACCACCGGGAGCCAGGGGGTCCGGTGGCGGCGGCGCGGCCGGCGGCAGGTGGGGCGCGTCGGCGATGGTGTGCCACAGCGAGGTGTACCACGGATTGTTGTTCGCCGGTTTCGGCGCGTCGGCCCCCGGTTGGGGGGACACCGCCGCCGTCGGCGGAAGCTGAACCTGGAACGGAATGTCCCCGGGCATCACGAAGCCGAGGCGCTCGCGGGCCTGCGCCGCAATGTATGCCGGGTCGCCGAGCTTGACCTTTTTCTGCTCCAGGTCGGCGATCTGGCGGCGCAGCGCGGCTTCGCTCGCGGCCAACTGGTTCATCTCGGTGCGCTGGGCGAAGTAGGTGCGCACCGGGCCGGCGATGGTCAGGGTCAGCACGCAGATCACCGCGGCCAGCACCGCCGCCCGCCGCGCGGTGAACCCGAGCCGCTGATCGGAGCGCTGTTCGACGGACTCGGCGACCTGACGCTTGATGGGCTCGACGACGCGCTCCTGCACCGACCGCTGCGGCGGCGCAGAGGGCTTGGCCGATCGACGGCGCCGAACCGAGTCGCCGGCCTTCCCCGGGCGCGATGCCGGGGAGCGGCGCTTCGGATCGGGCTTGGGCGTCAAGCTATTTCAACCTACTTCTGCTCCAGCGCGAACCGCGGGAAGGCCAGATCGCCGGCGTAGCGTGCCGCGTCGCCGAGGGCTTCCTCGATCCGCAACAGTTGATTGTATTTGGCCACGCGCTCGCTGCGGGCGGGCGCGCCGGTCTTGATCTGGCCGCTGCCGACCGCGACCGCCAGGTCGGCGATGGTGGTGTCCTCCGTTTCGCCGCTGCGGTGGCTCATCATCGTGCGATACCCGCTGTGGTGGGCCAGCGCGACGGCGTCGAGGGTCTCGGTGAGCGTGCCGATCTGATTCACCTTGACCAGCAACGCGTTTGCCACGCCCTTGTCGATGCCCTCTTCGAGCCGTTCGGGGTTGGTGACGAAGATGTCGTCGCCGACGATCTGCACCCGGTCCCCGATCGACGCGGTCAGGGCCGCCCACCCTTCCCAATCGTCTTCGGACAGCGGGTCTTCGATGGACACCAGCGGATAGGAGCCGAGCAGGCCGGCGTAGAACTCGGCCATCTGCTCGGCGGTGCGGGCGCTGCCCTCGAAGGTGTAGCCGGTGCCGTCGGCGTAGAACTCGGTGGCCGCCGCGTCGAGGGCCAACGCCACGTCGGTACCCAGCTTGAAGCCGGCCAACTCGATGGCGCGACCGATCAGGTCCAGCGCCGCCGTGGTGCCCGCGACGTCGGGGGCGAACCCGCCCTCGTCGCCCAGCCCGGTGGCAAGCCCCTCCTTCTTCAACACCGACTTGAGCGAGTGGTACACCTCGGCGCCCCACCGCAGCGCCTCCGCGAAGCTGGGCGCGCCGAGCGGCGCGACCATGAACTCCTGAATGTCGACGCCGGTGTCGGCGTGGGCGCCGCCGTTGAGGATGTTCATCATCGGCACGGGCAGAATGTGCGCGTTCGGCCCGCCGATGTAGCGGAACAGCGGCAACTCGGCGGAATCGGCGGCCGCCTTGGCGACCGCCAGCGAGACGCCCAGGATCGCGTTGCCGCCTAACCGCGACTTGTCCGGGGTGCCGTCGAGGTCCACCAACGCCTGGTCCACCAGCCGCTGGTCGTCGGCGGCCAGGCCGATCACGGCGGGACCGATCTCGTCGAGCACGGCCTGCACCGCCTTCTGCACGCCCTTGCCGCCGTAACGCTCACCGCCGTCACGCAACTCGACGGCCTCGTGCTCGCCGGTCGACGCCCCGGACGGCACCGCCGCGCGGGCAAACGTCCCGTCCATCAGAGCTATCTCGACCTCGACCGTCGGGTTGCCGCGGGAATCGAGGATCTCGCGGGCCCCGACCTGCTCGATAATCGGCACTGGGTTTCTCCTTGTCGTAGCTGGCGCCGTCAGCGATACATCCTGCTACAGCGGGTGATGCGCCGCATAGGCGGTCGCCCAGTCCCGCACCGCCCGCGCGTAGACACCGGAGTTGTTGTAGGCCCGCAGCGCGGTGATCCAGCCCCGCGGTGTGGCGAGATCTTTTCCACGCCAACACAGATAACCCGCCGCCGCCAGGGCCGCGTCGTCGATGTTGTCGGGGCTGACGACGCCGTCGTTGTGGGCGTCCACCCCGTACAGCCGCCACGTCTCCGGAATGAACTGCATCGGCCCCATTGCGCGCACCACGCCCGCACCGCCCTCCACGCCGTCCTCGCTGTCGACGATGCGCAGCGTGCCCCCGGTGCCGTCCAGGCGAACTCCCCGAATGGGCGGGTTCACATCACCGTTCGGCGAGAGCGTCGCGCCCCGGTAGGTGCCATGGTGGCTTTCGACCTGCCCGATGCCGGCCAGCGTGGTCCACGCGATGTGGCACTTGGGGTTCTCGACCTCGGCGACGCGCGCGGCGTACGCGTAGGCCTCCAGCGCGACGACGGGAATCTCCAACGCGGCCGACCGTTGCTCGGCCCACTGGCGCAACTGATCCGCGGGCCGGCCACTCAGGTGGGTGTCGACCGGCGGCACCGGATCCCCCGCCGGCGGCGGCACCCCTTCCGGGATGAACAGGCTCAACTGCCAGGTGCAACTGGAGGCGAGGATCATGGCGGTGGCGCCGATCACGGCGACCGCGCGCAACCAACGCCTCGGCGACACCATGCCCCTCTGAAACTCCCCTGGACTTTCCCAACACGTACCTCGACCACGACCATCGTCCCACGGGTTTCGGCCCTGGCCCGTCGATTCCGGGCCCGCGCCCCCGATGCGGCGTCGATCGTCAGCCAAGGGGTCCAACCGCGGTCATTTTCGGCCCCGACGCTTCTTGGAGCCCCCTTCGGACGCCTTGGACCTGGCAACGGGTTCCTCGCCCCCAGCCTCAACGGCGTCGGTTACCGCACCGGGTGGCCAGTGCGCGCGCCACTCCTCCTCGGTGATCTCGCCCAGCGGCGCCACATCCAGCTCGACCGGAACGTCGTCGCCCCGGCGGCTGGCCGCGATCGACCTCTCCACACCGCGGACGGTGTCGACGAACTCTAAAACTGCCGTGCGGAGCGCACTTTCCGCGTCGACGTCGGCCGACACGGAGACCGACGTGATCTCGGCCGGGATCAGGTCGACGGGCAGGCCCGCCTTCTCGACGCGTTGAATCACTTTCTGCGCCAACGCCAATGCCGGCTGACCGGTGTGGACGTCGTCCATCACCGAATTCCGCGACTTCTCGGCGGCCTTGCGCTGCTCCCACTGCGCCAGCTGCTCTTCCAGCGAAATCGATTGTCCCGCAAGCACTCCAGGCACCCGATTGCCGAGCTTGCGCATCAGTGTGACGGCGACATCGTCGATGGTGAACGGAAGCTGCGGCGCGTCCTCGGCGATGCGGGCGTGAAAGAGAACCTGCAGCAACACGTCGCCGAGTTCCTCGCGCAGCAGGTCGGCGTTGCCGCTGCGCACCGCGTCGAGCAGCTCGTAGGTCTCCTCCAGCAGGAACCTGCGCAACGAGTCGTGAGTTTGCTCACTCTCCCAGGGCCCCGCGGTGCG
This sequence comes from Mycobacterium sp. 1245805.9, assembly GCF_001672915.1. GTDB lineage: Bacteria > Actinomycetota > Actinomycetes > Mycobacteriales > Mycobacteriaceae > Mycobacterium. The sequence continues at coordinate 3,211 of NZ_LZKR01000163.1, read as the reverse complement.
CAGCTTGTCCATCATCGCGACGGCGTCGACCAGCCGCTCGCCGCGCGGCGTGTCCGGAGCCGAGATCAGGCGGGCCCCGGTAGCCAACCGGGCGACGACGGCGGGGTGGTCCGGATCGGACGACAGCAGCACCGGCGCGTCATCCCCGGAGTGCACGGGCCGCGCCGCGGGCAGCGACCAGGGCACCGCGACTGGCATCTCCTCGGTGTACTGCACCTCGCCGGCGAGGTGCTCGATGGCCTCGACCGGCACCAGCGACGGGCGGCGGGGATCGAACAAGACGACGATCGTCACGCTCGTCGCTCCTCCCCGCGCATCGGTGCTGGCTGTGACCCCGTTATACCAACCTCCACCTGTGGCTTTCCCTGCAGCGCCGTCACCAGGTTGGCCACCATCTGCAGCAACTCGACGTCGCGCAGCCGCGGCGCGCCGACCCCGCCCGCCCGCGGAATAGGCACCTGCACGGTCGACGTCGTGGCGCGGTAGTGCGCCGCCGGATACATCCGCTTGAGCCGCACCTGCGCCGAATCCAGCAGCGTCACCGGCGACAACCGCACGGTCGACGCCGACGGGGCCGACACCTCGGTGATGCCGGCGGCGCGGCACAGCAGCCGCAACCGCGCCACGGCGACCAGCCGCTCGGCGGGCTCGGGCAGCGCCCCGTAGCGGTCGACGAGCTCCTCGACCACGGCGCTGACGGCGGCGTCGTCGGAGGCGGCGGCGAGCCGCCGGTAGCCCTCCAGCCGCAGCCGGTCGCTGGCGATGTAGTCCGGCGGCAGGTGCGCGTCCACCGGCAGGTCGATCCGAACGTCCTTGGGCTCCTCGGGCGTGGTGACCGTTTCCCCGTCGGCGGCGGCCCGATAGGCCTCCACCGCCTCACCGACCAGCCGCACGTACAGGTCGAAGCCCACCCCGGCGACGTGCCCGGACTGCTCGACGCCCAGGACGTTGCCGGCGCCGCGGATCTCGAGGTCCTTCAGCGCGACCGCCATGCCCGCGCCCAGCTCGTTGTTCTGCGCGATGGTCGCCAACCGGTCGTAGGCCGTCTCCGTCAGCGGCGCGTGCGGCGGATAGAGGAAGTAGGCGTACCCGCGCTCGCGGCTGCGCCCGACCCGTCCGCGCAGCTGGTGCAGCTGGGACAGCCCGAAGGTGTCGGCGCGCTCGACGATCAGCGTGTTGGCGTTGGAGATGTCCAGGCCCGTCTCCACGATCGTGGTGCACACCAGGATGTCGTATTCGCGGTTCCAGAAGCCCTGCACGGTGCGTTCCAGCCGCTCTTCGGGCATCTGCCCGTGCGCGACGACGACGCGCGCCTCGGGCACCAGCTCGCGCACCCGCGCCGCGGCCCGGTCGATGGAGCTCACCCGGTTGTGCACGTAGAACGCCTGGCCGTCGCGCAGCAGCTCGCGCCGCAGGGCGGCCGCGACCTGCTTGTCGTCCTGCGGGCCGACGTAGGTCAGCACCGGGTAGCGCTCCTCGGGCGGGGTCAGGATCGTCGACATCTCCCGGATCCCGGCCAGGCTCATCTCCAGCGTGCGCGGGATCGGGGTGGCGCTCATGGTGAGCACGTCGACGTGGGTGCGCAGCGACTTGATGTGTTCCTTGTGCTCGACGCCGAAGCGCTGCTCCTCGTCGACGACGACCAGCCCCAGGTCCTTCCAGCGCACCCCGGTCTGCAGCAGCCGGTGGGTGCCGATCACGATGTCGACCGTCCCGTCGGCCAGGCCCTCGATCACCGCGCGGGACTCGGCGGCGTCGGTGAACCGGGACAGCCCCTTGACGGTCACCGGGAAGTCGGCCATCCGGTCGCTGAACGTCTGCAGGTGCTGGTCGGCGAGCAGCGTGGTGGGGACCAGCACGGCGACCTGCTTGCCGTCCTGAACCGCCTTGAACGCCGCCCGCACCGCGATCTCGGTCTTGCCATAGCCGACGTCCCCGCAGATCACCCGGTCCATCGGCACCGGCTTCTCCATGTCGGCCTTGACCTCGGTGATCGCGGTGAGCTGGTCGACGGTCTCGGTGAAGCCGAACGCGTCCTCCATCTCGGCCTGCCACGGCGTGTCCGGCCCGAACGCGTGTCCGGCGCTGGCCTGCCGCTTGGCGTAGAGCGCCACCAGCTCGCCGGCGATCTCGCGCACCGCGCGGCGCGCCTTGGTCTTGGTGTTCGCCCAGTCGCTGCCGCCGAGCCTGCTCAGCGCCGGCGCCTGCCCGCCGACGTAGCGCGACAGCTGGTCCAGCGAGTCCATCGGGACGTACAGCTTGTCGGAACCACCGCCCCGCTTGGCCGACGCGTATTCAAGCACCAGGTATTCGCGCCGCGCGCCGCCGACGGTGCGCTCGACCATCTCCACGAACCGCCCGATCCCGTGCTGATCGTGCACCACCAGGTCCCCGGCCGTCAGCGCCAGCGGGTCGACGGTGTTGCGCCGCTTGGCCGCCAGCCGCTTGCCCTCGACGGCAGTGGCCCGGTTGCCGGTCAGGTCCGTCTCGGTGATGACGACCAGGTTGGGGGGATCGCTCGGGATTATCAGACCGTCGTGCAGCGGGCCCTTGAGCACGCCCACCACACCCGCCTTGGGGGCGGCGCCGGGCTCCAGCATGGCGGCGGGGGTGTCGGACTCGGCGAGCCGCTCCACCACCCGGTGGGCGGTGCCGGTGCCGGGCGCGACGACCGCGGCGTGCCCGCCGGTGCTGACGTGGGCGCGCAGCATCGCGAAGATGCCGTCGATGTCGTGTTGGTGCCCGCGGGCCGACGGCGCCGCCCGGACGTCCAGTTCCACGGCTGACTCGTCGGAGAGCTGGCTCAGCGTCCACCAGGGATGACCCGACCGCGCCGCTGCGGCGCGCACGTCGTCCAGTTCGGCGAACCCCGACCCGCCGAACTGCTCCAGGTCGACGGGCGCGTCGGTGCCCAGCGCCGCCACCGACCACGACGCCTCGAGGAATTCGCTGCCCGTCTTGATCAGGTCGGCGGCCCGGGTGCGCACCTTCTCCGGGTCGCACACCAGCACCGGCGTGCGGTCGGCCAGTTGGTCGGTCAGCAGCACGTGTTCGCCGGGACGCAACACCGGCAGCAGCGCCTCCATGCCGTCGACCGCGATGCCCTCGCCCAGCTTGGCCAGCATGTCGGTGACGCTGCCGGTGATGGCGGGTTCGGCCCCGGAGTGCCGGGCGGCCAGCGCGGCGGCCCGCTCCCGCACGCCGTCGGTGA
>NZ_LZKR01000162.1 GCF_001672915.1 Mycobacterium sp. 1245805.9 | reverse complement strand
GCCCGAGATGCTGAGCTTGCCGCGGGGCGGCGCGGTGGGCGTCGTCGAGGGCGTCGGCGTTCGGGTCCTCGTCGGGCGGGGGCTCCGCGAGGGGCTGCGCGAGGTGGTCGAGGGCAGTGGCGGGTTGATGGGAACCGGCACGGTGAAGAACGGGAAGTGCAGGTACAGCGTCAGCGGCGGCCGCTGATACGGCGGCGGGGGCGCGGGCGCCGCGACCTGCTCAGGCGGCGGGGCGGCCGGTGGCGGTGCCGGCGCCTGCTGCACCGGGGGCGGCGCCGATTCCGGAGCGCGCCGGACGGGTGCGCGGCGGGGCGGCGGCGCGGGCGCCACGTTGACCGGCGCCTGCGCCTGAGGCACCGGCGCCTGCTGGACCACCGGCGCCGGAGCGGGCGGCGCCGGCGGGGCGACCGCGGGCGCCTGCGCCTCCGGCTGCGGCACCCGACTCGCCGGGGCGACGGCGCCCGGGGTGGGCTGCGCGGCCGGGACGGGATGCGTGTCCGAGGCCAGCGAAATCACCATGACGCCCGCCGCCGCGGCCGCGACCGCGGCCAGCGCGCTGCCGGCCAGCACGAAGGGCCCGCCGCCACGCGAACTCGCGCCGTCCTCCGCCTCGAATTCCAGGGCGCTGTAGGCCAGCGCGCCATCGCCCGGGTCGGCGATGCCACAGATGTCCAGGTAGGTCGACGTGACCGCTTGGGAATCCACCTCGCCGGTGCCCGGATCCAGTGCGTAGGCCTGGGCGGCCGTCGACGACGCGAACAGCGGCGCGTTCGCCGACGCCAGCGCGGCGCCGCGGGCCAGCGCCATGTCCGGCTCCTCGGGCACCATCACGTCGAGCGCGGTCGCCGCCTCGAGCGCGGCCTTGATCGCGAACACGTCGCCGCCGTGCCCCGTCCCGGAGCCGACGACGAACACGCCCTCGGCGCGCCGGTCGAGCCCGACCACCATCGCGGCGAACTCGTCGCTTGCGTTGCCCAGAAGCTGCTGCCGGTGCAGATCGGCGATCGAACCGTCGGCCACCTCCACGACCGCCAACGTCGCGCTGTCGTGCTCGACGAACAACATCGCGATGTGCTCGTAACCGAGCGCTTCACCCACGGTCTGCGCCAACGCGGCCGCGGCGAGCAACGGGGAGACCAGCATGACCGCACCGACATCGTGCGAGGCGATCGCGTCCCGCAGCGCACCGACGTCGGCGGGGTCAGTCCAAGTCACCCCCGTCGAGGTCAGCCGGCAGTGACTCGCGGTCGCGCCTTCCCGGGTCCCGGCGATCGCGGCGATTACCTGATCGACCGCACCGGAGGTTGCCGAGCCGTCGCCGGCGGCAACCGCGAAGCGGTCCTCTTCGACCGTGACACCGTCGGCGTTCTCGCCCTCGATGAGGACCAACCGCACCATCGTGGGTGCCATCGACACCCCGAGCACAATGTCCACTTGCGCCTCCAAGGTCGTCGGAGACCCTCACAGAGGGCACCACAAAACAGACCCCGCCCGACTGGGTGACACCACGCTACTCGCGTGCGGCCGGATGCGCTCGTTCGATTCAGTTGTGATTGAGAAAGGTCACAGGGTCGATCAATACCCTGGGCTCAGGAAGGGATTCTGCGCGTTCCCCGGATACTGTGGGGCCGCGGGCGGCGCCGGCGGCTGGCTTTGCGGCACCGGGACCGGGATCGGCACCGGCAGCAGCGGCACGTGTATCCACTGCGTCGTCATCGGCACCGTCGTGGTGGGCGTCGTCGTCTGGGCCGTGGGGGGCGGCGTCGTGGTGGGCGGCGGCGGCACGGGCGTCGGGGGCGGAGGCACGGGCCTCGACGGCAGGGAGCTGACGGGCGGCAGCGGCGCGACGGTGGGCGCCGGCGGCGCCTGGTGGTTCTCGATGCCCGACAGCGTGTAAGCCACGCCGCCGATCGAGGTCATGGCCACCACGGCACACATCCCTACCACCAACTGCGACAGCCGGAGCCGCCGCCACGAGCTTTCCTTGGGCGGCTCGATCACGTTAAGGCGCATCGACCAGCCGGACCCGCCGTCTTCGTCGAAGGCCGTCGGGCTGTACGGCACCCGGATGTCCGGGCCGTATTCCGTTTGCGACCAGGCCAATTCGCGGTCCGTGAGCGCCTCGTCGTCGATCACCAGCACGTCGCCGGCAGGCAACTCCACGATTTCGCCCGCGGCGGCCGTGAGCAGGCCGATGGAAGCGTGCGTCCGCAGGTCCAGCTGCTCGCCGCGCGAGGCGATCTGCAGCGCGCCCACGGCGGCGGCGTGCGCCGGCTCCAACGGGCTCACCACAGGCCGCCGGCCGTGCACCGAAAGGCGTTCCTTGACAAGGGGAATGCTGGCGCCACCGCCGACCATGACGACCGCCGACAGGTCGGCCCAGCACCTCTTGTGGCGGGCCAGCATCTCGTCGAACGCGTAGATGAAGCCGGACAGCCGGTCCTGGATCAGGTCGCCCAGCTCGTCGCGCGTCAGCTTCATGGTGCAGCGGCGACCACCCAGCTCGGCCGAGAATTCGACCACCGTTTCGGTGGATAGCTTCTCCTTGGCCTCGCGGCACTGCTCCCTGAGCAGGCCGAGCTGGCCGACCGCCGCGGTGCTGGCCGGGTCCATCCCGCTGCCGTGCCCGAGTTCTTCGAAGACCTTGAGCAACAACGCCTGGTCGATCTCCTCGCCGGAGAAGGCCGCGTAACGCATTGTCGGTGTGAGGAGTTCGAAGTCGCCCGCGAGGCTGATCAGGGTGGCCGAGGTGCCGCCCCCACCGAAATCGAGCAGGCCGACCACGCCCGTCGCCGCGAGGCACAGCTCCGCGTTCGCCGCCGTCAGCGCCGCGATCGCGTCGGAAACCAGGCGGGGCGCCATGCCGCTTCGGACGAAGCCCAAATGCGTTCGTAGGCCGTTGCGCAGCGCCTGCACCGTGCCGGGTTTCCAGTACGCCGGGACGGCGATGGAGATCTCGCACGCGCCGGAGTCCGCGCCGGCGGCCGCCACCATGGCGTCCAGCGCCTCCACCATGAGCAGGTCCGGGTCGTGAGCGGACCCGTCGGGCGACACCAGCGCAACCGAGTCACCGACGCGCTCGACGAAGCCCCGCATCAGCACCCCCGGCTCGGACAGCGGAGGGACCGCGGAATTTTCCAGGGGCAGGCCGATTTTCGGCGCGCAGTGCGGATAGAGCGTGAGCACCGCACGGCGTGCAACCGGCGAATTTCCGTTACGCGCAGCGACCAGGTTCGCGGTCCCGATCGACAACCCCACTGGGTCGTACATAGAGCGAGAACTTTCGTCTATAGAGGTCGGTGGCCAGCGTTAACCATAGCCGTGCACGCGCTGTATTCGGCCCGGCCACAACCTCATTGGTATCCGGTCGATGCCGTGTCGTCACCGAAACGGTATCGACGATTCCCTTGACAGAGCGCGGGTGCTCAGATCACAGTGAGCGGCAGCGAACGCCTCGGCTCGAACTGGAATGTCGATCCGTGACTGACCTTGGCCACCTGCACCTCGGGCAGTTCCTTTGCCGCGGTGTCGGTTTCGACCAGCTCGGCGGTCCAGTCGGTCTTCGTGCCGCTGACCCGTACCTCGAGGTGGGGGTCGACCGCGGTGGCGATCGCCTGCAGCGGCTGCACGGATTCCGGTGAGCACAGCGAAATCCAGGCGGCGTCGTCGTGCGCCGGGGACCGATGCACGATCAGCCGGTTCTGCGCCGTTTCCGCGACGACGTAGCCCGCGGGGTTCAGCAGCGGGTGCAGCTCGAGCACCCGTCGGGTTCCCTCGATCCCCCCGGGCAATCGCAGCGCGCGGTGGATGCGCTCGGATGCCAGCCCGGCCAGGCCGGTCAGGCCGTGGGTGCACACGCCGGCCGCCTGGGCCTCGTCGGTGGCGCGCGCCCCCACCGCGATGGCGAACGACAGATACAGCAGGTGCATCTGCAGGCACACCTCGTCGGCCATGCGCACCAGCGCCGAATGCGAGAACGCGGCGAAGTCGAAATCGGACAGCAACGGCCCGGAGTAATCCGCCTGGCCCTCGTCGTCGCGGTCGATCGGGTCCAATTCCCAACTGGCGGCCCGCGTTTGGCGGACGATGTCCAGGGCCGGGATGCTCTGCGCTTCGGGGTGGGACTCGTCGATGATGACGGTCCACGCGCAATGGGGGTGCCGGTCGGCCGGCACCCGTGGGGGACGGTGGATGGGACGCATCTGCGCGCGCGGGTTGGTCGCCACTGCGGTGGCGTCGAACGTCGGATCCTCGATGGTGTGGCACATGCCGAAGACGTACTCGTCGCCCATCGGCTCCACGTCCAGCAGCGCGCCGCAGTGGTCGAGCTGGAACTCCCCGTGCCAGCGGTCGTGCAGGGTGTAGCGGAAGTCCATGAATTGCGGCGGCGCGCCGATGTCGAGCTGCAGGCCCTTGAAGATGGTGGGCACGTCGACGCCCTCGTAGTTCAGCGCCCGCTGCATGCGCTTGGTGTAGATCGGGCTGGCACCGGCCCACTCCTCGATGGCGATCTGCACCATCTCCTCGCGGCCGAACTCCGTGATGCACCACGCCATGCCGGAGCGGTCGATCATGTGACCGATCAGGAGCAGTTCGGGGACCAGGACGGACAGCTCCTGGCGGGACAACCGCGCGTATCGGGATCCGGTCACCGCCCAAAAATAGACGGATTTATGTTATAAAGTCAACAATGCTTTCTTCCAGGCCGTCTTCCAGGCCCATTGCGCCTACCCGCCGCACCAGCGCGCCGCGCAAGCGCGGCGACGACACGCGCACCAAGATCATCGACGAGACCGTGCGCTGCATCATGGAGGAAGGGTTCGCCGCCGCGACCGCCAAGCACGTGGCCGAGCGCGCCGGCGTGACGTGGGGGGTCATCCAGTATCACTTCGGGGACCGCAACGGCCTGCTGATGGCCGTCGTCGACGACGGGGTGGCCCGGCTGGTGGACAGCCTGTCGTCGGCCGACGTCAGCGAGCTTCCGTTGCGCGAGCGCATCGAGGTCGTCATCGACACCGCGTGGAGCTGTTACAGCAGCCCGACGTCCATGGCCGCCTTCGAAATCCTGCGCGCCACCCGGGGCGGGTCCTCGCGGCGCCACCTGATGGAGATGAACGCCGCGATCGGCCAGCTCGGCCGGCTGATCACCGACGACCCGGCCAATGCCGGTGTGGCCGAAGTGATTTGGGCGGCCCTGCGCGGCGTGGTGCTGGCGCAGATGATCACCGGGACCGCCATCGATTGGAGCCTGGAACGACGCGCCCTGATCGAGATGGCCACCCGTGTGCTGGAATGACCGGATGACCCCTCAAGAGTTCGCCGACATCGAAGCAATCAAGCAGGTGAAATACCGCTACCTGCGCGCGCTGGACACGAAGCATTGGGACGACTTCGCCGACACGCTGGCCGAGGACATCACGGCCGACTACGGCCCGTCGATCGGCAACGAGCTGCACTTCACCAACCGCGCCGACCTGGTCGAGTACATGCGTACATCGCTGCCCGGCAACGTCATCACCGAGCACCGGGTGACCCACCCCGATATCACCGTGGACGGCGACACCGCAGCGGGCAGCTGGTACCTGCAGGACCGGGTCATCGTCGCCGACCTCAACTTCATGCTGATCGGTGCGGCCTTCTACCGCGACACCTACCGGCGCACCGACGCCGGCTGGAAGATCAGCGGAACCGGCTACGACCGGACCTACGACGCCACAATGTCGTTGGCGGGCTTGGACTTCAAGATCAAGCCGGGCCGCGCGCTGGCTACTTAGTAATCGCGATCACCGCGCCGGGCTTCAGCCAGCGGATGATCTGCACCAGCGTGGCGTCGTCGATCGCCACGCACCCCTCGGTGGGCCCGCCGTCGGTGGTGTGAAAGAAGAACGCGGCACCGCCGCCGGGCGTCTTGTTCTTGTTGACGCCCATCACGACCGCGTGCTTGTACTGCGGGATCTGCAGGTTCTCGCTGTCGGCCGTGTTGAACGGGCACTGCGCCTTCTGGCAGACCTGCATGCTGTTGAAGGTGGGGCTGTGGTCGTCGCCGCTCCACCAGTGGTTCGGCCCGACTTGCGTATAGGGAAGTCCCCCACCGGGATTGGGCGCCGTGCCGAACGCGGAGTCGAGGGTGTACACGCCCATCGGGGTGGCCGGGACCCCGCTGCGGGCCTGCGGCGCCATGCCCGCGGAACCGACGTGGGTGGGGATGCCGGTCACCAGCGCCTGCCAGCCGCCGGTGGTGCGTTGGTAGATATCCATTTTCGCGTTCGACCCGCCGGTGCTGACGACCGAAACCACCTGCGTGGCATTGCCGACGGAGTTCGCGAACCAGGGCGTGGCCGCGCCGCTCACCGGCGCCAGCACCAGGGCCGTAACCATCAGACACGCCGCAGCGCACAGCGAAGCGAGCAGTCGGCGCATGGACTCAATCGTCCGGCCACGCGAACGCCGGGGTCAAGTAAAGCTTTAGACCCGGTTGGGTCACTGCGTCGTGACCGATGAGCGCCGAGCGTCATACTGGGATTCATGGCGGTCTTCGTCCGCAAGTTGTTCGGCATCGGCAAATTACCCGCCGATCTGCACGCTCAGGTCGAGGCGGAGGGCCTGATCTACCTCGCCGACTACGTCGCGGTGACCCGGCGGTTCAGCGGCATCATCCCCGGCGTGCGACTGCCGCACAGCGTCGCCAGCTATGTCGGTTCGCTGGCCTTCACCTCGGAGCGGGTGCTGGCCACGCTGTCCATGCTGCCGAAGCTGGCCGGGCCGACCGTCGACGCGCGCTGGGACGCGCCGCAAACGGGCGCGGCCAAGGTCGAGATCTCGTCGACCGGAGTGCAGGTCGACGTCGACGTCAGCGAGGTCGACGAGACGTTCAGCGGCCACCTGTCGCTGCACTACAAGGCGGCCCTCGCCGCCGACCTGCTGGCCGGCCTGCCGCGGCGGTCGCTGGCCTTCGACATGCCGCCCGAGTACATCTTCCGGGCGGTCGGCGTCACCTATAGTCCGTGAACGTCATCTTCGGCCAGGGCGGCTGCCGCAGCACCGCCAGGCTGGCGATCACCGCCGCCAACAGGCCGGTGAGCACGCCGATCAGCGCGATCCGGTTGCCGTCGACGGCGGGCACCCAGGACGCCTTGCCCCCGTGCACGACGAACACGCCGAGCGGCTTGGCGACGGGGATCACGGTGGTCCCGTCGGCGGTCTCGTAGGGCTGGCCGTAGACGCGTCCGTCGGCGCCGTCGGCGGGCAGCTGGTCCAGCACGTCGGAAAACTTCATGGATCACTACGCTAACCCGGTTTTCCCTACGATGGCTGGCGTGACCGATCAGGCGTTCAGCCCCGAGGAGCGGCGCGCCGTGTATCGGGTGATCTCCGAGCGCCGCGACATGCGCCGGTTCTCACCGGGCGCCGTGGTCAGCGAGGAGGTACTGGGGCGGTTGCTGCAGGCCGCGCACGCCGCGCCCAGCGTCGGGCTGATGCAGCCGTGGCGGTTCATCCGCATCACCGACGACGCGCTGCGGCGCCGCATTCACGCCCTCGTCGACGAGGAACGGCCGCTCACCGCCGCGGCCCTAGGGGAGCGGGCCGAGGAGTTCTTGGCGCTGAAGGTCGAGGGCATCCTCGAGTGCGCCGAGCTCTTCGTGGTGGCGCTCGGCGACGACCGCGACCGGCACGTGTTCGGCCGCCGGACGCTCCCGCAGATGGACCTCGCGTCGGTGTCGTGCGCGATTCAGAACCTGTGGCTGGCCGCGCGCGCCGAAGGCCTTGGCGTGGGTTGGGTTTCCCTGTTCGACCCGCGACGGCTGGCGAAGCTGCTGGAGATGCCCGACGACGCCGAACCGGTGGCCATCCTGTGTCTGGGCCCGGTGCCGGAATTTCCGGACCGGCCGGCCCTCGAGCTCGACGGGTGGGCCTACGGGCGGCCGCTGCCGGAGTTCGTCTCCGAGAACCGCTGGGAATCGCGCCGATCGTAACGCCCGGCGACAACCTGGTGGCTGGGGTATCGTCGCGCGTCGAGGTGAGGCTATGACGGGCAAAGTCGCCACATGACAACTAAAGAAAACGTGCTCATCGTGCACTGGCACGACCTGGGGCGGTATCTCGGCGCCTATGGTCACCCGGATGTATCCAGCCCGCGGCTGGACCGGCTCGCCGCCGAGGGCATCCTGTTCACCCGGGCCCACGCCACGGCGCCGCTGTGTTCGCCGTCGCGCGGGTCGCTGTTCACCGGCCGCTACCCGCAAAGCAACGGCCTGGTCGGCCTCGCCCATCACGGCTGGGAATACCGCAGCGGCGTGCGGACGCTGCCACAGATATTGGCCGAGTCCGGTTGGTACTCGGCGCTTTTCGGCATGCAACACGAGACGTCCTACCCCAAGCGCCTCGGCTTCGACGAGTTCGACGTGTCCAATTCCTATTGCGACTACGTGGTGGACCGCGCCCAGGAGTGGCTGCAGGACAGCGCCGAAAACCTCGGGGGCCAACCGTTTCTGTTGACCGCCGGCTTCTTCGAAACCCACCGGCCCTACCCGCGGGACCGCTACGAGCCGGCCGACGCGGCGGACGTCGACCCCCCAGACTTCCTGCCCGACACCCCCGAGGTCCGCGGCGACGTCGCCGACTTCTACGGCGCGATCGCCGCCGCCGACGCCGCCGTCGGCCGGCTGTTGGACACGCTGTCCCAAACCGGGCTGGACGCCAACACCTGGGTGGTGTTCTTCACCGATCACGGCCCGGCGTTCCCGCGCGCGAAATCCACGCTGTACGACGCCGGAACCGGCATCGGGGTGATCGTCCGTCCCCCCACCGGCCGCGCGTTGTCGCCGCACGTGTACGACGAGCTGTTCAGCGGTGTCGATTTCGTGCCGACGCTGCTGGACCTGCTGGGCCTGCGGGTGCCGCCCGACGTCGAGGGTGTCTCACATGCCGGCGCGCTGCTCGCGCCGGAGGCGCAGGCCGAGCCGGTCCGCGAACAGGTGTACTCCATGAAGACGTATCACGACTCGTTCGACCCCATTCGCGCCATCCGCACCAAGCACTACAGCTACATCGAGAACTACGCGGCGCGCCCGCTGCTCGACCTGCCGTTGGACATCGAGGACAGCCCGTCGGGCCACGCGGTCGCGCCGTTCATCGGCGGCCCTCGTCCGGAACGCGAACTCTACGACCTGCGAACCGATCCCGCCGAGACGAACAACCTGCTGACGGGTGACGACCCGGGCGCCGACGCGATCGCGGCCGATCTGGCTGTGCGCCTGCATGATTGGCGCCAGCGCACCGGCGACGTCATACCGTCGGAGTTCGCCGGCGCGCGCATCGCGGTGCGCTACACCGAAACCTATCTGCGGATCCACCACATGAAGCCCACCAGCCGGTCGGCGATCGCCGTCGACCGCGGCATCGAGGAGTAGTCCGGCGTTATACGCCCGCGCGCTGCCCGCCGCCGACCTCGGCGACGATGAACACCCGGCGGAACGGGAAGATCGTCGTGCCGTCGGCGCGGGGCGGGTAGGCGTCGTCCAGCAGCGGGATGAGCTCCCGGCGGAACTGTTCCCAGCCCTCGTCGTCGAGCCGCTCGCGCACCGGGACGAGCGCCGTTCCGGTGATCCATTCCAGCACCGGGTTCTCGCCCGTCAGCTGGTGCAGGTAGGTGCTCTCCCAGACGTCGACGTTGCATCCGGCGTCCAGCAGCAGGTTGGTGTAGGTCATCGGCGGCTGGACCACGGCACCGACGCGAAATGGTATGTCGCGCATGAGTTTTGCGTAGGGCTCACGGCGGGCCAGCGCCCGCACCGTGGCGTGGGAGGGGGTTTCGAAGTTGCCCGGGATCTGGACCCCGATCCACGAGCCCGGCGCCAGCTCGCCGGCCCACCGCACCAGCAGATCGGCATGCTCGGGCACCCAGTGCAGGGCCGCGTTGCAGACCACCACGTCGGTGTCGGGCTTGGGCTTCCAGTCCCGCAAGTCGCCGACGACAGCGTCGATCCCGCGTTCCTTGGCCGCGGCGACCATCTCCGGCGAGCTGTCCATCGCCTCGATCACCGCGTCGGGCCAGCGCCGCGCCAGGTACTTCGTCAGGTGACCCGGTCCACAGCCCAGGTCGACCACCCGGCGCGCCTGCTTGGCGCCCACCCGCGAGAGCAGGTCGTAGAACGGGCGGCTGCGATGGTCAGCAAAGGCCAGGTAGACGTCGGGATCCCACATGTCGGTCCTCCTGATCAACACCATCGCGGCTCGAGCGGATAGATAAACCGTATTACCGCATGCCGCCCCGGCGCCGAGCGAGTGGGCGATAGCATCGCGTTTGTGACACCGACCGACCCGGATCCGGTCACTCCCCCGGTTCCCGTACCGGATGTTCCCGGCGCCGACGTGCCCGCCGGCGCCGGGGGATTGCCACCGCGCTCCACGTTGTCGCCCCGTCAGCGAATCGTCGTCGAGGCGGCGGCCGTGTCCGATCTGGCGCTGCGCACCGCGGTCGCGTCGGTGCTGACGGCGACCGTCACGCCGGCGGTGCTCGCCAGCTCGGTGCGCTTCGGCAGCGAACGTGACAGCCTGCGCTTCTACGCCGAGCTCGGCGCCGAGCGTGATCCGGCGAAGTCGTTTCCGGCGCCCACCGTGCTGCCCCGGGTGTCGTCGCGGCCGGCGAATCGGCTTGCGGAGTGGATCGCGCACGGGACCGTCGACAACATCTCGTTCCCCAGCAGCTTCCGCGCGATCAACCCGGATATGCGCACCCGCTGGGGCGCGTTTGGATCCAACAACGTCGTGCACGCGCAGCACTGGCGGCATGCCGACGGACCACACCCGACGCTGTGCGTCATCCACGGCTTCATGGGGTCGTCATACCTGGCCAACGGGCGGTTCTTCACGCTGCCGTGGTACTTCCGCTCCGGCTACGACGTCCTGATGTACACCCTGCCGTTTCACGGCCCGCGGGCCGAAAGATGTTCGCCATTCAGCGGTTTCGGCTATTTCGCGGGCGGGCTCTCCGGTTTCGCCGAGGCGATGGCCCAGGCCGTGCACGACTTCCGGTCCATCATCGACTACCTGCGGTACACCGGCGTCGAACGCATCGCGCTGACCGGCATATCGCTCGGCGGCTACACCTCCGCGCTGGTGGCCTCGGTGGACGACCGGCTCGAGGCGGTGATCCCCAACTGCCCGGTCGTGACGCCGGCGACGATGTTCGACGAATGGTTCCCAGCCAACAAGCTCATGGGCCTTGGACTGCGGATGTCGAAGATCAGCCGTGACGAGCTGATCGCCGGGCTGTCCTACCACTCACCGCTGAATTACCGGCCGCTGGTACCCAAGGAGCGCCGGATGATCATCACCGGCCTCGGCGACCGGATGGCACCGCCGGATCAGGCCGTCAAGCTGTGGGAACACTGGAATCGCTGTGCGCTGCACTGGTTTCCGGGTAACCACGTCCTGCACGTCAGTCAGCTGGATTACCTGCGCCGCATGACCCAATTCCTGCGCGCGGTCATGTTCTGACGGTTTCGGTCAGAGGCGCACGGTGCGCGCCGGCCTCCGGGGTGGGGCAGACCAGTTCGGCCAACAGGCCCGCCGGTTCCTCACTGTGCCCGTCAAGCCGGCGCGTCGACAGCAGCTCCAACGCGGCCAGCGCCGGGAAATGATCCCCCCGTTGCGGGATCAGCCCGGCCAGCGGGGCCGCGGCCGCCGGGGGCGTGTCGGTCACAAACGCGCACGCGGCCGCGACGGTGTGGTGGTTTCCGTCGCCGGCGATCTCCAGCGCGGTCCAGGTCTCGCGCGCCGGGTGCGTCCGGATCGCCTCCAGGGTTTCGGGCAGCCCGTCGTCGACGCGGACCCGGTATGCCGCAACGTAATCCGAGGCGCCGCGCTGGACTCCCCGCCAGCTCTCGCGCGCGTTCGGCGCCAGCAGACGCGGGGCGTCGTCCGGCGCGACGACGCCGGCTTCCCAGCCGATCTCGCGGAGGTGGTCAGCCAGCCGCCGGGCGGCCACCTGGGCCGTCTCGTGCAGCGGGATCCGCGACGACCGCGCCTGCAGCGCCGCCAAGTTGTCGGCCGCCGAGATGGTGATCGCGATCCAAGTCTCGAGGGTGTCGGATGCGTTGCCGCGGTTGGTGATCCGGATCATGTCGGCCCGGATGCCGTAGCGGTCCAGGTACCGGGCGAGCAGCGGCAGCGGCAACACGTCGGAGTCGCCGAGGGGCGGACCGAGCCGCAGCAGCGCGGTCGTCTTTGTGGCAGAACCGGATTCGGGCACGGTCTTGCCGTTGCGCCGGATGATCGCGATCCGGCGGCGCAGGATCGTGGTGAAGTGCAACCCGCGCCACCAGCCGAACAGCACGATCACCACGGCGGCGGCGATGCCGAGCACCCAGTAGTCGCGCGGCGATCGCCACGGGTACGCCAGCACCGCGGGCACCACGGCCAGCAGCGCCAGCGTGATCCGGGCTGCGCCGGGGGTCGGTATCGAACGGCTCACGGGGTGCTCTCCTTCTTACGGACGATCGCGGCGATCGCGGCGACGGCGGCCACCACCAAGGCCAGCACGGCGCTTCCGACGAACGCCACGGTCCGTGGGGTGGTGTCCTCGCGCGGCGGTGCCGGCGGGGCGGGAACCGGTTTCGCGGCCGCCACACCGGGTGGGTTGGCGGCGGGCAGGTCCCACGTCAGCGCGGCCACCGGGTCCACGCTGCCGGCGCCGACGACGTTGGAGGGTGCCCGGGCGCCGTTGTGCGCGGTCGCGGTGATGCGCCGCACCACCTGGGTCGCGTTCAGTTGGGGATACTTGCTACGCACCAGCGCCGCGACGCCCGACACGTAGCCCGCCGCGTAGCTGGTGCCGCTCAGCGCCACCATCTGCTGGTGGTCGTCGGGCAGGCCGTTCGCCAGGCCGCCGCCGTCGCGGTTGCTCACCGACACGATGTTTTCGCCGGGCGCCGCGATGCCGACCCACGGCCCGGCCATGGTGAATTTCGACGGCTGCGCGTCCGGCGTCAGCGACGCCGCGGACAGCACGTAGGGCTGCCACCACGACGGGATCGAAACCGACTTGACGCCGGCCCAGTTGCGGGGGTCGTCGGGGCGGCCGAGATCGGTGAGCGGGTTGGAGTCACAGGACATCCCGCCCGCGACCGATCCGGTCGCCCCGGTGTTGCCCGCGGCGGCCACGATCACCGCATCCTTGTCCACCGCCGCATACCGGATCGCCGCGCCCAGCGCGGCCTGGTCGACGGGGCGGTCGGCGGGAAGGCAGGTGATCGCGGAGATGTTGATGACCCGGGCGCCGAGGTCGGCCGCGTGCACGACGGCCCGCGCCAGGGTCGCGACGTCGAGCGACGCCCGCGCCAGCAGCGGATCTCCGCCCGGCGTGCGCGGCGAGAACTTCGCGGAGGTCATCCTGATCGAGAGCACCCGCGCCGCGGGCGCCACGCCGGAGAACCCGTCGTCACCGGGCTGGCCGGCGATGAGCCCGGCGACCAGGGTGCCGTGCCCGTCGCAGTCGGTCAGGCCGTCGGTCGTCTCGACGAAGTCGCCGCCGGGATCGACGTTGGGCAGGCGCGGGCCCGGCCGCACCCCGGTGTCGATGACCGCCACCAGTTGGCCGTCGCCGCGGGAAAACCGCCATGCCGCGGGCAGATTCAGCATCGCCTGGCTGGGCGTCGTCACCGCCGGGTCGCTGCTGGGAATGACACCGGACGCCGCGCAGGGGCCCCGCTGCTCCATCGGCTGCCCGGGCCCCGGGGCTCCGTTGGGCGGTGCCATGCCCGGGTCGACCGTCGGCTGATCGATCGCCAACGCCTGCGGGCAGGCCCACATCACAGCCGCCAAAGCGGCTGTGACGCAAGCGAGTCCGGAACGGATCATCGATTGAGGACCCACGTGAACAGGCCGACCAGGTAGGCCAGGACCGGAATCAGCGATGCGTCGAGGCCCGCCGCGAGGAATCCCAGCAGTCGGCGCAGCGGCAGCGAATAGCTCTCCGGCGAGGCGATGCGCGGGTTCAACGCCACCACCGCCCACACCAATGCCAGCGCGATCAGCACCAGCGACGCACCCAGCGCGGCGGCGTAACGCCCCGTCGCGGTGTAGAGGACCAACACCACGCCGGCCACCAGGTAGGGCTGGGAGAGCAGCCAGGCCTTGCAGGCGGCCGAATCCCAGACCCGGGCGCGCAGCACGGACGTGGCGGCGGTCGCACCGACCACGTACCAGCCCAAGCCCCCCAACGACTCTGGGCGCAGCGCGATGGCCACCGAACCCAGGACACTGAGCAATACCGCGGCGGCGATGAATCCGTTCTGGTGCGCGTCGCCGATCCGCACCCGCCGGGGCAGGTCCTCGAGCACACGCAACGACGGCGCCGACGGAGTCGGGTCGCCGGGCGCCGGAATGACCGGCAGCGGGAAGCGTGCCCACAGGGCGGACAACTGGGCGGCCTCGATGGTGACCAGCAGGGCCGCCACGATCAGCCCGCAGCCGATGGTCAGTATCGGGAAATGCCAGAGCGTTTCGGCGCCGGCTGCCACCAGCACGGCGGCCCCCACCACCGCGGTCGCGGTGAAGATACCGACGATGCGCTCGCGCTCCGGGCCGGGGACCATCAGGGCGATCAGGGACCACGCGGTGACGCCGGCCGCGGCCAGCATCAGTTGCGACGGCCCGAACCTGCCGGGCACCGCCAACGCCAGGGCGGCGGCGATGGGCACCAGGGCCGCGACCGACAGCGCCATTCCGGTGCGCGCGGAACGCGCCGTGATCAGCAGGCCCGCGACCGCGGTGAGCGCGGCGATCACGCTCACCGCGACCAGTCCGGACAGCGCGCCGGTGGCCACCCGGTAGGTGACACCCAGGCCGGTCGCCAGGAACGCCACGGCGATCGCCGCGGCCAGCGCGCCGCGCTGGATTTGCGCTGTGCCCCAAGGCCTCAGGCGGGAGGTCGAAAAGATCATTGCGGCGTCGGCGATATCCTCGACGATGCCCGGCGCCGCCGGGCCGGCGGGCACCGGCTGCAGCGCCAGCAGGTCACCGTCCACCACCCCGACGGTGTCCAGGCTGGCGTCGAGGCTGAACGGCGCCCCGCCGATCGGCGCCAGGCTCAGGTGGGCCGCCGCGAGGGTGTCCAGGCTGTCGTCCGCGTCACCGTTCGAAGCGGCCGGGGCCGCCAAACGTTTGACCGCGGGCAGGATTTCGCGCAGCGGCAACTCGGTGGGCAGGGCCATCTCCGTCAGCCGACTCTCCGCGAGGATGGCGACGCGGACGATCGGCATGACGGTGCCGGACGTCACTTGGCGGCCCTCGAAAGACGCTGCGTCCATTCCTGCGACATGGTTCTCTCTTCTCTATCTCGTTGCTGTTTGGTGTTCGGCGGAAAAATCTCGGGACAGCCGCCGGCCGGGGAACCACTGGCCCTCCGGCAGCAGGGCGGTCAGGTGTTCGATCGCGACGGCGATCGCGAAGGGGGTGCCGGGGGCGAACGTGGAGACCCATTCGCCGTCGAAGGCTCGGGAGGGGCTGACCAGCACGCGACCCGCCGCGGTGTCGACGACGCTCATGCCGACCTCGGTGGTGGCGTGTTGCCCGTCGCGGCGGCAGCCGGCGACGACCTCGACGTAGCTGCGCGGCCCGGAGAAGACCGACTCCACCACCGGCCGCGCCGATGCCGGGATCCCCAGGTATTCAACGACTTCCGTCAGCGAGGCGCCGGACCGCAGCCGCTCGTCGGCCCGGGCCCCGACGCGCATCGGCATGCTGAACTCGTCGAATCGCGCCGGCGGCCGCTGGGCCAGCCCGACGCCGAGCACCGGCACCAGCCCCCGCGCGTCGTCGATGTCCATCGCGGTGAAGGTGACCAGCTGCGCGCTGCGCAGCGCGACGACCGTTTTGGCGGTCGTACCGCTGCGCTGCGCGACCACGCCCCGCAGCAGCTCACCCGAGCCGGTGGCGGTGGCGGGTCCCACGAAGCGCAGGTCGAGCCACCGGTCCGGGAAGCAGACGGCCTTGATCCAGCCGGCGACGGCCGGGTTGACGAGCCCGTCGTGCGTCACCAGACCCATCCGGGTCAGCTCGGCACGCTGCCGCTCGAAAAACTCGGCGCGTTCCGCGGTGTCGCGGTAGGGCGTGGTAATCGCCAGCACCCACGGGAAGGTGCCCGCCCCAATGGTTTCCGCGATGAACCACGCGTGGTCGACCGTCAGCTCGACGGCGTTCGGCTCGCTCATTTGGCCGGGGTTAGCCGCCCCACTTAGCGGCCTCGGCCGTGTCCCGCGCGTACATGGCCAGGGTGTTGGCCTCGTGGGTGCTGGCCATCGCCTGGTAGGCGCGCACCAGCGATTCCATGGCCTGGTTCCACTGGGCCTGCCACACCTGGTAGGTCATACCGGTGTCGCCCTGCCAGGCGTTGGACAGCGCGGCCTGCTCGCTGGCGATGTCGGCGCCCAGGCCCTGCAGGGTGCCGGCGTAGCCCGCCATGTCCCCGGCGTGGCTCAGCATCGCGGGGTAGTTGTACATGATCTGTGACATCACAAGTCCTTTCGGTCAGATCCCGGATTTAAATCGACGTGTAACCGGAAGCGGCGGCGGCGTCGGCGGCCACATAGGTGCCCGCGGCGTCGCCGAGGTTGGCCTGGGCGATGTCCAGCAGGGTGTTGACCCGGGCCGCGGCCTCCACGAAACGGGCGTGCGCGGCCTGGAACGCCGCCGAGGACTCGCCCTGGTGGAACGCCTGCGCCGACACCGCCTCCTGCTCGGCCTGGCTGATCGTGCTGCGCATCAGCGCCGCCTTGGCGGAAAACGCCGACTGCGAGGCCACCAGCTGCGGGATGTGAGCGTCCAACATGCTCATGGTGATTGGTTTCCTTTCACTCTCTTCGGATTTCGGTTGCCCACTGTCTCGTTACGAACCGTCGTCTCCCCCTCTCCCCGACTCACCGGAGCCGTCCTGGTCCCAGGTGCCGGGCACCATCGGCACCCGCGGCCCGCCGCCGAACTCGTCGCCCGTCAGCTTGGCCAACCCGGCCGCCCCCACGGCGGCGTCTTTGTGCGCGGTGCCCGCGAAGCCCAGCGTCCCGGCCCCGTTCCCGGACGCCACCGCCGACACCAGCTCTTCATCCGCGTAGTCGGGCGGGATGCCGATGTCGGAATCCATGTCCAGGAACTCGTCGCCGTATTCCCGCATCGCCGCCCGCCGGCGCCGCCGCGCCCGCGCCTGCGCCCGGATGGGTGCCGCCGCGCCGGCCGCCGGGATGGTGGCCGCCGGCGCCTTGGCCCGTCCGTGGGGACCGACCGTCGGCCCGGACTCGCTGCCCGGTCCGCCACCGAAACCCACTATGTACGCGAAGGTTCCGGCGGTTGCCGGAGCGGGTGCGCCGGGCGCCCCGGATGTGGCGGGTGCGGACGCGGGGGCGCCCGCGGGAGCGGCGACAGTCGTCGGGGCCACGCCGGCGACCGGCCACACCGCGGAGACGGGCACGGCGGTCGCGGCGATGCCCCCCACCACCGGTGCCGCCAGCGCGGGAGCCGCCGCGGCCGCGAGCGACAGCGCGGGTTGCAGGGCCACCGGGAGGACGAGCCCGAGGAAGGGACTCAGCAGCAGCGACGGGTAGGTGATGCTCGCACCGACCCAGGAGAACACCTGGTAGGCGATCGCGAACAACAGCGGGCCGTAAAGCACCAGTGCCTCAGAAGGATTCGTCATGAACGCCTGGATCATCTTCACCGTGTTCCCGACGGGATCCTGGAAGAACGTGGCGAGCTCCTGGAACATGTTTCCGTAGAAATTGGTGTACTGAGACAGCAGATCCGAAGGGTTGAGAGACAACCCCGACTGGGCGGCCGGGGTGGTCGTGCCGTTCTGATTCACGATGTCGGGGGCCGGCGCGGTGCGCGGCGCCGAGGCCAGCGCCCCGCCCGAGACGGCCTGATAGGCGCCCATCGTGGTGGCGGCCTGCACCCACATCCGCAGGTAGTCGGCCTCGTTGAGCGCGATCGGAATCGTGTTGATGCCAAAGAAATTCGTCGCCACCAGCACCCCGTGGATGACGTGGTTGGCGGCCAGCTCGACCAGGGTCGGCATCGCCGCCAGCGCGCTGGTGTAGGCCGCCGCGGCGACCTCGTGCTGGGCCGCCACGCCCGCGCTGTCGGCGCTGGCCTGCTGCAGCCACGCGAGGTACGGGGCGTGCGCGGCCACATACTGCTCGGCGCTCGGACCCTGCCACGCGCCGGCCTGTACCGCCCCCAACAGCCCGCTGAGTTCGGCTGCCGCCGAGGCGTATTCGGCGCTGAGCGCCGACCAGGCGCCGGCGGCCGCAAGCAGCGACCCCGGTCCCGGACCGGTGCTCAGCAACGCCGAATGCACTTCCGGCGGCGAAGCCATCCAAACGGGCGCCGTCATTTTCTAGCCGCCCGCCACCCCATAGGTCGCGGCCGCCGCGGCGTCACCGGCGAGATAGCTCGCGCCCGACTCGCCCACGCCCACGCCGGCGCGGCCCAACTCCTCGACACCCTGCGCGGCGATGGCGGCGTGCTCCTGTCCCTGGGCGCTGAATCCGGCGGCCGTCTGCAGCGACACCGGATCGGCCGCCGGCGGCACCACCGCGGTAATCGCGGGGGCCGCCGCCGCGTGCGCGGCCGCCAGCCGCGCCGTCAGCGCCTCCACGGCCGCGCTGGTCGCGGCCAGCCCTTCGGGAACCACTCGCAACGTCATGACTAACTCCCCTTCTGTTGCGTATCACCAAACATGGCGGCCTCACCGACTAGCGGGTTGACCAATTGCACGTACGTCGGAATGTCGCTGTCGCCCAACAGGACCGCGCGGCCGGCCGGCAGCCGGGCGAACCGCTGGCCCCGGATCTTGCCGCTGTCTTGCGGGTTGCCGGACAGCATCAGCGTGGTCGCCTGCAGGTCGTTGAAGCGGCGCAGCAGCGGGCTGGTCATCAGGCCGTGGGCCGAGCCGGTGGCCCGCGCCGTGACGATGACCCGCAACCCCAGATCGCCGGCCTGAGAGAGCTGCGCGATCAGCGGGGTCCACGGCCGCTGCCCGATGTACGGGCCGCTCATCGCCGGGGTGTCCGGTATCTGGTCGACGTCGTCGACGATCAGGTAATGAGTGTGGCCCTGGTAAGTCCAGCGGGACAGCTCCGCGGGTGACAGGCCGGCCGGCGGCCGCCGCGACTCGATGATGTTGGCCAGACCCAGCATCGCGGGGGCGACCCGGTCGATGTTGGCCGTGTATTCGTTGTCGGGGAACAACGGCTCGTCGACCAGGTGCAGCCGCCGATCCAGCACCGTGAAGGCCACCCGGTCGGCGGTGGAGTGCTCGCGGATGGTGCGGATGACGTGGCGCAGCAGCGTGGTCTTACCGGACTTGCTGTCACCGAACACCATCAGCAGTGGGTTCTCGGCGAAGTCGAGGACGACGGGGGCGAGGTCCTCCTCGCGCTGGCCGATGACAACCTTCTCGGCGCCGCGGTAGAGCGGTCCCAGCGCGTCGGGCGCGAGGTTGGTGGGCAGCAACCGAACCGGCGGCGCGGAGACGCCGGGGTAGCGGGCGTTGATGGCGCCGATCTGGTCCAGCTGGGGGGCCGCGAACAGGAAATGCTCTGCGGCCATGGTCAATCCGCGGCCCGGCTGGTCGTGCGGGACGGCGTCGGCGGGGCGGCGCAGCGCGCCGACCACCCGCACGTTGCTGTCCCGCGCGTCGTGCAACTTCAGCTCGAGGCGCAGCCCGAGACCGTCGCGCATCGCCAGCGGCACCTCCAGCCAGCTCGGCGTGGTGATCACCACGTGGATGCCGTAGGCGAGGCCGACGTTCACCAGCTCGGTCACCTTGGCCAGCAAGGGATTACGCGTGTTGAACTGGTCGGTGTTGTCCCGGCCGAAGGCGTAGAGGTTGTCGATGACCAGGAACACCTCGCCGTAACCGTCGTCGGGGGCGGAGCCGTCCTTCTCCCGGAACGCCTCGCGCTGCTGGCGGGACAGCAGCAGCTGCTCCAGCTCGCCGAAGGTGCGGCGGATGCGTTCGGGTTCCAGCGCGGACGCGACGCTGCCGACGTGTGCCAGTCCGTCCAGCGCCCGCAGCTGGCCGCCGCCGTAGTCCAGGCAGTAGAACGTGACCTCCCGCGGCGAGTGCAGGTTGGCCGCCGACAGGATAAACGTCTGCAGCGCGGTCGATTTCCCGGACTTCGGGCCGCCGTGGATCACCATGTTCCCGGCCGAGGACGCGGCGTCGAACACCAGCGGGTCGCGGCGCATCTCGAACGGCTTGTCGATCTCGCCGAGCGGCCACCGCCATTGCCCCTGCGGCACGCCGGCGCGGGCCAGCACCTCGGTCAGCGGGATCGGTTCGTCCAGCGGTGGCAGCCACAGCCGCGGTGCCCGCGGCCCGTAGCCCGCCAGCTGTTCGCCGATGGTCGCGATCAGCTTGCGCGGCGGCCCGGCGTATTCCTCGTCCTCGCCGGTGGATATCACGGTGCCGTGATCGGGCTCCACCATTCCGGCCGGGAACAGCTTGGGCTCCGGGTTCGACTGCACCACAAGGGCCTTGGCCTTCTGCGGCGGCTCATAGATGCCGTCGACGTAGGTGCTGCGGAACTTGATCGGGGCGGCGCCGGGTGCGGGCACCAGGAAGCCCACGCCCTTGTGCTCCTTACCGGACTCGATGTGATAAGCGTCCTCGACACCGATGATCTGCCGGGACACGCTGGGGCTGGCCACCTTCAACCCGATTCGGTAGGAGGTGTTCTTGTCGATGTCCTTGATCTTGCCCACGTCCAGCGTCTGGGATGCGAACAGGATGTGGATGCGGAACGAGCGGCCCTTGCGAGCGACGTAGTCGAACAGCTCCGCGTACTCCGGGTGGTCGGCCAGCATCAGCGTGAACTCGTCGGCGACGACGAACAGCGTTGGCAGCGGCGGCAAATCGTGCCCTGCCGCGATGGCGTTCTCGTATTCGGTCACCGAGTTGAACGCGCTGCCCTGGACCCGCCTACCGGCCTCGCGGAGCAACGTCTCGCGGCGCGCCACCTCGCCACGCAGCGTGTCGGCGAACCGGTCGGCCAGCGACTTCTTCTCGGCCATGTTCGAGATCACCGCGACGACCTGCGGGAAGTTCCGGAAGCTGTCGGCCCCCGCCTCGCCCTTGAAGTCGGCGTAGATGACGATCAGCCGGTCGGCCGAATGGGTTGTCAACAGCGACAACAGGATCGACATCAGGGTCTGCGACTTCCCGGAGCCGGTCATACCGATCATCAGGCCGTGCGGGCCCATTCCGCCCTCGGCCTCGTCCTTGAGGTCGAACATCAGCGGCTCGCCGGTCGCGGTGACGCCGATCGGAACGCGCAACTCGTCGTCGCGGCGGCGCGGCGCCCACAGCGTCGGCACGTCCAGCTGCGACGCGTCCGGGATCCCCAGCAGCGTGGTGAAGGTCGCGCCACGGGTGGCGGCGGAGCGCAACCCGGCGTGCGTCGGGTTGGAGTCCCACCGCGACAGCTGACGGGCCAGGTGCGCGGCCTGGGCGACGCCGAGTCGATCGGCGTTGTCGATGTACGGTTGCCAGCCGCCGGTCTGCCAACGCTCGATCGCGCCGCGCGCGATCCGCAGGATCGGCTTTTCTGGATCCGAATACTGTTCGCGGTGCGGGGGCGTGGCCGAATAGTGGACGACGGTGACACCCGCCCGGCCCAGCGCCAGCGACGAGGCGTTCAGGTCGTAGTCGGGGTCGTCGACGACAATCAGCAAGTGCCGCAACGCATCCGCGGGCCCACCCGTGAACGCGGGCCGGTCGGCGAGCGCGGGCCCCAGCGTCGCGACGAGCTCGTCGGCGTCCGTCGACAGGAAGCGGGCTGGGCCGACGCCGTCGAGCTCGCCGGGAATGTCGACGTGCGGCAACCACTTCAGCCAGGACCAGTCCGGGCCCTCCAGGTCGCGCGCGGCCAGCGCGACACCGAGCACGGTCGGGTCGTGCCACGTCACGGCCTGGGCGATCCAGGCGCGCAACGCCGCCCGCGCGTCGTCCACCTCACCGAGGACGGTGATACGGGAGACCTTCGTCAAGTCGATCCCGGTCGGCACGTCGCGCACGGTGCGCTGGGTGTCCAGCAGGCTGCGCAATGCGCTGTGCGACACCGGCTCCAGGTCGATCTCGTCGGCGGTGTCGTTGACGCGCAGCGCGGTGTCCAGGGGCACCTGGTGACGGCCGGCCCGCAGCACCAGGAAGTCGGGGTCGTGCGGGTCGCGCTCCCACTGGCGGCGCGAGCCGGGCACCGCCGTGAGGCCGGCCGGGTCCGGGTGGGACCACTCGGCGGCCGCTCGCTGCTGGGCGGCCTGCGTCCGGATGTTGTCCCGGACCACCGACAGGTAACGCAGGTAGTCGGCCCGCTCGGCGTCGACCTCCTCGGTGCGCGTCTTGTTGTCGTTGCCGCGGTAGAGCGCGGTCGCCGCCAGCAGCAGCACGAACGGGAAGAACAACGTCTGCGGGGAGATCACCCGCATCCCGGTGGCGACCAGCGCCACCACCATGCCCACGATCAGGAGCACCAGCACGTAGGGCATGGCCCGGCGCAGGAACGACGGCGGAATTACCCGGGGCAGCTCCGGGGGCGCCTCGATGGTGATGGTGCCCTTGCGGGTGGCTGGTGGCGCCAGCCGCCGGCGCGCCTCGAAGATCAGTCGGCTCATCGGCCCTCCCCCTCCGCCGAAACGGGGCGCCCAGGCCTGGCGTCGGGCGCCAGGCCGTCGTGGGCCAGCAGGTCGTCGGCGCGCGACAGCGTCGGACCCGGCGCGAACAGTGACAGCACCGACCACGGCACGGGGACCGCGGGCGGGTTCAGGCCAAGGGCCTCAACGGTTTTGCTTCGGACCGCGCCGTCACCGGTTTCCGTGTCGATGCCGTAGCGCACCCCGGTGTCGGAGACCCAGAACAACGACCCGGCGGCCGGGGCCGCCGACCCGCCGCCCACCGTCTGCGTGAAGTAGCCGGTGCCCGGCGCGAGGGCGACGCGGGCCGCGACGCCCGGGGCGCCACCACCGACCAGGTCGACGGTGCGTATGCCCTCCGGCGCCGGGAGCACCGAGCCGGAGAGCAGGCTGAGCGAGCTGGTTGCCGCCCCGGCCGGCTTGCTCCAGTGGGCACAGGTGACGGGATCCTTGGCCGCGTCGACGAGGGCGACCTGCTGTTCGGGGTAGCGGGTCGTGTCGAGCATCCGCGACACCGGCAGCTTGGACACCTGGTCGGCGCCGAGCCGCGGCGGTTGGTCCAGGCCATAGGAATTGGAATTGCGCAGGATGGCCGCCAGCACCGGCGAAATCTGCTGCAGGCCGTCGGGCAACACCGCGTAGTAACGCACGTTCTGCTCCAGCCCGTAGGAGACGATCACGCCGCCGATCGGGGCCGGCACCGAAAAGCCCGCGGGTGCACCGGCATTCGGGATCGACGGCGGCGCGAGCGCGGGCGATTCGGGGATGGCGTTGAACAATCCCTGGGCGATCGGCCGCGCGGCGGGCACCTCGACACCGAGGCCCAGCGCGTTGGTCACCGCGTGGTTGGCCAGGTCGATCTGGCTGCGCTTGCCGTCCCAGAGCAGCCAGGTGCCGGGGCCCCGGTCACTCGGGAAGTCAACCAGGATGCCCTGGTTGGCGTGGATCGCACCCGCCCGGGCGCCGTCGCTGTCGGGGCGGCCGGCGACCACCGTGACACCCGTGCTGTGGGCGCCGTGCGAGGTTCCGCTCACGGCGTCGCACACCGTCCAGTCGGCGTCGTGCGAGGCGTTCTGCACTATTCGCTCCGGCGCGCCCGGAATGCCGATCAGGTTGCCGCGCGGAAACCGGTCCAGCTCAGAACTTTTCACCGTGGTCGGGTTGACCGGCTTGCCGACGATCAGCCGCGCCGAGGTCAGGTTGAGCACCGGGTGCAGATCCTCACCCACCCGCACGTACAGCGCGGCGGTCGACCGGTCGGCAAGCACCGCGTTGTTACCCGCCGACCCGCTCGGCCGGATCAGCGAGAACACGAAGCAGCCCGCCAGCCCGGTGATGAGGATGAGCGCACCCATCAGCACCGCACGCGACTGGGTGCGCAGCGGGTCGACGAGCATCCTGGTGTCGTGCAGGGCGATGCCGGAGGCGATCCGGCGCATGACGAAGCGCCAGCCGGTCACCTGGTGGCGCGTGACGAAGCCGCGGCGGTATTCGACCCTGTCGGGGTTGTCGTTGACCGGGGTTCGTGAGGTAAACGAACGCCGATCCCCTTCCGGCACACCGTTATTGGTCATGCGGGCACCGACAGCCCGAGACCGCGCAGCAGCGGCTCCACCGAATTCTCGACGTCCTGGTCGGTGATCGTCATCAGCTCCTCGTCACTGAATTCGCCGGTCCCGGCGTGTTCCGAATGGTCGAGCCGGAATTCGCGTTCCTCCTCGGAGCGTTCGACGATGTTTCGCACGAACCGGCCGTTGCCGGCGATGTCGAGGTTGCGCCGCGAGATCCCGTTGGCGTCGGGTGTCGACTCGCTGGCCAGCTTCGAGAACAAGGCCTCCATGTGCTCGAGCGCGGCGGGCTCGAACACGCTGTCGCGTTGTTCGGCCATCTTGTGCGCGATCTCCACCAGCTCGCCCGGGGTGTAGGAGGGAAAGTCGATGTTGCGGGTGAACCGGGACCGCAGGCCCTCGTTGGTGTCGAGGAACTTGTCCAGATCGGCGCGGTAGCCGGCGATGATGACGACCAGCCGGTCGCGGTCGTTTTCCATCCGCGCCAACAGCGTGTCGATGGCGACCAGCCCGAAGTCGTTCTTGGCGCCGGTGGCCACCAGGGCGTAGGCCTCGTCGAGGAACAGCACCCCGTCCAGCGCGCTGTCGATGATGGCGTTCGTCTTGGCCTCGGTCTCGCCGATGTGCTGGCCGATCAGGTCGGCGCGGTGCACCTCCCTGATGTTCTCCCGCTTCAAAAGCCCCAGGCCGCAATAGATTTTGGCGACGACACGGGCGATGGTGGTCTTACCGGTTCCGGGTGGTCCGGCGAAGACCAGGTGGTGCGTGCGCTGCGCCACCGTGAGCCCGCGCTGCTTGCGCACCAGCTCCATGGCCACCGAGCTCTTCAGCCGCGACACCTGGTTCTTGACCTCGTCGAGCCCGATGAATTCGGCGAGCTGGCGTTCGGCCTCGTGCAGGAGCGCCGCCTTGCGCTCGTGGGCCGCCGGGTCGACGAAGTCCTCGACGCTGGGCTCGGTGGCGGGGTCCCACGGATCGGTGCGGGCTTCGATGCGGGCGGCCGTCGTGGTCACGATCCCAAAGCTGGTGTCCGACAGCGCCTGTTCGATCTGTTCGTTGTCGGGGTGCGCCGCGTACAGGTCGTGCAGCACGTCGCTCGCCGACTCCTCGTCGACGTGCGCCCGCAGCACCAGCGCCTTGGCCAGCGCGCCGTCCACTGCCGCCACCGCGACGGGGCCGTCGGGCTCCTCGAGGTACGACAGCGCAGGCGCGAACATGCCCAGGCGGGCCAGCGCGGTGCCCAGCGTGACCTTCGCCGCGTGCGAGAAGGTCTCGTCGAGATCGGCGTCGTTGACGATCGGGGTGAGCAGCTTGACGACGTCCGACCAGCGCTCGGCGCGGTAGTTGACGACGACGGACACCCAGCGGGCCTCGCGCCAGCTGGGGCGGCGCTCGAGGAGGCCGGCGACGATCCGGTGCGCGTCGGCAAACCGTCCGTCGGTTGCCAGCGCCGCCGCGTAGGCGAGGTGGAAATCGTCGGGCGTGGCGGCGCGGAACTGGAGGTACAGGCCGGTGTCGTAGCGGAAGCCCAGGGCGCCGGGCTCCAGTTCCACGTGGCGCTGCAACGTGCCGGCCGTGGCCGCGGTGCGCGAAATGGCCTCCAGCACGCGCAGGGAGACGTCGCCGGCGGCGGCCAGTCCGGTCCAGGCGTCGCACTGGTCGTGCGCGACGCGCGTCAGCGCGGTGAAACCGGAGCGGGCCGCGGCCAGGTCGGCGGGGCGCTGGCGCTCGTACACCGCGATCCCGAGGGCGCGACAACATGTCGCGAACCGGCTAACGATATCGGCGTCAACCCTGCCGTCTGGACGAGAATTCGCAGGCCGGGCTGCGAGCACGCCGGCGTCACCGCGTTCCACGGCTGTTACTTCCCATCTATGTAGCTTCCCCTAACCTAACCCGCCTGAAGTTAGCATTGCCTAAGCTCGTTGTCGAGGCGCGACCGCCCCGCCCGAGCCGCGCCTACGCCATCCCTTCTGCCACCGCTGACCAGCGCGTTCCGCCGCGACGTACCATCGACCCGTTGAGCTTACTGAAAATCGTTTTCATTATCAAAACCTTCGGGCCCCCAAGTCCGCGGCATCATCGGCACCGATGGGCCGCCGCCGAATTCGTCGCCCGCCAGCGTGGCGAGGCCCGCCGCCGGAGCCGCCTGCGCGCGCCCTGTTCCCGCAAGACCCAGGGGGCCCGCGCCCCGGTCGGACGCAACGGCGGCCGCGTCGGGGCCGGGCTCCTCGTCCGTCTCCCACTCCGGGTCCACGTACTCGTACCGGTAGCCGCGGTGGTGGTCGTTCATCGCCGCCCGCCGCCTCCGGCGCGCCCGTTCCTTTTCTCGCGCCGAGGCTCCCGCGGCCGCGGCGGCCGCCGCGCTATCGGGTTCGGGCGCCTTGCGCTGCGTGCCGGCTCCCATCGGAGTGCCGGAGCCGAGAGTCGGACCGCCGACCAGGTAGGGCAACGCGCCCCCGGCGACGCCCGCGGGCGGTGGGGGCGGCGGTGCAGCGGCCACCGACACCGGGGCGGGCGCGGGAGCCGGCGCCGGCACCGAGGACGGGGCCGTGCCGGGGGCGGACGCACTCATCACGGCCGGGCTGCTCGCCACGGGCGCGACGGGCGTCTCGGGCAACGGCGCCGCCGCCGGGACCGCGGGCGGCTGAATCCCGGCCAATCCGCTCAGCCCGGCCATCCCCG
The DNA here is from genome assembly GCF_001672915.1 of Mycobacterium sp. 1245805.9. Lineage (GTDB taxonomy): Bacteria > Actinomycetota > Actinomycetes > Mycobacteriales > Mycobacteriaceae > Mycobacterium. The sequence goes on along the minus strand of NZ_LZKR01000162.1, from coordinate 41,255 downwards.
CGAAGCCGCCAAGACCGACCGTCGCGCCGGAGGTGACGAGGGCAAGCGGTATCACCGTCTGCAACTCCGGGAACGTCTCGAAGACCTCGCCCACGTGGGTGGCCTCGTCGGCGATCAGTCCGGGAATGTCGGACTCGATCTGCGAAATAGACTGCGCGGGGTTCTCCGGGAATTCCTCGATGTCCCGCCCCAGTGTCTGAAAGATCTCGAGGAACCGGTTTTCCCACCAACTCAGCTGCGTTGGGTCGCCCGAGTCGTCGTCGACGATGTCGCCGCTGTCACCGGTGTCGCTGCCGTCGCTGTTGTCGTCGGCGGCATGCAGGATCTGGGGCGCGGCATCGGTCTGCGGCGCCGACTCCACCGCCGTGCCGGCCACGGTCTGATACGTGGCCATGGTGGTGGCCGCCTGGATCCACATCCGGACGTAGTCGGCCTCGTTCAGCGCGATGGGAATCGTGTTGATGCCGAAGAAGTTCGTCGCCAACAGCACCGCGTGGATCGCGTGATTGGCGGCAAGTTCCGGCAGGGTGGGCATCGCGGCCAACGCCGCGGTGTAGGCGGCGGCCGCGGTCTCGTGCCGGGCCGCCGCCGCGGCGCTGTTGGCGCTGGCCCGCATCAGCCAGGCCAGGTACGGCGCGTGCGCGGCCGCATACTGCGCGGCGGTGGGCCCCTCCCACGCCCCGGCCTGGACCGCGGCCAGGATCGAGGTGAGTTCGTCGGCGACCGACGCGTACGTCGCGCTCAGCGAGGTCCATCCCGCCGCGGCGGCCAGCAGCCCGCCGGGTCCGGGACCGCTGCTCAGCTGGGCGGAATGGATCTCCGGGGGCGACGCCATCCACACGGGCGCGGTCATGCTGCGACTCCTCAACGATCGGGCTGGACCTGGCGGCGCCCGGGCTGATGGGCGGCGTCGTGAGCCCGAAGGAGTAGTCGCTAACTGGCGCGGGAAAGTTCCCGTCCGGTTTCGGTCAGTCCTTGACCGCGCTGACCAGGGTGTTGCGGGCGATCATCGGCCCGGCTTCGGTATCCGGGCCGGGCACCGGCCGCCCGACCTGTCGCAGGTAATCGGCGAGTGGGGTGCCGACGGCGTTCCAGCCGCGCCCGCCGAACCACTCGGTGGCCGGCGCGTGCTGCTCGTTGTAGACCAACTGGAAGAACAGGCGTCGGTCGCCCTCGGCGGCGGCGGCGCGCTCTTCCTCGACCGCGGCCTCGAACTCATCGGGCGCGAGCGGGGCGCCGTCCTCGACCGCGACGTGGCTGCCGGGTGCCGCCAGGCCGTCGATGCCGGTGAACAGCTGCTCCTGCGCGCTGGCCGGCAGATAGATCAGCAGGCCCTCGGCGATCCAGGCGGACGGCTTGGCCGGGTCAAAACCGCCGTCCCGCAAGGCCTGCGGCCAGTCGTCCCGGAGGTCGACGGCGATCTCGCGACGCTCGGCTCGCGGGTGGGCGCGGTGCGCGGTGAGCACCTCGCGCTTGAAGTCCAGGACCTGCGGGCGGTCCAGCTCGAAGATCGTCGTGGCACCCGGCCAGTCCAGCCGGTAGGCGCGGGAATCGAGCCCGGCGGCCAGGATGACGACCTGCCGCACGCCCGCGTCGGCGGCGCGGCGGAAGTATTCGTCGAAGTACCGGGTGCGGGCGCCCTGGAAGTTGACGAAGTGCACGCCGAAGTCCTCGGACTTCAGCGGATGGTCGGGATCCTTTCCATCCAAGACGTCGGCCGCGTTGCCGCCGACCGCACGGCAGAACAGCTCGGCGTACGGGTCGACGGCCAGCGGGTCAGGCTTCTGCGCCTCCAGCGCTCGGGCGGTCGCCACGAACAGCGCCGTCGAACCGACACTCGTTGTGATGTCCCAGGTATCACCTTCGCTACGCACCCAACCGACACTACGCGACCAAGAAATCCGATCAGCCCCTCGCGCGACACTAATGAAAACGGTTATCGTTTCCCCTGTGAGTGTCGTGCGTCCGTACGTCCTGCGTACATGGGTCGCCGGCGCGGCACTGACACTGACTATCGCGGCCTGTTCGACGAACCCGACCGCAACCCCATCGCCGTCGGGCGCCGCCAGCACACCGGCGGCCACCGGCAGCACCGCCGCGGCGTCCTGCCCGACCGCGCCGGTCTCGGTGGTGGTCAGCGTGGATCAATGGGGCGACATCGTTTCCGAACTTGGCGGCTCGTGCGCGACCGTCAAAACGGTGCTGGCCAGCTCGTCGGTGGACCCGCACGACTACGAGCCATCGCCGGCGGACGCGGAGTCCTTCTCGGGCGCCAAACTTGTCGTCGTCAATGGCGACGGTTACGACGCCTGGGCCTCCAAGCTGGCCGCCAGCTCCGGCGCCGGTGCCCGCGTGGTGAGCGCCGCCGACGTCACCAAGACCCCGGACGGCGCCAATCCACACTTGTGGTACCTGCCGTCGGCGGTGGCCGCCGTGGCCGACGCCGTGAGCGCCGAGTTGAGCAAGCTCGATCCGCAAGCCGGCGACTACTTCGGCCGGCGCCGCACCGAATTCGCTTCTGCCATCGCGCAATACACCGGCCTCATCGGCAAGATCAAAGCCGCGGCGGGAGGCAAGGCCTACGCGGCCACGGAGACGGTCTTCGACTATCAGGCGCAGGCCCTGGGCCTCGTCAACAAGACCCCGGAAGGTTATCGGCGGGCCTCGGCCAACGGGACAGATCCGTCACCGGCGGACATCGACGCGTTCCGCGCGGCGCTCGCCGCGCGACGTGTCGACGTCCTGATCTACAACACCCAGACCGAGGGTTCGATCCCGCAGCAGATCCGTTCGGCCGCCGAACGAGCCGGGGTACCCGTCGTCAACGTCACCGAGACCGTGCCGCCCGGGCAGACGTCGTTTGAGGCCTGGCAGTACAACCAGCTGGCCGCTTTAGGCAAGGCGCTGGGTCTCAGTGTCTGAGTCTGCGGCCACGGCGCCCGCGCTAGTGTTCGCCGACGTCAGCGCGGTGCGCGGAAGACGCCTCATCTGGTCGCACGGCACCTTCACCGTGCCCGCCGGTGGCATTGCCGCCGTGATCGGGCCTAACGGGTCGGGCAAAACGACCCTGTTGCACATGGTCCTCGGTCTGGTCCCGGCTGCCGCCGGACGGATCGAGGTCTTCGGCCACCGCCCAGGGCAGGCCAACGACGTCATCGGTTATGTGCCGCAACACTATGCCGAGAGCTCGGGGGAGGCGGTCCGCGCCGCCGATGTGGTGCTGCTCGGACTCACCGGGCGCCGCTGGGCGTTTGGGCGCAGCACCGCCGCCCAACGCCGGCAAGTCGATTGGGCTCTGGCCGCCGTCGAGGCCACGGACATCGTCGAGCGCCGGCTGTCGACACTTTCCGGCGGGCAACGCCAACGCATCGCGCTCGCCGCGGCCTTGGTGGCACACCCCCAGATGCTGATCCTCGACGAACCGCTGGCGTCGCTGGATCTTCACAGTCAACGCGACATCATCGCGCTGCTGGCCCGGCTGCACACCGAACTGGCCGTGACCATCCTCGTGGTCGCGCACGACCTCAACCCGCTGTTGCCCATCCTCGACAGCGCGATCTACCTGCTCGACGGGCATCCGCATTACGCACCGATCCACGACGTCGTGGACGAAGCGCTGCTGACCCACTTGTACGGGACTCCCATCGAAGTCGCGCACACGCTGCATGGGCAGCTGTACATGAGGAGCACGTTGTGAGCTCACACCTCGAAGCCCTTGGCTACCAACCTAATTGGTGGCCGATTCTGACGTCGGCGTTCATGGGCAACGCCCTTATCGGCGGCACCATCGTCGCCCTGGCCGCAGGATTGATCGGCTACTTTGTCGTGGTGCGACGGACCGCGTTCGCCGCCCACGCCTTGGCGCACATCGGATTTCCCGGCGCCACCGGCGCGGTTCTGCTGGGTGTGCCCGTGGTGGTCGGCCTCGGCATCTTTTGTGTCGGCGGGGCTCTGGTGATCGGCGCGCTGGGCAAGCGGTCCGCCGATCGCGAAGTGGTCACCGGAACGGTTCTTGCAGCGGCGACCGGTTTGGGTCTGTTCTTCAACTCGCTCGCCACCAGGAGCTCCAGCACGGTGACCAATGTCTTGTTCGGCAACCTGCTCGCCATCTCCCGCGCTCAGTTGATCAGCTTCGGGATCCTGCTGGTGGTGCTGGCGCTCAGCGTCGCCGCTATCTACCGGCCGCTGCTATTCAGCTCCGTAAACGCTCTTGTCGCGGAAGCCAAAGGCGTTCCCGTGCGCGCGCTTTCGATGGTCTTCATGGTGCTGCTCGGGCTGACGGTCGCGATGGCCGTACAGGCCGTCGGCACGCTTCTGTTGTTCGCGCTGGTCGTCACTCCCGCCGCCACTGCGATCATGCTCACGCCGCGCCCGGTCAGGGCCATGGCCACCTCGACGGTGATCAGTCTCAGCGCGGTGTGGTGCGGCTTGGCCGCCTCGGCCATGTTCAACCTGCCACCGAGTTTTCCGATCGTGACGATCGCCTGCGCCGTCTGGTCGATCGTCTGGGCGAGCGACCGCCGCCGACGTGTTGCCGCCCAAGCAATTGATGAATCGGGCGGTGGCTCACCGACCATAGGCCCGTCGCCGAGACCGACCCCCGCTATCTCGAATGGTTGACGGCTATCCCACGTCGCCCGCCGAGCCCCGGCGGCGACGTTCTACGGCCAAGCAACGGGCCGTGTTGGAGGTATTGCGGGAGCAGGAGAACTTTCGCAGCGCCCAGCAACTTTATCTGGACGTACGCCAGAACCGGCAGCTGCGGATCGGGCTGACCAGCGTCTACCGCATTCTGCGCACACTTGCCGCCGACGGCGTCGCGGAGACCCAGCGCGCCGAGGACGGCGAGATCCTCTACCGTCTGCGCGCCGGGACGGGTCATCGGCACTATCTGGTCTGCCGGCGGTGCGGCGAAGCCGTGGCATTCATACCGGTCGAGATCGAAGAGCACACCGACCGCCTGAGCCGCCAACACCACTACACCGACGTCACTCATTACGTCGATCTCTACGGGACATGTCCGCAATGCCGAGCGGCCCCGGAATCCGAGCGCTCAGCCGGCCGACCGCATCCGCTTCACACGGACGATCGCCCGCTGCCGTAGCGGCGGTGGAATTTCTCCACCTGCCCCGCGGTGTCGACGATGCGGCGCCCGCCGGTCCAGAACGGGTGCGAATCGGAGGTGACTTCGACGACGACAAGCGGGTACGTCTGCACTCCGTGCGGCGTTTCCCACTCGACGGTGCGCGCGCTGGTGAGGGTCGATCGGGTCAAAAACATTGCGCCGGTGGTGGCGTCCTGGAATACGACGGGATGGTAATCGGGGTGGATGCCGGGCTTCATCGGCTGCCTCCGTCCTGGGTATGCCGGGCAGCCGTGTCGTCGACGGCCTCCGTCAGGGCTGCGCAGGGGTCTTCGTGCCAGTGGCCGAACGGGTCGTCGTAGTGGGCCCAGTCCCGCGGGGAGCGGTACTCCTCGTCGGTGAGCAGCGCGCCGTGCAGGCCGTCGAGAATCTCGGAAAGCTCGGCCCCGCATACCAGTACGGTCATCGCCGTGTGCCGGTCACCGTGCCGGTCGTCCCATCTCAGCTCGGCGAAGGCCCGTCGCTCGGGGTCGATGCCGGCCAGCTCGGCGGGGGTTAGGGCGGCAAGCCATTTGCCGGCCGAGCTCACCCGCAATCCGCCGCCGGCCGATTCCAACCACATCGCGTGCTGGGGCTGGCTGGCCAGCCAGAGCCGTCCGCGGGTTCGGATCACGCCGTCGAGCAGCAGGTCCACACAAGCGTGCAGACGCTGAGGGTGAAAGGGGCGACGGGAATTGAACTCCACCAACGTAATTCGGCCGCGGGGATCCAAAGGCGGCTCTCCGGCCAGCAGCGGGCCGTGCGGATCATCGCTTCGGCCCCGCCTCGCGTCGGGCGGCAGATCGTTCACGGCGTGCTCGATGTGGTCCGGTCCCACCTGAATGCGCGCGCGGGGCGACAGACGGCGCAGCGCGCCGGCCACCTGCGGGTCGGGTCGGTTGAGCACGACCACGTCGGCGAACTCGGCCTGCCCGACGACCACCTGGGCGCGGGTGCGCCCGTCGTCGAGTTCGGCGTCGCCGAGCGCGTCGTCCAGCCACGCCGACGAATCGACACAGCTCACCACTGCCGCGATCGACACGTCCAGGGCCGCCGGCCCGTCGACGTAGCCGGGGGCCACGCGGATCCGAACATGGTTGATGGCAAAGCAGATCGGTTCGGGTTCCAGCCACGGCGCCAGGTGCACCACGACGCGCGCGACGTCGTCGCGCCGGTGTAGTTGACGCAAGAGCACCAGCAGGTCGTTGCGGATGGTGCAGGACACGCACCCGTGCGCGAGTTCGACCCCGGCCTCGGCCGTCGTCAACACCCGATGCTGCACCATCGCCGTCGTCCGGCGCACCACATGACCGTCGAAACGGTGCTCCACGACCAGCGTCCCGGGTGCGCGCAGCAGCGCTCCCACGACCGGATCGGTGCCGGCCTGACCGGCGACCAGGATGACGGGCGTCCGCATCATTCCCCTTCTTGAAAATCATTTTCATTAGCGCTACCCGTACGGTACCGTGTTCGGCGGGGCTTGTCGAAAATGATTTTCAATAAGGTCGATTGGCCGGGAAGGGAACAGTGTCCGCTCATTGCCAAGTGACCGGCCGCACACCGGGTTTCGGTAACGCGGTGTCGCATTCGCACCGCCGCACTCGTCGGCGCTGGTCACCCAACATCCAGCTCAAGACGTATTACCTGCCGTCGGAGGACCGCCGTATCCGCCTGCGCGTCAGCGCCAAGGGCATCAAGATAATCGACCGCGACGGCATCGAGGCCGTGGTGGCCAGGCTGCGCCGGGAAGGGCAGCGAATCTGATGGCGCGCAACGAAATCCGCCCGATCGTCAAGCTGCGCTCCACGGCGGGCACCGGCTACACCTACATCACACGCAAGAACCGGCGCAACGACCCCGATCGGCTGGTGCTGCGCAAGTACGACCCGGTGGTCCGCCGCCACGTCGACTTCCGCGAGGAGCGCTGAGCGTGGCCAAGAAATCGAAGGTGGTCAAGAACGAGCAGCGGCGAGCCATCGTGGCGCGTTATGCCGAGCGGCGTGCCGAACTCAAAGAGATCATCCGTTCCCCGTCGAGCACCGGCGAGCAACGGGAAGCCGCGCGACGCGAGCTGGTTCGCCAGCCGTGCGACGCCAGTGCCGTGCGGCTGCGCAACCGCGACGCCGTCGACGGGCGCCCACGCGGGCACCTGCGCAAGTTCGGGCTGTCGCGCGTACGCGTCCGCCAATTGGCCCATAACGGGCAGTTGCCCGGTGTTCGCAAGGCGAGTTGGTGACGGCTCGAGATGGCTAAGAAACCTCAGCGGACCCGTCGTGCCGCCGAACTCGCCGTCAAGCCCAAGAGGAATCTTCTGACCAGCCTTGGGCTCAGCGCGGTCGACTACAAGGACACCGCCTCGCTGCGCGTGTTCATTTCGGAGCGGGGCAAGATCCGCTCCCGTCGCGTGACGGGTCTCAGCGTCCAACAACAACGGCAGGTCGCCACCGCGATCAAGAACGCACGCGAAATGGCGCTGCTGCCCTACCCCGGCCCGACCGCGGGCCACTGAGACGGGTGGGCTGTGAAGACGTGAGTTCGTCGCGCGGCGGTACCGAGCGCCCGTTCACCGTCGTCGTCTGCACCGCGTGCGCGGCCAACGACGTCGCCTCGGTCATCGAAGAACTTCGTCCCACGATCCGGCGCTGTCCGCGCGCCATGCTGGTCTCCGCCACGTGCATGCTCGGACCACTCACGTGCGCGTCCCGCCCATCCGGACGCGGCGTCATGGCTCTCGTCCAGCCCTGCACCGACGACCGGACGCCCTGCGGACCACCCCATTGGATCGGCCCCATCACCGACGACGGCGAGGCGGCGGCCCTGCGCGATTGGCTGGAGCGCGGACAATGGGAAAACACACCCGTGCCAAGGCATCTCGGCAGGCACCAGTTTTGGGCCCGCGACGCCGGTCGGAGCAATTGAGACGACGGCAGGTCATCGACGAGGATAATCGTAGGGGTTGGCCGGGGCATCGACGCGCGTGACCGAGGTGGCCTGCAGCGTCGGGATCTTGGGCGAATTCGGTTGCCGGGGTTGGACTTCGCCCTCAACCCGAACCCAGGTGTTGTCGGGTAATCCGGTGGCTTGGGCGGCGGCCGGGCCACCGAGGTGGATGCGGGCCAGTTGGGCGTCGGCCGCGCAGCAGATGATGACGACGCGGCCGAGGTCGACGCCCTGGGCCTCGTTCAACACAAAGCCGGTCACGGTGATCGGCCGGCCCTTCAGCGAGCCGGTGGTGTCCTGGGCCTCGCGCATCAGCACCTCCGGCAACGACAGCTCGGGCGCGCGGCCGGGCGGAATCGGCGGAAACGCCCGATTCAGAACATCATTGGACACCGATGTCGCGGACGGCGCGGCGGCCGACGGCCTCAGGGCCGGCGGCGTCACGAAACACAGGGCCACGATGGGAACGACGAGCAGCCACACGATGCCGCGGCTATGCGAGTGCGCGTGGCCGTGTTCGTCGACCCCATCGGTGACCCGCGGACCGCCACGACGGATATCGCGCAGCATCGCCAAGAGCGCCAGGCCGATGAGGAGCACCGCCGAAGCGACCAGCCACGGCAGCAGTCCCGGCTTGACGTAGCGGGTGAACTCGCCCGTGATCGTGATCATCACGATGCTGATGCCCACCACCAGCAGCACGGTGTTCTCGGTTTCGCGGGTCATTACCGGCCACCCAGCACGAACAGTCCGACGCCACAGGCGCACGCGATCGCGACGAGGAACGTGGCGGGCGCGAAGCGGGCCGCGAAGGCCCGGCCAAACATGCCCGCCTGCATCGCGAACAGTTTGACGTCGACCGCCGGGCCCACGACCAGAAACACGAGACGTGGCAGCAGCGGCACCATGATCATGCTGGCGGCCACGAACGCATCGGCCTCCGAACACAGCGCCAGCACCACGGCCAGGGCGGCCATCACCGCGACACCCAGGATCAGGTTCGACGCCAGGTGCGTGAACACCCAACGCGGCACTACCACATGAAGCGCGGCCGCCGCGCCGGCACCGATCACCAAATACGATGCAGCCTGCAGGAAGTCGTGCCTTGCCGCCTCCGTGAACACCGTCCATCGTGACTCGGTCCGGGGACCCGAAGCGGGCAACCGGCGGGTGATCCACTCCGCGCGGCCCCACCGTGACCAGATCCACCCCATGATCACCGCGGTCAGCAGCGATGCCCCCATGCGCGCGACGACCATCCCGGGCACACCGGGAAACGCGACCGCGGTGGCCACGAGCACTACCGGGTTGATCGCCGGTGCGGCCAGCATGAAGGTCAAAGCCGCCGCCCCCGTGGCGCCTCCCTCGCCGAACAGTCGCCGCGCCACCGGAACGGAACCGCATTCACAGCCGGGTAACGCCGCCCCGCCGACGCCGGCGGCCAACACCGCCACCGCCGAACGGCGCGGCAGCCAGCGCGCCAATCGTTCCGGCGACACGAAAACCGCGATCAGCCCGCTGACCACCACGCCGAGCGCAAGGAAAGGGACCGCCTGGACGAACACCCCACAGAACACGGTTCCAGCGGTCGACAACGCCGGACTGAGGGCGACCGCGTTGCGCAGCCTCGTCGCCGCGAAAGCGCCGACGAGCAGGATGCCCACGAGGACTTCCATCGACCCGACGCGCAACCTTGGCCGGGTCTTCAGCGTCGCCATCGCCTCAGTATGTCAGCGCGCGGCCACAGGATGCGGCAACGCTAGCCGTCACGTCGCTGGCCGTCGGGGAAGCCTTCGGCATCCTCGCGGGCACCACCCGGGCCCCACGTGCCCGGCATCATCGGCATCTGTGGGCCGCCGCCGAACTCGTCTGCCAGCGTCGCCAAGCCGGCCGCCTCGGTGACCGCTTCCTTGGGTGCCGTGCCGGCGAACCCCAGCGTTCCGGCGCCCCGCTCCGAGGCCCCCGTCACGGCGCCTGGCGGTCCACCCCAGTCCGGGTCGACGTCGACATTCATGTCCATGTACTCGTCGCCGTACCCGCGCTGCCGCTGCCGTTGGCGCCGCCGCGCTCGGGCCGCCTCCCGCGCGGACGCCGCGGCCGCCGCTGCGGCCGAATCCGGTTCGGGCGCTTTCCTTTTGGCGCTGGAGCTGGCGCTGGCGCCCATTCCCGACCCGGATCCCATGCCGGGAGGGCCCACCGCGTAAGGCGGGAAGAAACCCGGCGGACCCGCGGCCGCGGGCGGTGCCGTGGGGGCCGGGCCCGCGGGAGCCGGCGGGGCGGAGGGTGTGGGCGCGGGCGCAGGTGCCGAGGCTGGGGCGGCGGCCGGCGCCGCGAAAGTCGGGCCCATCGCGACCGGCAACAACGGCGGCGCGGCGGGCACGGGTGCCGGCGTCGGCGCGACGGCGGGTGGGGGCGCGGCTGCCAGGCCGGCCAGTCCCCCCAAGCCGCCGAGCGCACCCAACGGGGCGAGGGCCGGGGCCGCGAGTACAACGGCCGCCGGCTGCGTGACCCCGAAGGCAGCAATGGTTTCGATGTGCAGCGGCCAGTCGAACAGCTCGAGGCTGACCAGGTATTGAAAGGCCTGCACCGGATTTTGCGTCAAATACACGCCGAACTGTTCAAAGTCTTCGAGGACTTCCAGGGATCGGACCACATAAAAGATCGACTGGCTCGGGTCCGCATATGCGTCGTACTCGAGCCCGTTGACCGTGCCCTCGGCGGGTTGCCAGGTCACTCCGTAGTTCTGCAGGATCTGCGCGATGAATTGATTCAGCGCGTTGTCGACCAACGGATCGTGGGCGAGTTGGACATTCCCGATACCCAGGTTGTTCTGCAGGAAATCCACGAGCCCCTGCGGGAGACTCAGCGGATTGTCGCTCTGGGACAGGTCTCCCAGGGCCTGCGAGATCTGCTGCTGGAGGCCCAGCGGGTTCTGCAGGAACTGCTCGATCTGCTGCGCGATGCCCTGCACGAAATCGTTGGCCCACGATTGGGCCGGGGTCTGCGCGTCGGATTTGAGGATCTGCGGCGCGGGGGTGGTCTGCGGCGTCGACGCCACCGCCGCGGTGGACACACTTTGATAGATGCCCATCGTGGTCGCCGCCTGAACCCACATCCGCACATAGTCGGCCTCGTTCAGCGCGATCGGAATCGTGTTGATCCCAAAGAAATTGGTCGCTACCAGGGCCCCATGGACGATGTGATTGGCGGCCAATTCGGGCAGCGTCGGCATGGCGGCCAGCGCCGCGGTGTAGGCCATGGCCGCGGTCTCGTGCTGGGCGGCGGCCGCCTTGCTGTCCGCGCCGGCCTGCAAAAGCCACACCAGATACGGCGCGTTCGCGGCCACGTAGGACTCGGCGCTGGGCCCCTCCCAGGCACCGGCCTGCACCGACGCCAGCAACGCGGTGAGTTCGTCTGCGGCCGAGTCGTATTCGGCGCTCAGCGCGTTCCACGCCCCCGCGGCCGCCAGCAACGACCCCGGCCCCGGGCCGCTGCTGAGCAACGCCGAGTGCACCTCCGGCGGGGAGGCCATCCAAATCGGCGCGGTCATAGGTCACCACCGTCTTCGCGCACGACCCGCAGGGTCATAGACGGACACTCCTCGCCTGGGCTGTGGCTGGTCGTCGCCAAGCTTACTGAAAATGATTGTCGTTAACAACTGACTCCGGACGGACACGACCATTCGTATCGACGGATGCTGTACTGTTCAGCCAATGCTGAACCTTGAATCGCGCGAGTTGGCATTGGCGCGGCTGGGACGGGCGCTGGCGGATCCGACGCGGTGCCGGATCCTGCTGGCGTTGCTCGACGGCGCGATGTATCCGGGCCAGCTCGCGTCGGAGCTGGGGCTGACGAAGTCGAACGTCTCCAACCATCTGTCCTGCCTGCGCGGGTGCGGTTTGGTGGTGGCGACCTATGAGGGCCGGAACGTCCGCTACACGCTGGCCGATGCCCACCTTGCCCACGCGTTGGCGGAGTTGGCCCAGATGGTTCTCGCTGTCGACCCCGAGCAAGCCTGCATTCACCGGGCACACCGTGAGTGATGGTCACTCCCCGAGGTCGCCCAGGGATCAAGGTCGTTGCGCGGACGAGTGCTGCGTTGCGCCGACCCCGAAAACCCTGACGACGCAGCGCCGCACGGCATTGTCGCGGCGAGTGCGCATGCTGGTGGCGGCGACCATCACGTACAACCTCGCCGAGGCGGCGGTCGCCATCGGCGCCGGGTCGGCGGCGTCGTCTACCGCGCTGATCGGTTTTGGGCTGGACTCCCTGATCGAGGTGTTGTCGGCCGCCGCCGTCGCTTGGCAGTTCTCCGGCGCCGACCCTGCGGCGCGCGAACGAGCGGCGTTGAGGGCGATCGCGATGTCCTTCTTCGCGTTGGCCGCCTATGTGGGCGTCGAGTCGGCGCGATCGCTGGTCGCCGGGGCAGCGGCCGCGCACTCGACGGTCGGAATGGGTATGGCCGCGGTGTCGCTGGTGGTCATGCCGGCGCTGTCGTTCGCGCAACGGCGGGCCGGACGGGAGTTGGAGTCGGCCACCGCGGTCGCCGACTCCAAACAGACCCTGTTATGCACCTACCTGTCCGGTGTCCTGCTGGTGGGCCTGCTGCTGAATTCACTATTCGGCTGGTCGTGGGCCGACCCCGTGGCCGCGTTGGTGATCGCCGCCGCGGCAGTAAGGGAAGGCCGTGCGGCCTGGCGCGGCACTCACTGTTGCTGAGGCGGGACGTCAGACCAGTGGCCGCCCCGTCCTGATCCGGCGGTCCACGTCGGCGAGCAGGACGTTGAACGGGAAATGCCGGACGAAGCGCGGCAGCGCGCGGTTGACCGCGCGGAGCACGGCCATCAGCCGGTCGAAGCGGCGTTGCCGCGCGGCGTCCCACGGCAGCCGCATCTCGTCGCGGAAGCGCTGGGGCAGAAAGCCCGTAGTGATCAGCAGCGAGAAGTCGTCGGACAGGCGCTGCAGCGGGCCAGGCAGCGTCACCCCCCGAATGCGCCCGGCGGCAATGGGATACAGGTACTCGCGGACGGCGTCGTCGATGTGCACCTTGGCCAGCGACTCCTGCCAGTACCGGTCGAAGGCCGCCCGGTCCGCCGGCCACATCTCGGGCGGGACCTGCAGCGTGGTGGCCAGGGCCATGCCCTCGCGGTAGTGCCGGTCGGCGTCCTCGCCGTCCAGTTCGCCGACGAAGGTCCGGTAGATGTCGACGCCGCCCTTGTACAGGCACGCCCCCACCCACAGCTGCAGGTCGACGTCGAAGGCGTTGTAGGCGACCGGGCTGTCGGGGGTGGAGTACACCTGCGCGTGGGCCCGGTTGACCGCCCGGCGGAAGGCCTCTTTCTGGGCGTCGCTACCGGCGGTTGCCACCGCCAGGTAGGTGAAGGTGGTGCGCGCCCGTTTGATCGGGTGCAGGTCCACCCGGCCGCTTTCGACGCGGCTCTCCAACACGCCGTATCCGACGCCCGGACGCGCCAGCTGCATGATCACGTTGGCGGGCCCGGCCAGCAACGCCACACCCATCAGCCCCTCGTCGATGCCCAAGCCGCGCCCACGGCGGTATCGGCCCGGGCGGGGCGCGTCTGCGACGGCGCGCTCCACATGACCGATCGAGTCCGGCAACGCCATTCGGAAGCCCCCTGCGCAAATTGTGCGAACGTGTGTTTCCTGATGTTGTCCCGTGTCGGCGGCGGTGTCAAGATGGTGCCCATGGCGCAGACACCCAAAGCGCGCCCCTATCGCGGCGCCGACGCCGCCGAGCGGGTGGCCGGCCGCCGCCGGCAGTTTTTGGCCGCCGGCCTGGACCTGCTGGGGGCCGACCAGCAGGACATCTCCGCGCTGACCGTCCGCGGCATCTGCGACCGGGCGGGCCTGGCGGCCCGTTATTTCTACGAGAGCTTCAGCGACAAGGACCAGTTCGTCAGCTGGGTGTTCGACTGGGTGGTCGCGGAACTGGCCGCCACCACCCAGGCGGCCGTGGCGGCGGTGCCGGCGCACGAGCAGACCCGCGCGGGGATGGCAAACATCGTGCGGACCGTCGCCGGCGACGCCCGCATCGGGCGGCTGCTCTTCAACACGCAGCTTGGCGACCCGGTGATCGTGCGCAAGCGCGCCGAGTCCAGCGCGCTTTTCGCGATGCTGTCCGGCCAGCATGCCGTCGACACGTTGCGGGCGCCGGCGAACGACCGCGTCAAGGCCGCGGCGCACTTCGCCGTGGGCGGCGTCGGGCAGACCATCAGCGCCTGGCTGGCCGGTGACGTCCAACTGGAGCCCGACCAGCTCGTCGATCACCTGGCGTCGCTGCTCGACGAGCTCACCAACCCAAACCTGTACCGGCTCAAGGAAACAGCGGCAGGTGCCACAGCCGCATCCGGGGGTCCAGGAGCCACAAGCGCATCATCGTGAGCCGCATGATGCGTATCGCGCCGCGGATGAGCAGGAACGCCAACGGCACCTCGATGCCCAGCGCGGTCGCCACCGAAACCCGCACGTCGGCGGGTCCGGCGGTCATCAGGTCGAACCACGCGTCGCAGATCAGCAGCACGCCCGCGGTGAACGCGGCGAGTACCACCAGTTGGCGTCGCAGGTAACCGAGGACGGCCGTCGCGATCATGAACACCACCAAGAGGATGTCGAAACCCACCCACGTGGCGGTCCAGTTGTGGGCGACGTAGTTCGACGGCAGCGTGGTGGACAGGTACCCCAGCCAGGGGACCATCGCGATCGAGCCACCGATCATCAGGCTCATGCGGGTGCGCCGGATCCGGCTCAGGAGCACCGGGTCGATCACGTCGCTCAGCGGCCGCTCCAGCCGGGTGATCAGGTCACGCCGCTGCTCGGGCGTCAGCGCGGCGATCTGAGCGTCTGACAATATGCCGCTCGTCGTCATGGACATCCCCCGGCTCCAGCACGGTCTTGCCCTTTCAGCGTACGGCGTCCACCGGGGGCCGCCGGTCGGCCGCGGTTTTGGGGATGGCCTTGTTGTCGCTGCTCGTGAATTCCTTTATCCAGCAGGCGAATTCCAGCGTGATGCCGTCGGGATCCTGAAAGTAGAACGAGCGCACGTAGACCCCGGGATGCACGGTCGCCGAGACCTGGCGCTCGCTTTCGTCGTGGTTGAGCACCGGCCCGACCCGCACGCCCTTGTCCTTGAGCCGCTGGCGGTAGGCATCGAACTTCTCGGCGGGCACGTGGAATGCCAGATGGTTCATGGTGCTCACCGCGCTGGTGATGTCGCCGATGCCCGGGATGGCGCCCGGCGACGAGATGCCGGGCACCCGATCGGCGGCGTCGGCGAACCAGAAGAACGCGACGCAGTCGCCATTGCCCGCGTCGAAGAAGAAGTGCTGGCCGGCACCGTCGGGCAGATCGAGCGATTTGATCAGCGGCATGCCGAGGATGTTGGAGTAAAAATCCACGGTCCGCGCCATGTCCGAACACACCAGCGCAACGTGGTTAATCCCGCCCAGCTCGAATTCCGTGTTGGCGTTGTGCGGCTTGATCATCGTGCGGCTCCTATCAATCCGCGAAAGCCTGGCGAAGAGCCAAATCTGAATCTAACATCAGGTTCAGTTCCGCTCCAGGAGGTTTGCACTATTGTCCACCGCGGCCGAACCTGCTGAGCGACCCAACCCCCAACCGGCGTTTCCGACGCACCGCGGCAGGCGAACTCAGGCCGCGATCGACATGGCCGCCCGAACGGTCATCGCCCGCAAAGGCATTCTGGCGACGACCATCGCCGACATCGCCGCCGAGGCGGGCCGCTCGTCCGCGTCGTTCTACAACTACTACGATTCCAAAGAGGCGATGGTCCATCAATGGGCCCTGCGGTTCCGCGACGAGATCACCGAGCGCGCGCGTTCGGTGACCGCGCACGGCCTGTCCGACCGCGAGCGCGCGTACGAGGTCGCCGCCGCGCAGTGGTGGACCTACCGCAACCGGCTCGCCGAGATGATCAGCGTCTACCAGCTGGCGATGGTCAACGACGACTTCGCACGGTACTGGGCCGAAATATGCTCAATACCAATAGCATTCATCAGCGAATCGGTCCGGCGCGCCCAGGCCGAGGGTTACTGCACCGACGACGATCCGGAGCTGATCGCCGAGGCGGTTCTGGGCATGTTCACGCATTTTTGCTACGCGAAACTGGGCGGGCCGGGCGACCCCGACGACGCCGCCTGCATCCGGACGCTGGCCAACATCTACTACCGAGCCATCTACGGCGACGGAGGGAAGTCGAATTGACCCGTCAGAACGGCGCCGCGGGCGTGATGCAGGAATTCGTCGGGCTGCCCTCGCCCACCGCGGGCCGGGCCGGTGCAGGCGGGCACCCTTGCCAGGGGCTCTACCACCGCGCGGTGGGACGCAAGCCCAAGGTGGCGATGATCGCCACGCACTACCAGATCGACTTCGCCGAACACTATCTCGCCGACTACATCGCCACCCGCGGCATCGGATTCCTGGGCTGGAACACCAGGTTCCGCGGCTTCGAAAGCAGCTTCCTGCTGGACCACGCGCTGGTTGACATCGGCGTGGGGGTGCGTTGGCTGCGCGAGGTGCAGGGCGTGGACTACGTTGTGCTGCTCGGCAATTCGGGCGGCGGTTCGCTGATGGCCGCCTATCAGGCGCAGGCGCTCGAACCGCACGTGACCCCCCTGGAGGGCATGCGTCCTGCGGCCGGGCTCACCGACTTGATCCCCGCCGACGGCTACGTCGCCACGGCCGCCCACCCCGGCCGCCCCGACGTCCTGACGGCATGGATGGACGCCGCCGTCGTCGACGAGAACGACCCGGTCGCCACCGATGCCGACCTCGACATGTTCGACGAGCGCAACGGCCCGCCCTACTCGCCCGAGTTCATCGCTCGCTACCGCGACGCCCAGATCGCTCGCAACCACGCCATCACCGACTGGGCCGAGCGGGAGCTCAAACGGGTTCGCGCCGTGGGCTTTTCGGACCGCCCCTTCACGGTGATGCGCACCTGGGCCGATCCCCGCATGGTCGATCCCAGCATCGAGCCGACGAAGCGCCAACCGAACCTGTGTTACGCGGGCGTCCCCGCCAAGGCGAACCGGTCCGCACACGGCATCGCCGCCGCCTGCACCCTGCGCAACTGGCTGGGCATGTGGAGCCTGCGGGTGGCGCAAACCCGCGCCGAGCCACACCTGGCACGCATCACCTCCCCGGCCCTGGTGATCAACGCTGACGCGGACACCGGCGTCTTCCCGTCGGACGCCCAGCGCATCTACGACGCGCTCGCCAGCACCGACAAGACGCAGGCCTCGATCGACAGCGACCACTACTTCACCACCCCGGGCGCGCGCAGCGAGCAGGCCGATACCATCGCCAGGTGGATCACCAAGAGGTGGCGCTGAGAGTTCTCGCCCATTTCGTTCCCGGCGAAAAGGTTCTCGACTTCGTTGCGCCAGAATCGGATTGGCTTGACGTGCGATGGTGCGCCGAGGACGACGACGAGGGATTTTACCGAGAGCTGCCGCACGCGGACGTGATCTGGCACGTGCTGCGGCCGCTGTCGGGCGCCGATCTGCGGCGCGGGACCAGGCTGCGGCTGGTGCACAAGCTCGGGGCCGGGGTGAACACGATCGACGTGCCGACGGCGACGGAATGCGGCATCGCGGTCGCCAACATGCCGGGCGCCAACGCACCGTCGGTGGCCGAGGGCGCGGTGCTGCTGATGCTGGCGGCGTTGCGCCGGCTGCCGGGGCTGGACCGTGCGGTCCGCGAGGGCGGGGGCTGGCCGGCGGATCCGGCGCTGGGCGAGACGGTGCGCGACATCGGCGGCTGTACCGTCGGGCTGGTCGGGTACGGCAACATCGCCAAACGGGTGTCCGACATCGTCGCGGCGATGGGGGCGGGCGTGCTGCACACCAGCACCCGCGACGACGGCCGGCCCGGCTGGCGGCCGCTGCCCGACCTGCTGGCCGCCAGCGACATCGTCTCGCTGCACCTGCCGCTGACCGCGCAGACACATCACCTGCTGGACCGCGACGCGCTGGCCCGGATGAGGCCAAATGCGGTGCTGGTCAACACCTCCCGCGGTGCGGTGGTCGACGAGAGCGCCCTGGTCGACGCGCTGCGGGACGGGCGGCTGGCCGCGGCGGGGCTCGACGTTTTCGAGGCGGAGCCGGTGGCCCCCGATAACCCGTTACTGGCGCTGGACAACGTGGTGCTGACGCCGCACGTCACCTGGTACACCGCCGACACCATGCGCCGGTACCTGACGGAGGCCGTCGGGAACTGCCGCCGGCTGCGCGACGGGCAACCGCTGGCCCATGTAGTCAACCAACCGACTGGTTGTTAGCTTGGAAGGCGCTGGCCGAAACGTGAGCCAGCAAAGGCCGAGAAAGGCGACCAATGCCGATCGCAATCACTCCTGAGCATCAAGACCTGGCCGACTCGGTGCGATCCCTGGTGGCGCGGGTCGCGCCTTCCGAGGTGCTGCACAAGGCGATGGAAACACCCCTGGAAAACCTGGTGAATCCCCCGCCGTACTGGCAGGCCGCCGCCGAACAGGGCCTGCAGGGCGTGCATCTCGCGGAATCGGTGGGCGGGCAGGGCTTCGGCATCCTCGAATTGGCCATCGTGCTGGCCGAGTTCGGCTACGGGGCGGTGCCGGGGCCGTTCGTGCCGTCGGCGATCGCCAGCGCGCTGATCTCCGCGCACGACCCCGAGGCCAAGGTGCTCTCCGAGCTGGCGTCGGGCGCGGCGATCGCCGCCTACGCGATGGAGTGCTGTGCGCTGACCGCCACCCGCCAGGGGGACGCACTGGTGATCCGCGGCGAGGTCCGCGCGGTCCCGGGCGCCGCGCAGGCGTCGTTGCTGGTGCTCCCGGTCGCGATCGACAGCGGCGAGGAATGGGTGGTGCTGCGCGCCGAGCAGCTCGAGATCGAGCCGGTGAAAAGCATTGACCCGCTGCGCCCGATCGCGCACGTGCGGGCCAACGCCGTCGAGGTGACCGACGACGTCGTGTTGAGCAACCTGACCATGGCCACCGCGCACGCGCTGATGGTGACGCTGCTGTCGGCCGAGGCCATCGGCGTGGCGCGGTGGGCAACCGACACCGCGTCGCAGTACGCCAAGATCCGCGAGCAGTTCGGTCGGCCGATCGGCCAGTTCCAGGCCATCAAGCACAAGTGCGCGGAGATGATCGCCGACACCGAGCGGGCCACCGCGGCGGCGTGGGATGCCGCCCGCGCGCTGGACGAGGCCCGCGAGAACGGGTGGGACATAGCGTCTTCCAAGGTCGAGTTCGCCGCGGCCGTGGCGGCGACGCTGGCGCCGGCCGCAGCCCAACGCTGCGCGCAGGACTGCATTCAGGTGCACGGCGGGATCGGGTTCACCTGGGAGCACGACACGAACGTCTATTACCGCCGGGCACTGATGTTGGCCGCGTCCTTCGGCCGCAGCTCGGAATACCCGCAACGAGTCGTGGACACCGCGACCACGACGGGAATGCGCGCGGTGGACATCGACCTGGATCCCGACACCGAAAAGCTGCGGGCCGAGATTCGCGCGGAGGTCAGCGCGCTCAAGGAGATGGACCGCGAGCCGCGCAGGGTGGCGATCGCGGAGGGCGGCTGGGTGCTGCCCTACCTGCCCAAGCCGTGGGGCCGGGCGTCCGGCCCGGTGGAGCAGATCATCATCGCCCAGGAGTTCTCCGCCGGGCGGGTCAAGCGGCCGCAGGTCGGCATCGCGGCCTGGATCATCCCGTCGATCGTCGCGTTCGGCACCGAGGAGCAGAAGCAGCGGTTCCTGCCGCCGACGATGCGCGGCGAAATGATCTGGTGCCAGCTGTTTTCCGAGCCGGGCGCCGGATCGGACCTCGCCGGACTGACCACCAAGGCCACCCGGGCCGAGGGCGGCTGGCGCATCACCGGGCAGAAGATCTGGACCACCGCCGCCCAGTACTCGCAGTGGGGCGCGCTGCTGGCGCGGACCGACCCGAGCGCGCCGAAGCACAACGGCATCACCTATTTCCTGCTGGATATGCGCAGCGACGGCGTCACGGTGAAGCCGCTGCGCGAGCTGACCGGCCAGGAATTCTTCAACACCGTCTACATCGACGACGTGTTCGTGCCCGACGAATATGTGCTCGGCGACGTCAACCGGGGTTGGGAGGTCAGCCGCAACACCCTGACGGCGGAGCGGGTGTCGATCGGCAGCAGCGACGCGAACTTCCTTGCGACGCTTCCCGAGTTCGTCGAGTTCGTCCGCGACGGGCAGTTCGATCAGGTGGGCCAGCACCGGGCCGGGCAACTGATCGCGGAGGGTCACGCCGCCAAGGTGCTGAACCTGCGTTCGACGTTGCTGACGCTGGCCGGCGGGGACGCGATGCCCTCCGCCGCGATCTCCAAGCTTTTGTCGATGCGCACCGGTCAGGGGTACGCCGAGTTCGCGGTGTCGTCGTTCGGCACCGACGCCGCGATCGGGGACACCAGCCAGCTGCCGGGCAAGTGGGGCGAGTATCTGCTGGCCAGCCGGGCCACCACCATCTACGGGGGCACCTCGGAGGTCCAGCTCAACATCATCGCCGAACGGCTGCTGGGCCTGCCCCGCGACCCGTAATCACCTCGAACGGGTCATGCCGACCTGACGCACGTCTGTCAGGTCGGCATGACCCGGGTCTTTGCGGCGGCTAGATCACCACCACCAGTTCCACAGCGGCCACCACGGGCGGTAGCCCAGGCCCGGAGGGCCCCAACCGCCGTTGCCCCAACCGGGGTGGCCCCACACGCCGCGGTCCCAGTCGCCGCCGCGCGGACCCCACCAGCGGCCGCGGTCCCAGTCGCCGCCGCGCGGGCCCCACCAACCGCCGCGACCCCAATTGCCGCCGTGGCCCCAGTCGCCGTGACCGTTCCAGCCGCCGTGACCGTTCCAGCCGCCCGGGCCGCCCCAGCCGCCGTGGCCGGACCATCCGCCGTGACCGCCGCCGCCGGGGCCGTTCCAGCCACCGTGGCCGCCGCCGCCCCCGCCGGGCTTGAGCGGGAGGTCCGGACCACCGTGCGGGCCGACCGTGTCGAAGCTGATGCCGGGGCCGGGCTGCGGGGCGGCCTGCGCGATGGGCGCGCCGCCGAACAGCAGCGCCCCCGCCACCGCGCCGGAGCCCACCGCGGCGAGCGCGGCCTTGCGGATCGAACCCAGTGAATTCAACATCTGTGAGCTCCTTACCACGTTGTTGAACAAGAAGCCTGAAACCCAATACGTCAGATAACGAATATCCATATTCTGCGATTCCTACACAAAAAAAGCCAATCGATGTGACCTATATCTAGCGCGGCCGATTAGCGGCCCGGATAATGGTGTCGTACAGATTAATCTTTGCGGATTTACTGGATCAGTATCTGCGGATCACCAATTTCACCTGCTCAAAAGCGGTCTACTGAGATCAGTACCTAAGTGAATGCGAAAGTAATTACTTAAGGAAGTCGCAATTTCATGAAACGGCGTGAATTTGGGCCCGGCTATTTTGCCGCGCGCCGCCGCGACGCGCCGGGTCGGTCCGGCGCGCCGGGCGGGCCGGACGGGGTGATATCAATAGAGGTGCTCGACGAAGCGCATACTGAGAAGCGGATCTACTGACTTGCACCCCAGAGAGGGGTCGCCGCGATGACGATCAACCCCAACCGCAACGAGTCCAGCCCGAACCGGTTCGCCCGTTACGCCGCCAAGCCGCCGCGGCCCGACCAGACCGGCCCGACCCAGCGCCTCAACATGCTCGGGGAGGCCCCCGCCCAGCCGGCGGGCGGCCGGCGAACCCGGCGGACCGTCGACCTGCCGCTGGCCACGCACCGCGCGCTCGACGTCTGGCAGCGCGAGGCCGCCGACCGCATCGGGGTCGCCCGCGTGACCGGGCAAGAGGTGCTCACGGCGCTCGTCGATCAGCTGCTGATCGACCCCAAGCTCTCCGCCCAGATCATCCGCGCCATCCAAGCCCGCAGATGATCCCCCGGCTCCACCGGGAGCTGGTCAGTCGATCTCCATCTCGCGGAGCTCGCGCTTGAGGACCTTGCCCGTGGGGTTGCGCGGCAGCTCGTCGAGGAACACGACTTCGCGGGGCACCTTGTAGCGCGCGAGGTGGTCGCGGACGTAGTGCTTGACGGTGTCCTCGTCCAGGTCGGCGTCTTCCTTCTTGACCACGAACGCGCGCAGCCGGTGGCCCCACTCCTCGTCCTCCACCCCGATGGCGGTGGCCTCCACGACGTCCGGATGTCCGGTGATGAGGTCCTCGACTTCGGCCGGGAAGACGTTCTCGCCGCCGGAGACGATCATCTCGTCGTCGCGCCCGCTGATGTAGAGCAGGTCGTTTTCGTCGAAGTAGCCGACGTCGCCCGAGGACAACAGCCCGTCGATGATCTGCTTCTTGCCCCCGCCGGTGTATCCCTCGAACGGGAAGGCGTTGCCGACGAAGATCCGGCCCACCTCACCCTTCGGCAACTCCTTGCCGTTGTCGTCGAAGATCTTGACCTTGACGCCCTTGACGACCGGCCCGACCGTCGACGAATTGAATTCCAGGTGCTTGGGCTCGGCGATGGTGGCGAAGGCGATCTCGGTCGAGCCGTACATGTTGTAGATCACCGGGCCCAGGTCCTTGAGCGCGCGCTCCGCCAGTTCCGACCCGAGCGCCGAGCCGGACACGAACACGATCTTCAGGCTGGACAGGTCGGGCTTCTCATCCATCTTCTCGAGCGCGTTGAGGATGCGCGACAGCATCACGGGGACGACGACCATGGCCGTCACCTTGTGCTTCTCGATGTCCTCCAGCACCAGCGGCGGCTTGAATTTACGCCGCAGCACCAGGGTCGAGCCGAGGAACATCGCGAGGGTGCCGTGCAGAAAACCCAGCGCGTGGAACATCGGCGCCGGCAGCGAGGTCACCTCGCCGGCCTTGAACGGCACGTGCGACAGGATCCCCCCGATGGGCGCCAGCGTCGGCGGGGTGCTGCGGTTCGCGCCCTTGGGGGTGCCGGTGGTGCCGCTGGTCAGGATGATGATCGACGAGTGCTTGTTCGCCTTCGGGGCGGGCTCGGAGCTGCTGCGCTCGATCAGGTCGGCCAGCGTCTCGTCGTCGCTGCCGGACGGCTCGTCCGCGTCGGGATTGGATCCCAGCGCCCGCAGCTTGCCCAGCTCCGGCTCGGCCTTGCTGACGGCCTTGGTGTATTCGTCGTCGTAGATGATCAGCTTGGCGCCCTCGCGCTCCGACACCTCCTTGATCTGCGGGCCGGAGAACTCGCTGTTGAGCAGGATGATGCGGGCGCCCACCCGGGCGGCGCCGAAGTAGGCGATCAGGAACCAGCGGGTGTTGCGGGCCAGGATCGCGACGCCGTCGCCGCCCTTGACACCCTTCTCGATGAGGCCGTTGGCCACCGCGTGCGTGGCGTCGTCGAGCTCGCGATAGGTGAACTCGCCCTCCTCGTCGATGCAGGCCGCGCGATCCGGATGGCGTCTCGCGTTGAGCGAGGGCAGCATGCCGAACTCGCCCCACTTGTAGATCTCCGCGGCCATCGCCGCGTAGTTCTGCGGCGGCTCGATCCGGAACGCACCCGATTCGAAGATCTTGCGCACGTAGTGCAGTTCGGCCGAGCCCCGCTCGAGGTACTGCTGAATCTTGGAGACAGCCTGGCCGGGCAGGCCGATGAGGTTAGGCATGAATTCCACCCTATGTGACGTAGGTCGCAGTGCCACTAGTTAATACCCCCCGACCTACGATGATGAACATGACCGGCCCGGTGGGAATGGAGGTGGCCGGGCACGAGGTCACCATCACCCACCCCGACAAAGTGGTCTTCGAAAGCCACGGCGGCTCGGGGCCCCACACCAAGCTCGACCTGGTCCGCTATTACCTGTCCGTCGCCGACGGGGCGCTGCGCGGCGTGGCCGGACGCCCCATGATTCTCAAGCGCTTCGTGAAGGGCATCTCGCAAGAGGCCGTGTTCCAGAAGCGGGCGCCGGCAAACCGGCCGGACTACGTCGACGTCGCCGAATTGCACTATGCCCGGGGCACTTCCGCGGCGGAGGCCGTCGTCCGCGACGCCGCCGGGCTGGCGTGGGTGATCAACCTGGGTTGCGTGGACCTCAACCCGCACCCGGTGCTCGCCGGCGACCTCGATCACCCCGACGAACTGCGCGTCGACCTGGACCCGATGCCGGGCGTGGCGTGGCGGCGCATCGTCGACGTCGCATTGGTGGCCCGCGACGTCTTGGAGGACTACGGCCTGACCGCGTGGCCGAAGACGTCGGGGTCCCGGGGCTTTCACATCTACGCCCGGATCGCCCCGCGCTGGGAGTTCCGCCAGGTGCGGCTGGCCGCGCAGACCGTCGCGCGCGAGGTCGAGCGGCGCATTCCCGACGCGGCGACCAGCCGCTGGTGGAAGGAGGAGCGCGAGGGCGTGTTCGTCGACTTCAACCAGAACGCCAAGGACCGCACCGTCGCGTCGGCCTACTCCGTGCGCGCCACCCCGGATGCCCGGGTGTCTACGCCGCTGCACTGGGACGAGGTCGCCGGCTGCGACCCGGCGGCGTTCACCATCGACACGGTGCCCGCCCGGTTCGCCGAGCTGGGCGACCCGTGGGAGGGCATGGACGACGCGGTCGGCGAGCTGGATCGGCTGCTGATGCTGGCCGAGGAGTTGGGGCCGCCCGAGCGCGCGCCGCGGGGATCGGGGAGCCGCACGGAGAGCGGGCGCGTCTCGTCGAAGCCGCTCATCGAGATCGCCCGCACCAAGACCAAAGACGAGGCGATGGCGGCGCTGGACACCTGGCGCGACCGCCATCCCGAAGCGGCCGCGCTGCTGCGGCCGGCCGACGTCCTGGTCGACGGCATGCGCGGGCCGAGTTCGATCTGGTACCGGATCCGGATCAACCTGCAGCACGTGCCGGCCGACCGGCGCCCGCCACAGGAGGAGCTGATCGCCGACTACAGCCCGTGGGTGGGCTACGAAGGGCCGCGCAGGGGATGAGCCGCGCGGCGACGCGGGTCCGAGCGAAGAAAGCGATAATCTCACGCGATGCGACACGGATGGGATCGACGGGGATTCCTGCAGCTCACGGGGGCTGCGGGGATGGCCGCGGCCGCCGGTTCGGCCGGGTTCGCCGGAGTGTTGGCGGCCTGTTCGCGCAAACCGTCGCCGGGTGCCGCCCCGGGTGGGTCGGTGACCGTCACCCACCTGTTCGGTCAGACCGTCATCAAGGAGCCGCCCAAGCGCGTGGTCAGCGCCGGCTATACCGAGCAGGACGACCTGCTGGCCCTGGGCGTGGTCCCGATCGCGGTGACCAACTGGTTCGGCGATCAGCCGTTCGCGGTGTGGCCCTGGGCGCAGCCCAAGCTCGGCGGCGCCCAGCCCGTGGTGTTGAACCTGGACAACGGCATTCCGGTCGACCAGATCGCGGGCCTGAAACCGGACCTGATCGTGGCCATCAACGCCGGCCTGGACGCCGACACCTACCAGAAGCTGTCGGCGATCGCGCCCACCCTCGCGCAGTCGGACGGCGACGCGTTCTTCGAGCCGTGGAAGGAGCAGGCCACCGCCGTCGGCCAGGCGGTGTTCCAGGCCGACAAGATGAAGTCCCTGATCGACGGCGTCGACAAGCAATTCACCGCCGTCGCGCAAAAGAACCAGCAGTGGACGGGCAAGAAGGCGTTGCTCATGCAGGGCACCCTGTGGCAGGGCACGGTGGTGGCGACCCTGGCGGGCTGGCGGACCGATTTCCTGAACCAGATGGGACTCGTCATCGCCGACAGCATCAAGCCGTTCGGCAGCGATCACCGCGCCGTCATCCCCCGCGATCAGATCAAGGCGGTGCTGGATTCCGCCGACGTGGTGATCTGGACAACCGAGAGCCCCGACGACCAGAAGGCGCTGCTGGCCGACCCCGACGTCGCCGGCTCGCTGGCGACCGCGCAGAACCGCCACGTCTTCACCACCAAGGATCTCACCGGCGCGATCGCGTTCGCTTCTCCCCTGAGCTACCCGTTGGTCGCCGATCAACTGCCGCCGCTGATCGCCAAGGTCCTGGGCTGAATCCCGGCTGTTTGAGCGTTCGTTAAGGCACCTCTGGCAGTGCTCGAAAATCCGCCCGCATTCCCTCCCGCCTGCACGGATGCCGGGGTTACCGTTCAGTAATGAGCGTGACGGATATAGGCAGCGGCCTCTCCCAGGAGGTGTCGACCGACCTGGTCGGCAACACCGTGTTCGACTACGGCGACCATGCGCTGATGCTTCAATGCGGCAGCACCGCCGAGGTCTTGGCGTGGGTGGACGCGTTGGCCGCCGCGGCGCTGCCCGGCGTCGTCGACGTCGTCCCCGCCGCCCGCACCGTGCTGGTCAAGCTCGACAGCCCCCGCCGGCAGGGAGTCACCCGGCAGCGGCTGCGCAGGATGCGGGTCACCGCCGATGCCGGCGCACCGGCGGACCGCCGGGCCGACGTGGTGATCGACGTGGTGTACGACGGCCCGGATCTCGCCGAGGTCGCCGACCACACCGGGCTGTCCACCGCGCAGGTGATCGACGCCCACACCGCCACCCCGTGGCGGGTCGGATTCAGCGGCTTCGCACCGGGTTTCGCGTACCTGGTCGACGGCGACGCGCGGCTGCGGGTGCCGCGCCGGGCGGAGCCGCGGACGTCGGTGCCGGCCGGTTCGGTCGGCCTGGCCGGCGAGTTCAGCGCGGTATATCCCCGGCAGTCGCCCGGCGGCTGGCAGCTCATCGGCCACACCGACGCCGTCCTGTGGGACCTCGACCGGCCTAACCCGGCCCTGCTGACCCGGGGCATGTGGGTTCAGTTCCGCGCCGTCTGAGCAAGGAGATAGCCGTGCCGACCTTGGAAATCCTGCGCACCGGACCGTTCGCCGTCGTCCAGGACCTCGGCCGCCCGGGGCTGGCCCACCTCGGCGTCAGCCGGTCCGGGGCCGCCGACCGCCGCGCGCACACGCTCGCCAACCGGCTGGTCGCCAACCCCGACGACCGCGCCACCGTCGAAGTGACCTTCGGCGGCTTTTCCGCCCGCGTCCGCGGCGGCGACGTCGACATCGCGGTGACGGGCGCCGACACCGACCCCACCGTGAACGGAATCAAGTTCGGCACCAACAGCATTCACCACGTCCGCGAGGGGCAGGTGATCTCGCTGGGCGCCCCGCGCGCCGGGCTGCGGACGTACCTGGCGGTGCGCGGCGGGATCTGCGTGGAGCCAGTCCTGGGTTCGCGCAGCTATGACGTGATGTCGGCGATCGGCCCGGCGCCGCTGCACAGCGGCGACCGGCTACCGGTCGGCGAGCACACCGAGGATTACCCCGAGCTGGACCAGGCACCGGTGGCGGCGATCAACGAGCACCTGGTCGAGGTGCAGGTGGTGCCCGGCCCGCGCGACGACTGGTTCACCGATCCCGACGCCCTGGTGCACACGATCTGGATGGCCTCCAACCGCAGCGACCGGGTCGGGATGCGGCTGGAGGGCCGCCCGCTGCAGCACCGCTGGCCCGACCGGCAGCTGCCCAGCGAGGGCGCCACCCGCGGCGCAATCCAGGTGCCGCCCAACGGATTACCGGTGATCCTGGGACCCGATCACCCGGTCACCGGCGGGTACCCGGTGATCGGCGTGGTCACCGACGAGGACGCCGACAAGATCGCGCAGGTGCGACCGGGCCAGTACGTGCGCCTGCACTGGGCGCGGCCTCGGCAAGGCTGGTAGACAAAGAGGGTGCAAACCCGGGTCCACACCGCCCGCCTGGTCCACACCGCCGATCTCGACGTCGAGACCCGTCAGCGCGTCCGCCAGATGGTCACGGCCGCGTTCGCCGGGGATTTCACCGCCGACGACTGGGAGCACTCGCTGGGCGGCATGCACGCCCTGATCTGGCAGCACGGCGCGATCATCGCGCACGCCGCCGTGGTCCAGCGGCGGTTGCTCTACCGCGGCGACGCGCTGCGGTGCGGCTACGTCGAGGGGGTCGCGGTGCGGGAGGACTTCCGCGGCCAGGGGCTGGTGCACGCCCTGATGGACGGCGTCGAGCAGGTGATCCGCGGGGCCTACCGGGTGGGTGCGGTCAGTTCGACCGACGTCGCGCGCGGGATATACGCGGCGCGGGGCTGGGTGCCGTGGCGCGGCCCGACGTCGGTGCTGGCCCCGACCGGCCCGATCCGCACGCCCGACGACGACGGCGCGGTGTTCGTCCTGCCGGTCGAGGTGAGCCTGGACCCCGCAGCCGAGTTGATGTGCGACTGGCGGGCGGGCGACGTTTGGTAGTCAGTGCGGTCGCGCGCGCGGAATGTATTGCAGCTCACAATAAATCCCGCGGCCGCTTCAAATCACGCGCCCGCCGAATTGCCCTCAGCTAGTTACCAGATAACTGGGATTCAACTTTCAGGCGATATCGGTCGAATCGAGTTGACTGGCTCGCGCGCCAAATGTGAGCATCGAAATACACGGCGGCCCAAGCCTGTTCGCGATATCCCGCCGTCGACGAAAGGTGCACATTCGCATGGGCCGTAATCACCGCATCACGGACTGGAATCCGGAGGACGCGGCGGCCTGGGAGGCCGGCGACAAGAACATCGCCCGCCGCAACCTGCTCTGCACGGTCGCGGGTGACCACGTCGCTTTTTCGATCTGGACCCTCTGGCCGGTGATGACACTGTTCATGCCGGCATCCGTCTACGGCTTCTCGGCCGGCGACAAGTTGCTGCTCGGCGCCGTCGCCACCCTGGTGGGCGGCTGTGCGCGCATCCCGTACACGTTGGGCATCGCCACCTTCGGCGGGCGCAACTGGACGGCCTTCTCGGCGTTCGTCCTGTTGATCCCGACGGTCGGCACCATCGTGCTGATGGCCCATCCCGGCCTACCGCTGTGGCCGTATGTGGTGTGCGCGGCGCTGACCGGCCTGGGCGGCGGCAATTACGCGGCGTCGCTGGCCAACGTGAATGCCTTTTACCCGCAGCGCCTCAAGGGCGCGGCGCTGGCGATCAACGCCGGCGTCGGCAACCTCGGGGTTGCCGTCATCCAGCTGATCGGTCTGCTGGTGCTCGCGACCGCCGGCCATGAAGCGCCCTACTGGGTGTGCGCCGTGTACCTCGTGTTGCTGGCGATCGTCGGCGTCGCGGCGGCGCTGTTCATGGACAACCTCGACCACGGGATCGAGGTCGGCACGATGCGTTCGGTCCTGTTCGAGCGCGACACCTATGTGATCTCGCTGCTCTACATCTGCACGTTCGGCTCGTGGATCGGGTTCGCGTTCGCGTTCGGCCAGGTGTTGCAGGTCAACTTCCAGGCGGGCGGCGAAACCGCCAAGCACGCGTCGCTGCACGCCGCGCAGATCGCCTTCGTGGGGCCGTTATTGGGCTCGTTGGCCCGCATCTACGGCGGCCGGCTGGCCGACCGCCTGGGCGGCAGCCGCGTCACCCTGGGCGTGCTGGGCGGCATGATCGTGGGCGCCGGGCTGCTGGTCGCCATCAGCACCGTCGACGGCCGTCCCGGCGGCGGCTCGACGACGATGACCGGCTACGTGATCGGCTTCATCGCGCTGTTCGTCTTGTCGGGCATGGGCAACGGGTCGGTGTTCAAGATGATCCCGTCCATCTTCGAGGCGCGCAGCCGGGGGCTGGACCTTCCCGATGCCGAGCGCCGTCACTGGTCGCGGGCGATGTCGGGATCGCTGATCGGCTTTTGCTCGGCGGTCGGCGCGCTGGGCGGAGTCGGGATCAACCTGGCGCTGCGCGAGTCCTACCTCAACAGCGGCACCGAAACGTCGGCCTACTGGGTGTTTTTGGCGTCCTATGTGGTCGCCGCAACCCTCACCTGGACGCTGTACGTGCGCCGCCCCAGCGCGCCGAAAACCGTCCCCTTAGCAGATCACGCCCGGGTGTGATGGCCGTCGCAACAAGGGCAATGCTGCAGCAATTGCGTGGTAACGCAGCGGAAACGTCACAGGCATACACAGGTCTTATGGCTCAGCCGAGGTCCACGCCGCTGGCCGGCTACCGGGTCGCGGTTACATCATCCCGGCGCGCGGAGGAACTCTGCGCACTGCTGAGCAGGCAGGGCGCGGAGGTCTGCAGCGCGCCCGCGATCAACATGATCGCGCTGCCCGAGGACGACGAATTACAAAGCCACACTGAAGCTTTGATCGCGCAGCCGCCCGACATCCTGGTGGTGCATACCGGCATCGGATTCCGCGGCTGGCTGGCCGCCGCCGAGGGATGGGGGCTGGCCAACCAGCTGATCGCGTCGTTGTCGAAGACCCGGATCGTGTCGCGGGGGCCCAAGGGCACGGGCGCGGTGCGCGCCGCCGGGCTGCACGAGGAGTGGTCTCCTGAGTCCGAATCCTCACAGGAGGTGCTCGAGTATCTGCTCGAGTCGGGTGTGTCCGGGATGCGCATCGCCATCCAGCTGCACGGCGCCGCCGACGCCTGGGACCCGTTCCCGGAGTTCATCGGCGGCCTGCGTTTCGCCGGCGCGGAGGTGGTGCCCATCCGGGTGTACCGGTGGAAGTCGACTCCGCTCGGCGGCGATTTCGATTTGCTGGTGACCGGGATCGCGCGGCGGCAGTTCGACGCGGTCACGTTCACGTCGGCGCCCGCGGCGGCGGCGGTGCTGGAGCGCAGTCGCGACCTGGCCGTCGAGGACCAGGTGCTGGACGCCCTGCGCACCGACGTGCACGCGATGTGCGTCGGCCCAGTGACCTCCAAACCGCTGATCCGCAAAGGTGTCCCGACGTCGTCGCCCGCGCGAATGCGGTTGGGCGCCTTGGCCCGCCACATCGCCGAGGAGCTGCCGCAGCTGGGATCGTCCACCGTGCAGGTCGCCGGCCACACGATCGACATCCGCGGAACGTGCGTGCTGGTGGACGGTGACATCAAGCTGCTGTCGCCGTCGGGGATGTCGGTGCTGCGCGCGCTGGCGCAACGGCCCGGCGACGTCGTCGCGCGGTCCGAACTGTTGCGGGTGCTGCCCGGCAGCAGCAACGATCCGCACGCCGTCGACACGGCCGTCCTCCGGCTGCGAACGGCCTTGGGCGACAAGAACATCATCGCAACGGTGGTCAAGCGGGGCTACCGGCTGGCCATCGACCCGCCGGGCGGCGCGGGATGGAGCTGATCCTGGCCGCGCACGGCACCCGAAGGCCGGGCGGCGTCGCGATGATCGGAGACCTCGCAGCGCAGGTGGGCGCGCTGCTCGACCGCCGGGTGCAGGTCGCGTTCGTCGACGTGTTGGGCCCGACGCCGGGCGAGGTGCTGGCCCGGGCGGCGGCCACCGGCAGCCCCGCCGTCGTGGTCCCGGCCTTCCTGTCGCGCGGATATCACGTGCGCACCGACGTGCCCGCCCACGTGGCCGCCAGCGGGCACCCGAACGTCACCGTCGCGCCCGCGCTGGGCCCGAGTGGGGAGATCGCGCGGATCGTCGCCGACCAGCTGGCGGAATCCGGTTGGCGCCTGGGTGATTCGGTGATCCTCGCGGCGGCCGGCACCACGGACGAGAGGGCGCGCGCCGACCTGCACGTGACCGCGACGACGTTGTCCGCGCTGGTGGGATCGCGGGTGCGGCTGGGATACGCGGCCACCGGCGATCCGTCCGTGGCCGACGCGGTCGCCGCCGCCCGCCGCAGTGGCGCGCGGCGCGTCGTGGTCGCCTCCTACCTACTGGCCGACGGCCTGTTCCAACAGCGCCTGCGGGCCAGCGGCGCCGACGTCGTCACCCAGCCGCTGGGCACCCATCCCGGGCTGGCGCGGCTGATCGCGAACCGGTTCCGCCGCGCGGCACCCGGACTCCCGCGGCGGCGAACCCAAGCCCCCCACGCGCTTTCCAATCGCCCTTGATCTTTGCTCGCAGACCGGCGATCCTGACACCATGCCGCGTCGCGAAGAGCCATCGCGTGGGCTGCTGGACCCGGTGGCGAAGATGCTCCGGTTGCCCTTCGGCACACCGGAGTTCATCGACCGGATCGTCACCGGCGGGGTCAACCAGGTGGGCCGCCGGACGTTGTACATGCTGATCACCACCTGGGACGCCGCCGGCGGCGGCCCCTTTGCGGCCAGCGCGATCGCGTCCACCGGACTGGCCAAGACCGCCGAGATCGTGCAGGGCATGTTCATCGGCCCGGTCTTCGGCCCGTTGCTGAAAATCCTGGGGGCCGACAAGGTCGCGGTGCGGGCGTCGCTGTGCGCCTCCCAGTTGGTGGGCCTCGGCATCATGCGTTACGGCGTGCGCTCCGAACCGCTGCACTCGATGTCGGTGGAGGCATTGGTCGACGCGATCGGCCCGACGATGCAGCGCTACCTCGTCGGCGATATCGGCTAGCGCTATCGAACTAAGCGGCGATCCGCCCGATCTGAATGTCCCCCTCGGGCGTGACCCGCGCGGGGTACACCGGCACTGACACCCGCGGGTCGTCCAGGCAGCAGCCGTCCTCGAGGGCGAAAGCCTGCTTGAGGATGGGTGATTGGACGGTGGGCCGGCCGCCGCGGTCGCCGACGATGCCACGCGAAAGCACCGCCGCGCCGGAGAACGGGTCGACGTTGCCCACCGCGTGCACCGACCCGTCGTCCAGCCGGAACAACGCCGCCTGCGAACCGTCGTCGAGGAGGACGCCCACGCCCCGACCGGGAATCAGGCGGTCGTAGGCGCAGGCGGTCGTCCACACCTGAATGTCTTGCGCGTCGTTGAGAAGTGTCATCGTGTCTCCTTGATTACGACCGAACCCGCGGCATGCCAATGGGCACAGGCACTTTGCGCCCGGCGCGCTCGGTGAACGTCACCGTCGAGTCGACGGCGTCGGGGGCGTTGACGAAGGAGACGAACCGCGACAGCTTGTCCGGGTCCTCCAGAACGCCCTTCCATTCGCACTTGTAGTTCTGCACATGCCGCTCCATTGCGGCCTCGAATTCCTCGGCCAGGCCCAGGGAGTCGTCGCACACGACCTCGCGCACGTGATCCAGGCCGCCGTCCAGCGATTCGACCCAAGGCGCGGTGCGCTGCAGCCGGTCGGCCGTGCGGATGTAGTACATGAGGAACCGGTCGACGTAGCGGACCAGCGTCTCGGTATCCAAATCGCTGGCCAGCAGCTGGGCGTGCTTGGGCGTCATGCCGCCGTTGCCGCCGACGTAGAGGTTCCACCCCTTCTCGGTTGCGATGACGCCGACGTCCTTGCTGCGCGCCTCGGCGCACTCGCGCGCGCAACCGGAGACGCCGAGCTTGATCTTGTGCGGCGCGCGCAGCCCGCGGTAGCGCAGCTCCAGGTCGATGGCCAGCTGCACCGAATCCTGCTGGCCGTAGCGGCACCAGTCGCTGCCCACGCAGCTCTTGACGGTGCGCAACGCCTTGCCGTAGGCGTGCCCGGATTCCATGCCGCCGTCGACCAGCCGCTTCCAAATCTGCGGCAACTGGTCGACGCGGGCGCCGAACAGGTCGATCCGCTGGCCGCCGGTGATCTTGGTGTAAAGCCCGAAGTCCTGCGCGATCTGGCCTATCAGGATCAGGTGCTCCGGCTTGATGTCACCGCCGGGGACCCGCGGGACCACCGAGTAGCTGCCGTTCTTCTGGATGTTGGCCAGGAAGTGGTCGTTGGAATCCTGCAGCGAGGCCTGCTCGCCGTCGAGGATGTGCTCCGAGCCGGTGGACGCCAGGATCGACGCGACCACCGGTTTGCAGATGTCGCAACCCTTTCCGCGGCCGAAGCGCTCCAGCAGGCCGGAGAACGTCCGGATCTCGGTGGCGGTGATGATCTCGAAAAGCTCCGCCCGCGACTGGCTGAAGTGCTCGCACAGCGCCTTGGACTGCTCGACGCCCTCTGCTTCCAGCAGCTGCTTGAGCAGCGGCACACACGACCCGCACGAGGTGCCCGCGGCCGTGCACGACTTGAGGGCGGGCACGTCGGCGCAACCGCCGGCGATCGCGCCCTTCAGATCGCCCTTGCTGACGTTGTTGCACGAGCAGATCTGCGCCGAATCCGGCAGCGCCCCAACGCCCAGACCCGGCGCGCCGCCGGCCTGGGCCGGCGCGATCAGCGCCAACGGGTCGCCCGGCAACTCGCTGCCGACCATCGGCCGCAACACCCCGTACGACGAGGCGTCGCCCACCAGCACCCCGCCCAGCAGGGTCTTGGCGTCGTCGGAGAGCACCAGCTTGGCGTAGGTCCGGTTGACCGCGTCGTTGATGGCGACCTCGAGGCACTTCTCGGTCGCCCCCATCGCGTCGCCGAAGCTGGCGACGTCGACGCCGAGCAGCTTGAGCTTCGTCGACAGGTCCGCTTCGCCGAATTCCGCGGCGCCGCCCAGCAACCGGTCCGCCACCACCTCGGCGGAGGTGTAGCCGGGACCGACCAGTCCGTAGCAGCGGCCGCCGATCGCCGCGACCTCGCCGATCGCGTAGACGTCGGGATCACTTGTCCGGCAGGATAAATCGGTGAGCACGCCGCCCCGCTCGCCGCGCTCCAGTCCGGCGGCCGCCGCCAGCTCGTCGCGCGGCCGGATGCCGGCCGCGAAGATCACCACGCCGGCATCGATCAGCTCGCCGTCGGTCAGGCACACCCGCGCCGACGTCGAGCCGTCCGGATGCGCGACGGCCTCGATCGATTCGGTGCCCGTCCCCAGGTGCACGGCGATGCCGAGTTCGGTGACCATTCTGGCCAGCAGCGCGCCGCCGGCCTCGTCGATCTGCTGGGCCATCAACCGCGGCATCATCTCGACGACGTGGGTCTGCAACCCGAACTGGCGCAGCGCATTAGCGGCCTCCAGCCCCAGCAGGCCGCCGCCGATGACGACCCCGGCGGTGGCGTGGCCGGCCTGCAGCGTGCGCTGGGCGTCGGCGCGGATGGCGTCGAGGTCGTCGAGCGTGCGGTAGACGTGGCACTGCGGCAGGTCGTGACCGGGTACCGGCGGGACGAAGGCGTAGGACCCGGTGGCCAGCACCAGGGCGTCGTAGCTGTACCGTCGACCGTCGGCGGTCACCACGGTCTTTGTGTCGCGGTCGATTTCGGTGACGCGGGCGTCCAGCAGCAGCCGGACCCGGTCGTCGCCGGCGTAGTCGTTACCGGGCAGGGCCAGCAGCTGGCGGTCCCAGCTCTCGGTGTAGGACGTCAGACCGACACGGTCATAGGCCGCGTCGGACTCCTCGGCCAAAACGGTGATGCTCCAACGCCCTTCGGTGTCGCGGGCTCGGAGCGCCTCCACCAGCCGGTGGCCGACCATGCCGTGCCCGACCACAACGACGTGACGCGCAGCACTGTCCGCGCCCCAGGTTTCGGATTGGGCCATGCCATGAGGTTAGGGGCGGCAAATTAACTCGGAATCGCGCAATGTGACACCCGCATGACGGCGTGCTCACACCTCACAACGACGGCTGTGAAGCTGTTCGCTGCCGGCGAACGCCCGAGTGGAACTTTAGCGTGGTCGACTCATGTTTGTAGGAATAGCCGGCCGGCAAAGCGCCGGTCACAGCAAACTCACAAGGAAGCATAAGGAGATCCCCATGAGCAACCTCGCATTGTGGTCGCGACCGGCCTGGGACACCGACCGCTGGTTGCGTGACTTCTTCGGCCCCGCCGCGGCGACGGACTGGTTCAAGCCGGTGAACAGCGGCTTCACCCCGGCCGCCGAGATCGTCAAGGACGGCGATGACGCGGTCGTCCGCCTCGAGCTGCCGGGTGTCGACGTCGAGAAGGATGTCAACGTCGAGGTCGAGAACGGCCAACTGGTCATCCACGGCGAACACCGCGACGAGCACGCGGAGGAGCAGAACGGCCGCACGTTGCGTGAGATTCGTTACGGATCCTTCCGCCGCTCGTTCCAGCTGCCCACGCATGTCACCGGCGAGGCCGTCACCGCCTCCTACGACAACGGCGTGCTGACCGTGCGGGTCGCCGGCGCCTATGCCGGAGCACAGCCGCAGCGCATCGCGATCACCAAGTAGTCCCGCGACAGATCAATCCGGCGGGGCCGCGCCAATTCTGGACGGCCTCGCCGGATTCGCGTGTGAAGCCACGGCTTTGCGTGTGAAGCGTGGGCGGGAAAATCGCCGAATCCCCGCCCTGGCTTCACAGCGAAAGCCCTGGATTCACACTCAGAGCGTCAGGCCCAGCGCGCCAGCAGGTCTTTGGCCCGCGCCGCCAGCGCGGCCTGCAGGAAGGGGCCGAAGCTGACCCGGGCGACGCCGAGCGGGCCGAACGAAGCCGGGTCGTCCTGGTCGGGCAGCGCGATCGCGTTGATCGGCAGCGGTAACTCGGCGGCCAAGCGCCGCAACGTATCCGGGTCGTGGCGGCCCACCGGATAGAGGACGTCGGCGCCCGCGGCGGCGGCCTCGGTCAGCCGCGCCACCGCCCGCTCGACGCGATCGGCGTCGTCGCCGTCGCGCCGCAGGAACAGATCGGTGCGCGCGTTGATCACGACGTGCACCCCGGCCGCGTCGGCGGCCGCGCGCAGCGCCCCCACCAGTTCGGCGTGCTCACCGGCGGAGCGCAGCCGCTTGCCCTCGGAGTGCACGGTGTCCTCGATGTTCAGCCCGACGGCGCCCACGCCCAGCAGGCCCTCGATCAGGCGCGCTGGCGGCTGCCCGTAGCCCGATTCGACGTCGACCGACACCGGGACGTCGACGGCCGCGGTGATCTGGGCGACGCGGGTCAGCACGTCGTCGAAGGACATGCCCTCGTTGTCGGGTTTGCCGATGGAGTCGGCGAGCGGGTGGCTGCCGACGGTCAGCGCGGCGAATCCCGCGTCGGTGGCCAGCCGGGCCGACCACGCGTCCCACACCGTCGGCAGGATCACCGGGTCGCCCGGCCGGTGCAGTTCGAGCAGCGCCGTGGCGCGCTCGGCGGTGGTTCGGCCCGTCATGGTGTCCGACACTAGGCCGCGACGGTCGCTACTATCGAGGGCGTACTGTGATCCGCAACACCGTCTGCGCCCCGAAAGTAGTAGGAGATCCGTTGAGCACCACGACTGAACTCGCCGAACTGCACGACCTCATCGGTGGCCTGCGGCGGTGCGTGAGCTCATTGCGGGCGCGATACGGCGACAGCCCGGCGATGCGCCGCATCGTCATCGACGCCGACCGGATCCTGTCCGACGTCGAACTGCTCGACACCGACGTCGCCGAATTGGATCTCGACCGCGCCACCGTGCAGCAGTCGGGCGAGAAGATCGCCATTCCCGACACCCAGTACGACACCGACTTTTGGCGCGATGTCGACGACGAAGGTGTCGGGGGTCACAACAGGGCCTGACAAACCTCGGACAACTTCAAGCCCCCCGCGAAACAGGGGGTTTGCTCTGTGTACCCTTCGACAGACAGCCCGTTCGAAGAGGAACACTAGATGAGCGCACCCACGGCGAACCGTCCTGCGTCCGGTGTCTTTTCACCCACACGCGCCCGCATCCCGCAGCGGACCCTACGCACCGACCGGTGGTGGTTGTCGCCGTTGCGGATCGACCTGGGCTTCGCGGCATTCCTTATCTACGCGATAGCGCGCGGGTTGCAGAAGGATTACTTCTTCGTCCTCAAATACCATTACCTGACGCCGTTCTACTCGCCGTGCATGAGCAAGGCCTGCGGTGCGGCCAGCGACTTCTGGCCGCAGTTCCTGCCGGACTGGTGGTTCGTGCCGTACGCGGCGGTGTCGCTGCCGTTCCTGCTCTTGTTCCGGCTGACCTGTTACTACTACCGCGGCGCCTACTACCGCACGGTGTGGCAGTCCCCCAGCGCCTGCGCGGTGGCCGAGCCCCGCGTGCACTACACCGGCGAGACCAGGCTTCCGCTGATCATCCAGAACACCCACCGGTACTTCTTCTATATCGCCGCCATCATCTCGGTCATCAACACCTTCGACGCCGTCGTCGCGTTCCATTCCGACAGCGGCCCCGGCGGATTCGGCTTCGGGCTGGGCAATCTCATCCTGGTCGGCAACGTCATCATGCTGTGGATCTACACGCTGTCCTGCCATTCGTGCCGGCACGTGACCGGCGGGCGGCTCAAGCACTTCTCCAAGAACCCTGTGCGGTACTGGATCTGGACGCAGGTCAGCGCGATCAACACCCGGCACAAGTTGTTCGCGTGGATCACGCTCGGCACCCTGATGGTCACCGACTTCTACATCGCGCTGGTGGCCAGCGGCACCATTCCGGACCTGAGATTTGTTGGCTGACAAGCCATTTGACGGTTACAGAGAAAAACTGAGCGAGGTTTCATGGTTGAGGTCGAGCGGCACGCCTACGACGTAGTCGTCATCGGTGCCGGCGGCGCAGGATTGCGTGCGGTCATCGAGGCGCGTGAGCGTGGCCTCAAGGTCGCGGTGGTGTGCAAGTCCCTGTTCGGCAAGGCCCACACGGTGATGGCCGAGGGCGGCTGCGCGGCATCCATGGGCAACACCAATCCCAAAGACAACTGGAAGACCCACTTCGGCGACACGATGCGCGGTGGGAAGTTCCTCAACAACTGGCGGATGGCCGAGCTGCACGCCAAAGAGGCCCCGGACCGCGTCTGGGAGCTGGAAACCTACGGCGCGCTGTTCGACCGCCTCAAGGACGGCAAGATCAGCCAGCGCAACTTCGGCGGGCACACCTACCCGCGGCTGGCGCATGTCGGTGACCGCACCGGCCTGGAGCTGATCCGCACCATGCAGCAGAAGATCGTTTCGCTGCAGCAGGAGGACTACGCCGAACTCGGCGACTACGAGGCGCGCATCCGGGTGTTCGCCGAGTGCACGATCACCGAACTGATCAAGGACGGTGACGCGATCGCCGGGGCGTTCGGCTACTGGCGCGAGAGCGGCAACTTCGTGCTGTTCGAGGCGCCGGCGGTGGTGCTGGCCACCGGCGGGATCGGCAAGTCGTTCAAGGTCACCTCGAACTCCTGGGAGTACACCGGTGACGGGCACGCGCTGGCCCTGCGGGCGGGCGCGTCGCTGATCAACATGGAGTTCGTCCAGTTCCACCCGACCGGCATGGTGTGGCCGCCGAGCGTGAAGGGGATCCTGGTCACTGAGGGCGTGCGCGGTGACGGCGGGGTGCTGAAGAACTCCGACGACAAGCGCTTCATGTTCGACTACATCCCGCCGGTGTTCAAGGGCCAGTACGCCGAAACCGCGCAAGAGGCCGACCAGTGGCTCAAGGACAACGACTCGGCCCGTCGCACGCCGGACCTGCTGCCGCGGGATGAGGTCGCGCGCGCGATCAACTCGGAGGTCAAGGCCGGCCGGGGCACCCCGCACGGCGGGGTGTACCTCGACATCGCGTCCCGGCTGACACCGGACGAGATCAAGCGGCGGCTGCCGTCGATGTACCACCAGTTCAAGGAGCTGGCCGGGGTCGACATCACCAGGGAGCCAATGGAAGTCGGGCCCACCTGCCACTACGTGATGGGCGGCGTGGAGGTCGACGCCGACACCGGCGCGGCCACCGTTCCCGGCCTGTTCGCCGCCGGCGAGTGCTCCGGCGGCATGCACGGCTCCAACCGGCTGGGCGGCAACTCGCTGTCGGACCTGCTGGTGTTCGGCCGGCGCGCCGGCCTGGGCGCCGCCGATTACGTGCGGGCGCTGAGCAGCCGCCCGACGGTCGCCGAGGACGCCGTCGAGACGGCGGCCAAGCGGGCGCTGGCCCCCTTCGAGGGACCGACCAACGGCGCCGCGGCCGAGAACCCCTACACCCTGCAGCTGGAACTGCAGCAGTCGATGAACGACCTGGTGGGCATCATCCGCAAGTCGGAGGAGATCTCCGAGGCCCTGGGCCGGCTCGAGAAACTGCGCGAGCGGTTCAAGAACATCCACGTCGAGGGGCAACGGCGGTACAACCCCGGCTGGAACCTGGCCATCGACCTGCGCAACATGCTGCTCGTCAGCGAATGCGTCGCCAAGGCCGCGCTGGAGCGCACCGAGAGCCGCGGCGGGCACACCCGCGACGACCACCCGTCGATGGACTCGTCCTGGCGCAAGGTGTTGCTGGTCTGCCGCGCCGCCGGGGGCGACGCCGTGATCCCCGACATCAGCATCACGCGCGAGGATCAGGTGCCGATGCGGCCCGATCTGCTGGAGCTCTTCGAGATCTCCGAGCTGGAGAAGTACTACACCGACGGCGAACTGGCCGACCACCCAGGACGGACCCCGAGGACGGAGAGCTGATGACCTACAACGCCACCATGCGGGTGTGGCGCGGCGACGAGGCCGGCGGCGCGCTAGAGGATTTCACGGTTGAGGTCAACGAGGGCGAGGTGGTGCTCGACATCATCCATCGCCTGCAGCAGACCCAAACGCCCGACCTCGCAGTGCGGTGGAACTGCAAGGCCGGCAAGTGCGGGTCCTGCTCGGCGGAGATCAACGGCTACCCCCGCTTGATGTGCATGACGAGGATGTCCACGTTCGCCGAGGACGAGGTCGTCACCGTCACACCGCTGCGCACGTTCCCGGTGATCCGCGACCTGGTCACCGACGTCTCGTTCAACTACGAAAAGGCCCGCGAGATACCGTCTTTCGCGCCGCCCAAGGACCTGCAGCCCGGCGAGTACCGGATGGCGCAGGTCGACGTGCAGCGCTCGCAGGAGTTCCGCAAGTGCATCGAGTGCTTCCTGTGCCAGACCGTCTGCCACGTGGTCCGCGACCACGAGGAGAACAAGAAGGCGTTCGCCGGGCCGCGCTACCTGATGCGCATCGCCGAGCTGGAGATGCACCCCCTGGACACGCTGGACCGGCGCAACCAGGCGCAGGAAGAGCACGGCCTGGGCTACTGCAACATCACCAAGTGCTGCACCGAGGTGTGCCCGGAGAACATCAAGATCACCGACAACGCCCTGATCCCGATGAAA
Source organism: Mycobacterium sp. 1245805.9 (assembly GCF_001672915.1). GTDB lineage: Bacteria > Actinomycetota > Actinomycetes > Mycobacteriales > Mycobacteriaceae > Mycobacterium. Next base: position 406 of record NZ_LZKR01000162.1, on the reverse strand, counting down.
GAGCGCGTCGCCGACCGCAAGTACGACCCCGTGGTCTGGCTGGGTAACAAGCTCTTCCGGCGCTAGGAAGTCATTTTTCGCTAAAAACCCGGCAGGCCGAACAGCAGCCCGGCTGCGCCGCCGGCACCGGGAAGGCCCGAGAGTCCGCCGGCGCCGCGGCCGGGGTTTCCGCCGTTGCCGCCGTCGCCGATCAGCACCGCGTCCCCGCCGTGCCCGCCGTTCCCGCCTTTGGTGCTGAGGGTGGCGCCACCCCCGCCTTCACCGCCGTTTCCGCCGAACCCGATCAGCCCGGCCCGACCCCCGGCCCCGCCGGAGGCGGCGTTCGAGGAGTTGCTCGTGCCGCCGGTGCCCCCGGCCCCGCCGGAGCCGATCAGCCCGCGGCCGTGCCCGCCGGTGCCGCCGACCC
>NZ_LZKR01000161.1 GCF_001672915.1 Mycobacterium sp. 1245805.9 | reverse complement strand
CGACCTCGTCGGGGTATGGGTGCACTCGGACAGCAAGAACGGCAAGGACGCCGGCGAGCTCGCGGGCATCGACCCGCTCGGCGTCGCCGCCACCCAGGACGAGTCGGCGATCCTCGGCGGCGACGCGGACTGCGTCGTCTACGCGGCTCCGGCGCCGCCACGAATGAAGGAAGCGATCGGCGACCTGTGCCGAATCCTGTCCGCCGGAAAGAATGTCGTCACGACCGCGATACCGGGACTGGTCTACCCGCGCGGGTCGATGCCCGCCAAGGTGACCGACGCGATCCGCGGCGCGGCCGAAGCCGGCGGCAGTTCGCTGTTCTCGAGCGGCATCGAGCCGGGATTCGGCGCCGACCTGTTCCCCATCGCGCTGATGTCGATGTCACACAAGGTGTATTCGGTGCGCGGCATCGAGATCACCAACTACTCCGAATATCCCGCCGAATACGACATGCGCGAGCTGTTCGGGTTCGGCCAGCCCCTCGACTACCAAGGCGGGTTGATGATGCCCGGCGTGCTGCGCTGGGGCTGGGGCGCCGCCGTCACCATGGTCGCCGACGCGCTGGGGGTGCAGCTCGACGGCATCCGCGAGACGTGCGAGTTTCTGCCTACGCCGCGCGAAATCCCCACGGCCTTCGGGCTTGTCGAGGCGGGAACGGTCGGCGCCACCCGGGCCCGCTGCATCGGCGTCGTCGACGGCGTCGAGGTCATCACCATCGAGCACGTCGACCGCATCGCCGACGACCTCGCCCCGGACTGGCCGAAGGGCCGAACCGGCGGCACCGACGGCATCTGGCGCGTCGTCATCGACGGCGAACCGAGCTTTGACGCCGAGTTCGAGGTGGGGCATCGACCAGGCGACAGCCACAACGATCACGGGCTTTTGGCGACCGGCATGCGCGCGGTCAACGCCATCCCCTGGGTCTGCGAAGCCGAGCCGGGAATCGTTGACGCGCTGCACCTTCCGCTGACCTCCCCGGTGGGAGGGCTGCACCCGCACCGCGACGGGATCTCCGCCTTCTGAGACTCCGGCTTATCGCCTGTGGCGCCTACGCCTGATCGCTGATTTCTGGGCTCTTGACGACACTGATCCGGTCGCGGCGGATGGCGGTTTCAATGCGGCTTTGAATCTCGTTGAGCGCCGTCACGACCTCGCCCCGCACCTGGAGCAGCTCCTTGACCTGAGCCTCGGTACGTTCGGTGATCAGTCGCGCGTCGCGCTCGGCGGCGGCGATCAAGGCAGCGGCCCTGAGGCGTCCGTCCTTTTCGACACTGGCGATCTGCGTCTCGGCCTGCTCCCAAGCCGACTTGATCTGCTGGTCCAGACGTTGTTGCGCCTCACGGCGGCGTCGTTCGTCGTCCTCGGCCAAGCGGAGCTGCGCCTCGCGGCGGCGGCGCTCGGCTTCCTCGGCTTCCTCCGCCATTCGCACGCACTCGTCGCGAGCGGCATTCAAAAGCTGGTCTGCTTCGGCCTTGGCCTCGGCCAGGATCTGCTCGCGCCGCGCAGCGGTAGAAGCCTGCAGCTCGGCTAATGCGACGCTGGCAGCGGCCCGATCCTGCCTGGCAGCCTCCAGCTCGTCGCGGAGTTCTTCGGTGAGTGCCTCGGCCTCTTCGCGGGCCATCGCCTTGGTGCGCCGCGCCTCGTCGGAGGCCACGCGCATCATCCGGGCAATACGGTCGGACATCCCCTCGACCGAATCGATCGGACCGGATAGGCGAGTGATTTCGCTGCGCAACTGGCTGTTTTCGGAAATGAGCCGTTCGCGATCGGTTTTGGCGTCCGAGAGTTCGTGCTGCAACTCCTGGATCCGCTGCTCAAGCGAAGCGATCTCTCCGTGAATCCGCTGCAGGTAGTCAGTCACTTGAGCCTTGTCCAGGCCTCGTAACTGAGTGTCAAAGGTGGGCGTTCCGTGTGGCACCTGCATCTCCCCTGTTTATCTACGACGATCTCGGCGGATAAGGAAGGTTCGGCGGGCAAGGCCGGCGCCCATCGAAGACCTTTCGAAAACGGTTGCGCTACATCAAATCCGGCTAGCCAATACTGCGCAGCGTCCCGTCTGTGCGACGGTCCTCAGGAGCCGCATGCGCGCCATGAGCCGAAAACGGATCCGAGGACTCGGAGGGCCGCCGAACGGCCTCGACACGGTCGATCGGGATCACGGAGCCATCCAGCCGGTTGAACTTGTTGTAGAACTCCCGCAGCTGGCTGGCGATATTCGTCCGCACCTGAAGGAGTTCATCCAGCTTGGCCTGCGCTAGTGCTCGCTGAGCGTCAATGTCACGTTGCATTCGGGTCAACGTTTCCTCGGCGGCTTCTTTGGCCTGCCTGACAATGTCGGCGGCATTGGTGGCAGCCTCGTCCCGAAGTCGGGCCATGTCCGCCCGCGTCTGCTTACTTTCGGCTTCCAGATCGGCCCGGAGCGTGGCAGCCGCTTCGTACTCGCGATCAGCCTCGGCGATGATGGTGGCGGCACGCTCCTCGGACTCGGCGCGAACGGCATCGGCGTATCGATGTGCTTCAGCCCGAATCTCTTCGGCCTCAGCGCCTGCGGCGTTGAGAATTCTCGAGAGCTGGCCGCTCAGGCTCGCGACATCGGTAGGGATTTCCCCAGCCACCTCACTGAGGCGCGCCGACGTTACCTCCAGGTCGGCCTGCGATCTGGACAGCTGCTCGCTTAGGGCAACGATTCGCGATTCGCTTCGCCGCTCCAGAGCACGCAAATCGCTGAACTCGTCGTCGCGCGTCTCGACGTGGCTAGCCAGACGTTCCACTTCCAAATTCAAAAGCATTCGGGGGCGTCCGTACTGATTTGCGTCCACGTCCCGCATCGTACGAACACCGAAGTCTCACTGCGGCCATACGATTGAGATATATCCACCCGGCATGCGCGGGGCAGTCACCTGGGCGTGAGGACTTCACCCATCCGGCTGTTCAGAGTCGATCCTTGGTGGATTCCCATTTGGGATCGGCATCGGGCAAGCTTAGCCCGTCGGAGACGCGCACTTTCCACACGCAATGACGCGGCGCTCGACACCACGATCGCTTCTCCGGCATGGCGCCCTCGGGGCGCGTCACCTCAGGGCACCGTCTAGCCGATCGGAGCAGAACGTGAGTATGGACACCATCGGATTTCGTGATGTCGAACGTTTCATCCACTTGTGGTGCCTGTACGAACGCGGTTTCTCCGAGGGGATGTCGGCAGCTATCGGAACGGTTGAGGAATTGCTGCGCGACGAACACATAAGCAATCAGGACCGAGTGATCCTGCTTGCACTCTCCGACTCGCTTCACAAGGTGAAAAGGACTCGCCTATTTGGGAATTCATGGTGTTGACGGCGTGACGCTTCGTCCGCCAAGGCCCCGATTTCCGGAAGGCTCGCCCGGAATCTCAACATCGGGAATCGTCAAACAGCTCCACCCTGCGCAGGCAGCGTCAGCGTGAGTTCGTAGCCACCGTCGCTGAGGGGCCGTGCCCGTAAAGTACCTCCGAGTAGTTCGGCGCGCTCCCGCAAACCCAGTAGCCCATGCTGCGCTCCGGGTAGCTGGTTAGGTGGGCGGTCGGGTCTGCTGTTGGTCAGCGTCAAGGTCACGTGGCGGCGGTCGATCTCCAACTCAACCTTGGCGGTCGCGCCTGGAGCATGCTTGGTGATGTTGGTCAAACCTTCTTGCACCGCGCGATATACGGCCTGCTGGACGGCGGGCGAAGGGGCGATGGCACCGTCCGAACGAGTGCTGATGACAGCCCGCACACCGGAAGTCGCGACCAGCTGGGCTATGTCCTCGATCCCGGGCGGGGATGCCACGTCGGCGTGGTTACTGCCGGCAGCGCGCAACACCCCCACCATTTGGCGCAGCTCGTCGAGCGTCTGCACGCTGAGCGCGCGTATCGTGCTGGCTGTCTGCGCGATCGCGGGGTCGCGCGCTGTGACCTGCAGGGCGCCCGCCTGCACCGCGATCAGGCTCACCTGGTGTGACACCACATCGTGCATCTCCCTGGCGAGATCGGCGCGTTGGCGTGCTAGCGCACGCTCGATGAGCAACTGCTCCTCGTGCCGGCGCACGCGTTCAATTTCAGCGAGCTTGCCGGAAAGGTCGGTGCGCGCCCGAATCAGGAGGCCAAGCAAAATCGGTGCGACCGCGAAGGTTACGCCGTAGAGGCCAGCCCAAGTGATGCTGAGAGCCGAGTATGGCTTGGCCCATGGAGCGGCGTAGCAGGCGAAAGCCGTGGCGCCACAGACGATTAGCGCGCGGGGGGTCGGCCGTCGTTGCGCCACCGTGAACAGTCCCACCTGGGAAGCCAGCATTCCCGTCGTGACCGCCGACGCCGCAATCGTCAACGCGAACGCCGTGTAGGGAGCCCTTTCACGGAAAAACAACCCGATGATGGCGAGACCCGCTAGCAGGAAGCCCGGCAAAACTGGCAATTCCAAGTCAGGAAAATAAGTCCGGCTGTAGAGGGTTGACACCGTGGAGTCAGTGGCCGCGAGTGCAATCAGCGCGCCATTAATGGCGCGCTGACGGGTGATCGCTGAGGGCCGCCAGGAAATCATGGCGGCTCCGCATCGAGAATCCCCGCACGCTGGGCGACGACCGCCGCTTCCAGTCGCGTTTTAACCGAGAGTTTCCCGAGGATGGCGCTGACCTGATCTTTGACAGTGCCGACGCTGGAGAAAAGTTTCGCGGCGATCTCGCCGTTTGAGTGGCCGCGCGCCAAAAGCTGGAGCACCTCGATCTCGCGACCCTTGAGCCTCTGCACTTTCCGCACCGCGGACCGATCGACGCGGTCGTCAAGGTATCCGGCGATCACCTTCGGGGCGACCTTTTCCGACAGCACGAGGCCGCCCGCGGCAAGCGTGCGCACCATTGCCGGTAGCCGCAGGGGATCGGTGTCCTTCAAAAGGAATCCAGTCGCGCCGAGACGCAGCGCCGACGCGATGTATTCGTCCGCGTCGAAGGTAGTCAGCATCGCCACAACCGGCGACCAGCTCGCGCTCTTCAGCTCGGCCAACACCGCTAAGCCGTCTTTTTCGGGCATCCGGATATCGAGCAATACCACATCCGGTTGGCGTTGAGTGATGACCTCCACGGCATGCACGCCGTCGGTAGTCGCGATCACATCGATGTCTGGCGCGGCAGAAAGGATCAACTCAAAGCCTGATCGAATCAAGGCTTCGTCGTCGACGATGACCACAGTGGCCACGTGTGACGACACCTCCCCGATTAGCCGAAAGCCCCTTTCAGAGAAACTACTCGCAGCGGAGGGGCGAGGTGGTTTGGCGGGCTAAATTTCCGGCCGGCTGGATGGTGAAATTAGCCACTTGCCCCTTGCTTATCCATCGCATGGGACCGGCAGAGGCGACAAAACAACTGCGCTCCGTCACGTTTTGTCCGTGGATTGCGGGTGCTACCGGTCGAGGGCCTTCGTGCCGAACGGCTATTGCGCCGGGACCCCTTCTGGTCACCAGCTGTCGTTTCCCCCGCCGGAGTCAAACCCACCGCCCGAGTCGAACCCGCCACCGAAGTCGCCGCCACCCGAATCGAAGCCGCCGCCACCCGAATCGAACCCGCCGAAACCGACGTCGCCGCCCCCCGAGTACGAGTCGCCGCCGAACCCGGTGTCGCCGCCGCCCGAGTACTGGTAGTTCCCGTCGAAGCCGACGTCGCCCTGCTGGCTGTCGTAGCCGCTGTCGAAGCCGCCGCCCTGGGTGCCGTCATAGCCCGAACTGGCCAGGGCCGAGTCCCGCCCGTCCTCGAAGCCGCGGTCATAGCTGCCGCCCCAGTGGTCGTCGAGCAGGGCATCGATCAGCAGGACATCGGCGATGGCCCAGCCCCAGCCCGGACCCCAGAACGCGTACGGGTAGTAGCCGGGGTAGAAGAACATCCCGTTGTAATAGCCACCCGGGTAGTAGTTCGGGTACCCCGGCTGCGGGGTGGTGCTGTAGTTGTTGTTGTTGATCGTCACGACCTGCCCGGTGTCCGGGTTCCTCGCCTGCACCGTGGCCTGCTTGCGGTCCTGCGGCGGCACCGACTTCACGGCGCTCACGTTCGGGATCGCCGCCGGGTTCAGCTTGCGGTTCGCCTTGTCGACGGTGGACTGCACGGCGCGCAGGTGCGCCCGCGCCGCGGTGTAGTCACCCGCCTGGTACGCCTTGCGGGCGTCGCCCAGGCTGGCGTTCGCCTTCAACGACTCGGCGCTGACGTCGACGTCGGAATTGGCGACGACCGCGCTATCTAGGTCGGCAACCTCGGATTCGGCGGCGATCATCTGTTCCTTGATCCGTTCGCGCGCCTCGGCGTCCTTGCGGCGCTTGCGGTTTCGGCTCACCGCGAACCAGATCGCCAGCACCACGCCGACGAAGCCCAGCAGCACCCACAGCCAGGTCCAGCTGGTGTGCTTGGCCGTCCCGACGGGCGAGGTCGTCGCCGGCCCGCCCGACGAGACGGTCGCACCGGCCAGCTTGCTGATGAAATCACTGGTCGCACCGTAGGGGTCGTTGCGGTGCGCCCGGGCGGACTGGTCCAAGAACGAGTTCACGCTGTCGGCGACCTCCCGCGGCACGTTGTAGGCCCGCACGTGGTAGCCCTTGGCGTCGATCACCAGGATGACGCCGCTGAACCCGGGATCGCGGCCCAGGATGATGTTGTGGATGGCGTCCGCCGTCGTCACGCCGGTCTGTTCGGGGGCCACCGCGGCCACCCACAGCCGGGGTGCCGAGCTCCACGCCCACCGGCTGGTCAGGATCTGGTCGTTCAGCCTGTCCGGATTCTGCAGCGGCGGCCTGGCCGCCGGGTCGGCCACGACGTGCGTCTGCGCGTTGAACCTGTCCACCACCTGCTCGGTGTAGCCGTCGGCCGAGGCCGCCGGCGCGAGCAGCATCGCCAACGCCCAGATGAGCGGGATCGCGAGGATCCGGCCAAATCGTCGAGTCACTTTTCTCCTGACCTCGTCTTGTGCTGATCGAACCACACGGCCACGCCTCGCCGCCCGCCGATTCACGGCGAGCTGAATCGGCACAGTATTCCCACGGGCGTTTGGGGGATGCAATCAGGTGAGCGCGGGCAGGACCTTGTCGGTGAGCAGCTGGACCGACTTCCACGCCTCGTCGACGGGCATGCCGCCCACCAGCGGGTGCATGACGAGCGGCCCATAGTCCTCGGCGTCGCGCACCTCGGCGATGAGCTGGTCGGGGGTGAGGAACCGATACCGCCCTGACGCCCTGACCTCGTCGAGGGTCTGAACCCCCGGCAGGTGCATGAGCGAACGCTGGTCGACCGACCATCCACCGTAAGTGACTGCCTCCCAAAGGATGTGATCGCCGAGGTCGGCCCAGGCCTGATCCGGGTCCTCGTGCAGGAAGATCATCCCGCGGTTGATCGCCGGCGGCATGACGACGAGGGGTTTGATGCCGACCTCGGCGCACAGCTCGCGGTAGTAGGCGGCGATGTCGGGCAGGTGGTCGGCGAGGCTGAGCGGGAGCCGAAAACGCGCCGCCCGCCGCGCCGTCGCGCGCGAACCGCCGCCGACGAACAGCGGTGGATGCGGGCGGGTCCACGTCCCGGTGCAGACCCCCGCGTCCGCGGCACCCGACCATACGGACAGCATCCGGTCGACCAGGGCGTCCATCAGCTCGCCGCGGCGGCCGAAATCGACTCCGAACGCGTCGTATTCGACCGCGCGATAGCCCAGGCCCACGGTGGTGAGCAGCCGGCCGCGGCTCATGTTGTCGACGAGCGCGATGTCTTCGGCGAGCCGGACCGGATTCCACAACGGTCCCAGCGCGCAGTCCACGCTAGCGATCAGCGTGGTGGTTCGGGCCAGGAACATCGACGCTGCCATGATCGGGTTGCAGCTCCAGCCGTGCCCGGTCGCGTGATGCTCGTCGACGCTGATCGAGGTGATGCCGTTGGATTCGCCCCACTGCGCCAGCTCGAGCGCGGCGTTGAGCAGCCCGCTCTGGGTGCGCGGATCACCTTGCGGCGACGCAAAATTGAAGCGCAGCACGGTCAGCAGCACGTCATGCCTCCGGCGGGCCGGCCATCGACCGCAGGAAGGCGGGGAAGTCGGGGAAGAGCGCGCGGTCGACGATCTCGATGCGGGTGCCGGAAGCGTCCGTGAAGTAGGCGAACAGGGAAAGCTCGGACCCGGGCGTGTCGGCCGTCATCTCGAGGGTGAAGCCGTTGGCCTCCAACGCCCGCGCGCTGTCGGCCAAATCATCGGTGAAGTAGCCGAGGTGGTGGACGGCGTTGCCCGGCGCTGCGGTCCACGGAGTTCCGGGGACCTCCTGCACCAGTTCGACGTGGGGGCCCTGCAAGGAGTAGACGATCGTGGAGGTCAATTCGCGGACGCCGAGGGCGGTGCGAAAGGGCAGCGTATAGCTCATCGGCGTGATCCATCGGTAGCCGGCCAGCGCGCTCAGCCTGGCCATCGCCTCTTCGAGGTCGGGCACGACGACGCCGGTGTGGTAGAAGTCCTGCGGGTGCAACGCGAATGTCATTGGGAGCCCCTTGCTTTCAGACGCAGTCGGACGCGCCGTCGACGACGAAGAGCGCGCCGCTGGTGTAGCTGCTTTGCTCCGTGCACAGGAAGGCCACCGTCGGCGCGATTTCCCCGACGGACCCGAAGCGGTGCAACGGGATGTGGGCCAGCTCGGATTCGACCAGCTCGGCCGCGCCGTGCATGGGCGCGGTCATCGGGGTGTCGATCGTACCCGGTGCCACCGCGTTCACCCGGATTCCCTTGCGGGCCCACTTCACCGCGAGGTTGCGCGTGATGCAAACGACGCCGGCCTTCGCGGCGCCGTAGCCGGGGACCAGCGGGACGGCGCGCAGCGCGGACATCGAGGCGAGGTTGACGACGCTGGCGCCGCCGGCGGCGGTCGACGACTTCAGCGCCGGGTACAGCGCGACGGTGAGCCGGTACGGACCGGTCAGATTGAGCGCGACCGACGCGTCGAACCCGTCGGGTTTCGACTCGTCGAGGCCGCCGGGGAAGTTCGCGCCGGCGTTGTTCACCAGGACGTCGAGGCGCGCGAACGTGCGCGCCAACGCGTCCACCGATTCGGGGTCGGTGATGCGTAACTGTTGATAGGCCATGCCCGACATGTCGGTGTCGTAGTCCGTCGCCGCGGGTTTGGTTCCGGTGATGGTGACGTCGGCTCCGGCGTCGCGGAACAACGTTGCGGTGGCGTAGCCGATCCCGCTGGTGCCGCCGGTGACCAAGACCGTCGTGCCGGTGAAGTCGAAGCTGACTCGCGCCATCATGCGTCCCTCGCTAGTTGGTTTCTGAGCCAGGCACTTTCCCAGAAGTTGGTGCTGTCGGCCAGCAGCGTCTCATGCGCACTGTTCAACACGTCGCGGGCCCCGGTGTGCTCGCGGGGAACCAGTTCGGCGAGGTGGATGGCGTGCAGCGGCTGCCCGGCGTCGAGGTGCGCCCGCGCCCTGTCCACCAGCGCGTCGGCGCCGACGAGCTCCACCACGTCGGCGGCGACGGCGTCGAAGCCGACCGGATACAGTTCGGTGGTCGAGCGGTGATGGAACCAGCCCGAGTAGTTCTCCCACACGGCGCGCACATCCCAGTCGACCTTCCCGTAGCCTTGGCCCACTTCGCATTCCGGGGGCAGGGTGATCTCGCGCATCAGGGTGCGGACGTCCTTGCCCGCGTTCATCCCGGCGACGGTCTGGTCGTGGATGTGCTGGATCGCATCGCGCAGGCGGTTCAGTTCGGCGTGGATGCGTTCCCGCCCCGCGATCGGCGCGAAGTGGCCGGTCACCAGGAGTTCCGGCCCGAGATCACGGACCCGCTCGACCGATGCGATGGCGGTCAGGGCGTCGCGGTACCGGTCGCCGCGCATCGTGACGAGGTTGGGAATGTGTCCGAATATCGGGCCAAAGGTGTTTCCGCACAAGCAGATCCGCTCGTCCGGCAGCCACACCACCAGCGAGTCGGTGGTCTCACCGCCGGGCACCGCTATCAACTCCATGCGTCGGCCGCCGAGCTCCAGGGTCAGGGTGTCCTCGAAGTCGAGGTCGACAATGGGCACGCTCTGGGCGGGCAGCCGCTTGGTGCCGAGCCGGCGCTGGATGTCTTGGATGCCCGACGCCAGCTTGTCCTTGAAGGCGAACGCGCTGCGGGCGGCGCGGTAGGGGATCAGCCTTTCGTTGTCGTCGCGCCAGGCGGTCCAGTTCGCTTGCGCGACAACCGTTGTGTCGGGGTCTCGGACGCTGCCCAGGCCGCCGACGTGGTCGACGTGGCCTTGGGTGAAGATGATATAGCGCACCGGCGAGGGATCGACGGCGTCGAAGTTGGCGCGGTGCACCGGCCCCTCGAAGCCCATGCCGGTGTTGACGATGACCCGGCCCTCGGCGGTGGTCAGCAGGTAGGCGTTCGACAGCCCCGGCGAGCACCACAGTCCCGGGGCCATCTGCTCGGCCTTTTCGGCAGACGCCGGGCGCAGGGCGTCGGCGCCGGGCCTCTCGCGATAGATCGGCTCGAACATGGCGGTTGACTCCTTCATTCGGGCCGGACGTCGAATCGGGAGAAATAGAACTCGAAGCGCCCGCGCAGTTCGTCGGGCGAGATGCCGAAGTGCCGTTGCAGCGCGTAGCGAACGCGGCCGTGTTTGCCGCGTGGGTTGCCGTCCAGGTAGTTCTGCAGGCGGCCGCGCACCTTGGGTGTCAGCTCGACTCCCCCGCGCTGGTAAAGCTGCTCCAGCAGCGGCATTTCGTTGCCGTTGAGGTGGTGGAAGCTGATGTCGATGCTGCGTTCGGCCGGAACGAGGTCGCGGTCGCGCACGCACGCGCCGAGCAGCCGCCGGACGCGGTCGCTCCAGTAATCCAGCAGCCATTCGGGGTCGATGGAGGTCCGGCGCAGCCGGTCGGAGTAGGCCATCATCGTGACGGCCGACTGGACCACGGCGACGGGATCGCGGTGGGTGAACGCCACCGTCGCGTCGGGGAAGGTCGCCATCAGCGGACCGAGCTGCTCGCAGTGCTGCGGGCTCTTGAGCACCCAGGTCCGCGGACCGCGCAGGAAGGTCAGCGCCTGCAGGACCTTCTTCAGGTAGGCGTAGTGCCGGGTCTGGTCGAGACCCAGGTAGTAGTCGCGCCAATCCGGCACGCGCGCATGCCATTCCAGGACGTAGGCGGCCAGGTCGAGGTCGAGGAGCTCGACCTCCTCCTCGATCGCCTCGGGGAAGCGGTCGTGCATGGCGGCCACCACCGGGGCGCTGGCCATGAGCGCGTCGTGCTCGGCCTTGGCCCGCGCGTATCGGGGGTCGACGCCGGAAATGTCGGGGCCTTGGCCACGCGCGGGGATCGGTTCCTGGCTCTCCCAATAGGGCAGCGCGCGCCGGCGCGGGTCGGCCGCGATGAGGTTGACCAGGTGCGTGGTTCCGGATCGCGGCATCCCGACCACGATGAAGGGCTTCTCGATCGGGATCGATTCGATCTCCGGATAGCGCTTGACGAGTTCGGTCAGCGACAGCCGATTGCGCAGCAGGCGAACCACGCGTTGCCGCAGCGACGAACGAGTGAGCTGGGTCAGGCCTTCGTCGGTTTCGATGGCCGCCAGGTGCGCGGTCAGGCGGGCGCCGAATCCGTCGGTGTCGTCCAGGTCGTCGGTGCCTGCCTGCTCGACCGCCTCGGCCAGCATCCGGTCGGCGTCGAAGTCGACGCGCTTGGCCTCGGTGAATTCGAGGATCTGGCGCTGGACGTCGGTCAGCCGGGGCGCCGTCAGGTCGTCGAAGTCGATGTCATCCACATCGCCGACCGTAGAAGCCACGCGAGCTCTACAGGTTGGCCAGGTCGTCGGGAACGTCGACCTTGTGTTCCTGCAGCGCCTCCAGGGGCACCACCTCGAGCGTGCGCTCGTGGGTGGACGCCAACACCACGGGCGCGGCGCACCCGTCGTTGTGGGCCCGGAGCCAGTTCAGGGCGGTGACGCACCAGCGGTCGCCGGGCAGCAGGCCGGGGAACCGGTGCTCGGGAACGGGCGTCAGCAAGTCGTTGCCGATGGAACGCTGGTGTTCCAGGAATTCGGCGGTCATCACCGCGCAGATCGTGTGCCGGCCGAGGTCTTCCTCGCCCGTCGAGCAGCAGCCGTCGCGGTAGAAACCGGTGAGTGGGTCCGCGCCGCACGGTTCCAGCGGACCGCCGAGCACGTTGCGATCAGGCACCGGTTTAGTATCGCGCCCCCGGGTGCGAAATTTGTAGTCACTTTGCCCATCCGATTTCCCGCCGGCGGACACGCCGCCCAGGGAGCCGCAGGCCGCGTTAGCCATTCGGCGCCCGAGCGACCCCACCGCGCGGTAGGTTCTGCCTGTGAAACTTACCGGGGCTTTCCTGGCGGAAGCGGCCGCGACCATCGACAACAAGCTCAATGTCCAGGGCGGCGTGCTTTCGAAATTTACGGTCGGGCCCGACCGGTATGCCCGGGTTGTGCTCGTGGTGCTGACGCGGTCCGACGGCGAGGATTCGGACCGACGGGTCGACGTGGAACTCAAGCCGCCGACGCTCGACGCGGCGCAATACAAGTGGTTCGACGCGCCCGAGGCCGCCGTCGGGGAATTCCCGGGGTTCGCCTTCTTCGAAATCGAGGCGCGGCTGCCCGTTGACGGCCGCTGGACCATCGAGGTCAGTTCCGGCGATTCGTCGGTGTCGTTGCCGCTCGTCGTCGACGGGTGGTCGCCGCCGTCCCTTGACATTTGAGCAAGACCGTTTTCACCCCGCGCGCAATGGCCTTGCACACCAAGGGAATCCGCAGTGCCGCGGTCGTCGGCCCACCCTGACCATCGACCGGTCGCGCGAATGCCCGTAGGTCACAACAAGATAACAATTTCCGCAGCGCCGAGAAGCCGGCGCGACGCGCTGGCCAAATACCGGGTCCGGGGCCCCGGAAAATTTATCGTCATTTGGTGCACCGTCGTACGGCTTTGAAGCTCCCATTGCTGCTGGCGGCGGGCACGGCCCTGGCTCATGTACCACGCGCCTCCGCGGACCCGGCGCCGCGCTCCTCCGGGGAGATCACGCGGTGGTCGCCCGACCGCGCCAACCGCTGGTATCAGGCGCAAGGATGGCTGGTCGGCGCCAACTACATCACGTCGAACGCGATCAATCAGCTCGAGATGTTCCAGCCCGCGACCTACGACCTCCGGCGCATCAACACCGAGCTGAGCTGGGCCCGGGCCTACGGTTTCAACAGCGTGCGGGTCTTCCTGCATGACCAGCTGTGGGCCCAGGACGCGAGGGGCTTCCACAACCGCCTCGCGCAGTTCGTCAGCGTCGCCGCGAGCCACGGCATCAGGCCGCTGTTCGTGTTCTTCGACTCCTGCTGGGACCCGTTCCCCAAACTCGGGCCGCAGCGCGCGCCGCGGCCCGGCGTCCACAACTCGGGGTGGGTGCAGAGCCCCGGCGCGGAACGCCTCGGCGACCCCGCCTACACCCCGGTCCTGCACGACTACGTGACGAGCGTGTTGACCCAATTCCGCAGCGACAACCGGGTTTTGGGGTGGGACCTGTGGAACGAGCCGGATAATCCCGCGCGCGTGTACGCCAAGGTCGAGCGGAAGGACAAGCTGGATCGGGTCGCCGAGCTGCTCCCCCAGGTGTTCCGCTGGGCCCGTTCGGTCGATCCCAGTCAGCCGCTGACCAGCGGGGTGTGGCGCGGCGCCGACCAGGGCGAGCACGGGGGCGCCAGCGCGATCAGCGACATCCAGCTGAGCAACGCCGACGTGATCACCTTCCACTCCTATGCCGAACCCGCGGGCTTCGAGTCGCGGGTCGCCGAGCTCGCGCCGCACGGGCGGCCGATCATCTGCACCGAGTACATGGCCCGCCCCCAGGGCAGCACCATCGAGTCGATCCTGCCCATCGCGAAGCGCCGCAATATCGGCGCCTTCAACTGGGGGCTGGTCGCAGGAAAGACCCAGACGTACTTCCCGTGGGACTCGTGGGATCACCCCTACGCGGCGCCGCCGAAGGTGTGGTTTCACGACCTGCTGCAACCCGATGGCCGGCCCTATCGGGACAGCGAGTTTCAAACGGCCCGCAGCCTGAGCAGTGGCGGGCCCACTTAAGACGCGCTCCGAGCTCCGCTAAGTGCTGGTGGTGGGAAGCAGTTCGGCGATGAGCGCGTGGACGTGCTCGGCGATGGCATCGCGGATGGAGCGAACGATGTCCGGGGGTTGGCCTTCCGGGTCCTCGAGTTTCCAGTCGCGGTAGACGACTCCGGGGAAGTAGGGGCTGATGTCGCCGCAACCCATGGTGATCACGATGTCGCTGCCCCGCACGGCGCCGGGGTTGAGGAGTTTGGGGGCCGTGGCGGTGATGTCGATGCCAATTTCCGCCATCGCTGCCACGGCGGCGGGGCTGATCACGGAGGCGGGTTCGGTGCCGGCCGAGCGGACATCGATGCGATCACCGGCGAGGTGCGCGAGCAGCGCGGCCGCCATTTGAGAGCGGCCGGCGTTGTGCACGCAGACGAACAAGACGCTGGGTTTGGCTGTCATCGCCGGGGGTTCCGGGAGTGGATTGCAGCTATGGAATTGTCGATCCGAAATTTCCCCATTTTGTGCCCAAACGTCGCCCATTCAGCAGCGCTGGGGCGTTAAGCAGGCGCGTTACCTGCGGTTCTTATTTTTTCCTTGGCGGTGGCGGAGGGATTTGAACCCTCGGACGGTGTTAGCCGTCACACGCTTTCGAGGCGTGCTCCTTAGGCCGCTCGGACACGCCACCGCCAGGCAGCTTACCGAACCGGAGGCCGCTCGCCCCAATCGCTGATTCTGGCCACCGAGATTGCCGCCGCAGGAACTCACCCTGACCGCTGGCGGGCGAAGAAAGCCTCCAGCGGCGCGGCGCACTCCGGCGCGAGCACACCGCCGCGCACCTCCGGGCGGTGGTTGAGCCGACGGTCGCGGACCACGTCCCAGAGCGATCCAACGGCTCCGGTCTTGGGCTCCCACGCCCCGAACACCAGCCGCGCGACGCGGGCCAACACCAGCGCGCCCGCGCACATGGTGCACGGCTCGACCGTCACCGCGAGCGTGGCGCCCTCCAGCCGCCACCCGTCGCCGAGCACGCCGGCGGCCGCCCGCATCGCCAGGATTTCCGCGTGCGCGGTCGGATCACCAAGGGCCTCACGGGCATTCACCGCCCGGGCGAGCTCTCTCCCGTCGGCGCCGATGACCACCGCACCGATCGGCACGTCGCGCGGCCCCGCCGTCGCGGCGACCTCCAGTGCGGAACGGATCAGGTCTTCGTCGTCGGCAATCACCGACCGAGGCGGTCGATCACCGCCGACAGCTGGTCGGCAAAGCCCATCTCGCGGGCGATACGGCCGAGTTGCTCGTCGGCGTACAGGTCGGTCTCGTCGAGGATGACGCCCAGCACCGCGTCGGGCAGCCCGACGTCGGAGAGCAACCCGAGGTCGCCCTCCTCGAAGGGGTCGGCGTCCTCGAGGTCCTCGGGATCGATGTCGGCGTCGAGGTTGTCCAGCACCTCGGCGGCGATGTCGTAGTCCAGCGCGGCGGTGGCGTCCGAGAGCAGCAGCCGGGTCCCGGACGGGCCCGGGCGCACGATGACGAAGAACTCGTCGTCGACGTCGAGGAGCCCGAACACCGCGCCCGAGCTGCGCAGCTCACGCAGCTCCGTCTCTGCGGTCTGAAGGCTCGTCAGCGCCTTGGCGCCCATGGGA
>NZ_LZKR01000160.1 GCF_001672915.1 Mycobacterium sp. 1245805.9 | reverse complement strand
GGGGGGGGGGTGAGTTGCTGAGGGGGGGCTAGGGACTGGGCGGCGGCGGGGGGCCCGGGGGGTACCGCGGCCGTCGCCAGCCAACCGTTGCGCTAGATCACCGCGTCCATGCGGGCGAGGCGGCCGCCGCCCGCAGTGCGGTGAGGATGCGCTGCTCCTTTTCGCGAAAGCGTTCGGTGGGTGCCGGCACCGAGATCGCGACCACGGTGTCGCCGGCGGTGCGCCGCGCGATGGCGGCGGCCGAGATTCCCGGGGTGTGTTCGTCGCGGTCGAAAGCGACACCGATGCGCCTGATCTCGGCAACCTCGTCGCGCAGCGCCGCGGTCACCTCGTGGCCCAACCGAGCGATGACGGCGTCGGCCTCCGCGGGGTCGAGGGCCGCGAGGGCCGCTTTTCCGTTGGCGGTCGATGCCAGCGGGAACCGGACGCCGACGGCCGAGACCGCGCGCAACCGGTGGGGCGATTCGATCTGGTCGACGAACCACATCCGCCGGCCCCGAAGTATCGAGAGGTCGACCGTCTCGCCGTCGGTGGCGCGCGCCACCCGTTCGATCGTCGGGCGGAAGATAGCCGCGATTTGTTCCCCGTCGGCCCCGCCGTAACTCAACAGACGGTCGCCGAGCGAAAAGTGTCCCTGGGCATCGACGTGCGCCAAGCCCACCTCCACCAGGCCGACCAGCAGGCGGCGAGCCGTCGACTTGGCCAGCCCGAGCCGCTCGCCGAGGTCGACCAGTCGCAACCGCCCCGGCTCGGCGGCGATCTCGTCCAGGGCGGCCGCGGCCCGCCGCAGGACCTGAATTCCTTCGTCGCGATCGGATGGCAAAATTTTCCCCTTAGCCACTCTTATTCGGCACGCGTCCACTATAGTGATCCGCATCGCGGACTACAAAGACCCGAAATGCGGATCAAAGGAGCTCCACATGGGCGCGCTACCGGCCGGCCGGCACTTTTTCCGGGGCGACGACGGATACGAGGCCGCGCGGCGCGGCACGGTCTGGCATGAGCGGGTGCCGGAGCGCTACCCCGAGGTGATCGTCCAGGCCGTCGACGCCGAAGAAATCGTCGCCGGCATCCGCTACGCCAAGTCCAACGGGCACCAGGTCAGCATCGTGTCGGGCGGGCACAGCTTCGCCGCCAGCCATCTGCGCGACGGCGCCGTGCTGCTCGACGTCGGCCGCCTGGATCACGTCACGGTCGACGCCGACAAGGGGCTCGCCGTGGTCGGGCCGGGCAAGGGCGGCAGCCCGCTCATGGCCGAGCTGGAGGAGCAGGGCCTGTTCTTCCCCGGCGGCCACTGCAAAGGCGTCTGCGTCGGCGGCTATCTGCTCCAGGGCGGCTACGGCTGGAACAGCCGCGTCTACGGCCCGGCGTGCGAGAGCGTCGTCGGCCTGGACGTCATTACCGCCGACGGCGAGCAGATCCATTGCGACGCAGACAATCACGCCGATCTCTACTGGGCCGCCCGCGGGGCCGGCCCGGGATTCTTCGGGGTCGTCACGTCTTTTTACCTGAAGCTGTATCCACGCCCGGCCGTGTGCGGCACCAGCGTCTACGTCTATCCGTGGGACGTCGCCGACGAGGTCTACAGCTGGGCCCGCAGCATCAGCGCCGAGGTCGACCGCCGGGTGGAGATGCAGGCCATCGCCACGCGCAGCCTGCCGGAGATGGGCATCGACAGCCCCGCGATCGGGTTCGCGTCCCCCGCGTTCGCCGACTCGGAAGAGGAAGCGCAACAGGCCCTCGCCATCATCGGCACCTGCCCCGTCGTGGACAAGGCGCTCGTCGCCGTCCCGTACATGCCGAGCGACCTGCCCACCTGGTACACCGCCGTGATGACCCACTACCTGAACGACCACCGCTACACGGCCGACAACATGTGGACCTCCGCGTCCGCCGAGGAGCTGCTGCCGGGCATCCGGACGATCCTGCAAACCATGCCGCCGCCCCCGTCGCACTTCCTGTGGCTGAACTGGGGACCGTCCCCGCCCCGCCAGGACATGGCCTACAGCGTGGAAGACGAGATCTACCTGGCGCTCTACGGCTCGTGGAAGGACGCCGCCGACGACGAGAAGTATGGCGACTGGGCCGGATCCAACATGGCGGCGATGTCGCACCTGGCCACCGGAATTCAGCTCGCCGACGAAAACCTGGGCAACCGGCCGGCGAAGTTCGCCACCGACGAGGCGATGGCGCGCCTGGACAAGGCACGCGCCACCTATGACCCCGACGGCTTGTTCAACAGTTGGATGGGAAGGCTCTGATGGCCGGCGAGTTGTATCTGGGCTACCGCGACGACGACGTCAACACGCCGTTCGGCAAGTTCTTCAAGCCCGAAATGGCCCCGCTGCCAACCCATGTCGTCGAGGCGCTACAGAACGGCCCGCAGGGCGGGATGGCGCTGCTGGCGTTCGACGACGCCGCCACCGTCGCCGAGGAGGGCTACCAGCAGACCGAGAACGGCTACGGCATCCTCGAGGACGGCAGCCTGCAAGTGTCGGTGCGCACCGACATGCCCGGGGTCAGCCCCGCGATGTGGGCGTGGTGGTTCGGGTGGCACGGTTGCGACACCCGCCGCTACAAGTTGTGGCACCCGCGGGCGCACCTGTCCGCCGCCTGGAAGGACGGGCAGGACGACCAGCGATACATCGACCGCTGGTCGATGATCAGCGAGTACATCGGCTCGACATTGCTCAACGCCGCAATCCAATTCGTCGAGCCCGGGACCCTGGGCTGCCCGCCCGACAGCGCGGACGCGGTGTCGATCTGCGCCCGGCTGGGGTCGGGCGACGCGCCGGTGGACGCGGGATGGTTCATCCACCACATCCGCTCGACGCCCGGCGGCGCCGAGATGCGGTCACGGTTCTGGATGGGCGGACCGCACATCGCCGTGCGCAACGCGCCGGGCGTGGCGTCGCGGGCGGTGCGCCCGATCGCATCGCGGGTGCTGGGCACCTCGGAAGCGACCGCCCGCAACCTGCTGGTGCACTGCGCGCAGGAGATGAACCACCTGGCGGGCTTCCTGCCCGAGCTCTACGGCGCCTTCGGCGCCGAGTAGTCGTCGCGAGAGTGCCACTGGCAACACGCTTCTCGAGTGGGGCTTGGACGTCAAACCGACGGCGCCGCCGGCTGGTGCGGGGCGCCGACCACCACGAACGCCTCGACGGTCGTGGCCTGCTCGAAGCCCTGCACCTCCACGCGCCACTCGTAAAGCCCGGGCTCCAGGGGTATTCCGGCGGGGATGTTGAGCGTGAGCGGCATCCGAACCGACGTGCCGTGGATCGCCCCCGGGGGTCGCCCGGCCTCCGCCGAGGCTTCGAACGAGATCCGCTGTGGCCCTTGCGTTCCCATCACCACCACCGGGTCACCGTCGGTGGTCAACAGTTGGCACGACAACTTGTGCGGTTTGTTGGTCTCGTCCCAGTCGATGTCCAGGAAAAGCACCAAAGCGAAAGCGGGCGTGGGTGTTTGGCACTGCCGCCATCCGAGCCCGAGGGCATGGACCTTCCCGGACTGCACGTCGGCCTGCGCCGCGTCCGCGAGGAACAGGCTGATCTTCACGCCGGGGCCGCGATCACGTCGGCGGTTCGCACCGCGAGACCCTGCCCTGCCATCTCCGCCGCCTCGAGATCCACGAAATCCTTCCCCCGTCGTATCCGGAGGATCATACCTTCGCGCGGATCAGGCACCGTGGCCGCGCACCGCGGTGGCGCCGTCGGGCCCTCGAACGAAACGGCCCTTCGCTACGCGCCGGCGGGCTTCGGCGCTTCGCCTTCCTCGGTTTGGGTCAGCTTTTCGGGGCAGTACGCCGAGGCCGCGATCGCCGCGAACTTGGCGGCCCCGGGGCCTTGGAACCCCGGGTTTTTCTCTTGCAGGTTCTTGACGATTTCCTCGCCCGTCATGCCGTCGTCGGCCGACTTGCACACCTGCTTGCCGGCGGTGACGGCACGGTCGGCGTTCAGGTAGGTCAATCCGGCCTGGGTGAGCGCGTTGAGGAAGCTTTGATCCTTGGCGTCCGGGTCGGCGTACGCCGGGGCGGCGGTGCCGATCACCAGGGCGGCACTTGCCATCAACAGTACGAGTCTCATAGTTCCGTGATTCTCGCAAAGCGGGGCCGGGGCCGCCATCCGTCGCGGCCAACGGGACTTTAACGGAAGCTGGCCGCGCGATGAAAAATCCGAGCGCCCGGCACGCCGCGCAGCCGGCGTCACTTGCCGGGCGGTAACTGCCGCGGGCCTTCCGGCGCACGCAGCTCGCCGGGCCCCTCCCGCTGCGTCAACTCGGCCTCGCGCTCCCGGCCTGCCAGCGTCCGGCCTTCGACGTCTTTCGCGGCGATCGGGCGCCCCGGGCGTCGCGGGTGGGCGCCGACCCCGTGGCGGGTGCCCCGGCCGCGGTCGCCGCGCGAAGACGGGATCCGCGCGGTCGCGGCCGGGGCTTCGTCGGCCGTCGAGCGCCGCGGCGCCTGCTCACCGGCATCGGTGCTTTCCGAGTCCAGTGTCACCTTGCGGGTGCGCCTGAGCGCGAACGTGATCTCCTCAACCTCTTCGAACACGTGACGCGCGGTGCGCAGCGGCTGGGTCGTGTTGTCGATGACCCGGGCGACGAACGGCGGGACCAGCGGGCGGATCCAGCGGGCCGCGGCCTTGGTGGCGTCCGGAAGCGACGGGATCAGCGGCGTCGCCCGCTCCTCGTGCGGTTCGACCTCGCCGCCCGGCTCGACCGGCGCGGGCAGGTTCGCGGGTGCCTCGGGGGCCAGCTCGACCTCGGGCTCCGGCGCGGCGGGCAGTGGGGTGATCGCCCGGCTGGCCGCCTCCGCCTCGGCCGCGATCGGCAGGTAGATGTCGTCCTGCACCGGCTCGAACGTGCGCCGCGACGGCGCGTGCACCGGTGCCTCCAGGGCGTCCATCACCCGCCTGCGTTGCTGCTCGCGGTCGATCTCGGTCTGCGCCTCGATGGCGAGCCGGGCCTGGGTGAGTTGGTGCTCGGCCCACATGATCTCGGCCTCGCGGCGGACCTGTGCCCGCTTGATCGCGATCGCGGTTTCGGCCTCGAGTTCGGCCCGTTCGCGCTCGGCCCGCGCGGTCGCGTGCCGGTCCTGCGTCGTCTCGCCGCGCCACAGCCGCAGGATCAGCGGCAGTAGGCACAGCAGCGCGAAGAACGTGATCGCCGCCAGCCGCAGCGCCAACGGGCCGGCCCCGGCGCGGGTGACGTCGTTCATGGCGACCCAGCGCGCGCCGAGCCCGCGGCCGGCGTCCGCGGCGACGTCCTGACGGGCCCTCGCTAGGGCCTGCTCCTCGCGGGCGATCCGGGCGTCCAGTTCCGGCGCCTGACGGTCACGGGTCGCCAACGCGTCGTCCAGTTCGTGCTGCGCGTCGGCGAGAAGCTCGTTGGCGGTTCGGGTTTCGGGCCCGGCACCGGGAACGCCGGTGATCCGGGTCTGGGGGCAGGGCGGCGTCGGGTTGTACTCGCAGCGCGCCACGACCAGGGCCTGGTCCTGGCGCTCGCGGGCCTGCGCGACGGCGCGATCGAGGCCGCCGCGCGTGTCCTTGGTTTGTTGCAGCGTTGCCGACGCCTGCGCGACGGCCGGCGCCGAGTCGGCGTTGCGCAGCGCACGTTCGTCGAGTCGGTGGTCGATCGAGCTGGCGAAGACGACGAGCGAGGCGAGCTCGCCGACGACGACTCCGACGGCGATCGCGACGGCCCCGCGAGCCACGACGCCCGGCCAGCGCCGTCCTGGTCCACCGGCCGTGCCGCGGATCACCGCGCCGACCAGCACGCCGAAGACGAGCGTCAGCGCCACGACGGCGAGCGTTGGCCAGCGGGTGGACTCCTGCACTGCCAGGCCCGCGACCAGCCACGCCAGCGCGGCCCCGAGCAACACGACCGCGCCGGCCAGGGCCTCGTCGGCCTGGGTCGCCCGCTCGTGGCGTTCGCCGGCCTCGCGCCAGTGCCCGCCGCCGAGCCAAGTGAGCGGCCCCTCGATCCGGGACCTGAACGAGCGCGACTCAGTAGCTTCCTGGGCGCACATCAGCTCTCAACACCTCCAAGTCAGTCCAGCCTCCCAGGCCGGCGGCCGGCGCACCGAATCCAGGCGCCGCGCGTGTGGTGATGTTCACAGCGCAACGGGGTGGGTGTGGGGTCACATCCTCGTGATACCCATCGGGTCTGCCCAGCCTGGGCCGGGGCCACGCCTGGCTCGAATTTGCTGCGACGCGAGCAGATCAGCGACGGTTCCGGCAGGGGACGTGAGACGGTATAAGCCTATGCCAAACCACGATTATGTCACCTACGAAGAGTTCGGCCGCAGGTTCTTCGAGGTAGCGGTCACCCCCGAGCGTGTCGCCGCCGCGTTCGCCGACATCGCGGGCAACGAGTTCGCCATGGAGCCCATCGCCCAGGGTCCCGGCGGGATCGCCAAGGTCAGCGCCAACGTCAAGATCCACGATCCCAAGGTGACCCGGCGGCTGGGGGAGGAGATCACGTTCGTCATCCACATCCCATTGGCCCTCGACCTGCTGCTGGACCTGCGGCTCGACAAGCAGCGGTTCGTGGTTTCCGGGGACATCGCGCTGCGCGCCACGGCACGGGCCGCCGAGCCGCTGCTGCTCATCGTCGACGTCGCGAAACCGCGTCCGTCCGACATCACCGTCAACGTGTCGTCGAAATCCTTCCGCGGCGAGGTGCTGCGCATCCTGGCGGGCGTCGACGGCGAGATCCGTCGCTTCATCGCCGCGTACGTCGCGGAGGAGATCGACTCGCCGCAGTCGCAGGCCGCGCAAGTCATCGATGTGGCCCACCAGTTGGCGGAGGCCTGGCCCTAGCCGGCCGAGTCGGGTTTATCCCGTCGGGACGGGCGGGTATGCGGTGGCAACGTCCGTGACCGTCCGACGAGGAGCGAGAAAGCCTTGGCACGAGTAGATGTTTCGGTGGCGTCGGATGTGCCGCCCGAAACCGCCTGGAAGCTGGCGTCCGACCTGCGCCGGTTCGACGAGTGGTTGACGATTTTCGGTGGCTGGCGCGGGCCGGTTCCCTCGACGATCGAGAAGGGCACCCGCGTTTCGTCATGCATCAAGGTCAAGGGCTTCCGCAACGTCATTCACTGGGAAGTCACCTGTTACGACGCACCGAAAGCGGTTGAGCTGCAAGGCCGGGGCCGTGGGGGGATCCGGATCGGGGTTGGGGTGACCATCTCAGACGACGATCCCGGATCGAAACTTCACCTCACCGCGGACCTGAAGGGCGGGGTGCTCAGCGGGCCGGTCGGGGGACTCGTCGCCCGGGTGCTGCGCTCGGACATACGCAATTCGGTCAACAACCTGGCCAACCTGCAGTAGCTACGGCCGATCGGTATCCGAGCCGCGTTCCGCGTCGCGGATCTGCCTGCGGTCCATGGCAAGCCACGCCAGCCCGGCGCCGAAGGCCAGCAACCCAACGATCGCGGCCCCAACGCCCGCGCCGGCGTCGCCGAGCGCGAAGTTGGTCACGCACACCACCAGCGCCACGGCGGCCACCGCCACGACGAGCAGCCCGGGGGAGCGCATCCGATCATCCTCGACACGGCGCCTCATGAACGTCTCCTCCGATGTCTCTCTCGTTCGCCCGCTCTTGCGCGGCTACCCGAAATGCCTTCGGAGGAAACGGCTTCGACGTGCTGGAGACCCTCGTTACATGTAGCACTGTCGCTGCTTCACCGCCACCGCATCTATCCCCTTGATCCACTTCACCAGCTTGAAGCCGTGCAGCAATTCGTTCGGGCGACGATTCGGGTCCCGCTTAAACTTCGGCGGGCAAATTCGACCGCCGGGCGCCGCTCGGCAAAATGAATGAAACCTCAAATTGTGAACGGCATCGCCATATCCGGGTTATGGTACGGCGTCCCGTCGCATGCGGGCGAAGCTCGAATGTCCCTTGCGGATAGAAGATACAAGCCGACTTGGAGGTTTACATGACCCGACGGTGGTTGTTTATGGCCCTCGTTGTTGCCACAGCGTTAATGGCGGGCTGCTCAAGCAGCAAAACCACGAGTTCGGCACCGAGCCCGTCCGCAAGCAGTCGCTCCACGTCGACAGCTACGACATCGGCGCCCGCTGCCACCAGCGATACCACCTCCGAAACCGCGCCCGTCAGCGCGACCCTGGATTCAAGCCAATGCGTCGATGTCACCGGGGCAAACGTGGATCTGCTTACGGCGTCGGATAAAGATGCCGCGCGAAAAGCCGCCGACACCCTGGAGCGATACAACCCGCCGGCTTCCGTCAAGGACGCGATCGAACACTTCGTCACCACGGGGGGCGCCCACTTCGATGACCCGGACTATACGAAGAACAACAAGGCCCTCGACGGCTGGGTCAAGCAGGTCTGCCCCAGTTAACGCTCGCAGCGGAATTGCCGCGCGCTAGGCGGGATCGCGCGGCCGCAATCGGCGGATCGGCCGGGTTTCGATCGCGTTGATGGTCAGGGCCCGGCGGCCGATCCGCCAGCCGGCGTCGGTCAACCGGTACTCGTCGTCGTAGCGCAGGTGCCACACCACGTCGAGCACCTCGTCGCCGCGCGGGCTCCAGTGGTGCGCGACGCATGCGATGCGGCCGGCCGCGGTGCCGCCCCGTTCGCCCTCGTCGTACACCTCGCCGACGATGGCGTGTTCGGTGCGGGTGACGGCCGCGACGGCGGCCAGCGCGGCGCCGATCGCCTGGTGGCCGCGGTGGCAGTGGACGGGCTCCAGCGCGTCCGGCGGGTCGGGCACCGTCAGCTCGGCGGTCTCGCTGAAAAGCGTTGTGACCGAGTCGAATCGACGCTCGTCCACATAGGCCGCATACCGGTGCACCAGGTCACTGAGGGCCGCGCGGTCGGTCGCCGAGAGGGTCACGAGCTCAACGACAGCCGCTGGGCGCACGCCGACAGGATGTCCTTGGCCTCCTCGATATCGGCGGTCGGCGGCATCGACAGCACGACCCGGTCGGCCCCCTGATCGACGAGGGCGCCGGCGCGCTCCGCGTCGATCTTGGCGACGGCGTGGCCCAGCGATACCTCCAGCGCCGCCGGGTCCCGGCCCGCCGCCGACGCCTCGTCGCGCATCAGCGCGATCAGTGCCCCGAGTTCGGGACCTGCCACGCCGAGCGGCTGCAGGCCGTCGCCGAACCGCCCGGCCCGGCGGGCCGCCGCCTTGGAGTGCCCGCCGATGTAGATCGGAAGGCGTTCCCCGGCAACGGGTTTGGGATAACACGTGACGTCGTCGAAGTGGAAGAACTCGCCGTGGTGCGACACCCCCTGCGGCGTGTCGGCCCACAGCGCCCGCAACACCGCCAGCTGCTCGTCGGCCCGCCTGCCCCGGCTGTCGAACTCCGTGCCGCACGCCTCGATTTCTTCCTTGAGCCAGCCCACCCCCACGCACAGCCGCAGCCGTCCGCCCGAGAGCGCATCGACGGTCGCCGCCCGCTTGGCGAGCACCACCGGGTGGTGGTTGGGCAGGACCAGCACCCCGGTGGCCAACCGCAGCCGGCTGGTGTGCCCGGCCAAGAAGGCGAGCATGTCCAGCGGGTCGGGAATGGGGCAGTCGGCGGCCAGCCCGACCCGCCCCGAACTGTCGTAGGGGTACACGCTGTCGTAGCGGGTGGCCAGCACCGTGTGCTCCACGACGACGATCGATTCGAACCCACACCGGTCCAGGTGGCCCGCGAAGCTCGCCATCCACTGCGGATCCGCGGTGACGCCCTCGGCGACGGGCGCCAGAACCCCGATTTTCAGGGAAGCCGTCATGGCAACCGAAGCTAACAGGTGGTGGTTCAGCTGGGCGCCGCGATCGCCTCGCGGACGGCCTCGGCCAGCGCGGCCGCCCGACGATCGGTGAAAACGTCCTCGAGCAGCACCGGTTTGCAGTCGGGGCCGGTCAGCGGGACACGCCAGTTCGGGTACTCGTCGGTGGTGCCCGGCTGGTTCTGGGTGCGCCGGTCGCCGACCGCGTCGGTCAGCGCCACCCCCAACAGCCGCGACGGCGTCCGGCCCAGGTACCGGTAGAGCGCGAGAATCACGTGCTCTGGGTCGCCCTGACCGTCCACGCCCTCGTCGAGCAGGCCGACCCGGCGCAGCTCGGCCATCCACGCCGCCAGCTCGGCCCGGTCCGTTTCGAGCTCGACCTCCACCGGCCGGGTCAACAGCCCCAGCGACTCCCGCAGCCGCACATGGTCGCCCGCCAGGTAGCCGGCCGTCGGCGGCAGGTCGTGGGTGGTGACCGACGACAGGCAGTACTCGCGCCAGCGCTCGGCCGGCAGCGGCCCGCCGTTCCCGTCCCGATCCAACTCGAACCACAGGATCGAGGTGCCCAGCACGCCCCGTAATAAGAGGTAGTCGCGGACCCACGGCTCGACGGTGCCGAGGTCTTCGCCCACGACGAGCGCCCCGGCGCGGTGGGCTTCCAGGGCGACGATGCCGATCATCGCTTCGTGGTCGTACCGCACGTAGGTGCCCTCGGTCGGCGGTGCACCCCGCGGGATCCACCACAGCCGGAACAACCCGATGATGTGGTCGATGCGGACGCCACCGGCATGCCGCAGCACGGCCCGGATCAGCGCCCGAAAGGGACGGTATTCCTGCTCGTCCAACCGGTCCGGACGCCAGGGCGGCTGCGACCAGTCCTGGCCGAGCTGGTTGAACTCGTCCGGTGGCGCGCCGGCCGTCACGCCCAGCGCCAGCACATCCTGCAGGGCCCAGGTGTCGGCGCCGTTGGGATGCACCCCGACGGCCAGGTCGTGCATGACACCCAACGCCATCCCGGCCCGTATCGCCTGGGATTGCGCCGAGGCGAGCTGCTCGTCGAGTTGCCACTGCAGCCAGCGATGGAAATCGATGGCGTCCGAATTCCGTTCGACGAATCCCGCGATGCCGGCGGCGCCGGGGTGCTGCAGCGACTCCGGCCAGCGGTGCCAGTCATCGCCGTATTCCTCGGCCAGCGCGCACCAGGTGGCGAAGTCGTCGAGCGCGTGGCCCTCCCGGTCGCGGAACGCGGCGTACGCCAGCTCACGGCCCGCCGAGCGGGGCACCCGATGCAAGAGCCGCAGCGCCGCGCGCTTGGCCGCCCAGGCACCGTCGCGGTCGATGGCGTCGAGTTCGGCCGCCTGGTGTTGGACGTCCGAACGCAGCCGGCGCAGCCGGCCCCGCTTGGTCAGGTCGGTGTATTCGGGGATCGCCTCGACGCGAAGGTAGAGCGGGTTGAAGAAGCGGCGCGACGTCGGCAGGTACGGCGACGGCTCCATCGGGCTGGCCGGCCCCGGCGGGGCCGCCGCGTGCAGGGGGTTGACCAGCACGTAGTCGGCGCCGTGGCGGGACGCCGACCACACCGCGAGGTCGCTTAAGTCGGTGAGGTCGCCGACGCCCCACGACTGGCGCGACCGCACGCTGTAGAGCTGCGCGGCCAGCCCCCACGCGCGGCGGGCGCCGAGCTGCTCCGGCAGGCCGAGCCAGTCCGGCGTGACGATCAGCGCGGTGCTCGTCTCGGTGTCGCCGGAACGCAGGTGGACACGGTGGTAGCCCAGCGGCAGGTGCGCCGGAAGGACGAAGCTGGCCTCCCCGATCCAGCGCCCGTCCAGGTCGAACGGCTGCGTGAAGTTGTCCACCTGCGTGACCCCGCCGCGGACCGTGCCGTCCTCGAGCTGCAGCCACACTTCGGCGGGATCCCCGTGGCTCACGTGCACCCAGAATCGGATCTGCTCACCGGTGCGCCCGACGATGGTCGCCGGCATCCGGCGTTCCCAGTACGAGCGCCGCTGCGCGGTCAGGGCGGCGTTGCGCTCCTGTTCGGTGCCGGCGGCGACGCCGAGCGCGGCGAGCCCGGCCACCAGCGTCTGCTCGCCGACGAGCACGCGCCGGCCGGTCCAGTCGTCGTACTCGGTGGCGATGCCGAAGCGGCGGGCGAGTTCGACCAGCGAGGGCGCGAGCTCCGTCATGCCGCCCATCTTGCTTGAGAAGCCGTTCCGTCGCCTCATCGCCGAGCCGGACGGCGAAGCTGGGCGTTCGACAGGACTAAGTGGCCGTCCCCGGTTAACATGCCCAGTGAAGACGTGAGGAATCCAGCCGGGGGATGAGTGGGGAAGAGCAAAAGTGCCAGCGCCGTTACTGGCACCCTGCGCGACACTCATGACCCGAACGAGGCGGGATTCGTCTGCGCGGCCAGATTGAATCGAAGTGAACGCGCACGGGAACGCGTGGCGAGGTCCGTGGGCGTCCCTTACGGTTGTCACGGTTGTCGAAGCAATTCGCGCCCGGATATTTTTCAAGGACAATGTTCAGGCGTTCTAGCAGACCGGATGGTGAATTAGCGTGGCGGAAGAGAGTCGCGGGCAGCGGGGGTCGGGGTACGGCCTTGGGTTGTCGACCAAGACCCAGGTAACCGGCTACCAGTTCCTGGCTCGGCGGACCTCGATGGCGCTGACCCGCTGGCGAGTCCGCATGGAGATCGAGCCCGGGCGCCGTCAGACGCTGGCCCTGGTGGCGTCGGTTTCGGCCGGGTTGGTGATCTGCCTGGGCGCCTTGCTGTGGTCATTCATCAGCCCGTCGGGCCAGATCAACGAGTCGCCGATCATCGCCGATCGCGACTCCGGCGCCCTCTATGTCCGCGTGGGTGACAAGTTGTACCCGGCGCTGAACCTGGCCTCGGCGCGGCTGATCACCGGGCGGCCGGACAACCCGCACTTGGTCCGGTCGAGCCAGATCGCCAACCTGCCGCGCGGGCCCCTGGTAGGCATCCCGGGCGCGCCGTCGAACTTCGCCCCCAAGACCCCGACCGCGTCGTCGTGGCTGGTGTGCGACACCGTTTCCGGTTCGACCGGGGTGGGTGCGCCGTCCGGGGTGACCGTGACGGTGATCGACGGGACGCCGGACCTCAGCGGCCACCGGCAGGTGCTGAATGGGTCCGACGCCGTGGTGCTCCGCTACGGCGACGACGCCTGGGTGGTCCGGCAGGGGCGCCGGTCGAAGATCGACGCGATGAACCGCTCGGTGTTGTTGCCGCTGGGCCTGACGCCCGAGCAGGTCAGCATGGCGAAGCCGATGAGCCGCGCGCTGTACGACGCGCTGCCGGTGGGACCCGAGCTGACCGTCCCCGAGATCCCCAGCGCGGGCAGCCCGGCGACGTTCGGGGGCGCGCCCGGCCCGGTCGGGACGGTGATCGTCACCCCCCAAATCAGTGGGCCGCAACAGTATTCGCTGGTGTTGACCGACGGCGTGCAGACGCTGCCCCCGCTGGTGGCGCAGATCCTGCAGAACGCCGGCGGCCCGGGCAACAACAAGCCGGTGACGGTCGAGCCGTCGGCCCTGGCGAAGATGCCGGTGGTCAACAAGCTGGACCTGTCGTCGTACCCCGACAACCCGCTGAACGTGATGGACATCCGGGAGAACCCGGCCACCTGCTGGTGGTGGCAGAAGACCTCCGGTGAGAACCGGGCCCGCATCCAGGTCATCTCCGGGTCGACCATCCCCGTCGCGTCCAAGGAAATGAGCAAGGTCGTGTCGTTGGTGAAGGCCGACACCACCGGCCGGGAAGCCGACCAGGTGTACTTCGGCCCCGACCACGCCAACTTCGTGGCCGTCACCGGCAACGACCCGGGCGCCAAGACCACCGAATCGCTGTGGTGGCTGACCGACGCCGGCGCACGGTTCGGGGTGGACGACACCCGCGAGGCCCGCGAGGCCCTCGGCCTGAAGACCGCACCGAGCCTGGCGCCGTGGGTGGCGCTGCGGCTGCTGCCCCAAGGCCCGACCCTGTCGCGGGCGGACGCCTTGGTGGAGCACGACACCTTACCCATGGACATGTCCCCTGCAGAGTTGGTGGTACCCCGATGAAACGTGGATTCGCGCGCCCGACACCGGAGAAGCCCCCGGTCATCAAGCCGGAGAACATCGTCCTCCCGACCCCGCTGAGCATCCCGCCACCGGAGGGCAAGCCGTGGTGGATCGTCGTGGTCGGCGTCGTGGTGATCGGCCTGCTGGGCGGCATGGTCGCCATGACCTTCGCCAGCGGCTCGCATGTCTTCGGCGGCGTCGGCGCGATCTTCCCGATCTTCATGATCGGCGGCATGGCGATGATGATGTTTGGTGGCCGATTCGGCGGCCAGCAGCAGATGAGCCGGCCCAAGCTGGACGCGATGCGCGCCCAGTTCATGCTGATGCTCGACATGCTGCGCGAGACCGCGCACGAGTCGGCCGACAGCATGGACGCCAACTACCGCTGGTTCCACCCGGCACCCGACACCCTGCCCGCCGCGGTGGGCTCCTCGCGGATGTGGGAGCGCAAGCCGGACGGCAAGGACCTCAACTTCGGTGTCGTCCGGGTCGGCGTGGGCATGACCCGTCCCGAGGTGACCTGGGGTGAGCCCCAGAACATGCCGACCGACATCGAGCTCGAGCCGGTGACCGGTAAGGCGCTGCAGGAATTCGGCCGCTACCAGAGCGTCGTCTACAACCTGCCGAAGATGATTTCCCTGCTGGTCGAGCCCTGGTACTCGCTGATCGGGGACCGCGAGCAGGTGCTGGGCCTGATGCGGGCGATCGTCTGCCAGCTGGCGTTCTCGCACGGCCCCGACCACGTGCAGATGGTCGTGGTCAGCTCCGAGTTGGACCAATGGGATTGGGTCAAGTGGCTGCCCCACTTCGGCGACTCGCGGCGCCAGGACGCCGCCGGCAACGCCCGCATGGTCTACAGCTCGGTGCGCGAGTTCGCCGCGGAGCAGGCCGAATTGTTCGCCGGCCGTGGCTCTTTCACGCCCCGGCACGCCAGCTCCTCGGCGCAGACCCCGACGCCGCACACCGTGATCATCGCCGACGTCACGGACCCCCAATGGGAGTTCGTGATCAGCGCCGAGGGCATCGACGGCGTGACGTTCTTCGACCTGACCGGCTCGTCGATGTGGGCGTCCGTCCCCGAGCGGACCCTGCGCTTCGACGAACGCGGCGTGATCGAAGCCCTGCCGCGCGACCGCGACACCTGGATGGTCATCGACGAGAAGCCGTGGTTCTTCGCGCTCACCGACCACCTCAGCGTCGAGGAGTCCGAGGAGTTCGCCCAGAAGCTGGCGCGCTGGCGGCTGGCCGAGGCGTACGAGGAGATCGGTCAGCGGGTGGCCCACATCGGCGCCCGCGACATCCTGGCCTACTACGGGATCGACGATCCGGCCGACATCGACTTCGACGCGCTGTGGGGCAGCCGCACCGACGCGATGGGCCGGTCCCGGCTGCGCGCCCCGTTCGGCAATCGCTCCGACAACGGCGAGCTGCTGTTCCTGGACATGAAGTCGCTGGACGAAGGCGGCGACGGTCCGCACGGGGTCATGTCCGGTACGACCGGTTCCGGTAAGTCGACGCTGGTGCGAACCGTGATCGAGTCGCTGATGCTCGGCCACCCGCCGGAGGAGCTGCAGTTCGTGCTGGCCGACCTCAAGGGTGGTTCGGCCGTCAAGCCGTTCGCCGGGGTGCCGCACGTATCGCGCATCATCACCGACCTGGAAGAGGACCAGGCGTTGATGGAGCGCTTCCTGGACGCGCTGTGGGGCGAGATCGCGCGCCGCAAGGCGATCTGCGACAGCGCCGGGGTCGACGACGCCAAGGAATACAACAGCGTGCGTTCCCGGATGCGGGCCCGCGGGCAGGACATGCCGCCGCTGCCGATGCTGGTGGTCGTCATCGACGAGTTCTACGAGTGGTTCCGCATCATGCCGACCGCCGTCGACGTGCTGGACTCGATCGGCCGTCAGGGCCGCGCCTACTGGATCCACCTGATGATGGCGTCGCAGACCATTGAGAGCCGGGCCGAAAAGCTCATGGAGAACATGGGTTACCGGTTGGTGCTGAAGGCCCGCACCGCCGGGGCGGCGCAGGCGGCCGGTGTGCCGAACGCGGTGAACCTGCCGGCCCAGGCGGGTCTGGGTTACTTCCGCCGGAGCCTCGAGGACATCGTCCGGTTCCAGGCCGAGTTCCTGTGGCGGGACTACATCTCGCGCAGCATCACCATCGACGGCGACGAGGGCCCGGCGTTGGTGCACAGCATCGATTACGTTCGCCCGCAACTGTTTACCAACTCGTTCACCCCCCTCGAGGTGAGCGTCGGCGGGCCGACCATCGAGCCGGTTCACGCGAACGGCTCGAACGGGGAGCTGCTGCCTGCTGAGGTGGCGGAAGCCGAGGGCGAGGACGACGAGGGCATCAGGACGCCCAAGGTCGGCACGGTGATCATCGATCAGCTGCGCCGGATCGACTTCGAGCCCTACCGATTGTGGCAGCCGCCGCTGAACGAGCCCGTCGCCATCGACGACCTGGTCAACCGGTTCATCGGCCGCCAGTGGCAGCAGGACTACGGCACCGAGCAGAACCTGGTGTTCCCGATCGGGATCATCGACCGGCCGTTCAAGCACGACCAGCCGCCCTGGACGGTCGACACCTCCGGCCCGGGTGCCAACGTGCTGATCCTGGGGGCCGGCGGTTCGGGTAAGACCACGGCGCTGCAGACGCTGATCTGCTCGGCGGCGCTGACCCACACGCCCGAACAGGTCCAGTTCTACTGCCTGGCCTACAGCGGCACCGCGCTGACCACGGTGGCCCGTCTGCCCCATGTCGGTGAGGTAGCCGGCCCGACCGACCCGTACGGCGTGCGCCGCACGGTGGCCGAGCTGCTGGCGCTGGTTCGCGAGCGCAAGCGCAGCTTCCTCGAATACGGCATCGCCTCGATGGAGGTGTTCCGGCGCCGCAAGTTCGGCGGCGAGGCCGGGCCGGTGCCCAACGACGGGTTCGGCGACGTCTACCTGGTGATCGACAACTACCGGGCGCTGGCCGAGGAAAACGAGGTGCTGATCGAGCAGGTGAACCTGATCATCAACCAGGGACCCTCGTTCGGTGTGCACGTGATCGTCACCGCGGACCGCGAGTCGGAGCTGCGGCCGCCGGTGCGTAGCGGTTTCGGTTCCCGCGTCGAATTGCGGTTGGCCGCGGTCGAAGACGCGAAGCTGGTGCGGTCCCGGTTCGCCAAGGAGGTTCCGGTCAAGCCGGGACGCGGCATGGTGGCGGTCAACTACGTCCGCCTCGACGCCGACCCGCAGGCCGGTCTGCACACCCTGGTGGCGCGGCCCGCGCTGGCCAGCACGCCCGACAACGTGTTCGCGTCCGACAGCATCGTCGAGGCGGTTGGTCGCCTGGCGAGCGGTCAGGCCCCGCCGATCCGCCGCCTGCCGGCGCGCTTCGGCGTCGAGCAGGTACGCGAGCTGGCGGCCCGCGACACCCGCCAGGGCGTCGGTGCCGGCGGAATCGTTTGGGCCATATCGGAATTGGACCTGGCGCCGGTCTATTTGAATTTCGCCGAGAACGCGCACCTGATGGTGACGGGCCGACGCGAATGTGGCCGCACCACGACGCTGGCGACGATCATGTCGGAGATCGGGCGGCTGTACGCGCCCGGCGCCAGCGCCGCGCCGACGCCACCGGCCGGGCGGCCCTCCGCCCAGGTGTGGCTGGTCGACCCGCGCCGTCAGCTGCTGACGGTGCTGGGCTCGGAGTACGTGGAGAAGTTCGCGTACAACCTGGACGGCGTGCAGGCGATGATGAACGACATGTCCGCCCTGCTGGCCAGCCGCGAACCACCGCCCGGCCTGTCGGCGGAGGAGCTCTTGTCGCACTCGTGGTGGAGCGGCCCGGAGATCTTCCTCATCGTCGACGACATCCAGCAGCTGCCGGCCGGGTTCGACTCGCCGCTGCACAAGGCCGCCGCCTGGGTGACCAGGGCCGCCGATGTGGGCCTGCACGTGATCGTCACCCGCACCTTCGGTGGTTGGTCGTCGGCGGGCAGCGACCCGATGCTGCGGGCGCTGCACCAGGCGAACGCGCCGCTGCTGGTGATGGACGCCGACCCCGACGAGGGCTTCATCCGCGGCAAGATGAAGGGCGGCCCGCTGCCCCGCGGCCGAGGCCTGCTGATGGCCGAGGACACCGGCGTGTTCGTCCAGGTGGCCGCGACCGAGTTCCGCAAGTAGGGACCCGCTACTGAGATTGGCTGCTGCGCTGGGCCTGCGATTCAGGCCCAGCGCAGCGGTAATGTCTTGAGCGCGAAGGTCTTCGACGGGAATTTGATCTCGGGCGTGTAGTCCTCGGGCAATTCGAAGTCGGGGATCTGCTTGAGCCATTCCGCCACGACGATCGTGAGCTCGATCCGCGCCAGGTGAGAACCCAGGCAGCGGTGCGGCCCGCCGCCGAATCCCCAGTGCCGGTGCACCTTGCCGTCCAGGAACATTTCATCGGTGGACATCTCGTCGCTGCCGTCCCGGTTCACCGCGGCCATGCACAGCCGCACCGCCGTGCCCGCGGGCAGCGTCATGCCCCCGACCTCGACGATCTCCGTCGTCACCCGGGGCGCCACCGGCGCCGACGGCTCCAGCCGGACGATCTCCTCGATGAAAACCCTTATCTGGCGCGGATTGTCGCGCAGCGCGGCACGCAGCTCCGGCCGGCGGGCCAGGTGGTACAGGGAAAATCCGATGGACGCGGTCACCGTGTCCAGGCCGGCGAGGATCAGCAGGTGGCTCATGCCCAGCAGCTCGAGGTCGGTGAAGTTGCCCTCGCCGGTCATCACCCGGGACAACATGTCGGTCCCCGGGTTCTCCCGCCGCTTCTGGATCGCGTCGGTGAGATACGCCAACAGCAGGCGCGCCTTTTCGTGGTCCTCCGGCGTCATGTAGGGCCGCTCCCCGATGACCGCGTCCTTCCAATCGATGATGCGGTCACGGTCCTCGACGGGCAGACCGTAGAGATCGAGGAATACCTGATAGGGATACAGCCGCGCGAAATCCGCCATCGCGTCGCACTTGCCCTGGGCCGCGAGCGCGGCGATCATCTCGGCGGCGTGGCGCTGCAGCACCGGCCGCGACTCGCTCAATCCCTGCGGGCTGAAGTACGGCTGCAGGATCTTGCGGTAGCGGGTGTGCTCCGGCGGGTCGAAGGCCAGCGGCACTACCGGCAACGGGCTGCCTGGGGGTTGTAGCGCCAGCCGCGAGGAGAACACCTTGGTGTTGCGCAGGGCGGCGAGCACGTCCTCACGCCGCGTCAGGTAGTAGTGGCCGTTCATGAACACCACCGGCCCGGCGTCCCGCAGCGTCTTCCATCCGACGCCGCGGTCGGCGGACATCGGCAGCTTGGTGTATTCCAGCCGGGGTAGGTGAAAGGTGGCCGGCTGGCCTTCGCCGAGAGTGCTCATGCGCCCCTGATCTCCGCTTGTCCGTTCGGTTTTCGTGTTTGTCGACGGCACACCAATATCCCACGCGGGACGAGGGGGACACCAATCGTGTAGGCCGCGATCGGCAACCGTCTCCTAGACTTTATCGACGGGCTAATCTACCTATCGATCGTCCGTTCCGGGTTTTCGCGAATGCCGCCGAAGGAAACGAAGAAGGAAACCTAGTGAAGGTTCGTCTCGAAACGTCCAAGTGCGTGGGCCACGCCCAGTGCTATGCCGTCGATCCAAACCTGTTCCCCATCGACGAGTCGGGCTATTCGATCCTGCAGGAGCACGAGGTGCGGCCCGAGGACGAACAGTTGACCCGCGACGGTGTGGCCTCGTGCCCGGAAATGGCGCTGATCCTCGAAGAGGACTAGCCGCGCAGCAAGACGTACCGGTGGGGAAACGCCCGGTGAACGTTCGGTTGTCTCTGGTAAACCGCCGCTGGCCGGGAGTGAACATTGGCTGGCTGGGAATGAACAGTTGGCATCGTCGGTCGGAGCTCCAAGCACGACCAGCTAATGTCGTTCGCGAGCGGCAGTTCGGGCACCAAAGAGCTGTCGCTCGGTTGCTGATAGCGGGGTAGTCGAGGCGGATTGGATATGTCGTTCCTGACCGGAAGTCCAGGCAAACCTGGTGCTGGAGAACGTATTTCGGGCAGAAGGAACCGGCGCGCCACGGTGCGCGGACAATCCCGTCGACTGGGTTTGCTGGTCAACAAAGTTGTGACCGCGCCCACCATGGCTTGTACCTGACCGCGATGATCGCCGCCGCGATCATGGCCAACTGAGGAGGACACGGTGTTCGACTTCGGAGCGCTACCGCCCGAAATCAATTCCGGTCGGATGTATGCGGGCCCGGGGGCGGAGTCGATCATGGTCGCCGCGACCGCGTGGGACGAGCTGGCGGCGGAGCTGAGCACCGCGGCGTCCGGTTACAACTCGGTGATCACCGAGTTGATCAGTGCGCCGTGGGTGGGGCCGTCGTC
Organism: Mycobacterium sp. 1245805.9; assembly: GCF_001672915.1. GTDB lineage: Bacteria > Actinomycetota > Actinomycetes > Mycobacteriales > Mycobacteriaceae > Mycobacterium. The sequence goes on along the minus strand of NZ_LZKR01000160.1, from coordinate 6,950 downwards.
GACGGCGATGGTCAACGCGGTGGTGCCCTACGTGAGCTGGCTCAGCTCGGCCGCCGGTCTGGCCGAGGAGAGCGCCAGCCAGGCTCGCGCGGCCGCGGGCGCTTTCGAGGAGGCCTTCGCGCTGACGGTGCCGCCGCCGGTGATCGTGGCCAACCGGGTGCTGTTGGCGACGCTGGTCGCGACCAACTTCTTCGGGCAGAACACGCCCGCGATCATGGCCACCGAGGCCCAGTACATGGAGATGTGGGCCCAGGACGCCGCGGCGATGTACGGCTACGCCGCCTCCTCGGCCGCCGCCACCGTGCTGACGCCGTACACGGAGCCGCCCAACACCAGCACCCCGACCGCGGCCGCCAACCAGGGCGCCGCCGTTGCCCAGGCCACCGCGCAACCGGCCGCGCAGACCGTGCTGGATCAGATCGCGGCCATCCCGCAGGCATTGCAGCAACTCGCGCTGCAGCAACTGTCGGGTTACACCTTCACCAACTGGCCGTTCTCGATGCTGCAGCAGCAGCTGCAAAGTTTCCTCAAATACGGGCTTCCGACCGCGACCAACGACTGGTTCGGGATCAGGAACAACGGGTTGGCGTTCCCGGCCAGCGGCATCAGCCCGTTGGGCAACGAGATACGGCAGTTCGCGCAGGCCTACTTCGGGGTGGGCATCGCAAACTTCGGTTGGTCGATCGGCCAGCAGCTCACCTTCGGCCCCGGTGGCGCGACGGCCGGTGCCGGTGGTGCCTGGTTTCCGACGCCGCAGTTCGCCGGCCTGCACCTCGGCGGCATCGGCGGCCTGGGCGGCCGGCATCCCGCCGGCGCCGTTTCGGCGAGCGCCGGCGAGGCCGGCAGGATCGGGGCGCTGTCGGTCCCCGCGAACTGGACCAACCCGACCGCCGAGGCAACCCTGGTCAGCGCCGTGTCCGAAGAGACGCCGCCCGTCAACGCCGGCGGCGCGGTTCCTGGGAACGCCCTGCTGCGCGGCATCCCGACCGGGGCCGTCGGACGGCGCAGCGCCGGATACGGCTACACCACCAAATACGGGTTCCGCTACAGCGTGCTGACACGACCGCCGTCGGCCGGATGATGTCGAGGCGGCAAGCAATGACGATCGAGCCGGCATGCCAGCCCAGGGCTGCCCCGAGTGAACAGCAGTTGTCCACCAGTGAACAGTTGGCGCTAAGGAGGCGCGACCCGACGGGACCCAATTAGTCTCACTAGCAAGCCCTGTCTGAAGTGAACTTCAGCAGCAAAGAGCATTCCTTGAAGGTCATAGAGCCTGAAAGTTGAGGAGGAAAACAGATGTCGTTTGTGACTACGCAGCCCGAAGCGTTGGCGGCGGCGGCAGGCAGTCTGCAGGGTATCGGCTCGGCGTTGAGCGCCCAGAACGCCGCGGCGGCGGCCCCGACGACCGGGGTGGTGCCCGCTGCCGCCGATGAGGTGTCGGCGCTGACCGCGGCCCAGTTCGCCGCGCACGCCCAGATGTACCAGGCCGTCAGCGCTCAGGCCGCGGCCATCCACGAGCAGTTCGTCAGCACCCTGGGCATCAGCTCCGGGTCCTACGCGGCGACCGAGGCGGCCAACGCGGCCGCGGCCGGCTAGGGGGTTTAGGACATGACAATGGATCTTGGAGCGCTGCCTCCGGAGGTCAGCTCCGCGATGATCTACGCGGGGCCGGGTTCGTCGTCGCTGATGGCGGCCGCCTCCGCGTGGAACGGCATCGCCGCCGAGCTGACTTCGGCCGCCATGGGCTACGACCAGATCGTCACCCAGCTGGCGGGCGAGGAGTGGCTCGGGCCGGCCTCGGCGTCGATGGCGTCGGCGGCGCAGCCCTACGTGCAGTGGATGACGACGACCGCCGGCCAGGCCGAGGAAGCGGCCGCCCAGGCCCAGTCGGCCGCGGCGGCCTACGAGACGGTGCTCGCCTCGGTGGTGCCCCCGCCGGCGATCGCCATCAACCGCACCACGCTGTCCCAGGCGCAGGCGACCAACATCCTGGGCCAGAACAACGGGATCATCGCGCAGCTGGAGGCGCAGTACGCCGAGTTCTGGGCACAGAACGCCTCGGCGCTGTACAGCTACGCCAACCAGTCCGCGGCGGCGACCAAGGTGACGCCGTTCCAAAGCGCGCCGACCGTCGCCAACCCGGCAGCTGCGGCCGTCACCCAGTCCGCGGCACCGGCGGCCTCGATCCAGCAGACCCTGCAGAGTTACCTCACGCAGATTCAGCAGGCGCTGGGCGCGCTCGGCTCACCGGCCACGACGAACTCGTTTGTCTCGCAGTTCTCCAACTCCAACCCGCTGATCAGCGAGGTCTGGTTCCTGTTGACCGGCCAGACGATTCTGCCGTCGAACATCGGTACCGCGCTGGGTGGCTACTCGAACTACGCGAGCTTCTTCTACAACACCGAGGGTCTGCCGTACTTCAGCGTCGGTATGGGCAACTTCGGTGTTCAGATGGCCAAGACGCTGGGCGCCATCACCGGTCCGGCGGCCGCGGCGGCCGCCGTCCCCAAGGGCCTGCCCGGGCTGGGCGGGCTGCTGGGTGGAGGTGCCGGCGGCGCGGCCGCGCATCTGGGCAGCGCGACGTCGATCGGCAAGTTGTCGGTGCCGGTCTCGTGGACCGGGGCTACCGCCCCGACGGCGGCCGCGGCCCACGCCATTCCGGTCAGCAGCATCAGCGCTGCCCCGGAGGCGGCCGGGGGACCGGGCAACCTGCTGGGCGGCATGCCGCTGGCGGGTGTCGGCTCCGGTGCCGCCAGCGGCGCCGGTCCCCGCTACGGGTTCCGTCCCACCGTCATGGCCCGGCCGCCCCTGGGCGGCTAGTCGCCATACCGTCACCATTTGGCATCGTGGGCGCAGGCAATGATGCCTGCGCCCACGACGGCGTTTTGGGGGCCTCAGCGGTCGCCGTTCGAGCGAGTCCGCACGGCCCGTGTTCCGGCCTGAATCGACGCACGCCGGCCCGACTCCGCTAACGCGGCTCGCGGTGGCTGAACCGCCCGTCCGGCAACCCATTCCGCGGCTTTAACTGCGGCCGGATTTTTACCCGGCCCGGTCGCCTTCGGCCCGCCGACCCTCCCGAAAATCGGCCTTCCTGGGGTGCACGCCGGACGCGCGCTGGGCAGCGTCATCGCCGCATTTCCGCAGGTGAATGCCGGTGCTGTCGGCGGGCGGCCGCTCAGGGGGCGACGCCCCCGTCGCTCTCGGGCCACCGGTCGGGCCGGCGTCGCCCGGCGGGCCCGGCGGCTCGCGCGGCGCCGGTCGGGGGATTACGGGCCTTAGCCTCCTCTCTAGCGAACAACCTGCAAAACATTCCTTGCATCAGTCGTCATTAGCCCGAACTTGCGGAGAAAACATGTCGTTCGAGTCCGGTGGTTCATAGGTGTTGGACTTCGGGGCGCTACCGCCAGAGATCAACTCGGGCCGGATGTACGCCGGTCCGGGTTCCGGCTCGATGATGGCCGCGGCTTCTGCCTGGGACGGGCTGGCCAGCGAGCTGAGCCTGACGGCGACGGGCTACTCCTCGGTGATCGCCGAGTTGACCAGCGCGCCGTGGTTGGGCCCGGCATCGCGATCGATGCTGGCCGCCGCCACGCCGTATGTCTCGTGGCTCGGTGCCGCCGCGGCGCTTGCCGAGGACGCCGCGAACCAGGCCAGGGCCGCCGCCGCCGCCTTCGAAACCGCGTTCACGTTGACGGTGCCGCCACCGCTGATCGCGGCGAACAGGGTTTTGCTGGCGACGCTGGTCGCTACCAACTTCTTCGGACAGAACTTTCCGGCGATCGCCGCCACCGAGGCCGAGTACGCCGAGATGTGGGCCCAAGACGCCATGGCAATGTACGGCTACGCGGCTGCCTCCGCGGTCGCCACACAGTTGACCCCGTTCTCCGAGCCGGCGCAGGCCACCGACCAAAGCGGGCTGGCCGCCCAGGCCGTCGCGGTCGGTCAGGCCATCGCGACGCCGGCGGGCACCGGCGCGGCCATGGTGGCCGCGGCCACCCCCGGGCTTGCGCTGACCCCCGACGCGGTATCCCTCACGTCCGTCTTCACGTCGATAAACCAAGTGCTGCAACAGCTTTCGGCCGGTGCGCTGGCTTCGCAGCTGAACCCGTACAACTGGTGGATCGTGCAGCAGTTCGTCGCCCTCAACGTGGCGAACCGAACCGCGCTGTCGCGCACCACCGTGGGCCTCGCTTACTTCTCCACCGGCATGATGCAATTCTTCGGCTCCATCGCGCAGCAGGTGACGTTCGGGCCCGGCGGGACGACGGCCGGGTCCCAAGGCGCCTGGTACGCGACACCGCAGTTTGCCGGCCTGCACCTGGGCGCCGTCGGCAGCGGCGCCGCCGGGCACGGCGGAATCGCGGCCAATTTGTCGTCGGCCACCAAGATCGGCGGGTTGTCGGTGCCACAGGGTTGGGCCGGCTCTCCCGGCGCTGTCGAGGAATCGGCGACCCAGGCGATCGCCGTGGACTACGCCACCGACCCGCAGGGTGCGGGCAACGGGCTGCTGCGCGGCATGCCGATGGGCACCGGCAGCCGTCGCTCGGGCTCCGCCTTCCCGCCCCGCGAATACGGATTCAGGCGCAGCGTGCTCGCACGCCCACCATCCGCCGGATAACCAGCTGTACGAGGCGGCCAACGTGGCCGCGACTGATGAAGGAGTCAGGACATGGCAATCGATTTCGGTGCGTTACCGCCGGAGGTCAACTCGGCGCGCCTGTACGCCGGTGTGGGCTCGACCCCACTGGTGGCCGCGGCCTCGGCCTGGAACTCGTTGGCCGCGGAGCTGAACGCGGCCGCCCTGGGCTATGAAAACGTGGTGACGCAGCTGGCCGGCGAGGAGTGGCTCGGCCCGGCCTCGGGGTCCATGGCCGCCGCGGTGCAACCGTATGTGGAGTGGGTGAGTACGACCGCCGCCCAGGCCGAACAGGCCGCCACGCAGGCCAGCGCGGCCGCGGCCGCATACGAGGCGGCGTTCGCCGCGATCGTGCCCCCGCCGCTGATCGCGGCGAACCGCACCCAGTTGGCTCAGGCGGTGTCGACCAACGTGCTGGGGCAGAACACCGGGATCATTGCGCAGCTGGAAGCCCAGTACGCCGAATTCTGGGCCCAGGACGCCGCGACGATGTACAGCTACGCCGGCAACTCGGCGGCCGCTTCGAACGTCACGCCGTTCACCTCGGCACCGACGGTGGCCAATCCCGCCGCGTCGACCCTCCAGTCGGCCGCGACCACTTCCGCCGCGACCACGTCGGTCGGCCCGATCCAGAACCAGATCAACGCCGCCATCAGCCAGATCAGCGCGCAACTGGCAAGCCTGGCGTCGCCTTTCTATACGCCACTGCAACAGGAATGGTGGTATCTGGCGTCGGCCAACGGGCCGCTGTCGGCCGTGTGGCAGGTCCTGTTCGGGACACCGTCGTTCCCGGGCGCCAGCCTTTCCGCCTTCATGTCCGCGTGGTCGCCCTACGCCGGCGTCCTCTACAACACCGAGGGTCTGCCGTACTTCAGCATCGGCATGGGCAACTCGCTGACCCAGACCGCGAAGACCGTGGGCGCGCTCGGCGGGGCGGCGCCGGCGGCGGCGGCCGCCGTCCCCAAGGGCCTGCCCGGGCTGGGCGGGCTGCTCGGCGGCGGCGCCCCGCCGGTGGCGGCGCACCTGGGCAGCGCCACCTCGATCGGCAAGCTGTCGGTACCGGCTTCGTGGTCCGGGCCGGTTTCGGCGCCCAGCCACGCAACGGCCATCCCGGTGAGCAACGTCCGGGAGGCACCCGACGCGGCGCCCGGCAACCTGCTCGGCGGCATGCCGCTGGCCGGGGCGGGCGCGGGCGGCAGCGGGGCCAGCCCCCGGTACGGATTCCGCCCAACGGTGATGGCCCGCCCACCCGCGGCCGGCTAGCCGATGCGGCCGGCCCGGCAAAGGCATTTGCTCCGGCGCGATTTTGCCGCATCGGTGCTAAGCTCCATACGTGCTGGCCAACGGGCCTTCCACCGCGACCCGGGAGGGTTGACCTTCAAGGTTTGCTGTGACGGTCCTGTGAACGCCAGCGATAGCGGCCGGGCGCTGTTACTGTGTCGTTACTAAAAGTGAATTCGCCGTGCCATCCAGTGAACAATTGCGAACAGGTGGCCTCGGAGCCAGCTTGAAACGGAAGTTGTCATCTACTCTCTTGCACAGAGCAGTGCGGGGGACAATCTTTAGGAGGGAAAAGCATGTCGTTCGTGACCACACAGCCGGAGGCTCTGGCTGCGGCGGCCGGGAGCCTGCAGGGGATCGGCTCGGCGCTGAGCGCCCAAAACGCGGCCGCGGCCGCCCCGACCACCGGCGTAGTGCCGGCGGCTGCCGACGAGGTGTCGGCGCTGACCGCGGCCCAGTTCGCCGCGCACGCGCAGATGTACCAGGCCGTCAGCGCCCAGGCCGCGGCGATTCACGAGCAGTTCGTGAGCACGCTTGGGATCAGCTCCGGCTCGTACGCCGCGACCGAAGCCGCCAACGCAGCGGCCGCCGGCTAGACCAGGTCCAGCGGTTCTGGAATGTCGGGTCTGACGGCTGAGCCGGGATCCGAAATCATCGTCGATTCAATCGCCGCGGCTGGCGCTCGCCGGCCGACGGTATGGGGGGAACGTCTTTTCGTATGTGGCTTGACGGTGCGCTAACGCGTCGCCGTCGGGCCAGCGTCACCCACAACCGAATACAAGTCACTCAGAATTAAGGAGAAAGCCAACATGGCAACACGTTTTATGACTGACCCGCATGAGATGCGGGCGATGGCGGGCCGGTTTGAGGTCCACGCGCAGACCGTTGAGGACGAGGCCCGCAAGATGTGGGCGTCGTCGATGAACATCGCCGGTGCGGGCTGGAGTGGCCAGGCGCAGGCGACCTCCTACGACACCATGGGTCAGATGAATCAGGCGTTCCGCAACATCGTGAACATGCTGCACGGTGTGCG
>NZ_LZKR01000159.1 GCF_001672915.1 Mycobacterium sp. 1245805.9 | reverse complement strand
GGCGCCCCACCTCGAAGGTCAGCTGCGGCCCGTCGGGATTTCCGATGTTGATGCTCTGGCCGTCGTGGATGTCGACCACCGGCACCCGGCGGCCGTTGACGAAAGTGCCGTTGAGCGAACCGTTGTCGATCGCCAGCCACCTGCCCTGGTCGAACCGCAGCAACAGATGCGCGCGCGAGATCAGCGGGTGCGTGATGCGCATGTCGGCCCGGAGGTCCCGCCCGACGACGACGTCGTGACCCGCGGCGAAGGTGCGCTCCGACCCGTCATGGCGAACGGTCAGCGCTGGCGCGGCTGGTGCACTCATTGCCACAACTGTAGCGGGTGCACCTGTTTTCACCCGGTGGGCTGATTGACCGCGTCCGGCGGCCCGGTGGCCTTGCGTCCCGGCATTGATTGTGAAGTCTGGGCCTCGGTTGTGAAGCCCGGGCTTTCATCGTGAAGCCTGGGCGGAAACCGCCGGAGATCCCCGCCCCGTGAGCACACTCAAGGCCGTGAGCTCACACTCAAGACCCTGAGTGGGCCAGAGCGTCCGGCGCGCCGGTGACCACGCATCGGGTCCGGCTGTAGACCGTCGGCATGCACCGGTTGCAGTGCGTGCACGCCGAATGCACGCTGTGCGCGGCGCCGTCGGCGGCGATCCGATTGACCAGGTCGGGCTCGGCCAGGAGCGCGCGGGCCATCGCGACGAACTGGAATCCCTCCGCCATCGCCAGGTCCATCGTTTCCCGCTCGGTGATGCCGCCGAGCAGGATCAGCGGCATCGTCAGCTCGGCGCGGAACAGCTTGGCGTGGCGCAATAGATAGGCCTCGCGGTACGGGTATTCGCGGAGGAATTTCTTGCCCGTCATGCGGATGCCCCAACGCAGCGGCGGCTTGAAGGCGCCGGCGAACTCCTTGACCGGCGCGTCGCCGTGGAACAGGTACATCGGGTTGACCAGCGAGCTGCCCGCGGTGAGTTCGATCGCGTCCAGGCCGCCGTCCTCCTGCAGCCACTTGGCGGTGGTCAGGGATTCGTCGGTGGTGATGCCGCCGCGGACACCGTCGGCCATGTTGAGCTTGGCGGTCACCGCGATCGGCGTGCCTTCCTTTTCCACCGCGCGCCGAACCGCCATCACCATGCCGCGGGCCAGCTTGGCCCGGTTCTCCAACGATCCGCCGAACTCGTCGTCGCGGCGGTTGATCAGCGGGGACAGGAAAGAGCTCGCCAAATAGTTGTGGCCCAAATGGATTTCGACCGCGTCGAAGCCGGCTTCCATGGCCAGCCGCGCGGCGTTCGCGTGCCCCTCGATGACGTCGTCGATGTCCTGGCGGGTCGCCTTCTTGGCGAAGCGCATCCCGATCGGGTTGAAGAACCGCACCGGTGCCAGGGCGGTGGCCTTGTTGGTGCGGGCGTTGGCGACCGGACCGGCGTGGCCGATCTGCGCGCATACCGCCGCGCCCTCGGCGTGGATCGCGTCGGTCAGCCGGCGCAGCCCCGGCACCGCCTCGGGGCGCATCCACAGCCCGTTGCCCTCGGTGCGCCCGCCTTGGGAGACGGCGCAGTAGGCGACGGTGGTCATGCCGACCCCGCCGGCGGCCGGCAGCCGGTGGTATTCGATCAGGTCGTCGGTCACCAGCGCGCCGCCCATGCGCGCCTCGAACGTCGCGGCCTTGATGATCCGGTTGCGCAGCGTTATCGGACCCAGCTTGGCGGGGCTGAACACATCCGGGGTCTCGGGCATACCGGGAGCCTAACCGTAGGGCATGGAAGACTGTCAGGCGTGGGCGCAATCACGCTGGACGGCAAGGCCACCCGGGACGAGATCTTCGTCGACCTCACCCAGCGGGTGGCCGCGCTGACCGCATCGGGCCGCACCCCCGGACTGGGCACCATCCTGGTCGGCGACGACCCCGGGTCGCAGGCCTACGTGCGCGGCAAGCACGCGGACTGCGCCAAGGTCGGCATCACGTCGATCCGCCGCGACCTGCCCGCCGACATCACCACCGCCCAGCTCAACGACACCATCGACGAGCTCAACGCCAACCCGGAGTGCACCGGCTACATCGTGCAGTTGCCCCTGCCCAAGCATCTCGACGAGAACGCGGCGCTGCAGCGCGTCGACCCGGCCAAGGACGCCGACGGGCTGCACCCGACCAACCTGGGCCGGCTGGTGCTGATGGATCCGGCGCCGCTGCCGTGCACCCCGCGCGGCATCGTGCACCTGCTGCGCCGCTACGACGTCGAGATCGCCGGGGCGCACGTGGTCGTCATCGGCCGCGGCGTGACGGTCGGGCGCCCGCTGGGCCTGCTGCTGACGCGGCGCTCGGAGAACGCCACGGTGACGTTGTGCCACACCAAGACTCGCGACCTGCCGGCGCTGACCAGGCAGGCGGACATCATCGTGGCGGCGGTGGGAGTGCCGCACATGCTGACCGCCGACATGGTGCGTCCCGGCGCCGCAGTCGTCGATGTGGGCGTCGGCCGGGTGGACGGCAAGCTCGCCGGCGACGTGCATCCCGACGTGTGGGAGGTGGCCGGCCACGTGTCGCCGAATCCCGGTGGCGTCGGCCCGCTTACCCGCGCGTTCCTGCTGACCAACGTCGTCGAGCTGGCCGAGGGATAGCGTGCGCACGACGTTGCGGGCTCAGTGGCCGATCCTGTTGGTCGAGCTGATCTTCGCCGCGGCATTTGTCTTGGCGGCGGCCAACTTCTGGCGCCGCGGCGCCCTGCTGATCGGCATCGGGGTCGGGGTCGCGGCGATCCTTCGGCTGGTGTTGTCCGACGAGCGGGCGGGCCTGTTGGTGGTCCGCAGCCGCGGCATCGACTTCCTCACCACCGCGACGGTTGCCGCGGCGATGGTCTATATCGCGTCGACGATCGACCCGCTCGGCACCCGCTAAGCGCCGGGCAGTCCGGGGATTTGGTGGATGCCGGGGATATTGCCGGCAAGCCCGGGCAGGCCCCCGGGAATGCCGGCGGCCGGGTTGCCGGCCGCGATGTTGGCCATCTCCTGCGGGCAGTACGACTGAATGGCGATGGTGGTGAACAGCTTCGCCATCCCCGGTGACAGGCCCCGGTTGGTGACGGTCGCGACGGCGGCGGCGAAGTTCCCGCCCGGCTTGGCGAGCATCGGGCAGATGGACTCGCCCACCGACATCGCGTTGCCGGGTTCGCCGAAGTCGATGCCGGCGTGGTTCAGCGCGTCGATGAAGGCGTCGTCGGCCCCGGCGTCGGCCTCGGCCGGCGCCGCTCGCCGGGGCGCCCCACGGCCCATTAAGCGACGTCGCGCGGGCGATCCCCTCACGAAACGCTTATTGTGCAAACCTTTATCGCACCGTGTTGTAAACGTGACAGAAATAGACCAGAGTTTCACAAGTGACTGGAGTGCCCTCAGAGCACCCGGCAATAGACGGGGAGGTTGGCATGAAGGCACTTACAGCGGAGACCCAGCGGTGGATCTGGGTGTTTCGTCACCAGCCGCTGACCATCCGCCTGCTGGCCGCGACCGCGGCCCTGCTCACCGTGGCCGCCGCCTTCGCGGCGCCCGCCGCGGCCGCCGCCGGGGCCGCCGCCGCCGTCCGCGCCGCGCGGCCCCCCCCCGGCCTCGCCGTCGGCGCACCCGGCCACGCGGGGGCGGGGGGGGCGTCCCCCCGGCGGGGGCCCCCCCCCCCGGGGG
>NZ_LZKR01000158.1 GCF_001672915.1 Mycobacterium sp. 1245805.9 | reverse complement strand
CGGCCTCGGCGGCCACGGCGGCAACGGTTACGGCGCGCCCGGCCTGGCGTTCGGGGGCAACGGCAGCCAGGGCGGCTTCGGCGGCCTGCTCTTCGGCATCGGCGGGGCGGGCGGCAACGGCGGCGCCGGGACCGTCCCCGGCGTCGGCGGCCAAGGCGGCTTCGGTGGGTATTACCTGTTCGGCCCTAACGGGGCGAACGGGTCACCGGGCTGATTTGCGACCGATCTACTCGAAGAGGCCTTGCACAATTGCCGTGGCAATGGCGTTGGCTAATGAGTTGATAATCGGATCGAGAATTGGCGCAAACAAAAAGAGTAGGAAACGGCCTATTAAGTTCTGCAGGTCGACCAAGAGCTGATTGAACCACTGGACCACCGGGTTGGCGGCGGCGACCGCAGCGCCGGCGACCGCTCCCGCGACCCCGCCCAGGGGCTGCATCACCGCGGCGTTTGCGGCCTCCGCGGTGGCGTAGGCGCCGGCTCCGGCCTGCAAGTTCTGCGTGAATTGCTGATGAAACGCCTCCACCTGCCCGGCGAGCGCCTGGTATTCCTGGCCATGCGCCGAGAGCAGCTGCGCCACAGCAGCCGATACCTGGTCGGCGGCCGCGGCCGGCACCGTGGCGGTCGTGGTGGCGGCGGCGGAGTTCGCGGCGCTTAGCGTCGAGCCGATATTCGCCAAATCCGTTGCGGCCGTGCTAATTAGCTCCGGCGCCGCGATCAAGCCCGACACTACCGTCCTCCTAGCGCCTCATCGAGCCATTCGAGATTGCAAAAGTATCGCCTGAAACCGGTGATTTTCACAAGTAGCCTTCCCGCTTTTACCCGGGCGGCAAGAAATCGCGAGCGCAAAATTCACTCTTACCTGCTAGCGGGTTCCGAAATGGTGGTTCCGCTCTCCCAGGCGGGCGCGCAGATCTTTCTCGAAGGAGACGACCGCGGGGTTCAGCCGCTCGGACCGCAGCCGCTCGAGATTCGGGGATGAGGGTGCAGATCACGTCGCCTGCGCTCGCCGCCTCGATCTCGCCGGGCTGGAAGCCGTCGGCCTCGGCCTGCTCCCGGGAGGCGTCGGCCCGGGCGAAGACGTCCACCGCGAGGCCCGAGTCGCGCAGGTTGAGGGCGCTCGATGCCATGGGCCCGAAAATAATTGTTCTCAACGACGCGGGATTGTGGTACTTTCGTCCTGTTTCTCACCGGGGGCTAGACGAATACCGGTGGGAGGCCATCGATGTCGTTTCTGTTCGCGGCGCCGGACATGGTGACGGACGCGGCAAATAATTTGGCGGCCGTCGGCTCCACGATCAGCGCCGCCAACGCGGCGGCGGCAGCTCAGGCGGCGGCTCGATCGGCGGCGGCAGCTCAGGCGGCGGCCACCACTAGCCCGTCCTAGAGCCTGCCGGCGGCGAAGCTGGCGGCCTGATCCACCAACCCCGAGTCGATGTACGACGGCTGCAGATGCGACGGCCAATTCAGCCCTCGCCCACAGATGGGGTCGCCCGGCGCGCACTGGTCGATCGTCTTACCGGCGAACGCGGGCGCGACTCCGTGGCTGCCGTTGCCGAACAGGGCGACCGCCGCGACGTGCTGATCGGCACCCGGCGGCAGCGGGTTGGTAAATCCGAACCCCGAACGGCCGCCGGTGACAAGGTCGGCCACCTCAGCGCCCAGCGAATAGCCGCCGAGCACGAGGCGCGTGTTCGGGCAATTCTTGGCCATGAATTGGACGTGGGCGCTCATGTCGTTGGCGCCGCTTCCGGTGCTGATGTTGGCGGGGTAGTTGACCCCATACACGCCGACCGACATACGGGTCTTGCCGCGCAATGAATTAACCAGCGCGTCGCCGACTGCGCCGACGCCGGGCGGTTCTTCTCGGCCGCGAGCGAAAACCACTTCGGCATCGGGGCATGCCGCCGATGCGAAAGGAACCCACGTCGCCAGCGGAACCGGCGCAACCATCAATGCCGCGGCGAGCGAAAAGCCGGCCGCCAAGCTGAGGACCCGGTGCGCGGAGGGCGTTATCGCGACAACCCCCATGATGCGATATTACTGACTTACTGACAGCGAGTCAGCCGTTCAAAAGTCAAAAGTCATCGTCCCGACGCCGCTGGGGCTGTAGCTGATGTAGACGGGTCCCTGCGCGAACGGCGCATATCCGGTATTCATCTGACCCGTCGCGACCTGAGGGCCGTTGGTCGCGGTCGTCGTGTACGAGTACAGCGGCGTCAGATCGTCCTTGGTGTAGACCGAAATGGTCGTTCCCGCCGGCACCATTCCAGAGGTCTGCCCGGTCCCCAGGATGGATGACGGAATGGATCCGTAGTTGCCACCGGAATCGACCAGCGCGAGAACTTGTTGCAGGGGCCCGTCATTGATCCGCACGTCAAAGGCGGTGACCGGCGCTCCCGTGACGGTGATTCCGGGTAGCGGATTGGGACCGAACTGCATGTAATGCTCAGGTTCGTCGATCAGCACACCCTGATTGAGTGGGCCCGGCAACGCCGTGATCACCGAGGTGGCCGGCCCCACCGCATTCGATCCGATGCCCAAGATGCCGGCTCCCCCACCGAAAACATCGCCGGTGAGCATGAGCCCGAGGCCGTTGAGAGATATTGGGAATTCAAATATTTCGACGCTCACGGGCGTCGGTGCGGTGACGAGCCCCCCACCGAAACTCACCGGCGCATTGAACGTGAGGTAGATGAAAGCGACCCCTTCGCCGTAGCTGACGAACCCGATCTGGGTTGGGAAGCCGAGCTGGCGCAGTCCGACGTCCCAGAACGGGATCAGCAGGCCGTTGGAGCCGGTGTCGACGGTCAGCGGGACACTCGGCCCGCCGTTGACGGAGACGCCGACCGTCGCGAACACACCGTTCATCTGCAGCGGCACGGTCCCGCTTTGCAATGAGCCGACGCCGGCGGCTCCGCCAGTGCCCAACAGCCACCCGCCGCGACCGCCGGCTCCAACGGCCTGCTGATCCCGTTCTGGGACGTCGGACTGCGCCAGCTCGGCTTCCCAACCC
>NZ_LZKR01000157.1 GCF_001672915.1 Mycobacterium sp. 1245805.9 | reverse complement strand
GCTAGCTGTACCCGGTCATGAGGTTGGTTGCAGTCGGCTGACGGGTGGGTGCCCGCCGAGTGCGCTGTGACGTCGTTGAGTGTTGTAGTACTGCAGCCAGGGCGCAAGGGCGGCGGCGCGATGGCTGTTGGAGGTAAAGACACTTCGGTAGGCCCATTCAGTCTGCAGGGTGCGGTTGAGGCGCTCTACCTTGCCGTTTTGCCAGGGGCAGTGCGGCTTGATGAAGACTTGGCTGGCTCCCAGCTCCGCGCACACCTCACGCAAGGAGTATCGGTAGGCCCAGGCGTTGTCGGTCATGACGCGCTCGATGGTGGCGATGCCGTGGCGGCGGAAGTACTCGGCGGCGCGACGGAGAAATGCCGCGCAGGTCAGGCCTTTCTCGTCGGGCAAGATTTCGCTGTAAGCCAGCCGGGAGTAGTCGTCGACTAGCGAATGTACGTAGTCAAATCCCCTGCCGTGCTTGCGGTCTCGATTATCACCCGCGCCGCGGCCGAGGGCGCGCCATCCGCCGCCGTCGGGGATGCGCCCCAGCTTTTTGACGTCCATGTGCACCAGCTCGCCGGGCCGGGCTCGTTCGTAACGGACCGCGGTGGCCTTCGAGGCCCGGATCACCGCCCCCGTCATCGGATCACAGTCACGCAGGTAGGGAACCCCTCGCCGACGCAGCACACGCGAGACCGTGCGAGCACAGACTCCCAATTTCGCGCCGATCTCATCAGGCCCGCAGCGGTGTCGCCGACGCCACGCCACGATTTGGTCCTCTAGCGCCCGCGGAGTGCAGGTGGGCACCGTGTGCGGTCGCGACGATCGGTCCAGCAGGCCGGCTTCGCCCTCAGCATCGAACCGGCTGGTCCAGGTGTGCACGCACTTACGCGACACGCCCATCGCGGTGGCGATATCGGCCTTGGCCCATCCAGCTCGATGCCGCTGCACCATCAACAGGCGGCCATGAAACGTGGTGCGGGCATTACGGTGGGACACGAGAACCTCCGGACGGTAGTGGACCTAGACAAGCCACACCCCACCCGGGGGTTCTCCTCACATCAAGCCGACACGCCCGCTACCAACGTCATGTCCCGGTACAGCTAGCCGGG
>NZ_LZKR01000156.1 GCF_001672915.1 Mycobacterium sp. 1245805.9 | reverse complement strand
AGGTCACCAGGCGGTACAGCTGGCCGTCGGCGACGGCGGGCGGCCACAGGACGAGCTGACTTTGCAAGCCCCGCACCGACATCTGCAGCGCGAACACCACCACGTTGATCGCGATCAGCGCGTAGGTGAGCACCGGCGTGCCGGTCCGTTCCCGCCCGCCGAATTGGGTGCGGGGCTTGCAAAGTCAGCTCGTCCTGTGGCCGCCCGCCGTCGCCGACGGCCAGCTGTACCGCCTGGTGACCTCGGCATTCGTGCACTACGGCGCCGCTCATCTGCTGCTGAACATGTGGGCGCTGTACGTCCTGGGCCCGCCGCTCGAGCTGCTGCTCGGCCGGCTGCGGTTCGGCGCGCTGTACGCGCTGAGCCTGCTGGGTGGGTCGGTGCTGGTTTACCTGCTCACGCTGAACACGGCGACGGCGGGCGCATCGGGCGCGGTGTTCGGCCTTTTCGGCGCCACGTTCGTGGTGGCCAAGCGGCTCAACCTCGACATGCGCTGGGTTGTCGTGATCATCGCGATCAACCTGCTCTACACGTTCGTCGCCCCGGCCGTCAGTTCCCAACGGATCAGCTGGCAGGGGCACGTGGGCGGGCTGGTCACCGGCGGATTGGTCGCGGCGGCTTACGTTTACGCGCCGAGGGAACACCGCAACCTGATCCAGGCCGCGGTGACGATCGTCGCGCTTGGCGTCTTCGCGGCGTTGATCTGGTGGCGCACGGTTGTTCTCGCGGCGGAGCTCTACCTGTGAGCTGGTGGACGGCGCACGCCGAAACCGAGCTGTCCGAAGATGTCCCCGCCGCGCCCGACGACGTCCGCGATTTCTACGTGGACCTGGACAACATCAAACTCGTGCATCCGCTGATCGTGTCGGTGCAGGCCACCGCGCGCACCGACACCCCGGACGGCTACCTGCAGGCCTACCGGGTGGTGGACCGGATTCCGTTGGGGCCGTTCACCATGCGGATCACCTACCGTGCGCGGCTGCACGTCCGGTCGGACGGCGAGGTGACGACCGAGGCCGATCAGTCGCCGGGGGTGCGCCTGTGCGGAACGGTGAGCTTCGCGCCGATCGACGGCGGAACCCGCATCACCGAGCGGATCCGGATCGCCGCGCCCCGCCCGCTCGCCGCGGTGACGACGCGGGAGGCCGTCAAGGCGCATGTCGAGATGCTGGCCGGCATCCGGCGTCACTTCGAATCCGCTTGAGCCAGGCGGTGTTCTAGGGGCCGGCGAAATCGATGATCCCGCGAATGTTGCGCCCGTCGCGCAGGTCCGCGAACGCCTCGTTGATCTGGTCGAGCCCGTAGTGGCGGGTGACCAGTTCGTCCAGTTTCAGTGCGCCCGCCTGATACAACGACAACAGCAGCGGCACGCTGGTCCGCGGGTTCATCCCGCCGTAGAGGGCCCCCCTGAGTTGTTTGGCCGACAGCGTCATCTCCTGCAGGACCAACGGCGTCGGCGGCTCGGTGTACGGGGTGATGCCGGTGAGCACGCAGACCCCGCCCTTACGCAGCAGCGCCATCGCCAACGGGATCAAGTCCACGTGCACAACGCCGGGGCAGACGACGACGCGGTCGGCCATCAGGCCGGCGGTGATCTCTCTGACCAGAGGTATCGCGTCCTGCGCGGAGGCGGCGGTGTGGGTGGCGCCGAAGATCTTGGCCGAATCGCGCTTGGATTCAACGGGATCCACCGCGACCACATATTTCGCGCCGACCGCGCGGGCGCCCTGCAGGGCGTTCATCCCGACGCCGCCGGCGCCGATGACGACGACGGTGTCGCCCGGTTCGGTGCCCGCCGAGACCGTCGCGGAGCCCCAGCCGGTGCTGACACCGCACGAGACCAGGGAGGCGGCGTGGAAGGGGATCGCGTCGTCGATCTTGATGACCGACCGCTCCGACAGCACCGCGTACTCCGCGAACGTCCCCAGTTGGCCATAGGCCAACAGGTTTTCGTCGCCAAGGTGCCGGCGGCACGTTCCGTCGGTGGGCATCTCCCGCACGAACAGGCTCGCGCCGATATCGCAGATGTAGCTTTGACCGTTCACGCAGAACCGGCAGCTGCCGCACGCGGGGATGAACGAGAGCGCCACGTGGTCCCCGGGCCGCACGGTCGTCACGCCCGGCCCGACTTCCGCGACGACGCCGGCGCCCTCGTGACCACCGAGCAGGGGGAACCAGTCCGGAGCGGGCTGACCGCTTGCCGCCAGCACCTCGGGGGTCGGCACCACGTCGCCCGTGTACACGTGGTCGTCGGAATGGCAGATTCCGGCGACGGCCATCCGCACCAGGACCTCGCCGCTGCGCGGCGGGTCGAGAACGATTTCGCGGACCTCCCAGTCCTTCCCGACGCCGCGCAGCACGGCGGCACGACACTTCATTGCGAACCTCCTCCTTCGGCCAGCCGACTGGCGGCCAGTTCCCGAAGCTCGCCGGCCTTGATCTTGGCGTTGCCGGTCACCGCCACCTCGTCCTCGCGGAAGAACAGCACATGACGCGGCACCTTGTAGCTCGCCAACCGTTCGCGCAGGAATGCCAGGAGCTGCCCGGTGTCCAGGGCCACGTCGTCGTGCGGCACGACGCAGGAGACGACGACCTCTCCGAGTGTGTGGTGCGGAACGCCGACGGTCTGCGCCACCTTGACGCCGGAATGTTCCATCACGGCCTCGTCGACCTCGCGCGGCGAGACGTTGGCGCCGCCGGTCTTGATGATGTCGGTAAGCCGGCCTTGCCAATACAGCCGGCCGGCATCGTCCAGGTAGCCGCCGTCGCCGGTGGGGAAGAAGCCCTCGGCGTCGAGCGTCTCGTCGAGCGGGGTGCCGATATAGCCGAGCATGAGCGTCGGCCCCTTGACGCAGATCTCGCCCGCCTCGCCGCGCGGCACGACGCGGCCGGTAAGCGGATCGGCGATCTTCAGGGTCACACCGGGCAGGGCCACCCCAAAGCTGTCCAGGTGAACCTCGGGGGGCGTGTTGGCCGGGTAACCCGTTGTGATCGTGAATGTTTCGGTGTTGCCGTAGGCGTGGCCCGGCTCATGCCATTCGCCCGACACCGTCGGGTGGTGGGCGATCGGGGTCTTGTAATCGGCGAATCTCACGCAGCTCAGGTCCACCGTGCTCCAGTTCGGTGCGCCTTCCAACTGGGCCCACTGGTGCGGCCAGGCGAACGGGAAGTTCACCCGCTCGGCCTGCATGAGCTCGAGCGCCCCGGGCGCGTCGAACGTCGATTGCAGGACCAAAGCCCCGCCGGCGGCCAGCGTGGATCCGAGCACCATCGCGAAATTGCCGGACCAGAAAAAGCCGTTTGCGGCCCAACCCCGGACCTGGTCCTCCGGGCTGAACCCGTACATGCGCCGGAAGCGCCACAACTGGATGCACACGCCGCGATGCGCGCCGAGGATGCCCTTCGGCTTGCTGGTCGAGCCGGACGAGAAGAACAGCACGGCGGAATCGCTGGGATCCACCGCCGCGGCGGTCGCCTCGACCAGCTCGCGGGGCTCCCCGTGGCCGGACGCCAGGAACTCGGGCCATGATTCGATACCCGGCGCCGGGTCACCGACGAGTGCGCGCTTGCGCAAGTACGGGTACGTCGCCGGATCCAGCTCGGCCAGCGTGGCCGCGAAGTCCTTCGTCAGCACCCTGCGTTCGAACAACAGCACCGCGATCGCGGAGGCCCGGATCAGATAGTCCAGTTCGGGCGGCGTCGAAAAGGTGCTCAGCGGGACGGCGACGCCCCCCGCCAAGGATGTACCGAACACTGCGGCAAGCCATTCCGGCCGGTTCGTCATCAGCACCCCGACCCGGGTGCCCTTGCCCACGCCGCACGCGCGCAACGCACGCGCCACCTCGATCGCGCGTTCCCAGAGCTGGGCGTAGGTCCAGCGGGTGACGTCGTCGGCGCTACGCCAGACCAACGCCTCACGCTCGCCGTACAGCCGCGTCACTTCCCGCAGGAAACCCGGCAGCGTCAGGGCGCCCAGCCCGGGTTCCTCCGCGAGCGGCGGGCCGGATACGAGGGAAAGGTGTTGCGTCACAACGGCAGTTCGACCTCGGCGGTGCAGCCGACCAGCATTTCTCCGTTCTGGTTGGTCAGGCGCAGCTTTACCTGCACAAGGGGCACGCCCCAGGCCGACTCCGTTTGCTTGTCGACGATCTCGGCATCGAAATACGTCACGTCGCCCTCGAAGGCGGGCGTGCGGAAGTCGGCCTTGGAGTGGCGCACCAAACCATCGTGGCCGGCCCAGAAGGCGAGGTAGTCGGTGCACCACGCGCCCATCGTGGCGCCGTAGCCGTAGGCGCGCGCCATGCCGACCTCGCTGGCCCGTTCGGCGTCGATGTGCCCCCGGGACGGCCCGACGTACAGGCCGTCGCGCTTGCGGGGATCGATCTTCGCGTCTTCCTCGTCGAAGGCGAAGTCCTTGCCCCAGCCCGGATCCTGATAGACCCACGGGTCCTCGATGCCGGGCGGCGCCACCCATTCGAAGGTGCCCCAGATGTTGAACAGGAACGCGCGGTATTCGGTGGTGAAGCTGGCGATGCTGTGCGGGCCGATCACGCGACGGGGCAACGTGTCGCCGATCTTCACTTCGTCGAAGCGCGGCGAGACACCCAATCGGTTGGATTCGAGCCACTCGCGCCGCAGCCGCTCCACCGCCTCGAGTTCGATCTGGGTCCAACGCTTGATCTCGCCCAACTGACTGTCGAACATCCCACGCTTGGTCGCTTCCTCGTAGAGATAGCGGATCGCGGTGGAACGTTCGCGCGCCACCAGGGCGCCGTGCTGGTTTTTGTGGATGGTGTCGCCGCGCGAGAACATCGTGGGGCCGGCGAATTTCGTCTCGGTCACCTTGTAGTCGTGGAACCGGCGCTCCTGGAACAACTTGTCCCCGGGCCGCACCGGGCAGCCGTAGAACCACCATTCCTCGCCGCCGAAGATCAAGTGGCTGTTCGGAATATGCCCGACGCATGCGGGGGCCGCGCCGTGGCCGTAGTCGAGGGCCACCGCGATCGACTGCGGCGCGATGATGCCGCCGAACTTCGAGTTGCGCGCGAACTGCTCATCCCAGTGCACCGGATTCGGGTAGTCCATCGCCATCACCCAGCGCCGAATATCGGATGAACTACACGGATCCCACAGTTGCCCGCCGCCCACCGGCTTGCCCACCCGGTGATCGACGTCGGACAGGTCGAGCCGGGCGCCCGCGGGCTGGGTCGTCTTTTTTGTCACCGGTGCCCCGTCAGCGGTTGACGTCGACGACGATGCGGCCGCGCACCTGGGAGTCCATGAGTTTCCCCGCCGAGGCGATCGCGTCGCCCAGCGCGACCTCCTGGGCGATCGAATCGAGGGCGCCGGTGTCCAGGTCGCGCGCCAGGCGTTCCCAGGCGGTCAGCCGCCGCTGCTTGGGCGCCATCACGCTGTCGATGCCGAGCAGTGAGACGCCGCGCAGGATGAACGGCGCGACGGTCGCCGGGAAGTCCATGCCGCCGGCCAGGCCGCAGGCGGCGACCGCGCCGCCATAGCGAGTCTGTGCGCAGGCATTGGCCAGCGTGTGGCTGCCGACGGTGTCGACGACGCCGGCCCAGCGCTCCTTCTGCAGCGGCTTGCCCGCCTCGCTGAACTCGGCCCGGTCCAACACCGACACGGCGCCGAGCTGCTGGAGGAACTGCGCCTCCGACGACTTGCCGGTCACGGCGGCCACTTTGAACCCGGCCGCGGTCAACAGTGCGATCGCGACGGTCCCCACGCCGCCGGTCGCGCCGGTCACCAAAACCTCGCCCTGATCGGGGGACACCCCGTGCTGCAGCAGGGCGTCGACGCAGAGGCTGGCGGTGTAGCCGGCGGTGCCGATCGCCATCGCCTGGCGGGTGGTGAAGGCGGAGGGCAGGGGCACCAGCCAGTCGCCGTTGAGGCGGGCCCGCTGAGCCAGGCCACCCCAGTGCGTCTCGCCGACGCCCCAGCCGTTGAGCACCACGCGGTCGCCCTTGCTCCAGTCGGCGTGGCCACTCTCGGTCACCACGCCGGCGAGGTCGATGCCGGGAACCATCGGAAACTTGCGCACGACGGGCGATTTGCCCGTGATGGCCAGGCCGTCCTTGTAATTCAGCGTGGAGTACTCAACGTCGACGGTAACGTCACCGTCGGGCAGCTGGGCCTCATCCAGCTCGGTCACGCCGACCGTCTGCCCCGCGTCGCCCTTGTCCGAGCCCTTTTCGATCAAAACCGCCGAAAACATCCGTGTTTCATCCCTTCTGGGGCGCGTAGCCCAGGGTGCTCTTGACCTCCAGGTATTCGTGGAACCCGAACTCGCTCCACTCGCGGCCGTTGCCGCTGTGCTTGTAGCCGCCGAACGCCGAATTCATGTCGAACGCGTGGTTGATCGTCACCCAGCCGGCGCGGATCTTGCGGGCCACCTCCCGGGCCTTGTCGAGGTCGGCGCCCGAAACGTAACCGGCCAGGCCGTAATCGGTGTCGTTGGCGATCTGCACGGCCTGATCGAGGTCGTCGTAGCCGAGGATGCACAGCACCGGACCGAAGATCTCCTCGCGCGCGATCGTCATGTCGTTGGTGACGTTGGCGAAGACGGTCGGCTTGACGTAGTAACCCTTGTCCAGCCCCGCCGGCCGGCCCGGTCCGCCGGCCACGACGGTCGCGCCCTCGTCGATGCCCGTCTGGATCAGGCGTTGGACCTTTTCGAATTGCGCCTGTGAGGCGACCGGTCCGATCGCTCTCTTGTCTTCGGGGTTGCCGACTTTCACCTGCTCGGCCACCTCGCGTGCGAGGTCGATGGCCTCGGCCATCCGTGAATTCGGGACCAGCATGCGCGACGGCGCGTTACAGCTCTGCCCCGTGTTCGGCATCATGTTGGCCACGCCGGCGCGGACGCTGTCGGCAAAGCCCGCGTCGTCGAGGACGATGTTGGGGCTCTTGCCGCCGAGTTCCTGGGTCACCCGCTTCACCGTCGTGGCGGCGTTCTTGGCCACCTCGACACCGGCGCGCGTGGAGCCGGTGAACGACACCATGTCGATGTCGGGGTGGCTGGCCAGCGCGACGCCGACGCCGGGGCCGTCCCCGTTGACAAGGTTGTAGACCCCGGCCGGGACACCCGCGGCGTCGAGGATTTCGGTGAAGATGTAGGCGGAGAAGGGCGCCACCTCGGACGGTTTCAGGATCATCGTGCAGCCGGTCGCCAACGCTGGGTAGACCTTGACCGCGATCTGGTTGAGCGGCCAGTTCCACGGCGTGATCAGCCCGCACACGCCGATCGGCTCCTTGGCGATCAGCGTCGCCCCGTGTTGTTCGGAGAACTGGAAGTTCTTCAGCACGTCGATCGCCGTCGCCAGGTGGCCGAGCCCGAGCTGGACCTGCGGGCCGGCGGCCAGCGACGGCGGCGCGCCCATTTCCTCGGTGACCGCGTCGGCGAGATCGCCCGCGCGCTTGCCGTATTCGGCGAGGATCGCCTCCAGCAGTTCGAGGCGCTGTTCCCGGGTGCTTTGCGACCAGCCGTCGAAGGCGCGCCGGGCGGCGTTGACCGCCACGTCGACGTCGGCCGCGGAGCCGAGCGAGATCTTTCCCGAGACCTGCTCGGTTGCCGGGTTCTCGACGTCGAACGTATTGGGCCGCACCGGGTCGACCCAGCGGCCGTCGATGTAGAACTTCAAGTACTCGCGCATGACTACTCCTTATTACCTACTGGGTGCCTTCTGCGTACCAGGTGCGGAATTCGTCGTATTTGGGCATCTCCTCGGAATTGGCCTTCGGATCGATGCAGACGTGGACCACGGCCGCCTTGCCGCTAGCGTAGGCCCGCTCGATCGCCGGACCGATCTCGTCCTCCTTCTCGACGTACTCGCCGTGGCAGCCGAAGCCCTCGGCGACCTTGTCCAGACGAACGTCTTTGCTCCAGTGCACGCCGGGCTGGGGTGACGGCTGGGGGAAGGTGCGCTTGTAGACGCCCACCTCGAGGCCCCATTGGTGGTCGACGCCCACCACGCACACCAGCGGAAGCCGTTGCCGCGCCGCGGTTTCCAGCTCGGCGATGTGGAACAGGAACGCCGAATCGCTGGTCAGCAGCATCACCGGGCGCTTGCCGCCCTCGGCGACCGAGGCCCCGATCGCGTACGGCAAGCCGGTGCCGAGATGGCCGAAGTTCTGGTTCCAGATGACGTCGCGCGGTTTGGCTTGGGAGTAGGTCCAACCGAAGATGACGGTCGCGCCGCCGTCGCGGACCAGGATGCCGTCCTTCGGGAACGCACGAGTGGCCTCGACGACGAACCGCGCCGGGTGGATCGGCGTGCGGCCGGTGGGCGCGTTCTCCGCGAGCTGCGCCAGCTCCGCCGCGTCCTGCTTGATC
This sequence comes from Mycobacterium sp. 1245805.9, assembly GCF_001672915.1. GTDB lineage: Bacteria > Actinomycetota > Actinomycetes > Mycobacteriales > Mycobacteriaceae > Mycobacterium. The sequence continues at coordinate 125,250 of NZ_LZKR01000156.1, read as the reverse complement.
CAGCGGGAGAGGTCGGCTTTGGAAGCGGCCGAAGCCTTTCGCGGCGTGTCACGGAGCGCGTCCACCAGCTGGGGCACCACCCCGCGAAGGTCGCCGACCAGGGGGACGTCGATGGGCCGATTGACGCCGATAGCCACCGGATCCTGTTCGACCAGAACCCATTTGCGTTTCGCGTCGTTCGGCGCCCAGTGGCGGGTCCGGCCATAGTGGCTCGGTTCGCCGAGCTCCGTGCCGAGCGCGACGCACAGATCGGACTGCACCACCGCCTCGACGGCCGCCGGCGAGAATCCGTACGCGAAGGTGCGGTCCTCGAGGCCGTCGATGAACGACGTGCCGCCGGAGGTCTGGATCACCGGGCAGGCCATCAGGTCGGCCAGCTCCCGGACCGCCGCACCGGTGCGCGAGGTGTGCACCCCGTGGCCGACCAACAGGATCGGGCTCTCGGCTGCCCGGATCAACTTCGCCGCTTCGGTCACCTCGCGCTCACCCGCGGTCTGGTTGACGAGCCGATACCTGTTGGGCGGCAGCGGATCCGGCACGTCGAGCTCGGAAAGGATGACGTGCGACGGGTACTCGATGTAGGCGGGCCCGGGTGTTCCCGACATGGCCCGGCGGATCGCCTCGTGAATGATTTCGTCGGTCTGGTCGGCGTATTCGATCGAGGCGCTGTACTTGACCGACGGCGCGAAAAGCGGTTCCTGCCGGACGAACTGGATGCGGCCGCGCCGGACCCGGCGCTCGGTGATGCGGGCGCGCTGGCCGCCGATGAAGATCACCGGCGAGTTCTCCACCTTCGCGCACTGGATCGCCCCGGCGATGTTGGCCATGCCGGGTCCGAGCGTGCCGATGCACAGGCCGGGCTTACCGGTCATCCGCGACGCTGCCTCGGCCATGAAGCCCGCGCTCAGTTCGTGATGCGGTGCGACCACGGACCACCCCCGGGCGTCGGCCTCCGTGAACATGTGCACGAAGTTCGGGTCCGGGATGCCGAACAGCGTCTTCACGCCCTCGACCTCGAACAGGTCGAGGATGCGGTGGTAGACGGGCACAGCCATGGTCAGTATTCCTTTCCGTCGCGGACGGCCGCGCCGATCTCGGCGAGCACTTCGTCGGTGTCGGCGCCGAGCTCCGGGGCCGGCCCCGCGACGCGACCGGGTGTCCGGGAGAACCAGGTGGGTACGCCGGGAAACCGCACCGGCCCGTGCGGGGTGTCCACGGTCTGGAACATGCCGACGGCGTTGAGGTGCGGATCGTCGAACAGCGCGCTCGGCGTGTTCAGTGGCGCGGCCGGTATCTCGAGCTCGCGGAACAGCGCGAGCCACTCCTGGGTCGATCGCTGTTTCATCGTCTCGGCCACCAACCCGTACACGGTGTCGATCTGGCGTGCGCGCTCTTCCAGCGTCGAATACAGCTCGCCGGCCCAGGGCGGCCGCACCGCATCGACGAACGCGTTCCAGTGCTTGTCGTTGTAGATCAGCGCGGCGATGTGGCCGTCGCTGGTGCGGTAGGGCCGGCGGTTGGGCGCCACCGTGCGCGGATAGACGGCCGGGCCCAGGGGAGGGTCGAACAGGGCGCCGTTGGCGTGTTCGACGAGCATGAACGAGGCCATGGTTTCGAACATGGCGACCTCGACTTCCTGCCCCTCGCCGGTGCGCTCGCGGTGGAACAACGCCATGGTCGTCGCGTACAGCGCGGTCAGCCCGGCGACCTTGTCGGCCATGATGGTGCCGACGTAGTCGGCCTCGCCGGTCAGCTGCTGCTGCACCGCGGGCAGGCCGCATTCGGCCTGGATGGTGTCGTCGTAGGCGGGCCGGTCCCGTTCGGGTCCGCGCCGCCCGTACCCGTAGCAGTTGGTGTAGACGATCGCCGGGTTGATCGCGGCGACGTCGTCGTAGGCGAAGCCCAGCTTGGCGATCGCCTTGGCGCGCATCGAGTGAATGAACACGTCCGCGGTCTCGACGAGGCCGCGCAGCGCCCGCGTTCCCTCGTCGGTGCGCAGGTCCAGCACCACGCTGCGCTTGCCGCGGTTGACGTTGACGAACACCCCGCTCATGCCCGGCGCGGGACCTACCGAGATGTAGCGGGTGTTATCGCCCTGGGGCGGTTCGACTTTGATCACGTCGGCGCCCAGGTCGGCCATGATCTGGGTGCAGTACGGTCCCATCACCATCGCGGTGAGGTCGATCACCCGCACGCCCGCCAGCGGTCCCGCGCCCGCCCGGCTAGCCATGCAGCACGCCCCGCTCGCTGGAACGGTGCGCGAGCTCGAAGCTGTAGCGGATGTGCCGGCCGTGACCGTCGGGAACGACCGGAAAGACCAGCGGCGCCTCGACGTTTCGGATCGCGTCGAGATGCGCGCCGACATCCTCGACCATCCACGACTTCCGGTGCACGCCGGGGCTTTCGGCGATCACTGCCCGTGCCACCCGGCCCGCCAGCGCGATGAACATCTCCCCGGTCACCGAACAGGTCTCGTGGGCGAGCCAGGCCACCACAGGCGCGACAAGTTCGGGACCCATCGGCGGGTAGGCCGAGGTGTCGATGCCATCGGCCATCCTCGTCACCGCGGCCGGGACGATCACGTTGCATGTCACGCCCTCCGCCGCGCCCTCGAGGGCGGCGACGTTCGACAGCCCGACCACGCCGGCCTTCGCCGCCGCGTAGTTGGCCACGCCGTGGTTTCCGTACAGGCCGCCGATCGAGGACGTCAGCACGATGCGCCCGTAGCCGGCCCCGCACATCACCGGAAACGCCGGCCGCACAACGTTGAACGCGCCACGCAGGTGCACGTCGAGCACGGCGTCGAAGTCTTCGTAGCTCATCTCCTTCAGCGAGCCAGGCCGGACGTTGCCGGCGTTGTGAATCAGGATGTCGAGGCGACCGTAGCGTTCCAGCGCCGCCCGGACGATCGCGTCGCCGCCCTCGCGGGTGGCGACGGACTCGGTACACGCGACGGCTTGCCCTCCGGCGGCATCGATCTCGCCGACCACGCGCTCGGCGGGACCGACGTCGCTGCCCTCGCCGTCGAGGCCGCCGCCCGGGTCGTTGACGACGACCTTGGCCCCGCGCGACGCCAGCAGCATGGCATAGGCGCGGCCGAGCCCACGGCCGCCCCCGGTGACGATCGCCACCCTGTCCCGAAAATTCAAGTCAGCCATTATGTTCCAAGTACCAGGCCTTCGAGCTCGCCCCTGCCGCGCCACTGTTTGAGCAAGTCGTCGAACGCGTAGAAGCCCGGCATGTACGGATCGCCGATGGCCGAGCGGATGCCCTCACCGCCACCGCCGCCCTCGTTGTTGTAGTAGCCGGGCGTGCAGGACACCGCGAATTCCGTGTTGTCCATCGAGGTTTCGCGGATCGTCTTGACCCAGCCGTCTTGGGCTTCCTGGCTCGGCTCGACGGTCGTCGCGCCGCGCGCCATCGCCTCGGCGACGATGTATGCGATGTGTTCGGCCTGCTGCTCGAGCATCGCGGTGGTGTTTCCCGCCACGCCGCCCTGGATGAAGCCGGTGAAGAATTGGTTGGGGAAGCCGCGGCTGGTCATCCCGTGCAGCGACTTGTAGCCCTCGCGCCAGTGGTCGAACAGCGACAGGCCGTCGCGGCCCTCGATCACGTCGACCGCGTACCGGCGGCTGATGTCGGTGGTGATCTCGAAACCGCTGGCGAAGATGACGCAGTCGACCTCGTACTCGACGCCGTTGGCGACGATCCCGTTCTCGGTGAGCCGTTCCACACCTTTGGATTCCGACACATCGACCAGCGTGACGTTCGGGCGGTTGAACGTCGGCAGGTATTCGTCGTTGCTGCAGGGCCGCTTGCACATGAACCGGTAGTAGGGTTTGAGCGCTTCGGCGGTCAGCGCGTCGTCGACCAGCTCCCCGACGCGGCGCCGCAGCCGCTCCATCACCTTGTAGTCCTCTTCCTCGCGCATCGCCATGATCTGCTCGATGGTCAGTGACGCGGGATCCTCGGCGGCCGCGACCCGCGCGGTCAGGTTGCGGCCGAGCTCGGTCCAGAAATCGCAGACCATGTCGGGCTCGTCGAACACCACGCCCTCGCCCAGCGGTGACCAGCGGTGAAAGTTGCGCTTGCGTTCTTCCTGCCAGCCGGGCCGCAGGGAGGCCGCCCACCGCGGGTCCGTCGGCTCGTTGCCCCGCAGGTCCACCGACGACGGCGTGCGCTGAAAGACATAGAGGTGCTGGGCGTCTCGGCCCAGGTGTGGGACGAGCTGCACGCCGGTCGCACCGGTGCCCACCAGCGCGACGCGCTTGTCGTGCAGCTTGTGCAGCCCGCCGGTGGAGTCCCCGCCCGTGTAGTCGTAGTCCCAGCGGGCGGAGTGGAACATGTGTCCCTTGAAGTCCTTGATGCCGGGAACACCGGGCAGCTTCGGCCGGTTGAACGAGCCCTGCGCCATCACCACGAACCGGGCGCGAATGTCGTCACCGCGGTTGGTGCTCAGCCGCCAGCGCTTGATCGTGTCGTCCCAGCGCGCCGCGCGGACCTGGGTGGACAGGATCGCGCCGTCGTAGAGCCCGAAATGCTTTGCGATGCGGCGGCAGTGCTCATAGATCTCGGGGCCGTCGGCGAACTTCTTCGACGGAATGAAGTTGAGTTCTTCGAGCATCGGGATGTAGCAGTAGGCGTCGTTGTCGCACTGGATTCCCGGGAAGCGATTCCAGTACCAGACGCCGCCGAAGTCCCCGCCCATCTCGATGATGTGCACGTCTTCGACGCCGGCCTTCTTGAGGTAGGCGCCGGCCAGCAGCCCGGTGATGCCGCCGCCCAGCACGGCGACGTCGATGTTCTCGTCGATCGGCGTGCGCGGCGTCACCGGCGTGTGGGGATCGATCTCGGCGAATTCCGCGAATTCGTCCTTGAGTTCCAGGTACTGCTTCGAGCCCTCCGGGCGCAGCCGCTTGTCGCGCTCGTGCAGGTACTTCTTTCGCAGGGCGTCGATGTCGATGTCGTCCGGCGTCTGCGTCGGCCCGCACTGATCAAACTGGGTCACAATCTCAAAGCTCCCGCGGTTCGCCGGTGCCCATGTACTTGGACAGCTGATAGTGGAGGTTGACGGTGCTGCGTTCGCGGTAGGGGTTGGGCTTGGTGCCCGGGAAGCCAAGCGATTTCATGCCCCGCTGCACGGCGGCCATGTTGGAGAAGTCCTGGGGCAATACCGAGCGCCACCGGGGGTCACCGACCGGCGTGTATTCCCATTCCGTTTGCGGCTCTTCGCCTTTCGGAAATAGTTCGAACACCGACACCTCGAAGATGCACTTGTCGGGGTTGTAGCCGGGGTCCGGCCGGGCGCCGTAGCACAGCGCAACCGTCAGGCCCTGACCGATCTGGAAGTTCGGGAAGATCTGCCACGCGGTGCCGGCCTGCCCGAGGATGTCGGGCGGGATCGTCGGCCAGATCACGCCGCGGGCCTCGTCGTCGCGGAGCGCGGACGCCAGCCAGTGCTCGAGGACCTTGTCGGGCGGGGTGCCCTCGGGCAGTTCGTCGACCAACCGCTTGGCGGCGTTCACCAGTGTCTCGGTGGTGGAGGTGTTGGTTTCTTCCATCGTGTAGATCTGCATCTCCGCGGTCGACACGCGGGGATCGGCGCCGGTCCCGAGTCGGATCTTGGACTTGGTCGCCGCGAGGTCGTCCGGGGCGTCGTAGCCGATGTTGCTGTGCCTGCCCTGCGCCTTGGCCCACCCCTTGAATTCGCCGAACTTGTTGAACTCCGGATGGGTCGTGTAGACGTGGTAGGTCTCGTTGAAGGCCTCCAACGCGACCTTCCAGTTGCAGTCGAAGTAAAGCCACTTGCGCCACTTGAAGCGCATGTTCTCCAGCCCGAACGGGTCGAGGATCTTGGCGGCGGGAAACAGGTAGTCGGCCAGCGACTCGCAGTCGGGGTCCATGTTGATCCACAGCCAGCCGCCCCAGGTGTCGACCTTGACCGGTCGAAGGTGGGTGTTGTCGGGCGTCAGCGCGTCCTGCCAGTCCTGTTGCTCGCGGATGTGGGTGCACGCCCCGTCCAGGCCGTAGGTCCAGCCGTGGAAGCCGCACACGAACGACTTGCGGGCGCGGCCGCAGGCGTTCTTCGCGCCCTGCGGCGTGTCGATCAGCCGGCGGCCGCGGTGCATGCAGACGTTGTGGTGGGCGCGAAATTCGTTCTCGCCGGTGCGCACCACGATGATCGAGTCGTCGAGGATGTCGTGCGTCAGGTAGCTGCCCACCTCGGGCAGCTCTTCGACGCGGCCGACCTGCTGCCACACCTTCCGCCACAGCTTGTCGCGCTCGGCGCGGGCGTAGTCCTCGCTGATGTAGGCCTCGACGCCGATCGTCATCGGCTTCGAAAGTTCTTCGGTCGCTTGGACTTCCGTGTCAGTCACAACATCCTCCTGATCGCGGCGCGGAAGGATTCGTCTTTGAGGAACAACGAGGTGTTGTCGGCGCCGAGGTGGCTCCATTTGAGGTCGAGGCCGCCGTCGACCAGCAGCGTCTGGCCGGTGATGTAGCTCGACAGGTCCGAGAGCAGGAACAGGATGGCGCCCGCCTGCTCCTCGGGCCGCCCGCGCCGGCCCATCGCGATCGCTTGGCGATCCCGGTCCGGGTCCTCGTCAACGTAGGTGCGTGAGGCCGCGGTCTCGGTGACCCCGGGCGCGACGGCATTCACCCGGATCCCGGACATCGCCAGCTCGAGCGCCATCGTCCGGGTCATGGCCGCGATCGCGGCCTTGGCGGTCCCGTACGCGATGTGAAACGGCGCGGTGTTCATGCCGCTGATCGACGAGATCGACACGATCGACCCGGGCCGCTGCTGTGCGACGAGTTCGGCCGCCACCGCCTGGCTCATGAAGAACGCCGTTTCGAGGTTGTCGGTGAAGATCTTGCGCCAGTCGCCGCGCGTCACCCGCGTCGACGGCATCCACGTCGACGGCTCGGCGCCGCCCGCGACGTTCACCAGACCGTAGAGGCTGCCGTCGGCGCGCCGCGCCCGCTCGATCACCGCGGCGATGCCCTCGTCGGTCGACGCGTCGGCCGCCACCGGCACCACCGCCAGGCCTTGCTGTGCCAGCGGGGCGACGTGCTCGTCGAGGTTTTCCTTCGACCGGCTCACCGCGATCACCGTGGCCCCCGCCCGGGCGGCCATCGCGGTGACCGTCGTGCCGATGCCGCCGCCGCCGGCACCGGAAACCACGACGACGCGCCCCTCTAGCCCCAGAAGATCGTCCATGACCTGCTATCTGCCGCGCCGCTTTGTCCGGACAAGACATAGCGTTCTGTCCTTTGGAGAACACTATTCCCATCGCCGAAGCGGGCTGTCAAGGCCGAGACACGATGCATTGGAAGCTATTGTCTGGACTAGAACGAGTTGATAGCGTCCAGCTCAAAACGGCTGACGGAAGGACCTCGGCAGGACATGGCCGCTATACGAGGCGTTGCAACGCAGCCATCCCGGTATGCGGCACCGCAGTCGATCGAAGTGGCGGATGGCTGGCGACTCGAGCGGGTCACCGCTCCCAGCCGCCTGTTCGGCGCCAACGGCCTGCGCACCGGCCCGGACGGGCGCGTGTACATCGCGCAGGTGACCGGCAGCCAGATCAGCGCGCTGGATCCCCGCACCGGCGAGCTGGAGACATTCAGCCCCAAGGGGGGCGACATCGTGGCCCCCGACGACGTCGCGTTCGACGCGCGCGGCAACCTCTACGCGACCGAGGTGATGGACGGGCGGGTCAGCGTGCGCGACACCGCCGGCCGGACCCGGGTGCTGCGCGACGACGTTCCGTCGGCCAACGGCATCACCTTTCATGGCGACCGGTTGTTCATCGGCGAATGCCGCGAGGGTGGGCGGCTCTTGGAGCTGGACCTGAACGGCGGGCCGCCGCGGGTGCTGCTGGACGGGGTGCCCTCCCCGAACGCGATGGAGGTCGGCCCGGACGGGTTGCTCTATTTCCCGGTGATGGGCGCCAACGAGATCTGGCGCGTGCATCCCGACGGCGGCGAACCGCAATGCGTCGCGCGCGATCTCGGTGTGCCCGACTCGGTCAAGTTCGACCCGCAGGGCCACATCGTCTCGACCCAGGTGGCCAGCGGGCAGGTGCTGCGCATCGACCCGCGCAGCGGCGAGCGGCGGCTGCTGGCCCAGCTGAGCCCGGGGCTGGACAACTGCACCGTGGTCGGCGATCGGGTGCTGGCGTCCAATTTCACCGGCGAGATCACCGAGATATCACCCGAGGGTGCAGCGCGAACCGTGCTGCCCGGCGGGCTGAACTGGCCGCTGGATCTCACCGTGGGCCCCGACGGGCGGCTCTACGTCGCCGACGGCACGTACTTCTATGCCGTCATGCCCGACGGGTCGTTGCAGACCGTCGGGATGTTGTTCAGCCCGGGCTATCCCGGATTCCTGCGCGGCGTCGTCTCGAGCGGGCCCGGCGAGTTCGTCGTCACCACCTCGGGCGGACAGGTCGGCCGCTACCGGCCGGCGGCGAGCGAAACCGAGGTGCTGGCAGACGGTTTCGACCAGCTCTACGGCGTCGCGGTGACCCCGGGCGGGATCGTGGTCGTCGAGTTGGGCACCGGGCGGGTGCTGTCGGTTCGCTCGGGTGGCGTCGACGTCCTGGCCGCCGGCCTGCGCGAGCCAGTCGGCGTCGCGGCCGGCGTCGACGGGGCGTGCCTGGTCGCGGAGGCCGGCGCGGGGCGGGTGGTCCGGGTAGGCGGATCGACGACCGACACGGTCGTCGCCGATCTGCAACGCCCGCAGGGCATTTGCGTGCACGAGGGTGTGCTCTACATCGTCGACGCCGGCGCCAAGGAAGTGGTCGCGTTCGACATGACTACCAAGGTTCGGCAGACCGTCGCGTCGGGGCTGCCGGTCGGCCCCCCGCCGGGCGTGGCGCCCAAGCCGCTGAAGGGCATGCCGCCGTTTTCCGGCCCGCAGGGCCCCTTCGCCGGCATCGCCGCCGCGGCCGACGGGATGTTGTACGTCTCGGCCGACGGGGACGGCAGTGTGCTGGCGTTGCGCCGATCGCGGGACGGCCGCTGATGTCCCAAGCGATCTCGACCGAGCACCGCTACCTGCAGATCGCGCGCACGCTGCGCAAGGAGATCGTCGACGGCGTGTACCCGGTGGGTTCGCAGCTGCCCACCGAGCACCAATTGTGCGAGCGATTCGCGGTCAGCCGCTACACCGTGCGCGAAGCGCTGCGCCGGTTGCGCGAGGACAACCTGGTCGCGTCGCGGCCGCGCGCGGGCACCCGGGTGGTTCCGCGGCCGGCGACCAGTTCCTATGCGCAGGACACGATGTCGATCGACGACCTGCTCGCGTTCGCGTCCGGCGCGCAGCTGAACATCGAGTCCAACGAGATGGTGCAGATCGACGACGAACTCGCCGCCCGGACCGGGCTGCCGGCCGGCACGCAGTGGCTGTCCGTGCGCGGCTACCGTCGGGCCGACGGCGCGTCGGTGCCCCTGTGCCGAACGGAGTACTACATCAACCGCGATTTCGCCGCAGTCGGCCGGTTGCTGCAACGCCACACCGGCCCGATCTTTCCGCTGATCGAGGACCTGTTCGGGGTGAGCATTGCCGAGCTGCGCCAGGAGATCGCCGCGGTGCTGTTGTCCCCCGAGCTGGCCGACGGCCTCGGGGCCGCGGCGGGCACTGCGGCGCTGCAGATGCGGCGCACCTACAAGACCTCCGACGGCGAGGTCGCCCAGGTAACGGTCAACACCCACCTGTCGTCGAGCTTCCGGTACGCGATGACCATGCGCCGCGTGAATGACTAGGCCGGCGGACGTGATGGCCGGGGCCCACCGAGACGCGGTGTTCGCGGCGGAGGCATACCGGCGTGGGCTGTGGGTCAGCACCACGTTGGCCGATTCGCTGCGGGCGGCCGCCGAGACCTCGCCGCGGCGAACGGCGTTGGTGGACGGGGACACTCGGCTGGATTGCGCCGCGCTCTACAGCCAGGCGGCAAGGTTGGCAAACGCCCTGATGGCGCGCATGCCGACCGGCAGCGTGGTGTCGTTCATGCTTCCGAATTGGCACGAGGCCGCCGTCATCTATCTCGCCGCGACGCTGGCTGGGATGGTGGTGAACCCGATCCTTCCGTCGCTGCGCGACCGCGATTTGCGTTTCATCCTCGAGGACGTCGAGACCGCGATGATCTTCGTCCCGCACCGGTTCGGCGGCCACGACTACGCGGCGATGCTCGAACGCGTCACCGCCGCGATGCGCCCTGCTCCCGAGGTCGTCGTGCTGCGCGGCGAATCCGGTGCGCACACACCGTATCCGGCGCTGCTGGAGGATCGCCCCGATCCCGCGCGGCTGCCCGCGCTGGATCCCGACGCCGCGCGGATGGTCCTGTACACGTCGGGGACCAGCGGCCGCCCGAAAGGCGTGCTGCACAGCCACAATTCGATACACGCGCTGATCAGTCAGATCCGCGACCAGTGGAACGTCGAGCCCGGCGACACATTCCTGGTTCCGTCACCCATCGCCCACATCGGCGGGTCGATCTACGCGTTCGAATGCCCGCTGCTGCTGGGCACCACCGCGGTGCTGATGGACCGGTGGGATCCGGAGGCGGCCGTGACGCTGATGGATCGCGAACGCTGCACCCACATGGCCGGGGCGACACCGTTCCTGCAGCAGCTGCTGTCCGCCGCCGAGCGCGCCGGCACCCGCCTGCCCGACCTGAAGGTGTTCATCTGCGGCGGTGCCGCGGTGTCGCCGTCGCTGATCCGGCGCGCCGCCGACTATTTCGACCGTGCGGTCGTCACCCGGGTGTACGGCTGCACCGAGGTGCCCGTCGCCACCGTCGGCGCGCCCCGGCCAGACGAGGCCGACCGCGCCGCAGACACCGACGGGCGGGCCGGCATCGCCGAGATCAAACTCGTCGCCCACGACTCCGCGTCCGACGGTGACGGCGAGATCTGCGTCCGCGGCCCGCAGATGCTGCTGGGCTACCGACATCGGCGCGACGATGCCGAGTCGTTCGATGCCGCAGGGTTTTTCCGCACCGGGGATCTCGGTCGCTGGGTCTCAGCTGGTTTGGAAGGCCACTACCTCGTGGTGACCGGCCGGGCCAAGGACGTCATCATCCGCAACGGCGAGAACATCTCGGCCAAGGAAGTCGAGGACCTGCTCGCCGAGCACCCCGGCATCGCCGAGATCGCGGTCGTCGGCCTGCCCGACGACCGGACCGGGGAACGCGCGTGCGCGGTGATCGTGCCGTCGGGCGACTCAGAGCCGGGCGTCGCCGACCTGCTCGCCCTGCTGCAAAGCAAGGGCGTGGCGAAGTTCAAGGCCCCGGAACAGGTGGTCGTCTGGGACGCGCTGCCCAAGAACGACGCGGGCAAGATCCTCAAACATCAGATCAGGGCGGCCTTAACACGGGCGGAGCCACAGGATGGGTAACATGCAGGTCGCAATCGTCACGGGCGCAACCAGCGGCATCGGTCTGGGATGCGCACAAAGACTCGCCGAGATGGGAATGGCGGTCCTGGGCACGGGCCGCGACGAGGACCGACTGGCCGAGCTGCAGAAGTCCATCGCCGACCCGGCTCGTGTCGCGACCCTGGCCGTCGACCTGACCCACGACGACGCGCCGCGGCGCATCGTCGGGGCCGCCGTCGACCGCTGGGGTCACGTCGACTTCCTGATCAACAACGCCGGGGTCGGCAACCCCAAACCGGTACACGAAACCGACGACGAAACACTGGACTATTTCCTGGGTTTGATGCTGCGGGCGCCGTTTCGGCTCACGCGCGAGGTGCTGCCGCACATGGGTCCCGGCTCGGCGATCATCAACATCACGTCGACCTTCGCCGTCGTCGGCGGCCTGCGCGGCGGCGCCTACTCCGCGGCCAAGGGCGGACTGACCGCGCTGACCACCCACATCGCCTGCCAGTACGGCGCCGCCGGCATCCGCTGCAACGCAGTCGCGCCCGGCGTGACGGTGACGCCGATGGTCGAAAAGCGGCTGGAGGACGCGCGATTCCGCAAGATCAACGCCGAGCTCACGCCGCACCAGCGGCTGGGGACCATCGACGACATCGCCAGCACCGTCGCGTTCCTGTGCTCGCCCGGTGGCAGTTTCATCAACGGGCAGACGATCGTCGTCGACGGCGGCTGGAGCTCGACCAGGTACATGTCGGACTTCGCGCTGAACTCTGAGTGGGTCACTCGGTGAAGGTTTCGCCCGCGGCGTTCGTGCGCACCACGCTCCCGCTGAACCTGTCGGGCCTGGCCGAGCTGGATACCGGCCGATACCACTCGATCTGGCTGCCCGATCACATGGTGAGCTTTTGGCCCGACGCGGTGTGGACCCCGGAGTTCACCGATCTCGCAACGGCGTCGCCATCGCCGCATCGCAACCTCGACGGCATGGCGGTCGCCGCGGCCGCGGCCGTGCTGACCGATTCGGTGCCCCTGGCCACCTGTGTCGTGGACACGGTGCGTCGCCACCCCGCGATGCTGGCCCAAAGCGCGCTGACCATCGATCACCTGTCGCGTGGGCGATTCATCCTGGGCCTGGGCAGCGGTGAGACCGAAAACATCGTGCCCTACGGATTCGACTTCGCCCGACCCGTCAGCCGCTTCGAGGAGGCGCTGAAAGTCATCCGCCTGCTTTGGGACAGCGACGGGCCGGTGGACTTCGAGGGGCGGTTCTACCGGCTAAATCACGCCCTGTTGGACGCCGAGCCCTACCGGGGGCAGTTCCCGCCGATCTGGATCGGCGCCAGCGGGCCGCGGATGCTCGACATCGTCGGGCGTTACGCCGATGGTTGGTGGCCGGCCGGGGCAAGGAGCCCCGAGCACTACGCCGAGATGCTCGGCGCGGTAAGGCAATCGGCCGAGCGGGCCGGCCGCGACCCGATGGCGATCACCCCGGCCTATGTGCAGGTGTGCCTGATCGGTGCCGACGATGACGCGATAGAGGAGATCGTCCGCGCCCCGCTGGTGGCCGCGTTCCTGCTGCAGGTATCGGCGGAGGTCCTGCGCCAATTCGGCTTTGACCATCCGATGGGCGATGACTGGGGCGGATTCCATGACATCGACCCGACCACGCTCACGCGGGAACGCATCGTCGACTTCCTGGGCCGCGTCGATCCCGACGCGATTCGGGCGGTCGTCCCGCACGGCACGCCGCAACAGGTGGCCCGAGCCATCAAGTCCTATGTGGACGCCGGGCTCCGCGTCCCCAAGATCCTGGACTACGCGGCGATGGCCGGGCTCGAATTCAGCGCCGCGTCGGCCGCCAACGTGCGCGAGACGGAGGACGAGCTGTTGACTCTATGTGCAGGGCAACCATGACGCCGCGGCTCGATGCGTCCGCGATGCTTGCCCGCGCGCAGGCCGAGACGGGACTGGACGACTACGGCGACCCGACCCTGCCGGAGCGGTTCCGCCTGGCCGTCGGCCACCTCAACGGTATCGGCCTGGACGCCAACGGCATTGAACAAGCCGAAGCCGTTTGTCACTGGCTGCTGACGTCGCGGCTGGAGCTGATCGAGGACCGCAACCGCCATCCGATCGCCGCCGAGGTGGTCGATCACCCGATGTTCGTGACGGGGGAACCGCGCTCGGGCACCACGCTCGTGCACGCGCTGATGGCGGTGGACCCGCACGCGCGTGCGCTGCGGTTCTGGGAGGTGATGTACCCGTCGCCCCCTCCCGGCACCACCCGCCCGGACGACCCCCGCCGGACCCAGGCGGACGCCGACTGGCGCGAGATCAACGCGAAGATGCCCAAATGGCTGCTCAGCCACCCGTACAACGACATGCTCGGCGACGGTCTCCCCGAGGACGAGCGCACCTGGGCGTTCGACTTTCGGGTGATGACGCCGACGGCGTGGTGGCGGGTGCCGATGCAGACCCTCGTCGGTGGCCTGCCGACGGATGCGGCCGCGCAGTACCGCCTGCACAAGGCGATGCTCCAGCAGTTTCAGTACCACCGGCCCCGAAAGTACTGGGTGCTGAAGGGATTCCACGGCTTTCGGCTCAAGGAGCTGTTCGCTACCTATCCCGACGCTAACCTGCTCTGGCTGCATCGTGACCCGGTCCAGGTCGCGGCGTCGCGCACCATGATGATGGCCGACATCCTCGACGGTATCGTCGGCCCGATCGACCTCGCGGTCGAGGCGAAGAAGCATCTCGAGATGACCCGGGCCAGCATCGCCAACACCATGACCAACCCGCTGGTCGACGACCCGCGGATCCTGCACGTCCCCTACGCCGACTTCATCGCGGACCCGGTCGCGACCGTCGGGCGCTACTACGCCTTTTGCGGGCGGGCCCTCACCGGCGAGGCCGAGGCGTCGATGCGCGACTACCTGGCCTACAACCGCGGCGACCGCTACGGGAAGTTCCGCTACTCCACCCGGTTGCTGACCGACATTGGCGAGAACCTCGACGACCTGCACGCCGAGTTCGCGCCCTTCCGGGAGCGGTTCGGGGTCAGCATCGAAAAGCGGGACTGAGACACTCGTGCGCGCGCTATCGGTCCACAACGTGACGTTCCTCGGTGCGGATACCGCTGAGCTGCACCAGAATTGGAAGGCCCTTGGCCTGCGGCACCTCAGCGTCCTCGACACGCAGCTCCTCGACCCCGGCTTCGTTCGCCTGATCGGCGCCGAAGGGTACGCGGTCGAGGCGGTCTACCACCTGTTCGGCGCCGGGACGGACCTGTCCCGGCTGATCGATGCGGCCGCGGCCACGGGGGCACGGTGCATCTACCTGCTCACGGGCGGCCGGGACGGGCTCACCTGGGAGCGGGCGGCCGAGCGGTTTTGCCGCGCGATCGAGCCGTGTGTGCAACAGGCCGAGCGGGCTGGGGTCGGCCTGGCCATCGAGAACGCGTCGAGCCTGTACGCCGACATCCATTTCGCACACAGCCTGCGTGACACGATCACCCTCGCCGAGCTGGCCGGACTCGGGATCTGCATCGACCTGTTCCACTGCTGGGCCGAAGCCGGTCTCGCGGAACTGCTGCGGCGGGCGCTGCCCCGAACCCAACTGATCCAGTTGAGCGATTACGTGCTGGGCGACCGCGCCCTCCCGGCCCGCGCGGTGCCCGGTGACGGCGCGATTCCGATCGAATCCTTCGTAGCCCAGGCGTTGGCCGGGGGCTACCGGTTCGGATTCGACCTGGAATTGCTCGGCCCCCGCATCGACGCGGAGGGCAGGTTAGCGGCGGCCGGGCGCGCGTGCGCGGCCGTGACCGCAATGCTCGACAGGCTCGCCGGCTGAGCAGCCGAGAAAGGCAGGGGCACAGTGACTTTCGGTGACGGTCCCGACGACGCGGCGCTGGACCGCGCGTGGAGCGAATTCTGCGAGCGACTGAAGGCCGCCGGCAAGCAGGCGTTCAAGGATTTCAACGCGACCTCCGGCCTGCAGCGCGCCGACGCGTTTCGCTTCCTCACCCAGAACCTTGGGCAAGCCTTCGACCTGGCCCTGGAAACCCGCGACACCCGCTATCCGGTGCTGCACGCGTTCTGCAACCCGACCCGCAAACTGGGCGGGGACTGCGCCGATTTCACCTACCAACAGGTCTGGATCGACGGCGAGTCGACGTACCGGATCACCGGAACCCGCGGCACCGCACCCTTTTTCAACATCACCGTGCAGGGGGCGCGCCCGGCCGGCCCGCACGTCCTGCACGAACCGTTCGGCGACGTGCCGGAGGTCAACCTGCTCGGCCACCAGCTGCGCGTCGAGCCCGACGGCACCTTCGAGCTGTATATCGGCGGTCCCGAGCGCGACCCGAACTGGCTGCCGACCACCGCGCACTCGCGCAAGCTGTTCATCCGCCAAGGCTTCGACCGCTGGGACGAGCGCCCCGCCCGAATGCGGATCGAGCGCATCGACATGACCTCGCCGAAGCCGCTGCCCACCCCCGACACCATGACCGCCGCCATGCGCTGGGCGGGTGATTTCGTCACCGGGCTGATGAGCGACTGGCCCGAGTTCCCGTTCACCCACGGCGGCGTCGACGCCGAACATCCGAACCGGTTCCCCCGCGCGGACGCATCGGATGCGGACGCCCGACGCGGCCGGTCCGCCGCCAACATGTACTGGGAACTGGGCCCCGACGAAGCCCTCATCGTCGAGTTCGACGCCCACGAGGGGTTGTGGATGATCACCAACATGGGGGCGTACTTCACCAGCATGGACTTCCTCTACCGGCCGGTGAGCTACACGCCCAGCCGCGCATCCGTCGACGAAGACGGCAAAGTCAGACTGATTCTTGCCCACCAGGACCCGGGCTTTCACAACTGGATCGACACCCAGGGATTCGAACGGGGAAACCTCACCTACCGGCACAT
The DNA here is from genome assembly GCF_001672915.1 of Mycobacterium sp. 1245805.9. Taxonomy (GTDB): domain Bacteria; phylum Actinomycetota; class Actinomycetes; order Mycobacteriales; family Mycobacteriaceae; genus Mycobacterium. Next base: position 108,936 of record NZ_LZKR01000156.1, on the reverse strand, counting down.
GCTCGCGGGTGAGCCCGCGGCGCTGACGACGCGGCTGGTCGAACACGCCGACCTCGAGCGCGCGTTGCCGCCGGAAACCGCGCGCGTCACCAGCGCCGAACGCACCGCGTTGATGTGGGAGCGCTTCAACGGGATCCGCAACCGATTTCCCCTCTGATGCGGTCCCGGGGGCGCGTGTCTTTCCGGCTTTCCGGGCGCCCCCGCAATTAGGCTGGCTGCGATCACGAGGAGGGGCAGCGACGTATCGGCATGGGCCAGGACGCGTTAACGGCGGACACTGAGCCGGGCGGGAGGAATCCCGCACCGGCGCGTTCTGCTCGGCGCCCGCGATGGGTCGCTCCAGTGCGCCGCGCCGGGCGCATCGCGATCTGGGATCAACCGGAACGGCGCAGCGGCATCCCGGCGCTCGACGGGCTCCGCGCGATCGCGGTCACGCTGGTGCTCGTCGGGCACGGCGGCATCCCGGGCGTGGCCGGCGGATTCATCGGCGTCGACATCTTCTTCGTCCTCAGCGGATTCCTGATCACCTCGCTGCTGCTCGACGAACTCCAGCGCACCGGCCGAATTGAGCTGACCGGCTTTTGGATTCGGCGGGCGCGACGGCTGCTGCCGGCGCTGGTGTTGATGGTGCTCACCGTGGGCGCGGCCCGCGAACTCCTGCCGAGCCAGTCGCTCACCGGACTACGCGACGACGCGATCGCCGCGTTCCTGTGGGTCGCGAATTGGCGGTTCGTGGCCCAGAAGACCGACTACTTCACCCAGGGGGCCCCGCCGTCGCCGCTGCAGCACACCTGGTCGCTCGGAGTGGAGGAGCAGTACTACTTCATCTGGCCGGTCCTGCTCATCGCGGTGACCCTGCTGCTGGCCGCGCGGGCCAGGCGCTACTTTCGGCGGGCCACCGTCGGCGGGGTGCGGTTCGCCACCTTCCTGATCGCCACCACCGGCGCGCTCGCCTCCGCGGCCGTCGCGATCGTCCTGGCCTCCGACTCCACGCGGGACCGGATCTATTTCGGCACCGACACCCGCGCGGAGGCGTTGCTCACCGGCGCCGCGGCGGCGGCCCTGCTGGTGCGGGATTGGCCGTCGATGAACCGCGGCTGGTGCCTCATCCGGAGCCGGTGGGGACGGCGGGTCGCCCGCTTCCTGCCGCTGTTCGGTGTGGCGGGTCTGGCGGCGGCGACGCACTTCGCGTCGGGCCGCGCCGGCGAGTTCCGGCACGGTCTGCTGATCGGGGTCGCGGTCGCGTCCGTCCTCGTGGTCGCCCCGGTGGCGATGGAGCAGCGCGGCGCCATCGCCCGCATCCTGGCCCTGCGTCCCCTGGTGTGGCTCGGCACCATCTCCTACGGCGTCTACCTGTGGCACTGGCCAATCTTCCTGGCCCTCAACGGGGAACGCACCGGTTGGTCCGGGCTGCCGCTGTTCGGCGCGCGGTGCGCCGCCACCGTGGTGATCGCCGCCGCGTCCTGGTGGCTGATCGAACAACCCATCCGGCGGTGGCGGCCGGCGCGGGTGCCGCTGCTGCCGCTCGCGGCGGCCACCGCCGCCGGCGCCGCCGCGGTCACGCTGTTGGTGGTCCCCGTGGGCACCGGACCCGGCCTGCGCGAGGGCCTGCCGCCGGGGGTCTCGGCCGTGGCCGCGGTCTCGCCGTCCCCGCCCGGTGGTGCCCGCCCGGCGCCGCGCGATCCCCACCGGCCCTTCACCGTTTCGGTCTTCGGCGACTCGATCGGGTGGACCTGGATGCATTATCTGCCACCGACGCCCGGCTTCGCGTTCCTCGACCACACCGTCATCGGCTGCAGCCTGGTGCGCGGCACGCCGTATCGGTACATCGGCCAAACACTTGAGCAGAGACCCGAATGCGACGGCTGGCCCATCAGGTGGTCGGCGCAGCTCGGCCAGGATCAGCCCGACGTCGCGCTGCTGATCATCGGCCGCTGGGAGACGGTCGATCGGGTCAACGAAGGGCAATGGACCCATATCGGCGATCCGACCTTCGACGCCTACCTCAACGGCGAATTACAGCGCGCGCTGAACATCCTGAGCGCCAACGGAATTCGTGTGGTGGTGGCGACCGTGCCGTACAGCCGGGGCGGCGAGAAGCCGGACGGCCGGCTGTACCCGGAGGACCAGCCCGATCGCGTCAACCTCTGGAACACCATGCTGCGCAAGACGGTCGCCCAGCACGGGGGCGTCCAGATCCTCGACCTGAACAAGAAGCTCTGCCCCGACGGGGTTTACACGACCAAGGTCGACGGCATCAAGGTGCGCAGCGACGGCGTCCATCTCACCCCCGAAGGGGTGAAATGGCTGACGCCCTGGCTCGAGGAATCCCTGAGATAACCGTTAATCGCCGGTGCGGCAGCTGATTTCCATGCTGTCGCTTTCCCGGACGAGGAAGTTGAAGCTGACGTAGCCGTTGTCCGGGTCCCGCACCCGGTCCAGGTACGGCCGCATATCCGCGGCACTGGCGTTGTCGGCGACGATCAGCGCGCCGGTCTTCAGGCGCGGTTCGAGCAGCTCGATCACCGGGAGGTAGAGGTCCTTCCACCCGTCGAGCAGCACGAAATCGACGGAGCCGTCCAGCTTTTCCAGCGTGGTCAGCGCGTCTCCCTCGAGAATGGTGATCACGTCGTCCAGGCCGGTCTCGGCGAACGTCTGCTTGGCCGCGGCGATCTTGGTGGCGCTGAGCTCGGTGGTCACCACCCGGCCGGTGCCGTTGTCGCGCACCGCCGCGGCCAGGTGAACCGCGGAGATGCCGAAGGACATGCCGAACTCCACGACCGTGGCCGGGCGGGTGGCCCGCACCAGCGCATAAAGCAATCGGCCGGATTCGGGCGTCACCGGAATGTAGAACTCGCTCATCGCGTCGGCGCGCTCCTGCGCGCTCATCGGCCGGTCGAAATCGCCGACCCTTTCTCGCAACCGCGACATCTGATTTTTCGATTCGGTGTACATCCGGTCGAGCACGGTCGCGACCTTGGGCGCCTGCAAGGTATTAGCCATGGTTTCGAGGGTAGTCGCGACGCCCGATGGGCCCGTGGGTTAACAAAAACCAACGTAATGGTTACGTAAACTAATTTGACGCCCGTCGGGGCGCGGTGCAAGATGGACGGGCAAGCACCTCGGTAGGTGAGGCGTCTGCACGGATACAGGCCACTGACCCCGAACGTCGAGAGACGCCCCGGGTCAGGACAGCTCTTCCCGGACCCAAGGGTTGAGCCCAAGTGGCTTCCGGAACCATCGGATACGCCGTGCAGTGCCGAAGCTCCGACGAGAGGGGTGCGGCCGGTGGTTTTCCGCCGGTCATTTCGCCTCCTCCCGTTCAGGTGAATGTGACGACACCCGCGTGTGTCCCGGCCGTGAGGAGGTGAGGGCGAGATGAGTCCCGGCGACAGTCCGTATCCCAATTCCGTCTTGTCCCGATCCGGTTCCGGCATTCTTTTCGCCGCCTGATTTCCTCGGGCGACCGATACCGCTGCGCATCAAGCACTTTGCCGGCGGCTAGCCCTATGCCACGAGCCGATCGGACCTCCCGTCAGGAGACGATCATGGCTTTTGTTGTTACCCACCGCCTTACCGGTCCGCAGCGGGGACGCGGCCGGCCGATGCAGCGAATCGGCCGACTCTTGGTCAGCAAGCTGCACGCGCGCAGCACGCTGACTCCCCAGGAGCGGGCCAACCTCTATGTCGCGCGGATGCCGATCGCGGTCATCTCGGCCTCGCTGGGCGGACACCCGGCGGACAGCGCGGCCAATCGGCGCTGATTCGCTGACCCGAGCCCGAACCTATTCCAGCTAGCGAGGATTCGATGACGTCGATCTCCACCGAGCCGCGCGGCGGCCTGGGTGCGTCCGAGGCGCCGGGCCAAGCCGTGTTGGATTCGGCGCACGCCGGCGACATCGTCGGCGCGTTCGGTCGCATCCACCGGGACGCCGCGCACCCAGGCACCGGCGGCCGGTGGCGGCGGCTGCGGACGCTGCTGGTCATCACCGGCCCCGGACTGATCGTGATGGTGGGCGACAACGATGCCGGCGGCGTCGCGACCTACGCGCAGGCGGGGCAGAACTACGGGATGGGGCTGCTGTGGACGCTGGCGATGCTGATCCCCGTGCTGTACGTGAATCAGGAGATGGTGCTGCGGCTGGGCGCTGTCACCCGGGTCGGCCACGCGCGGCTGATCTTCGAGCGCTTCGGCAAGTTCTGGGGCGCCTTCAGCGTCGGTGATCTGCTGATCCTCAACGCGTTGACGATCGTCACCGAATTCATCGGAGTATCACTGGCACTCGGGTTCTTGGGCTGCCCCAAGGCGATCGCGATCCCGGCCGCCGCGGTGTTGTTGTTCGCCGTGGTGGCCGGGGGCTCGTTCCGCCGCTGGGAGGGCCTGATGTTCCTGCTGATCGCGGTGAACGTGCTCATCATTCCCATGGTGCTGATGGCGCATCCCACGCCGAAAGGCACCGTGGGCGGGCTGGTGCCGCAATTCCCGGGCGGGCTCAACTCGACCGTGCTGCTGCTCGTCATCGCGATCGTGGGCACGACGGTCGCGCCGTGGCAGCTGTTCTTTCAGCAGTCCAATGTGGTGGACAAGCGCATCACGACCCGCTGGATCGCTTATGCCCGAGCCGATCTGATCATCGGGATCGTCGTCGTCATGGTCGGCGCCACGGCCCTGATGGCGGTGACCGCGTTCGGCTTCGCCGGCACCAGCGACGTCGGCGGCTTCACCGACGCGGGTGCGGTCGCCGCGGGCCTGTCCCGGCACCTGGGCGGCACGGTGGGAGCGTTGTTCGCGGTCATCCTGCTGGACGCGTCCTTGATCGGCGCCAACGCGATCGGGCTGGCCACCACCTATGCCGTCGGTGACGCGCTGGGCAAGCGGCACTCGCTGCATTGGAAGATCAGCGAGGCTCCCCTATTTTACGGCGGGTACGCCGTGCTGCTGGCAGTGTCCGCCGCGGTCGCATTCAGCCCGGACCACGTCCTCGGCCTGGTGACCCAGGGCGTGCAGGCCCTGGCGGGTGTCCTGTTGCCCTCGGCGACGGTGTTCCTGGTCCTGCTCTGCAACGACCGGGCGGTGCTCGGGCCGTGGGTAAACACGGTGCGGCAGAACATCATCGCGTGGGCCGTCGTGTGGTGTCTGGTGGTCTTGTCGCTCGCGCTGACGGCGACGACCTTCTTCCCGGGCCTGTCGACGGCCACCATCGGGGCCGGCCTCGCGGCCGGTGCGGCGATCGGGATCGCGGGCGGGGCCGTCGCGATCGTCACCGGCGCGCGGCGTCGCGACCTGCGGGACGCGGAAGCCATCGCGGGGGCGCTCGGCGGGGGCCTGGATCCCGAAGAGGTGGACGAACTCGACGACGCGCCGCTCCTCACGCGCGCCGAGCGGCGGGCCGTGCGCCGGCAGGACCGGGCACACTGGCAGACCCCCAACCTCGCCATGCTGGACCGGCCGGCCATGTCGCCGATCCGGCGGGCCGGGCTGTTGACCCTGCGGGGCTATCTGGTCGTGGCCGTCGTGTTCGTGATCATCAAGATCGTGCAGGCCGGCATCATCGGGCCGGCCACATCGCTGTGAATCATTGTGAGCCGTTCGGCAGCAGAACGATTTTGCCGCGGGTGTGCCGCTTTTCGACTTCCTCGAAGGCGTCGGCGACGCGGTCCAGCGGGTAGCTGCCGGCGACCTCGAAATCGATGGCGCCGGTCGCGACCAGGTTGGCCATCTCGTTGAGCACTTCCGGCGTCGACGCGTCCACGCTGCCCTCGGTCCTGGCGCCGACCTCGCCGGCCTTCTGGAACGAGATGATGGTCTCGACCCGATCGGGCGCGACGCCGAGATCCACGGCGAGCTGGACGTAGTCGGGGCCGAACAGATCGATGAACGCGTCGATCCCGTCGGGCGCCGCCTCTCGCAGCCGGTCGGCCAGGCCGTCGCCGTACTCGACAGGGATGACGCCGTGGGCGCGCAGCCAGTCGGCGTTGCCCGGCCCGGCGATACCGAGCACCACCGCCTTGCGCAGGACCAACAGCTGCACGACGAGGCTGCCGACCCCTCCCGCCGCCGCCGAGACGGCAACCGTCTCGCCCGGTTTCGGGTCGACCGCGCGAACGGCGGCGTAGGCCGTCACGCCGGCCACGTACAGCGAACCCGCTACCTCCCAACTCAATTCGGGGGGCTTTCGAATCAGTTGGTCGACCGGGACGGCGGTGTGTGTGGCGTGGCTGGATCGGCGGAAGCTGAAGCCGAGGACCTCGTCGCCGACGGAAAATTCGGTCACCCCCGGTCCCACGGCGGTCACCACCCCGGCGAGGTCGCTGCCCTCGCCGGAGGGAAAGGTGGCGGGGAACATGTCGTGCATCGCCCCGCTTCGGATGGCGGCCTCGCCGGGGTTGATCCCGGCGGCGCGGACTTCGACCACCACCTCGCCCGGGCCCGCCGACGGCATGTCCACATCCGCCACGTACAACACGTCGCGGTCCCCATAACGGTCGAACCGCACCGCTCGCGCCGCCATCTTGGCCTCCTCGCCCCGCCGAATACCCCCAAGCCTCCGCCAGCATAGGCGCGTGGCCTGCCCTTGTTCCCGCCCGCATTTCGCAGTAGCTTTAGGCGCCGCGGACGGGACAGCGGATGGACAGGGAGGGAACCCCATGGAGCTCGCGCGGATCACCGTCGCCGGCTGGGCGGTCGCCACGGTGGTCGGCGCCGCGACCACCGGCTGCGGCGACTACCACCACACTTCGCCCTCCACATCGATACCGGGCACTGCCGCGTCGTCGACCGGTTCGAGCGCGGTGACGAGCCCGGCGCCGGGGCAGCAGACCGATTACAGCAATTTGTTGATCAAGGCCAGCGACATCGGCGCCGACTTCACCACTCCCCAGCCGCCCGTGCTCAATCCCAACAACGCCCCGGGCGTCGCGCAGCTTTTCGCCAACGCCGACAACAGCCGCCGGATCGGAGACACGATATTGATCGTCGCCGACCCGAAGGTGGCGGCGGCGGGAATCGAGAACACCAAGGCCAATTACGCGGGCAAGGTCAGTGGAACGTGGCAGCCGATCGATATCGGTTCCAACGGGGCGATGATTTCCGGCACCGCCCCCGGCAATCCCCAGGCCATCACCGTGGTGCTCTTCAACGAGGGCAAGGCGCTCGTCAACCTCGAATTCGACAGCGCGCCCAACGATCCCACCGATCCTGGCGTCGCGACCGACATCGCCCGCAAGCAGGACGCGGCCATCAAGACCGGATTGCCCGGCTAGCCCGAAACGCGGAATGTCCTGCGCGCGAGGCGCTCAGGCCACGACCTGAATGGGGTCACCCACGTTGACCTGGTTGAAATACCAAGCGGCATTGTCGGGGCTCAGGTTGATGCATCCGTGACTGACGTTGGCGTGGCCCTGCGAGTCGACCGACCATGGGGCCGAGTGCACGTACACACCGCTCCACGTGACCCGGACCGCGTACTGCGCCGTGATCTTGTATCCCTCGGGCGAACTCAGCGGGATGCCGATGGTCCGCGAGTCCATCACGACGGTGCGCTCCTTTTCCAGGGCGGTGAAGTTCCCGATCGGCGTGGGACGGCTCGGCTTGCCCATCGATGCCGGCATCGTGCGCAGCACTTCGCCGTTGCGGCTGACGGTAAAGGTGTGTCCGGACAAGCTGGCAACCCCGAGCAACTCGTCACCGGTGTCAAAACCCGTCGTCAGGGCCTGCACACCGACCGAGACGTGGCTGTGGGTGGGCCAGTAGTGGTCCGGAACCCACTGCACGACGTTGTTCTCGACCCAGTCGAAATGGCCGGGCATGCCGCTCGGCGAGGTGACGTGGATGGTCCGTTCGGCGGCGACGCGGTCGGTGACCGGCGCACCGAACGTGACCACGACCGGGTGCGCCACCCCCACCAGGGCTCCGTTAGCCGGAGAAACTGAGGCAATCCCCGGGACGGGCTGGGGCAGCGGGACGGAGGCCACGCTGAGGGCGCCGCTGCCCAGCGCGCCCATGCCGACGATCGCTACCATAACGAATAGATAACGAACCGCTCGACGCATGGCGCTTACCCTTTGCGATGGATGGACCGACACAACGATATTCTACTGGTTGTCGGCGCATTCCGGTTTTCAGCAAACATCGACGTGTTCGCTGGGTCCAGTGCTGGCGCCGTCGCTGCCCCGCTGTGGCGCGGCTGACGACGCCGCGCACGCCCGAAAAGCGTTGAACCGTCGGCGGCCGCGCAAAACCGGTGACGGCACAACGGCTTTCGCGGCAGCAAAGGCCTAAAACCCCGGCGGGGCGCCCGGCGCGCCGTGTTAGCCTCACCCAGGCCGGTGCCCGAAGGCCCAGCCCGAACACCGAGGAGCGCGCGGGTGCTTTTCCGTCAACTGGAGTACTTCGTTGCGGTCGCCCAGGAACGCCACTTCGCCAGGGCGGCCGAGAAGTGCTACGTCTCGCAACCCGCGCTGTCCGCCGCGATCGGCAAGCTCGAACGCGAGCTCAACGTCACGCTGATCAACCGCGGACACAGCTTCGAGGGCCTCACGCCCGAGGGTGAACGACTGGTCGTGTGGGCCAAACGGATTCTCGCCGAACACGACGCGTTCAAGGCCGAGGTGCACGCCGTGCGGTCCGGCATCGCCGGAACGCTTCGGCTCGGCACGGTGCCCACCGCCTCGACCACGGCGTCGCTGGTTCTCTCGGCGTTCTGTTCGGAGCATCCGCTGGCGAAGGTGCAAATCCTCTCCCGGCTCGCGGCCACCGAGCTGTATCGGCGGGTGCGCGAGTTCGACCTGGACGCCGCAATAGTGCACTCCGCCACCGACGACGCCCACGACGTGAACCTGGTGCCGCTCTACGAGGAGCACTACGTGCTGCTTTCGACGGCCAGCATGTTGCCCGCCGGAGCGTCGACACTGACGTGGCCCGAGGCGGCGCAGCTGCCCCTGGCGCTGCTCACCGCCGACATGCGGGATCGCCAAATCATCGACGAAGCCTTCGCCGGCCACGCGATCACCGTCACCCCGCAGGTCGAAACCGATTCCGTCGCTTCGCTATTGGCTCAGGTGGCGACGGGCAACTGGGCCTGCATCGTCCCGCACACCTGGCTGTGGACTTCACCGCTGGGAGCGGATATCCGCGCGGTCGAGATGGTCGAGCCGGCGCTCAAGGCCGAGATCGCGCTGGCCACCAACGCTTCCGGGCCGGGCTCACCCGTCGCGCGTGCGCTCACCGCGAGCGCGCAACAGTTGCAGCTCAACGAGTTCTTCGACACCCAACTGCTGGGCATCACGCGCCGGCGCTGACCACCTGTGGCGTCGTCGCCGCGCTGCTCGGGTTGAGGCTCGCCAGATGCCCGCTTTCCACGCCGGCCGCCGGGTCGAGCTCGCAGTCGATGACCGACGGTCCCTTGCCGGCGATCGCCTCGGCCAGCGCCGCGCGCAGCTCGGACGGCGTGGTGACGTGATATCCCTTGCCGCCGAACGCCTCTGCGATCAGCTCGTGACGCGCCCGGGCGTTCAGCACGGTTGGTGCGGGATCCGGTCCCGGCGAGGCCGAGCCGGCCGGCGCTTCGTCGCCACGGTAGACGCCGCCATTGTTGAGGATGACGACGGTCACCGGCAGCCGGTAGCGGCAGATCGTCTCGACTTCCATGCCGGAGAACCCGAACGCGCTGTCGCCCTCGATCGCGACGACGGGGTCGCCGGTCTCCACCGCCGCGGCGATGGCGTATCCCATCCCGATGCCCATCACGCCCCACGTGCCGGTGTCGAGCCGGTGTCGCGGCGCCTCCATGTCGATGACGTTGCGGGCCAGGTCCAGCGCGTTGGCGCCCTCGTTGACCACATAGACCCCCGGGTTTTCCTGCAGCACAGAGCGAATGGCGCCCAGCGCGTTGTAAAACCGCATGGGGTGCGGGTCCTCGGCGAGTCGCTGAACCATCTTGGCCTCGTTGCGGGCTTTGCGCTCGGCCAGCTCGTCGACCCATTCGATGGGCGCGACGAGGGGGTCCGCGGTCACCGCGTCGCACAGGGCAGCCATCACCGAGCCGATGTCACCGGTCAGCGGCGCCTCGATCGGCCGGTTGCTGTCGAACTCCGATGCCGCGATGTCGATCTGGACGAACTTTGCGTCGGGGGACCATTGCGGCGATTCCCCGTGGCCGAGCAGCCAATTCAGCCGGGCGCCGACCAGCAAGACGGCGTCGGCGCGGGCGATCGCCAGCGAACGCGCCGCCGCAGCCGACTGGGGGTGCGAGTCGGGCAGCAGCCCTTTGGCCATCGACATCGGCAGGAACGGAATTCCGGTGTCCTCCACGAACTTCCGGATCGTCTCGTCGGCCTGGGCGTACGCGGCGCCCTTGCCGAGGACGATCAGCGGCCGGCGCGCCCGCCTCAGCACCTGCACCGCGCGGTCAACCGACTCCGGCGCGGGCAGCTGCCGCGGGGCCGGGTCGACGACCCGCCACACGGTGGCCGCCGCCGCCGAAGCCTCCAGGGCCTGACCCAGAACGTCGGCGGGGATGTCGAGGTAGACGCCGCCCGGCCGCCCGGAGATCGCCGTGCGAATCGCGCGCGCCACGCCGCGCCCGATGTCCTCGATCCGGCCGATCCGATAGGCGGCCTTGGCGAAAGGCCTTGCGGCGTCGAGCTGGTCGAGGTCCTGGTAGTCGCCGCGCTGCAGGTCCACCATCGCGCGATTGCTGGAACCCGAGATCTGGATCATCGGGAAACAGTTCGTGGTGGCGTTGGCCAGCGCGGGCAGGGCGTTGAGAAATCCCGGGCCCGACGTCGTCAGGCACACGCCCGGGCGGCGGGTGAGGAACCCGGCGGCGGCGGCGGCATTGCCGGCCGAGGCTTCCTGCCGAAAGCCGATGTAGCGGATGCCCGACGCCTGGGCGGTGCGGGCGAGGTCGGTGATCGGGATGCCGACGATCCCGTAGATGGTGTCGACGTCGTTCGCCTTGAGGGCGTCGACGACGAGGTGAAAGCCGTCGGTCAAACGCGTCATGGTGGCCGCCTCCTCGTGAGCTACCTAAGGTCAGTCATCACTGTCGTCCCGGTGCGCGCAGGTGTCCAAGACTAAGCCGCTATGCAGCGATTCACGCCGTCTATCGATAGTCGGCGGTTATCGATAGTGAGCGGATCGGTATTGGACGGACATGGTGGGGCCGCGGCATGGTTCGAGCAGGAGCTTTCACATTCACCGAAAGGGGCTTGGCGATGAAGACAGGCACTCACACCGTCGCCGATCTGGTCGAGGTGGCGGCGAGCCGGCGACCGGACGCGGCGGCGCTCGTCGTCATGTCCGAGCGCACCCCGGTGAGCTACCGGGACCTGCTGCGCCTGGTCGACGACCTGGCCGGACAGCTGAGTCGCGGCGGCTTGTCCCCGGGTGACCGGGTCGGGCTCCGAGCGGGCAGCAACGCCGAGTTCGTCGTCGGGTTGTTGGCGGCGTCGCGAGCCGGGCTGGTCGTGGTGCCGCTGGACCCGGCCCTGCCTGCCGGCGAGCAGCGCACCCGAAGCGAGGCGGTCGGGGCGCGGGCGGTGCTGGTCGACGGCACGGGCCTCGGCGACGAGGGCGAGCCGGGCTTGCGGCGGTGGCCGATCGCGGTGACCGTCACCGCCGGCGCGGCGGCGGTGCATCTCGACGCCGCGACGCCGCCGGCGCAAGACGTTTCGACGCCGCAGGGGCTCCGCGACGACGACGCGATGATCATGTTCACCGGCGGAACCACGGGGGTGCCGAAGATGGTGCCCTGGACGCAGGAGAACATCGCCGCCTCGGTGCGGGCGATCGTCGCCGGCTACGGGCTGGGCCCGCAGGATGCGACGGTCGCGGTGATGCCGCTCTACCACGGTCACGGGCTGATCGCCGCGTTGCTGTCGACGCTGGCGTCCGGGGGCACGGTGCTGCTGCCGGCGCGGGGGCGGTTCTCCGCGCACACGTTCTGGGACGACATCGACGCCGCCGGGGCCACCTGGTACACCGCGGTCCCGACGATTCACCAGATCCTGTTGGAGCGCAACAAGACCGAACAGGCGAGCGCCAAGCCGGCCGCGCTGCGCTTCATCCGCAGCTGCAGCGCCCCGCTCACCGCGGAGGCGGCCCAGGCGCTGCAGGAGACGTTTTCGGCGCCGGTGGTGTGCGCCTTCGGCATGACCGAGGCCACCCACCAGGTGGCCACGACCGGCGCCGGGCAGAGCGAAAACCCGTCCGCCACACCGGGTCTCGTCGGGCGGTCCACCGGGCCCGAAATCCGGATCGCCGGACCGGACGGGCAGCCGCTGCCGCCGGGATCCGTCGGGGAGGTCTGGCTGCGCGGCACCACCGTGGTGCGCGGCTACCTCGGCGACCCGGCGATAACCGCCGCGAACTTCACCGACGGATGGCTGCGCACCGGCGACCTCGGATCATTGTCGGACGCGGGCGATTTGACGATCCGGGGCCGGATAAAGGAACTCATCAACCGGGGCGGCGAGAAGATTTCGCCGGAGCGGGTCGAGGGCGTCCTGGCCACCCATCCCAACGTCCTCGAGGTCGCCGTCTTCGGTGTGCCGGACAAGCTGTACGGAGAGGCGGTGGCCGCGGTGATCGTGCCCCGGGAATCGCCGGCGCCGACAACCGCCGAGCTGGCGGTGTTCTGCCGCGAGCGGCTGGCGGCCTTCGAGATTCCCGCCACCTTCGCCGAAGCCGCCGCCCTGCCGCACACCGCGAAGGGCTCGCTGGACCGCCGCGCCGTGGCCGACCAATTCGGCCGCGGGGACTAGCCCTGAGGAACGCTCACACCGTGGTTTTCACCCGGGCCGCCGCGGACTCGGGCATGGGTTCGTAGCGGGCGAAAGAACGGGTGAACGACGCGGCCCCATGCGCAAGCGAACGCAGGTCGATCGCGTACCGCGTCAGCTCAACCTGAGGCACCTCGGCTCTGACGACCGTGCGTTCGTTGCCCGCGGCCTCGGTGCCGAGCACGCGTCCGCGACGCCCCGACAGGTCGCCCATCACCGCGCCGACGAAATCGTCGGGCACCAGCACCGAGATCTCGTCGATCGGCTCGAGCAGGGTCACCTTGGTCGCCGCCGCCGCCTCGCGCAACGCCAGCGCGCCCGCCGCCTGAAACGCGAAGTCCGAGGAGTCCACGCTGTGGGCCTTGCCGTCGAACAGCGTCACCCGGATGTCGACCACGGGGTAACCCGCGTGCACGCCCTTTTCCATCTGCGCGCGCACCCCCTTCTCCACACTCGGGATGAAGTTGCGCGGCACCGCCCCGCCGACCACCTTGTCGACGAACTCGAACCCGGAGCCCTCGGGCAGCGGCTCCACCTCGATGTCGCACACCGCGTACTGGCCGTGCCCGCCGGACTGCTTGATGTGGCGGCCGTGCCCTTTCGCCTTGCCGCTGAAGGTTTCTCGCAGCGGGACGCGCAGCTCGACCGTGTCCACGGTGACGCCGTACCGGTTGGCCAGCGCGTCGAGGACGACGCCGGCGTGGGCCTCGCCCATGCACCACAGCACGATCTGGTGGGTTTCCTGGTTCTGCTCGATCCGCAGCGTCGGGTCTTCGGCGGCGAGGCGCCCCAGCCCGACGGACAGTTTGTCCTCGTCGGTCTTGGCGTGGGCCTGGATGGCCACCGGCAGCAGCGGTTCGGGCATCGTCCACGGCCGCAGGACCAGCGGCTCGGACTTGTCCGAGAGCGTGTCGCCGGTTTCGGCGCGGCTCAGCTTGCCGATCGCGCAGATGTCGCCCGCCACCACGGCGGCCGCGGGGCGCTGCTGCTTGCCGAGCGGGAAGGACAGGACCCCGATGCGTTCGTCCTCGTCGTGATCGGGGTGCGAATGCCCGTTCCCGTTGGTCCCGCCGAAGAACGACGCAAAATGGCCCGACACATGAACCGTCGTGTCGGGCCTGATGGTCCCGGAGAACACCCGGACCAGGCTCACCCGGCCGACGTAGGGGTCCGACGTCGTCTTCACCACCTCTGCGAGCAGGGGTGCGTCGGCGTCACAGGCCAGCGTCGCGTGCGTCGCACCGTTCGGCGTGAAGACCTCCGGCAGCGGGTGTTCCATCGGGGACGGGAAGCCGCGGGTGGCGACCTCCAGGAGTTCGAGGGTGCCGACGCCGGTGCCGCTGCAGACCGGGATGACGGGGAAGAAGGAGCCCCGGGCGACGGCCTTCTCCAGGTCCTCGATGAGCACCGACTCGTCGATCGTTTCGCCGCCGAGATAGCGCTCCATCAGGGACTCGTCCTCGGATTCCTCGATGATGCCCTCGATCAGGCTGCCGCGCGCCTCCTCGATCCGGTCGGCGTCCTCGGGGTCGGGCGGTTGCGTGGTCCGCTTGCCGCCCGAATACAGGTAGCGCGTCTGCGACAGCAGGCCGATCAGGCCTTCGCAGGACGGTGAGCCGATCGGCAGGTAAAGCGGTAAGACCTTGTCGCCGAACGCGTTTTGCGCGGCGGCCAGCGCCTCGGAATAGTTTGCCCGCGCGTGGTCGAGCTTGGTGATCACCACGGCGCGTGGCATGCCGACCTGGCTGCATTCCTGCCAGAGCGACTTGGTCGGCTCGTCGACGTCCTCGTTCGCGGCGATCACGAACAGCGCGCAGTCCGCGGCGCGCAGCCCGGCGCGCAGCTCGCCGACGAAGTCGGCGTACCCGGGCGTGTCGACCAGGTTGATCTTGATGCCGCCGTGGGACAGGGACGCGACGGCGACGCCGACGGAGCGCTGTTGCCGGATCTCGGCCTCGTCGTAGTCGCAGATGGTGCTGCCCTCGGTGACCGAGCCCGGCCGGGTCAGCACGCCGGCGGCGACCAGCAGCGCCTCGACCAGGGTGGTCTTGCCGCCGCCGGAGGGTCCGACCAGGACCACGTTGCGAACATCGCCCGGACCGTTCGCCGTGGGTGCGGCCGCCACGCCCAGGGAAGTGTTCGCCTTGTCCGCCATGACTTTCCTCCAGTTCCGCAGCGTTGCGGTGTGCTGTGGCGCGGTGTGTCGCAGACCACAGGACGCCTGTAGGCAACTTTTCCCCCAACTGCCGCCCAACACAAGGCCACCGGCCAGCCACAATCGGGGGCGGTCATTCCCGCCGGATCGGTGCCGAGGGCCGCCGGGTCAGGCGTGCCAGCCCGACCAGCGCAGCACGGTGACCGCGATGACCGGGCCTTCCAGCGAAACCGATTGATACTGGGGGTATTTGGCGCGCAGCAGCCGCAAGCCGGTGTCCATCGCCGCGCCGTCGGTGTGAATGGTCGCCAGGCCGTCGGCGCGGACCCACCACAACCGCGCCCAGTCGTCGGCGTAGTGGTCGACGAGCAGGCTGACCTGTGGGTTGCTTTCGATGTTGGCCAGGCGCCGCAGCCGTCGCGTCGTCTTGGGTTTGGCATCGACGGCCGTGTAGACCACGTCTTGCTCGTGGAGCCCGGATTCACTCACGGCGAAGACCACCGGCACCAGGTGCGGCGCGCCGTCGGGTGTGGCGGTGGCCAGGCGGGCTATCGGGGACTGTGTGAATCGGGCCTTCGGGTCGAATTCGCCCACTGCCTCAGATTAGGGCCGAGGGCGGGCCCGGTCGCGCTGGGCCGAATTGCGCGCCTCCTCCTCCGACCGTTCCGGTCGGCATCGTCGCCGCGCTAGGCCGAATTGCGCGCCTCCTCCTCCGACCGTTCCGGTCGGCATCGTCGCCGCGTTAGGTTAACCGCATGCCGGCCGAGACCCAGATCGCCAACCTGCTGTATCGCTACGCCGAATGCATCGACGCCGGTGACCTGGCGGGCGCGGCCGCGCTCTTCGAACACGCCCGCATCCGGATCGGCGGCTCGGAGGCCGAACCGGACACCGTCGACGCGGCCCGGCTGTTGGGGATCTGGAAATCGCTGATCGTGCTTCATCCGGACGGGACGCCGCGAACCAAGCACGTGACGACCAATCCGATCATCGAGATCGACGACGGGGCCGGCACCGCGAGTTGCCGCAGTTACTACACGGTGCTGCAGCAGACCGACGAGCTGCCGCTACAGACCATCGTCACCGGTCGCTATCACGACCGATTCGAACGCGTCGACGACCAGTGGCGATTCTGTTACCGCGATCTCACGCTCATCGACATGGTCGGCGACGTCAGCCAGCACCTGGCCCATCCCATCGCGCCCGCCCAAGGGGCCTGAGCACTGTTGTGAATAGCAATCTGCATTACGGTTATACACATCGAGTCGTGTTACCCAGACCGGGAGGCTGGGCCAAATTCTGGTTCTTACTGCGTCGCAGGAGGTGACGGTATGAGCAAATGGCACCACCGCTCCGTCTGGTGGTCACGGGTGGTCAGCGTGCTGGCCGTGGTGGGGCTGGGCCTGGCCACGGCCGCGGCGCCGGCGTCCGCGTCGCCCACCCACGACCGGCCCCTGGCGCCGCTGGACCCGTCGGGCATCGTCGGCAAGGTCGGGCCCCAGGTCGTCGACATCAGCACCAAGTTCGGCTACAACAACGCCGTCGGAGCCGGGACCGGCATCGTCATCGATCCGGGCGGCGTCATTCTCACCAACAACCACGTGATCTCGGGGGCCACCGACATCAGCGCGTTCGCCGTCGGCAACGGCCAGACCTACGCCGTCGACGTCATCGGCTATGACCGGACCGCGGACGTCGCGGTCCTTCAGCTGCGCGGCGGGGGCGGCCTGCCCGCCGCCAACATCGGCGGCGGGGTCGGGATCGGCGAGCCCGTCGTCGCGCTGGGCAACGCGGGCGGTCAGGGCGGCACGCCGAGCGCGGTGGCCGGTAAGGTCGTCGGGCTCAACCAGAGCGTGTCCGCGACCGATACCCTCACCGGCGCCGAGGAGAACCTGGGCGGGTTGATCCAGGCCGACGCCGCGATCAGGCCCGGCGACTCCGGCGGCCCCATGGTCAACCAGGCCGGCCAGGTGATCGGGATGAACACCGCCGCCACCGACAGCTACAAGATGTCCGGCGGTCAGGGTTTCGCCATTCCGATCGGCACCGCGATGGGGGTCGCCGGACAGATCCGGTCCGGCGCCGCGTCGAACACCGTGCACATCGGCCCGACGGCCTTCCTGGGCCTGGGCGTGACGGACAACGGCGGCAACGGCGCCCGGGTCGAACGCGTCGTCGGCAGCGGTCCCGCGGCGGCGGCCGGAATCTCGGCCGGCGACGTCATCACCGGGTTCGACAACATCCCGATCACCGGGGCCACCTCGATGACGGATGTGCTGGTCCCGCACCACCCCGGCGACACCGTCACCCTGCACTGGCGCGCCAAGAGTGACGGAGATCGCAGCGGACCGGTGACGCTGGCGGACGGGCCTCCCGCCTGATGCCGCGCGGATAATGACCGCCGCCCGTCGGATTCCCTTGCGGCGCATGGGGATTGGCCGCATCACTGCGGTCGTGATTCCCGAGTTGCCGTGTCGGGTACACGTGGCATCGTGGAATTGATGAACGACGCAAGAGACGCAGTCGAGCACGATCCCGCGGGGGGCAGTCACGTCGAGGGCGGCGTGGTTGAGCATCCGAACGCCGAAGATTTCGACAATGCCGCCGCGCTGCCCGCCGATCCGACCTGGTTCAAGCACGCGGTCTTCTACGAGGTGCTGGTCCGGGCGTTCTTCGACGCCAACGCCGACGGGTCGGGTGACCTGCGGGGGCTGATGGAGCGCCTGGACTACCTGCAGTGGCTCGGCATCGACTGCATCTGGCTGCCCCCTTTTTACGACTCCCCGCTGCGTGACGGCGGGTACGACATCCGGGACTTCTACAAGGTGCTGCCCGAGTTCGGCACGGTCGACGACTTCGTCGCGTTGCTGGACGCCGCCCACGAGCGAGGCATCCGGGTGATCACCGACCTGGTGATGAACCACACGTCCGAGTCGCACCCGTGGTTTCAGGAGTCGCGGCACGACCCCGACGGGCCGTACGGCGATTACTACGTGTGGAGCGACACCAGCGAGAAGTACACCGACGCCCGGATCATCTTCGTCGACACCGAGGAATCGAACTGGACCTTCGACCCGGTCCGTCGCCAGTTCTACTGGCACCGGTTCTTCTCCCACCAGCCCGACCTGAACTACGAGAACCCGGCCGTTCAGGAAGCGATGATCGACGTCCTGCGCTTCTGGCTGGGATTGGGGATCGACGGGTTTCGCCTGGACGCGGTCCCCTACCTGTTCGAACGCGAGGGCACCAACTGCGAGAACCTCCCGGAGACGCACGCGTTCCTCAAGCGGGTCCGCAAGGTCGTCGACGACGAGTTCCCGGGCCGGGTGCTGCTGGCCGAGGCCAATCAGTGGCCGGCCGACGTCGTCGAGTACTTCGGTGACGCCAGCACCGGCGGCGACGAGTGCCACATGGCGTTCCATTTCCCGCTGATGCCCCGCATCTTCATGGCGGTCCGCCGGGAATCGCGGTTCCCGATCTCCGAGATCCTGGCGCAGACGCCGGAGATCCCTGACATGGCGCAGTGGGGGATCTTCCTGCGCAACCACGACGAGCTGACCCTGGAGATGGTCACCGACGAAGAGCGCGACTACATGTACGCGGAGTACGCCAAGGATCCGCGGATGAAGGCCAACGTCGGGATCCGGCGCCGCCTCGCACCGCTGCTGGACAACGACCGCAACCAGATCGAGCTGTTCACCGCGCTGCTGATGTCGCTGCCCGGCTCGCCGGTGCTGTACTACGGCGACGAGATCGGCATGGGCGACGTGATCTGGTTGGGGGACCGCGACGGCGTGCGCACCCCGATGCAGTGGACACCGGACCGCAACGCCGGCTTCTCCAAGGCCAACCCGGGCCGGCTGTATCTCCCGCCCAGCCAGGACTCGGTGTACGGGTATCAGGCGGTCAACGTCGAGGCGCAACGCGACACCTCAACGTCGCTGCTCAACTTCACCCGGGTGATGCTGGCGGTGCGCGGCCGCCACAAGGCCTTCGCGATCGGCAGGTTCGAGGAACTGGGCGGGTCGAACCCGTCCGTTCTGGCGTTTGTGCGCCACGCGGCGGACGACGGGGACACCGTGCTGTGTGTCAACAACCTGTCGCGGTTCCCCCAACCGATCGAATTGAACCTGCAGCAATGGAGCGGCTCCACACCGGTGGAGCTGACCGGGCATGTGGAATTCCCGCGCATCGGTCACCTGCCCTACCTGCTGACACTGCCGGGACACGGGTTCTACTGGTTCCAGCTGACCGGATCTGAGGAGAACGCATGACGCGCGCCGGCGACGATGCAGAACGAAGTGATGAGGAGGAGCGGCGCCGATGACTGAGCCGTTCAAGCTGCCCTGGTCTGAGTGGCTCCCGCAGCAGCGGTGGTATGCGGGACGCAACCGCGAACTGTCCAGCGCCGAGCCCGGCGTCGTCGTGTCGCTGCGCGAGGACCTCGACCTGGTCCTCGTCGATGCCCGGTACACCGACGGCTCCTCGGAGCGCTACCAGGTGATCGTCCGGTGGGACTCCGCGCCGGTGTCCGAATACAGCACCGTCGCGACCATCGGCGCCGCCGACGACCGCACCGGGTTCGACGCGCTGTACGACACCGACGCCCCGCGGTTTCTGCTCTCGCTCATCGACTCGGCCGCCGCGCGAGGCTCGTCCGGCGACCAGGTGACCTTCACCAAGGAGCCCGACGTCGATCTGCCGCTGGACGCGCTGCCGCACGTCTCCGATGCCGAGCAGAGCAACACCAGCGTGATCTTCGACCGAGACGCCATTTTCAAGGTCTTTCGGCGGGTCAGCAGCGGCATCAACCCCGACATCGAACTGAACCGGGTGCTCGCCCGCGCCGGCAACCCCCACGTGGCGCGGTTGCTGGGCACCTACGAGATGGTCCCGCCGGGCGGCGAGCCGTGGCCCCTGGGCATGGTGACCGAATTCGCGTCGAACGCCGCCGAGGGCTGGGCCATGGCCACCGCCAGCGTGCGCGACCTGTTCGCGGAGGGCGACCTGTACGCCTACGAGGTCGGCGGTGACTTCGCCGCCGAATCCAACCGGCTGGGCGAGGCCGTGGCCTCCGTGCACGCCACCCTGGCGGAGTGCCTTGGCACGGCCGACGCCACGTTCCCGGTCGACACCGTGCTGGCGCGGCTGTCGTCGACCGTCGCAAAGGTGCCCGAACTCGAGGAATACGCGGCGACCATCGAGGAGCGATTCCAAAAGCTCGCGGGCGAGACGACCACCATCCAGCGGGTGCACGGCGACCTGCACCTGGGGCAGGTACTGCGCACACCCGAGAGCTGGCTGCTCATCGACTTCGAAGGCGAACCGGGGCAGCCGCTCGACGAGCGGCGCGCGCCGGATTCGCCGCTGCGCGACGTGGCCGGGGTGCTGCGCTCGTTCGAGTACGCCGCCTACGGGCCGCTGATCGACCAGGGCGCCGACAAGCAGCTGGCCGCGCGCGCCCGGGAGTGGGTCGAGCGCAACTGCGCCGCGTTCTGCGACGGCTACGCGGCCGCGTCAGGCACCGACCCGCGCGATTCGGCCCAGCTGCTGGCCGCCTACGAGCTCGACAAGGCGGTGTATGAGGCCGGCTACGAGGCGCGACACCGCCCGGGTTGGCTGCCGATCCCGCTGCGGTCCATCGCCCGGCTGACGGCCGCGTGATCTGAAAGCATGTCCCGCGTGGGGAAAGAGACATTCAACAGCGAGGCAAGGTTGTCGTGGGTGCTGGCCGGGCTGGCCGGCGTGCTGGGAGCGACGGCCTTTACCCATTCGGCCGGGTATTTCGTCACCTTCATGACCGGGAATGCCCAGCGCGGCGCGCTGGGTTTTTTCCGCGGCGACGTCGTGCTCTCGGTGTCGGCGGCGCTGCTGATTGTGTGCTTCGTCGCCGGCGTGGTGATCGCGTCGGTGTGTCGCCGGCATTTCTGGGTCGCGCATCCGCACGGGCCCACCGTGCTGACGACCTTCAGCCTGCTGGCCGCCACCGTGGTGGACGTGCTCGACGAGGGGTGGGAGGAAAACCTCCTCGACTTCGCGCCAATCATGTTGGTCGCGTTCGCCATTGGCGCGCTGAACACGTCGTTCGTCAAAGACGGCGAAGTGTCCGTGCCGCTGAGCTACGTCACCGGCACGCTGGTCAAGATGGGCCAGGGCATCGAACGCCACATCGCCGGCGGAGCCGCCGCGGACTGGCTCGGCTACTTCCTGCTGTTCAGCAGCTTCGTGTTGGGCGCCGTGGTGGGCGGCGGCATCAGCCTCGTCGTCAATGGCACCTGGATGCTGGTGGTCGCCACGTCCGTGTGCGCGCTGACGACCGGATACACCTATTTCCACCAGGATCGCCGGGCGCTGCTGAATGACCGGTCAGAAAAACAGCATCGGCAGCAGCGCTGACCGGTGCGCTACTGCCGATGCCGGCTTTGGGGGTGTCAGGCGGCCGGTTGTGCCGGTTGCGACGGTTGCGCGGTCGTGTTGACGGCGTTGAGCACCTGGATGATGTCGGGCTTCATGGCAACCAACTGCTGGTTCCAGTAGGGCCATGAGTGCGTCCCGTTGGCCGGGAAGTTGAACACCCCGTTGCGCCCGCCCGCGGCCACATAGTTGTTCTGGAACGTTTCGTTGGTGCGCAGCGTGAGGCCTTCCAGGAACTTCGCCGGCATGTTGTCGCCGCCGAGGTCGCTTGGGGTGCCGTTACCGCAGTAGACCCACACCCGCGTGTTGTTCGCGACCAGCCGCGGAATCTGGATCATCGGGTCGTTGCGCTTCCACGCCGGGTCGGACGACGGACCCCACATGCTGTTGGCGTTGTAGCCGCCGGAGTCGTTCATCGCCAAGCCGATCAGGGTGGGCCACCAGCCCTCGGACGGGTTGAGGAAGCCGGATAGCGAAGCGGCATAAGGGAATTGCTGCGGGTAGTAGGCAGCCATGATCAGCGCCGAACCGCCCGACATCGACAGCCCCACCGCGGCGTTGCCGTACGGCGACACCTGCTTGTTGGCCTGCAGCCAACCGGGCATCTCCTGGGTCAGGAACGTCTCCCATTTGTAGGTGTAGTTCTGTCCGTTGCCGGACGACGGCTGATACCAGTTGCTGTAGAAGCTGGACTGGCCGCCGACGGGCATGATCACCGACAACCCGGACTGGTAGAACTCCTCGAAGGCCGGGGTGTTGATGTCCCAGCCGTTGTAATCGTCCTGTGCCCGAAGGCCGTCGAGCAAGTAGACCGCGTGCTGTCCGCCGGGCTGGAACTGCACCTTGATGTTGCGGCCCATCGACGGCGATGGCACCTGCAGGTATTCCACCGGGAGTCCCGGCTTGGAGAACGCGCCCGCGGTAGCCGAGCCGCCGACGGCGCCGATCAGACCCGACAACAGGGCAGCCCCCACGGCCGCGATGGCGAGCCGGCGCGGCATCCCCGCCGCTGCGCCACGCACCTTCCGCACCTCTTCGATGAACGACATAGCTCCCTACCCATCCCAACTTTCATCGGTTGTTCGATGCCGCGCGATGACGGTCGAATCTGTTCGCCTGCGCAGTGAAACACAGGGGGAGGGCGCAATTCGTGTGTCGCGGCCGCGATGCGAGATCGCGGTTGGCTAACGATTGGGAGTCGGCCGGGAATCGTCACATTCGGGTCACGAATGGCTCACGAAACCGTGCAGTGGCTTGCCCTACGCGACGAGCCGGCGCAAAAGCGTTGACGCCGTGGCAATTCCGACCAGCGCCGCCACCACCAGCACGACGAAGTCGGCCGGGTTGAACGGGGTGCCGATCAACAGCGCCCGCAGCGCGTCCACCTCGTAGCTGAGCGGGTTGACCTTGCTCAGGGCGCGCAACCAGGCGGGCATCACGTCGACGGGATAGAGCGCATTGGACGCGAAGAACAGCGGCATCGTGATGGCCTGGCCGATTCCCATCAGGCGGTCGCGGCTGAGGACCAGGCCGGCCAGCGTCATCGACAGGCACGCGAAGAACGCCGCGCCGAGCATGACGACGGCCATCGCGGCCAGGATCCGCAGCGGGTTGACGGTCAGGCCGACGTTCATCAGGTATGCCAGCGCCATCACCCCGACCACTTGGGCGACCGACCGCACTCCGGCCGCGAACGCCTTGCCGGTGATCAGCGCCGACGCGGGGGCGGGCGTCACCATCAGCTTGGCCAGCACGCCGGCGTCGCGGTCCCAAATGATCTGTATGCCATAGAAGATCGAGATGAACAGCGCCGACTGCGCGATGATCCCGGGCGCCAGGAAGGCGAGGTAGGACACCGGCCCGGTGTGGATGACGTGCAACTTGGAAAAGGTCGTGCCGAAGATCAGCAGCCACAGCGCGGGTTGCACCATCCGGGTGACGAGCTCGGTCCGGTCGTGCTGCAGCTTCTGCAGTTCCACGATCGCGAACGCCCCGACCCGCGCCAGCGTTGCCTGGACCCGTTGCCACCCGCGCGGCGCACGAACCAGGGTGGCCGCCGGGGCTTTGGGTGCGATGTCAACTGGCACGGCTGGCAACCTTTCTGCTGGAACGGATCTCACGGAAGGAGCCGGACGATTCCGGCTGGCCGGACAGGTCCTCGGCCGCGTAGTGGCGGAACACGTCCTCGAGCGTGGCGCCGGGCGACACGGTGGCCTTCAGCTTCGCGGGCGTGCCCACGGCGCGCAATCGACCGCGGTGCATCAG
This sequence comes from Mycobacterium sp. 1245805.9, assembly GCF_001672915.1. Classification (GTDB taxonomy): domain Bacteria; phylum Actinomycetota; class Actinomycetes; order Mycobacteriales; family Mycobacteriaceae; genus Mycobacterium. The sequence continues at coordinate 85,319 of NZ_LZKR01000156.1, read as the reverse complement.
CGCGACCCGGTCGCACAGCGCGTCGGCCTCCTCCATGTAGTGGGTGGTGAGCAGCACCGTCATGCCGAACTGGGCCTGCATGCTCCGCACCTGTTGCCAGACACCGTCGCGCGCGATCGGGTCCAGCCCGACCGTCGGCTCATCGAGCACCAGCAGCGACGGACGGTTGACCAACGCCTGCGCCACCTCCAGGCGGCGCACCATGCCGCCGGAGTAGGACCCGGCCCGCCGGTCGGCCACGTCGAGCAGCTCCATGGCGGCCAGCGCCTGTTCCACCCGTTCGGCCCGGCAGGCGCGCGGCACCCCGTAGAGCCGCGCGAACCACCGCACGTTCTGCCGTCCGGTCAACGCGGGCTCGACGGAAAGTTGTTGGGGCACATAGCCGATGTTGCTGCGGATGTCGATGGTCTGGCGGCGGGCGTCCATGCCGAAAATGCGCAACTCGCCGCGCTGCACCGGCGTCAACGTGGTGAGCATGCGGACCAGCGTCGTCTTTCCGGCGCCGTTGGGCCCCAGCAGGCCCATCGTCTCGCCCGGCCGCACCTGTAGCGTCACATCATCGACCGCGGTGAACTGGCCGTACCGGTAGGTCAGGTTGCGGCCGTCGATCGCCATGGGCAGTCGTTCGCTCATGATCGCCGCTCCTGCAGTAGTCGGGTCATGGTGTCTAGAACCTCCAATCCCTTTGCCAGGGACTCGATTTGATCGTCATCCAGCTCGCCGAGCGCGTCGGCGACCAGCGCCCGGCGCGCCGCCCGAGACGCGTCGACGAGCTGCTGGGTGGGTTCGGCGAGCCGCAGCTGGCCGACGCGGCGGTCCGACTCGTCGACAGTCCGGATCAGCAAGCCGTTGCCGGCCAGCTTGGAGACCAAGGTCGATGCGGTGTTGGGCACCAGGCCGAGCTCCGCCGCGGCGGTGCCGACGGAGATCCCCGGTCGCCGTCCGACCAGCCACAGCAGCTCCGCCTGGGATTCGGACAGCCGCGCGGAATCGAGCCCCCGGCCGGCCGACCGGCGAAGTTCCCGGCGAAACCTGCCGACGATGCCGAACAACTCGGCGACCACATCGGTGCTGGTCTGCACTGCGCCCATATACCTCTGTTTACGAGCTAAATATGGGTGCGAGCTGTGTGGGGGCTAGCTCCCAGCTACTTGTTGAGCGAATGCAGGACCACGTCGGTCAACTGCCCGTTGTCGACGCTTGCGGTCATGTAGCTGCAGAACGGTTGCCGGCGCCGGTCCGTTGGCGAACCCGGGTTGAGCAGGCGCAGCCCGGTTGGCGTCGTCGTATCCCACGGGATGTGGCTGTGGCCGAACACCAGCACGTCGCGATCCGGATAGAGCCGCGACATGCGCGCGTCCCGGCCGGCCGCGGCGCCGGTCTCGTGAACCACGGTCAGGCGCAGCCCGCCCAGCGTGGCGTCGGCGCGTTCGGGCAACCGTGCACGCAACGCCGGCCCGTCGTTGTTGCCCCAACACGCGACCAGCCGCGCGGCCCGGCTTTCCAGCGCGTCGAGCAATTCGGTCGATACCCAGTCGCCGGCGTGCACCACGACATCGGCGCTGGCGACCTCGTCCCAAACCTGCGCGGGCAGGTCGCGGGCGCGGCGCGGGACGTGGGTGTCGGCAATCAGCAGCAGCCTCACGCCGCCATCTTGCGCTACCGTTGGCCGTCCCGGCTGCGCGCCTCGGCGCCCGTCTCGCCCGCATCAAAAGTGTCGTCGGAACCGGCCGCGCCCACGTACGACCCGTCGTCGTCCCCTGCGGCGGCCCGTGATCGAGCCTCGTGCACCTCGGGCTCGACGTCTTCCTCGGCCCTGTGGCCCTTGTTTTCCGGCATGGGGCCCAGGTTTCCCGCGCAGCGGCGCGCGAAACGGCGATGGCCGGCTCCGATAGGGTGCATGCGGGCATCGACAGCATCCCGAGGAGAACCAATGCGCACCTTCGAATCAGTAGCGGACCTCGCCGCCGCCGCGGGCGAGACCATCGGGCAGAGCGACTGGGTGACCATCACCCAGGAAGACGTCAACCTGTTCGCCGACGCGACCGGCGACCACCAGTGGATCCACGTCGACCCGGAACGGGCGGCGGCGGGCCCGTTCGGCAAGACCATCGCCCACGGTTTCATGACCCTTTCGCTGCTGCCGCGCTTGCAGCACGAGATGTACACCGTGAAGGGGATCAAGCTCGCAATCAACTACGGCCTCAACAAGGTTCGCTTCCCCGCTCCGGTGCCCGTCGGCTCGCGCGTTCGCGCGCAAAGCTCGCTGGTCAGCGTCGACGACCTCGGCGTCGGCGCCGTGCAGGCGACCGTGTCGACCACCATCGAGATCGAGGGCGCGCCCAAGCCGGCCTGCGTGGCCGAAAGCATCGTCCGCTACATCTCCTGAAAGTTGGCGAGCAGACGCAGAATCGCACCAAAACCGTGCGGCGAGTGCGATTCTGCGTCTGCTCGCGGTTAAAACTCGCCGATCGAGTGTTCCAGGCGCTCGGCCAGCCTGGCCTCCGCCTCGGCGCGCCGGGTCGGTATGTGCTGTGACGGGAAAGGCGTTGTCACAGGCTGGTATTCGCGCAGCGTCCGGCGGGCGACCGTCATCTTATGCAGCTCGGTGGCGCCGTCGGCGATGCCCAGCGACTCGGCCGCCACCAGCATTTTGACGAACGGCATCTCGTCGGAGACGCCGAGCGCGCCGTGCAGGTGCATCGCCCGTTGCGCGACGTCGTGCAGCACCTGCGGCATGGCGACCTTCACCGCCGCGATGTCGCGGCGCACCTTCTGGTAGTCGTGGTGCTTGTCGATCAACCACGCGGTGCGCAGCACCAGGAGCCGGAACTGCTCGATCTGGATCCAACTGTCGGCGATCTTCTCCTGCGTCATCTGGAAGTCGGACAGGTGGCCGTGCCGGGTCTTGCGTGACACCGCCCGCTCACACATCATGTCGAATGCCTTGCGCGCCAACGCGATCGTGCGCATCGCATGGTGGATCCGGCCGCCGCCGAGGCGGGTCTGCGCGATCATGAACGCCTGACCCTCGCCGCCCAGCACATGATCGGCCGGCACCCGCACGTCGTTGTAGCGGACGTAGCCGTGCGAGCCGTGCCTTCCCGACTCGCCGCCCACCGCGACGTTGCGGATGATCTCGATGCCCGGCGTCTCGCCCGGGACGATGAACAGCGACATCTTGTCGTATGTCCGGGCGTCGGGTTTGGTCACCGCCATCACGATGAAGAACGACGCGTGTTTGGCGTTGCTGGAGAACCACTTCTCCCCGTTGATGACCCAGTCGTCACCGTCCCGGGTCGCCGTCGTCACGAACATCCCGGGATCCGAACCGCCCTGCGGCTCGGTCATCGAGTAGCACGAGGTGATCTCGCCGTCGAGCAGCGGCTGCAGGTAGCGGGCCTTCTGTTCGTCGGTGCCGAACAGCGCGAGGATCTCGGCGTTGCCCGAATCCGGCGCCTGGCAGCCGAACACCGAAGGCGCCCAACGCGAGCGCCCGAGGATCTCGTTGAGCAGCGCCAGCTTGACCTGACCGAAGCCCTGACCACCCAGCTCGGGCCGTAGATGCGCGGCCCACAGGCCCTGGTCCTTCACCTGCTGCTGCAGCGGCCGCAGGATCGCCATCATCTCGGCGTTCTTCTTGTCGTACGGGTCGAGTGCGACCAGATCGAGCGGTTCCAGCTCGTCGACCATGAACTTTTCGACCCAGTCCAGCTTCGCCTGGTATTCCGGGTCAGTTTCGAAGTCCCACACCGTGGCCAACCGTTCCCCGGCGCAGCGCCGCGCCGGACTCGTTGATAAGCACCCCATCGTAGATCGCGGCGGAAAGCGATCAGACGTCGCCGCGGGTTTCGATGACGCGCTGGGCGATGTCGACGAGCTTGTTCTGGCTTTCCTGCGACAGCGCCCGCAGCATCTCGAAGGCGCGCACGTCGTCCACGCCGTAGCGCTCCATGATGATGCCCTTGGCCTGACCGATGCGGTCTCGACTCGACAGCGCCGACTCCATCTGCTCGCCATGGCGCCCGGCCATGATCGCGGCGGCCGCGTGCGCGGCGAACACCGATCCGATGGTCTCCGCTTCGGTGTCCCACACGCCGGCGTTGAAGCTGAACAAGTTCAGCGCGCCCGCCGTGCGGTCGGCGGTGTAGAGCTTGAACGACAGGCTGCTGAGCACGCCGAGTTGCACCGCCGCCGGCGCGTATCTCGGCCAGCGCGGCTCGCTGCGCAGGTCGTCGGTCCGCACGATCGTCTGCTTGAGAGCGGCGTCGGCGCAGGGGCCTTCGCCAAAGTCGTGCTGCAGCTTGTCCAGCTGCCCGGCCAGGTCGTCGGTGTCCGCCAGCGACTCGAAGTCGCCGCCCGCTTTCACGAGCAGCACGCCCGCGACGTCGGCTCCGGGTATGAGCTGCACGGCCGCGGCGGTCACATCGGCGAGCACGTGCTCGAGCGCGCGGGGCGCGGAGATCTCCCGAGCGAGCTCGGCCATGCGCACGGCCAGCTCGTGATTGGAGGCCTCGTGGTTGGGGCTTGCGTGTGAAGGGTCCATAGTGTTCGGTCGCGGGTTTCCGCAACCCCTCGGGTACCCGCCGTCGCCCGAACCTACCCGGGCCGCTTCAGCGGAGCCTGGGCAAGACGTTGCCGCCGTAGAAGTTGATCGCGGCGACCGGGTCGTCCTGGGGGAAGTGCAGAAACGGGGTCGCCCCGGCGTCGAGAACCCTTTGCACGGCGTCGATGTGGGCCGCGGGATCGGTGCCGATCGCCCAGTTCGCCAGGACCTTGTCGATGGGATTGGACTCGGCGGCGCGTTGGATCTCGACGGGGTTCGGCTGGTCGACGGCGCCGGCGGTGAAGCGCCACAGCGTGGCGGCGCGGGCGGCCACGTCGTTGGTGCCGACGACTGCGAAAAGTTCGGCGCGCTTTCCCAAATTGGCGGCGTCCCGCCCGGCGGCCTGCGCTCCCGCGCCGAACGCGGCGAGCAACTTCGCGTTCGTCACGTCGTGGGCCTGGGTGATCCAGCCGTCGCCGTACTGACCGGCCAGCTTCGCGCTCTTGGGCCCCCCGGCCGCGACGAAAATCGGCGGCGGCGTTGGGGGCGTGTCGTAGAGCTTCAAAGCGTTCGTCTGAAAGTAGCGGCCGGAAAAGGAGATTCGCGATCCGCTCCACAGCTGACGGATCAGTCCGATCGCCTCGATCAGCCGGTCATGACGCTCGGCGTAGTTGCCGAACGCGTTCGTGGTGGCCTGTTCGTTGAGCCGTTCGCCGGTGCCCAATCCCAGAAACACCCGTCCCGGGTTGAGGATCGCCAGCGACGCGAAAGCCTGGGCCACGGTGGCGGGGTGATAGCGATAGGTCGGGCAGGTCACCCCGCTGCCGAACGAGATTCGGCTGGTGGCATTGCCGACCAGGGCCAGGGTGAGCCACGGAAACATCGAGTGGCCCTCGTTGTCCTGCCACGGCTGGATGTGATCGCTGGCCCACGCGTACTGAAAGCCGGCCTGCTCGGCCGCCCGGGCCTGCGCGACCAACTGGTCGGTGCGGAACTGCTCGTGCGAGAGCACGACCCCCACGCCCTTACCCGCCGCCGGCGGCGGACCGGTCGGATTGCCGTGGCCGGCCTCCGGCTTCCCGCAGCCCTGCGGCAGTCCGACCGCGCCGAGCGCGCCCGCGCCGGCGACCATGCTTCCCAGCTTGCGGCGCGAGATGCCCGTCACCGGACCGGCATACCCCGCACGGGGCACGTCACACCCGCTAACGTGGCGTGGGTGGCCCCGCAGGCGCGCCCGGCGCGCAAAGCCGACATCCGCGAGCTGTCACGCACCCTGGCCCGGGCGTTCCACGACGATCCCGTCACCACCTGGATGCTGCCCGACGACGACGCGCGGCCGACCCAGCTGGTCCGGCTGTTCGCGACGTTGACGCGCCGCCATCATCTGGCCGGCGGCGGTGTGGAGGTGGCCTGCGACGGTCAGGGCGTCGGTGCGGCGGCCCTGTGGGATCCGCCGGGTCGGTGGCGGCAGTCCCGCTGGGAAGAGCTGGCGATGCTGCCGAGCTTCATCCGGGTCTTCGGGTCGGATTCGGCGAGGGCGCGCACCGTGCAGGACCTCATGAAGCGCGAACATCCCGAGGAACCGCACTGGTACCTCGCCGTGATCGGGAGCGACCCGACGGTCCGCGGTCAGGGCTTCGGCCAGGTCCTGATGCGGTCCCGCCTGGACCGCTGCGATGCCGAGTATTGCCCGGCGTACCTCGAGTCGAGCAAGCCCGAAAACGTGCCGTATTACGAGCGTTTCGGGTTCAGCGTCACCCGCGAGATCGAGTTGCCCGACGGCGGCCCGACGCTGTGGGCGATGTGGCGGCAGCCGCGCTGAAAACGGCGTTTAGGAAATCGGCACGTTGGTCGGCCCACTGGCGATGTATTGGTACTGCGGGCAGTACGCGGTGATCGCCGACCCGGTGAAGAAGGTGCTGTCGGCGATGGACCAGTTGGTGTTGTCCGCCACGCCGGAAACGACATCGTTCATCGGTTCGCTCGGGTTGGCGGCGAGTTGGCCGCAAACGTAGGTCTTGGCCACACCGATCGCGTTGTCGAGTGTGCCGTACTGCATGCCGTAGCCGTCCAGGGCTTGGATGAAGGAGTCGTCGGCGACGTCGGCCAGGGCCGCCGGGGCAAACCCGACTACCGACCCGACCGTCAGGATGGCCGCGGCGACCGGTGATGCGCGGAAGAACATGTGCCGAGACTCTCTCGCTTGGTGAAGTTGCCCGAACTCGCAGCGTATGTGCCTGCGGCGTTGGTCACGTCGGGAATTGCGAAAGTTTAATCGCCGGGGGCTGGGGCAACCGTTTGCGTATGGCTATCGACAACGGCGACTTTCCCGAGGAGGGCGGTCCAGGCGACACCCTCAATCCGAGCGAAGGCACCGACTCCGACGAGCTGCGCAACGACGACGGCGACATCGTCGTCGACCCGCCCGAGGGCTGGAGCGAAGCCGACCGCTTCGGGGTGACGGCCCGCGAGGAGCGGGAGGGCGAATCCCTCGACCAGCGGCTGGCCGAAGAGGAGCCGGACGTATTCACCGGCGCGAGCGCGCCGATCGACACCACCGACGGCGGGGGCCCCGGGCGCGCCCACCGGTCCCAAATCGACGGCGCCCCCGAGGACGGCGAATCGCTGTACGAGGTCGTCGACGAACAGACCGAAAATTAGTGCTCGGTTGTTCACTCCGGCGACGAAGTGACCGCCGCTAGGGAGCGCTCCGCCAGCCGGCTATGCCGATGGTGATCATCCGCAACTGCTTGACGGCGAGCCGCCGGATGTCCTCGATGGCCTCGGTGGTCTGGGCGTCCTCGATCGCCTCGGCGATGACGATCATCGAGTTCACGAACAGCGTCGCCAGGACGTTGAGGTCCTCGGTGCTCCACTCGTTGAGCCTGTTGAAGCGGGCCAGGTCGGTGGCCAGTTCGGAGGTGATCAGCCGCAGTTCGGTGCGGATGGCGTAGCGCAGCACGGTGACCCCGCCCGAGCGTTCCCGATAGATGAACCGCCAGTGCTCGCGGCGATCGGTGATGCTGGCGATGACGGTCTCGACCGACGACTCGATCACCCGGTTCGGATCCAGCCGGCCGGTCCGCGCCCCGCGCAGGGTGTCGCGCAGGGTGCGAAACGATTCGTCGATCAGAACCAGCCCGAGGGCCTCCATCGACTCGAAGTGACGGTAGAAGGCCGCGGGCACGATCCCGACCTCGCGGGTCACCTCGCGCAGGCTGAGGCTGGAAAAGCTGCGGTCCTGCAGCAGCTTGAGGGCCGCGGCGATGATGGCGCGACGCGTGGCCTCCTTGCGCTCCTCACGCGACGGGTTCTCGCGTGAGCGCTCCCGACCCGACCGATGCGGGCGTGAGCTAGGAGTACGGCTGTTCACTATGTGAACCCTACCACAAACGTGCACTAAACCCTTGACGACCTGCGGGGGGTGCGCGCACGGTGTACATATGTTCACTCAGACTTCGACCCGGAACCTCGCGCAAACCCTGCGCAAGCGCGTCCTGGGCTCAGACCTGTTAGACCTCCTCACCGGTCCGCACGGTGTGGACCGCTACACCGAACTGGTGGCGCCGACGTGGACGCTGGGCGAGGCCCGCGCCAAGGTCGTCGACGTGCGCCGCAGCACGCCGCGCAGCGTCACCCTCACGCTCACCCCCAACCAGGCCTTCGCGTCCAACCACACCCTCAAGGCCGGCCAGTACGTCAACCTCACCGTCGACATCGACGGTCGGCGCCACACCCGCTGCTACTCGCCGGCCAACGCCGAAGGCAGCGCCGACCTCGAGCTGACGATCGGTCACCACGACGGCGGGCTGGTGTCGAGCTACCTGTACGAGCGGGCCCGCCGCGGCATGGTCGTCGGCCTGGCCGGCACCGGCGGTGACTTTGTGTTGCCCGCGGCGCGCCCCCGGCGGATCTTGTTCGTCTCCGGCGGAAGCGGCATCACGCCGGTGATGGCGATGCTGCGCACCCTGATCGCCGAGCGCCATCCGGGCGAGGTCGCGTTCGTGCACTACGCCCGCACCCCCGCCGAGGCGTGCTACCGCGAGGAACTCGCCGCCCACAACGATCAGCCCGGTGTCCGCGTGCTGCACGGCTACACCCGTTCCGGGGCCGGCGACCTCGCCGGCCGGTTCGGGCCGGAGCACCTGGCCGCCGCGATGCCCGACCCCGACGCGGTGTTCGTCTGCGGGCCAACGGCTTTGGTCGAGGCGGTGCGGGAGCACTGCGACAACGTGTACACCGAGAGCTTCGTGCCGCCGGTCTTCGACGCACCGGCCAACCCGTCGGGCGGGCGAATCACGTTCGCCGACAGCGGGATCGACGTCGACGACGACGGTCGTTCGCTGTTGGAGCAGGCCGAATCGGCCGGCCTGACGCCACAGAACGGGTGCCGGATGGGCATCTGCCACACCTGCACGCGGCGCAAGACCGCCGGAACGGTGCGCAACCTGATCACCGGCGCGGTGTCGACCCAGCCCGACGAGGACGTCCAGATCTGCGTGTCCGTTGCCGTCGGTGACGTGGACCTATCCCTTTAGGTTCCGAGCCTTGAAAGGAAAAGCCATGACACACAACACGATCACCCTCACACCCGAGCAGGCCGAGGCGTTCGGCCGCGAACTCGACGCCATCAAGGAACGCGTGATGGCGGACCTGGGCGAAGAGGACGCCGACTACATCCGCCGCGTCATCAAGGCCCAGCGCGCGCTGGAGGTCGGCGGACGCGCGCTGCTGTTCCTGCCGCCGGCGTGGCCGCTGGGCACCCTGATGCTGGGCGTGTCGAAAATCCTCGACAACATGGAGATCGGGCACAACATCATGCACGGTCAGTACGACTGGATGCGTGACCCGGCGATCAACGGCCGCACGTTCGAGTGGGACACCTCCTGCCCGGCCGACCAGTGGCGGCACAGCCATAACTACATGCACCACACCCACACCAACATCGTGGGGATGGACCGCGACATCGGCTACGGCGTCCTGCGGATCAGCGAAGACCAGCGGTGGCACCCCTACTACCTGGGCAACCCGGTCTACGCGTTCCTGCTGATGGTGCTGTTCCAGTACGGCGTCGCGCTGCACGAGCTGGAAACCGAGCGCATCCGCTCCGGCGAGATCCGGCTGCGCGACAAGCGTGAGGTGCTGCGCGAGATCTGGAAGAAGACCCGCCGGCAGACGCTCAAGGACTACGTCGCCTTCCCGCTGCTCGCCGGGCCGTTCGCGCCGTTCGTCTTCGCGGGGAACCTCTCGGCCAACCTGATGCGCAACGTGTGGTCGTACATGATCATCTTCTGCGGCCACTTCCCGGACGGAACCCAGGAATTCACCGTCGAGGAGACCAAGGACGAGTCCCGCGGTATGTGGTACTTCCGCCAGGTGCTGGGATCGGCAAACCTGACCGGGGGCAAGCTCTTTCACCTGATGTCCGGCAACCTGTCGCACCAGATCGAGCACCACCTGTTCCCGGACATGCCGGCCCGCCGGTACGCCGACATCGCGCCCGAGGTGCAGGAGATCTGCCGGCGCTACGGCATCCCCTACAACCGCGGGCCGCTGCCGCGGCAGTTCGGCACCGTCGTCCGCAAGATCGTCAAGCTGACCTTCCCGGACTCCTGGGTGCGGAAACCCGGCGGTGACCGCCCCGCGGATCGGGTTCCGGTCGCCGCATAACGTATGAGTCCCGCTTCGGTCCCGAGGCATTGCCTCGGGACCGTTCGGGGGGACAATGAGGTGCGTGGAATGGACCGGCGCACGCTACGCGGATACCCCCACGGTGGAAGCCTCGACGTGGATCGACGCCGACCCGGCGCGGGTGTGGGATCTGGTCTCCGACATCGAGCTGATGCCGACGTTCAGCAACGAGTTGAAGGCGGTGGAGTGGGCGGACGGCTCGGACCGGCCCCGCGTCGGCGCCCGGTTCGTCGGACACAACGAGCACGACGCGTTCGGCCAGTGGAGCACCACCTCACAGATCGTCGCGTGCGACGCCCCGCGCGTATTCGCCTGGGCCGTGGGCGAACCCGATCATCCCTCGGCGACCTGGCGATTCCGGTTGATGCCCCGCGACGGCGGCACGCTGCTGAACTTTTGGATGCAGATGGGACCGGGGCGGTCCGGGCTGTCGGTGGCCATCGACGCGATGCCGGACAAAGAGGAAAAGATCGTCTTCGTGCGGATGCGAGAGTTCGAGGGTGCGATCGGCAAGACGCTGGCCGCGCTCAAGAGGCTCGCCGAGCACGGGGTGCGTTGATGCGCACGGCGACGACGGTCGAATTGTCCCGCACTGCAAACGAAGTCGCCGAGTTCGCCGTCGAGGCGGAAAGGTTGGGTCTCGACGTTTGCTGGGTGGCCGAGGCCTGGGGCGCCGACGCGCCCTCGGCGCTGGGCTACCTCGCGGCGCGGACCGAGCGGATGCTGCTCGGTTCGGGTGTCCTGCAAGTCGGCGTCCGGTCGCCCGTCATGGTCGCCCAGACCGCGATCACGCTGTCGAACCTGTCGAACGGTCGGTTCCTGCTCGGGCTGGGGGCGTCGGGTCCCCAGGTGATCGAGGGCCTGCACGGGGTGGCGTTCGGCCGGCCGCTGGCGCGGATGGCCGAAACCGTCGACATCGTGCGGCAGGTGTTCGCTGGCGGCAAGATCTCGCACTCCGGCAAGGAGTTTCAGATTCCCCGGCCCGGCGGCGAGGGGGTGCCGATGCGACTGTCGACCCGGGCCGAGCACGCCATTCCGATCTACCTGGCGTCGTTGTCACCGGCGATGCTGCGGCTGACCGGGCGCATCGCCGACGGGTGGCTGGGCACCAGCTTCGTTCCCGAGGGCTCCGGCGACGCCTATTTCTCCCACCTCGACCAGGGGCTGGCGGCCGCGGGTCGCACTCGCGCCGACATCGACGTCTGCCAGGGAGCCGAGGTCGCCTTCGCCGCCGACGAGGACGAGCTGCGCAGCATGATCGCGGGCCGCAAGAAGGAGCTCGCCTTCAGCCTCGGCGGCATGGGGTCGTCGAGAACGAATTTCTACAACCAGGCCTACAGCCGGCAGGGCTGGGCCGACGTCGCGGCCGAGGCCCGGGAGCGGTGGCAACGGGGCGACCGCGACGGCGCCGCGGAGCTGGTGACCGATGAGATGGTGCTGGCCACCACGCTGATCGGAACCGAGGAGATGGTCCGGGCGCGCCTCGGGGTCTGGCGCGACGCCGGCGTCGACACCGTGCGGTTGTATCCCGCGGGGGAAACGCTAGAGGCCAAGTTGGGCACTCTGGGGCGGGCCATCGAGCTGGTCCGCGAGGTCGCGTAGTTTCACCAGTTGCACCTGGGGCCGCGCCGGCACACCGTCGGCCAGGAACCACCGGAAGGCGAGGTTGCCGCGCGGATAGTCAAGCGTGGTCAGCGAATTCGGGTGGGTCGTCATGCCGCGGGACAACACGATCGTCACCGAGCCGTCGTCGTTGAGCGCGGCGCTGCTTCCGTTGATGGAACACCTGGCGTCGGCCGCGCCATAGGTGGCCATGAACTGGTTCCACACCACCATGTTCCAGAACCGGCAGGCCGGCGGTCGGTGCGTGATGACCAGCGCCTCGTCGTCGTCGAGCACGAAACTGCCGTAGGAATAGCACGCGTCACGCGCCGACCAGCCGAAGTTGGCGTCGGGCACCTGGTAGGGATCGGCGAATTCGTTTGCCGCGTGGGCGGTCTCGTGCCCGAGCCCGTGCTCATCGTCCGCTCTGGTGCCGACGGCCAGCGGCACGATGGCGAACATCGTGCGCAGCCAGGTGGCCGCCGCCCGCAGGCTCGCCGCGGTCTCGGCGTCGCCGTGCCGGATCGGGTCCGGCTCGTCGAGCGCCTCGATGTTCCACACCACCGGGCGGCCGGTCAGCGGGTCGGCCTGGTAGTCGCGGGTCATCAGCACGGCCGCGTCCGGCGTTGGTGGGAATTCGAAACTGAAGTTGCCATCGGCGTCGATGTCGAGGTCGCTGTCGCGGACGATCGCGACGACCCGGTCCGACCACGCGCCGGGCGAGGGTTCGTTGTAGGCCGTCACCGAAAAGTACACGCTGTCACCGCGATTGCCGCTGACGCGGTAGCGCCGCCTGGGGTCGACCGGGCACAAGAAGTAGTAGGCGTCGGTGTTGTCGCCGCCCCACCGACGGTCGCGCCGGAACGGCGTGTTCACCGCGACGAACTGAGGGCGGCCGGGCTCGGGGAACAGGTAGGCGTCGAAGGCCACGCCCAGTGTGGCCGCGAGCATGCGGTAGCCGTCGGCGATGTGGCGATCGTCGGTGACGGCGCGGTCGCCCTCGAGGAAGGAGCGGTCGAGGGTGCCGAGGGTGGCGAGCAGCTCCTGCCATGCGGCCGTCGAGTCGTGCGTCATGCGCTGATTCCCTTCAGTAGCAGCGTGGTGGTGCGGTCGATCCACGCGTCGTCGAGTTCCTTGGCACGGGTGAGCAGGGTGACCAGGATCAGGCCTGCGACGGCCTCGGCCAGTTCGGCGGCGCTGACGTCGGCGCGCACCTCGCCCCGTGCGGCCGCGGCCTGCAGCCACTCGGCGAGGCCACCGGCGATGACGTCGGCGAACCGCTCCAAGAGCGCCGAATGCAGGGTCGGGTCGGCGGCCATCTCGCCGACCAGCCCCGGCAGCGCGGCCCGGGCGGCCGGAGTCGTCAGGAAAGCCATTGCGCGGCGCACCATTTCGCGCAGGTCGTCGGGCAGTGACCCGGTGTCGGGGATCGCGGTCGCGGCGCCGATCGGGAACACCGCCTCGTGCACGAGGTGCGCCTTGCTGGGCCAGCGTCGATAGATCGCGGGCTTGCTGGTGCCGGCCCGCTCGGCAATGGCGGAGACCAGAAGGCCGGAATACCCGGTTTCCGCGAGCAGTTCGACGGTCGCGCGCAGCACCGCGGCGTCGATACGCGGGTCACGGGGCCGGCCAAAGTCTATCGTCATTACGTAACTCAGAGTAACATAAGTCGCCGTGACCAATGCTGTTCGCTTAGAAGACCTGGCCGAGCCCCGATTCGGCGCGGAGGCCCAGCAGATCCTGGACATGATGGCCACCATGGCCGCGGACTGTCCGCTCGATGCCGACGCCCTGCACGCGAGGGCCAGCGCCGACACCGGCCTGGACGATTTCGGCGCGGACGACTATCGAGAACGACTCGACGTCTACCTCGCCGACCTGCGGGCCATCGACGGGCTGCAGCCGGCCGGGGTGGTCAACTTCTTCGCGCAGCTGGTGCAGCTGCTGAAGAACCGGCTGCTGTTCACCGACCTGCTGCGCCGGCATCCCGAGATCGACGACATCGACCTGCAGCCGCCGATCGTGATCGCCGGCCTGCCCCGCACCGGCACCACCCACCTGCACAACCTTCTGGCGGCGCCGCCCACCTTCCGCACCATGCCGTACTGGGAAAGCGTCGAGCCGTTCCCGCTCCCGGCCGAGGTGGGAATCGAGCCGGATCCCCGGCGGACCCGGATGGACGTCGGGGTCGGGGTCATCAACACCGTGATGCCCTACTTCCCGCTGATGCACGAGATGACCACGGACCACGTGCACGAGGAAATCCAACTGCTCGCCAACGACTTCTCCACGATGCTCTTCGAGACTCTCGCCGAGGCGCCGCGCTGGCGCGCCTACTACCAGGCGCACGACCAGACGCCCCACTACGAGTACCTGGCCCGGCAACTCAAAGCCATGCAGTTCCTGCGCGGCGGGCGGCGCTGGCTGCTCAAGTCGCCGCAGCATCTCGAGCAGGTGCCGGTGCTGGACCGGGTTTTCCCGGGCAGCATCGTCGTGTTCACCCATCGCGATCCGGTCCCGGTGGCGCTGTCGATGATCGCGATGATCACCTACTCCGCGCGCATGCACCGCTCACCCGTGCCGGTGGAAAAGATCGCGGAGCAGTGGGTCGACCGCCTGGACGACATGCTGAGCGCGCTGGTCCGCGACCGCGACACCGTCGGTCCGGAACGCTCGGTCGACATCCGTTTCGACGACTTCATGGCCGACGAGCTCGGCGTGGCGGAGCGGGTCTACGGGCTGGCCGGCGAACCGTTCACCGACCAGGTGCGCGCCGCGGTCACCGGCTACCTGGCGGGGCATCAGCGCGGCCGGTTGGGAAACGTCAAGACGTCGTACGAGATGTTCGGGTTGACGGAGGAGGCGCTGCGGGAGCGCTTCGCGCCATACGTCGACCGGTTCCTGACCTGACGCGGCGGTCGGCTACGTTTCAATTCATGGTCGCTATGCCCGCGCTGAACGGTGTCGAACACAGGTACGTGGAACTCGGCGACGGGGTGACGATCCACGTCGCCGACGCGGGCCCGGCGAACGGACCGGCGGTGATGCTGGTGCACGGCTTCCCCCAAAACTGGTGGGAATGGCGTGAATTGATTCCCCCGCTGGCCGCCGACGGCTACCGGGTGCTGTGTCCCGACCTGCGCGGCGCGGGCTGGAGTTCGGCGCCCCGCTCGGACTACCTCAAGAACGACATGGCCGACGACCTTGCCGCGGTGCTGGACCGCCTGGGGGTCGCGACGGTCACGCTCGCCGCCCACGATTGGGGTGGGCCGATCGCGTTCATCATGATGCTGCGCCACCCGGAAAAGGTCACAGGATTTTTCGGCATGAACACCGCTGCGCCGTACCTGAAGCGCGACCTTGCGATGCTCCGCAACATCTGGCGGTTCTGGTACCAGGTGCCGATCATGCTGCCGGTGATCGGTCCACGGGTGATCGGCGACCCCAAGGCCAGGTTCTACCGACTGCTGGCGTCCTGGGTCGGCGGCGGGTATTTGGTGCCCGAGGACGACGTCCGCTTCTATATCGAGTGCATGCGCCAGCCGGGGCACGCGGTGGCCGGTTCGAAGTGGTATCGCACATTTCAGACCAAGGAGTTGTTGGGCTGGATGCGCGGCGAATACGACGACGCCCGCGTCGACGTGCCGGTGCGGTGGCTGTGTGGAACGAAGGACCCGGTGCTCACCCCGGACCTGCTGGACGGATACGGCGACCGGATAAGCGATTTCAAGGTCGAGCTAGTCGACGGCGTCGGTCACTGGATCGTCGAGCAGCGACCCGAACTGGTGCTCGACCGGCTGCGCGCTTTCCTCGCCGCCGAAACGTGAACCGAGGCATCACGAGTCGACTGGGTGCGGGCGGCCGGATTCGTAAGCGGCCTGTAGCTGCGCCGCGACGGTGGGACCGGGTGAGGCGGCTTTCTTGCGTGCTTGTGGCCCGAGGTGAGTCTCGCGCAGCTCGTCCATGAAGTCCTCCCATAGCGGAGGTCCACCGGCGACGAGCGCAGTCCCGCGCGCGGCGTAGTCGTCTCCGACGGGAAGGTGCCGCATCCCCCAGGCGGTGAGTTGGGCGAGAACCGGCACTAGTTCGATCGCCTGCTCGGTGAGGCTGTAGGTGACCTTCTGCTTGTGGGAAGGGTCGTCGGACTTGGTGAGCAGCCCGTGCTCGACGAGCGCGCCGAGCCGGTCGGCGAGAATGTTCGACGAGATTCGCTCGGGGCCGTTGAGCAGCTCACGGAAGTGCCTGGAGCCACCGAAGATGATGTCGCGCAGTACAAGCAGGCTCCACCGGTCCCCGAAGATCTCCAGCGACAAATTGACCGGGCACCCCGATCGCGCCCCTTTACGCACCGCCCTCAGCTCCAAACTGGTTGCATTTACGCACCAGTGTGCCCTACGCTAAAACCGATTGCAAAATAAGATCAGTTGGGGAGGCGACGTGTCGTTCGAACAGGGCTCCGTATCCACCCGGCTGGACGAGCGGTTCAGTGACGCCGGCACCCAGCCCACCACCTGGGCCGCGGCGTGCGAGGTGCTGACCGCGGCTCAGGTCAGCTGGCTGTCGACGGTGCGGTCGGACGGGCGCCCACACGTCACGCCGCTGGTCGCGGTGTGGCTTGACGGAGTGCTGTACTTCGGCACGGGCGAGACGGAGCAGAAGGGCGTCAACCTGGCGCACAACCCGAACGTGGTACTCACCACGGGGTGCAACACCTGGGACCGGGGACTCGACGTAGTGGTCGAAGGTAAGGCACGCCGCGTCGTCGACAGGTCAACGTTGGAGCGTCTTGCCGTGGCATGGCTGACCAAGTGGAAGGGCGCTTGGGATTTCGAGGCGACAGACGCCGGCTTCCACCGCGCCGGGATCCATTCACTCGTCTTCGCGGTGGAGCCGAGCAAGGTGCTCGCCTTTGGCCGCCAGCGCCTGTCGCGGCCGGCCCAAACGATGCTGGCCAGTGTGGCCTTCACGCACACACGCCATCGACCGTAACGCTGCGCGCGTTCCTTCGCGGCGAAAATTAAACTGCTGCTGCGTTTTTCGGGGTGTCGGGGCGTGAGTTAAGTGTCGCGATGGCTACTCGACGCCGATCGTGACCTCGGTGGACTTAATGAAAACGGTCGCGGGCTGACCGACCGCCAGGCCGAGGTCGACCGCCGCGTCCTTGGTGACCGACGACGTGACGATCTGGTCGCCGCCGTCGAGCTTGACCTTCACGATCGCCATCACGGCGCCGAGATCGACCTCGGTGATGGTTCCTTTGAGTTGGTTCCGGGTCGATAGCCGCATCGCGTCCTCCGTCTGTCGGGTCCGCGATCAAACCTAGTGTCGCGGCCCGAGCAGGGCTATGGACGCGTCCACCGCCGGTTCGACGATCTCGCGCACCGGCCTGCCATCCTCTACCGCCAGCGCGGTCAGCTCGCGCAGGCCGCCCAACAGAATCACGGCCAGCGGCGCGGTCAACGGCGGCAGGTCCGCGCGCCGGAATCCCGGGCTGGCGCTGAGGTCGATCAGCAGGTTGGACAGCAGCTGCAACCCGCGGCGCTGGACCGGGCGAGCGACAGCACCCAGCGAGGGGAGCTCACGAATCAAGCTCAAGGTGATGGCCGGGCGGGCCTCCATGTGTTCGACGTAGGCCTCGACGGCCTGACGAATCTGCCGGTGCCAGTCGGCCTCCGGGTCCACGGCCGCGGCGATGTTCTCGCCCAGCCTCTCGATGTCGGCCCGCAGCAGTTCCAGGAAGCACTCCTCTTTGCTGGCGAACTGGTCGTAGAAGGTGCGCTTGGAGGTGCGGGCGTGGCGGACGATGTCGGCGACCGTGCTGGTTCGGTAGCCGCGCTCGCCGATCGAGGCGGCCAGGCCGTCGAGTAGCCGGAGCCGAAACGCATCGGGCTTGGCCAGGACCGCGTCGTCAACCACTGATGTCACGGCCCCCCCTTTCGGTGAATCCCTTGTCAGGCTTGGTACCACAGAGTACCGTATCCGGAAAGGTTTTGGTACACCGCGGTACCGCCTCGGATCCGGGGTAGATATGGGGAGCAGCAACGCCATGAGCGACGTCGTCATCGCCCCGTCGGGCACCCCCGCCGTCAGAATGCCGCCCACGGCGCGAATCCCGAAGCTGCTGTCCGGCATCGGATTTGCGATCTCGCGGCGCGGGATGATCAAGCGGTTGGCGCGCCGCTACGGCAACGTCTTCACGCTTACCATCCCGATTTTCGGTCGCGCCGTTATCGTGTGCGACCCGCAGCTGGCGAAGCAGGTGTTCACCACCAGTCCCGAGGAGCTCGGCAACATTCAGCCCAACCTGAGCCGGATGTTCGGCACCGGTTCGGTGTTCGCGTTGGACCGCGACGAGCACCGCCAGCGGCGGCGGCTGTTGGCGCCGCCGTTCCACGGCAAGAGCATGAAGAACTACGAGGCCATCATCGAAGAGGAGACCCTGCGCGAAACGGCCAACTGGCCGGAGGGCCAGCCCTTCCCGACCCTGCCCTCGATGATGCGCATCACGCTCAACGCCATCTTGCGCGCGGTCTTCGGCGCCGACGGCGCCGAACTGGACCAGCTGCGCAGTCTCATCCCGCCCTGGGTCACCCTGGGCTCACGCCTGGCCGTATTACCGAAACCCGAACGGACATATGGCCGGTTCACCCCGTGGGGCCGGCTGGACTGGTGGCGGCGCCAATATGACGTCGTTATCGACAAGCTCATCGCCGACGAGCGGGCGGATCCGAACTTCGCCGAACGGACCGATGTGCTCGCCCTCCTGCTGCGCAGCACCTACGACGACGGTTCCCCCATGTCGCACAAGGACATTGGTGACGAATTGCTCGCGCTCCTGGCCGCCGGGCACGAAACGACGGCGGCCACGCTGGCGTGGGCGTTCGAGCGGGTGACCCGCCACCCCGACGTGCTATCCGCCCTGGTGGAGGAAGCCGATGACGGCGGGAACGAGCTGCGTCAGGCGACGATCCTGGAGGTCCAGCGGGCCAGGACCGTCATCCTGTTCTGCGCGCGCCGCGTCTTTCCGCCGACCTTCCAGCTCGGCGAATGGGTCCTCCCCCAAGGGGATTCGATCATCGTGAGCATCTCGCAGATCCACGACGATCCCGACATCTATCCCGACCCGGAGCGCTTCGACCCGCAGCGCTACATCGGAGGCAAGCCGTCCACCTTCGCGTGGATCCCGTTCGGCGGCGGCACCCGCCGCTGCGTGGGTGCCGCGTTCGCCAACATGGAGATGGACGTGGTGCTGCGAACGGTGCTGCGCGAGTTCACAATCGAGACCACGGCGGCGCCGGGCGAGCGGTGGTACTCCCGCGGTGTCGCCTACACCCCCAAGAACGGCGGGCGCATCGTCGTCCACCGGCGGCGACCCGCCGGAAACTGAATCAGCTGCCGGCGGCGGCCCGACGCGGCAACTTCCAGCCGGGACGCACGAAGTGGCAGGTGTACCCGCTGGGGTAGCGCAGCAGGTAGTCCTGATGCTCGGGCTCGGCCTCCCAGAAATCGCCCGCGGGGCTGACCTCGGTCACCACCTTGCCCGGCCATAGGCCGGACGCCTCGACGTCGGCGATGGTGTCCAAAGCGACCCGCTTCTGCTCGTCGTCGAGGTAGAAGATCGCCGAGCGGTAGCTGGTCCCCACGTCGTTGCCCTGGCGGTTCTTCGTCGTCGGATCGTGGATCTGGAAGAAGAACTCCAGCAGCGTGCGGTAATCGGTGACCGCCGGGTCGTAGACGATTTCGATGGCCTCGGCGTGCGTGCCGTGATTGCGGTAGGTCGCGTGGGGGACGTCGCCGCCCGTGTAGCCGACCCGGGTCGCGATCACGCCGGGTTGTTTGCGGATCAGGTCCTGCATGCCCCAGAAGCAGCCGCCGGCCAGGATCGCCTTCCCATGCACCGCCATGCTGGTCCCTCCTTGTCGTTTGCGATCTTCCGATTATCCCGCATAACCGCCGCGGCTGGCGGCGAGGCGTTGTCCGCCGAACGTGAAACTGTTGCCAAAAACCGGCGGGAAATTCGCAACCACTTCACGCTCGGGCAAGGGTGTCGGTCGCGCGGGGCAGACTTCGGCGCGTGGAAGAGCCATTCATCGGCAGCGAGGCCGTCGCGTCCGGCCGTGTGACGCCCTACGCACTGCGCACCCGATTCAAGGCGATCCACCGCGACGTGTATATCCAAAGCGGTACGGAGATCACCGCGGTGGTGCGCGCCAGAGCGGCGTGGTTGTGGTCGCGCCGGCGCGCCGTCGTGGCCGGACGCTCCGCGTCGGCGGTGCACGGCGCACAGTGGGTCGACAACCGAGCCCCGGCCGAAATCCTGTACGAGAATCGCCACGCGCCGACCGCAATCCGCACATGGTCTGCGCTGGTGCCCGACGACGAGGTAACGGTCGTGGACGGGATGCTGGTGACCACGCCGGCGCGCACCGCCTTCGACCTGGCATGCCGCAACCCGGTCGACGAGGCGGTCGCCCTGATCGATGCCCTCGCCCGAGCGACGCGGCTCAAAGTGGCCGCCGTCGAGCTGCTTGCCGAGCGATACCCAGGTCGCCGCGGCGTCCGAAACGCCCGTCTCGCGTTGGGTCTCGTCGATCCGGGCGCCGAGTCGCCGCGCGAGACGTGGCTGCGTCTGCTGCTCATCCGAGCGGGTTTTCCACCGCCGGAGACCCAGATACCGGTTTACGACGCGTATGGCCAGCTCGTCGCGGTCCTCGACATGGGATGGCGGGAACTCAAGATCGCCCTCGACTACGAGGGCGACCAGCACCGCACCGACCGGCGGCGATTCAACAAGGACATCCGACGCGTCGAGGCCGTCACCGCGTTGGGCTGGATCGATATCAGGGTCACCGCCGAGGACACACAGGGCAGCATCATCTGGCGGGTACTGGCGGCATGGGATCGCCGAGGGTGAAGCTGTTGCGAAATTCCCCGCGGAAACTCGCGACAGTTTCACGCTCGCTCAAGCGGCCGGGCGGGCGCGTGGCGCCGGCGAGCAATGCTCGACAAACGTCAATAGAACGTGTTCTAGTTTTGGCATGACTACCGCCACGTTCTCACACGGCGAACTCGCCGCCGCCTTCGAGAAATTCGAGGAAACGGTCGCCCGGGCCGCCGAAACCCGGGACTGGGACGCCTGGGTCGAGCAGTACACGCCGGACGTCGAGTACATCGAGCACGCGGCGGGCACCATGCGCGGCCGCGACGAGGTGCGCGAGTGGATCAAGCAGACGATGACCACCTTCCCCGGCAGCCACATGGTCGCGTTCCCCACGCTGTGGTCGGTCGTCGACCCGCCCACCGGTCGGGTCATCCTCGAACTCGACAACCCGATGCGCGACCCCGGCGACGGCAGCGTCATCAGCGCCACCAACATCACGATCATCACGTATGCCGGCGACGGCCTGTGGAGTCGCGAAGAAGACATCTACAACCCGCTGCGCTTCCTGCGGGCAGGGCTGAAGTGGTGTCGCAAGGCGCAGCAGCTGGGCACCCTCGACGACGACGCCGCGCGTTGGATGCAACAGAACGGTGGGCAACAGTGAGCGCCAAACCCAAGCTCGTCATCGGCGCCAACGGCTTTCTGGGTTCGCATGTGACCCGCCAACTCGTCGCCGACGGCGCCGACGTGCGGGTCATGGTGCGCCCGAAAGCCAACACCCGCAGCATCGACGACCTGCAGGTCACCCGCTTTGAGGGCGACGTCTTCGACACCGACACGGTGCGCGAGGCGATGGACGGCGTCGACGACGTCTACTACTGCGTCGTCGACACCCGCGCCTGGCTGCGTGACCCGTCGCCGTTGTTTCGCACCAACGTCGAAGGCCTGCGCAACGTTCTCGACGTCGCCGTCAAAGAGCCCGGCCTGCGCAGGTTCGTCTTCACCAGCACGTACGCGACGGTGGGCCGACGACACGGGCACGTGGCGACCGAACAGGACGTCATCGACCCGCGCGGGCTGACCCCCTATGTCCAATCCCGGGTCCAGGCCGAGGATTTGGTGATGCGCTACGTGGCCGAAGCCGGGCTGCCCGCCGTCGCGATGTGCGTCTCGACGACGTACGGCAGCGGCGACTGGGGCGGTACCCCGCACGGCGCCTTCATCGCCGGCGCAGTGTTCGGGAAGCTGCCCTTCCTGATGAACGGCATCGAGCTGGAGGTCGTCGGCGTCGACGACGCCGCCCGGGCCATGATCCTGGCCGCCGAGCGCGGCCGCATCGGGGAGCGATACCTGGTCTCCGAGCGGATGTTCGCGCTGAACGATGTCGTGCGCATCGCGGCCGACGAGGCGGGGGTGCCGCCGCCGCGACGCTCGATTTCTGTTCCGGTGCTCTACGCCCTGGGCGCGTTCGGCAGCCTGAGGGCGCGGCTCACCGGCAAGGACTCCGAACTCAGCCTCAAGTCGGTGCGGATGATGCGCGCCGAAGCCCCCGTCGACAGCGGCAAGGCGATGCGCGAATTGGGTTGGCAGCCACGCCCGGTGGAGGAATCCATCCGCGAGGCGGCCCGATTCTGGGCGGAGCTGAAAGGCGCCACGGGCAAGAGCGCGACTCGGAGCTGAACGCCGCGCCGCTGGGCGTTCAACATGACTGAGGCGGTCGCCTCGCGACTAGCCTCGGGCGGCGTGACTGCCGAAAGGATAAGCGTCGACCTCAGCGGGGCGCCCCAGACGATGCTGGCGACGCTGTACGCCAAGGCGCTGGACGCCGACTTCGACTCGCCGATCCTGGGCGATCGGTACGCGAAGGAGATCGTCCAACGCATCGACTACGACTGGAAAAAGACCGCCATCACGCCGAGCAGGGCGCCGTCGGTCACCACCCGGTCCGCGCACTTCGATACCTGGGTGCGCCAATTTCTCGCCGCACACCCGCGGGCTGTCGTGCTGCACCTGGGCTGCGGACTCGACAGCCGATGCCTCCGGGTGCGGCCAGGCCCAGGCGTCGAGTGGTATGACGTCGACTACCCCGACGTCGCTGCGCTGCGCGCGCACCTCTACCCCGCGCGCGACCACTACCGGGTCATCGCCGCCTCCGTCACCGACCCGGCCTGGCTCGGGGACATTCCCGCGGACCGTCCCGCGCTGATGATCGGCGAGGGGCTGACCATGTATCTCACCGAGCAGGACGGCATCGGGCTGCTGCGCCGCATGGTCGACCACTTCGGCTCAGGCGAGCTGCAGTTCGACGCATTCAACTGGCTCGGGATCAAGTCGCAGTGGCTCAATAGCGTCGTGCGCCGTTCGGGATCCACGCTGTCCTGGGCGATCAACGGGCCCGACGATATCGTCGACGCGGTGCCGGGTGTGCGGCTCGTGGCCTGGGAACGGTGGTTCGAGTCCTACACCTTCGCGCAACTCCCGATCTCCGCGCGGGTGATGGGGAAGGCAATGTCGCTAGTGGAGGCCTTTGCCAAGATGGCGCAATACCACCGCTACGCATTCGGGCCGGCCTGATCGGGAAGGGTTGCATGGGGGCTGGTGTTGCACAGGCTATCCGCGTCTGAGGAGGAACCCATGACCCACCCGGAAATCAAAGAACCGAGCGCCGGGCATCCGATCACCATCGAGCCGACGAGGGGCCGGGTGCAGGTCCGCGTCAAGGGCGAGTTGGTCGCCGACACCACCGCGGCGCTCGAGCTACGCGAGGCGAGTTTGCCTGCGGTGCAATATATTCCGATGAGCGACGTGGTCTCCGACCGGCTCACCCGCACCGACACCAGCACCCATTGCCCGTTCAAGGGCGACGCCAGCTACTACAGCGTGACCACCTCGGCCGGCGAGACCGTCGACGACGTGATCTGGACGTACGAGGAGCCCTACCCCGCCGTCGCGGAGATCGCGGGGCACGTCGCCTTCTACCCGACCAAGGCGGAGATCAGCGTCCTGGCGCAGTAGGCGCTCAGAAGGTGGATGTGGGCAGCGCCTGCGCCGCAGCGCGGGTGTCGCTGTACTCCCGCATCGAGACGATCAGTCCGTCGCGCATCTCGAAGATGCAGGCGAACGGGCTTCTGTAGTCGACGCCGTCGGTGGTGGTGCCGGATGCGATGGCCTCCACGACCACGGTGTCGCCCTCGCTCACACACCGGACGAGATCGACGGTGATTTCCAGCGTCCGTTTGCGCCAGTCGATCGCTTGCCGCAGGGTCGCCTTGTCGAAAGAGACCCGGGTGTACAGGCTCCAATAGGTGAAGTCGTCGCTCAGCAGCGAAAAGCCCTCGTCCAAATCGCCGCCCTCGCTGAGGCTCTGCAGGAACATCCACGCGAGTTCGGTGTGCGGGCCGTCGAAAGGCGTCATCACATCGCAATATTGTCTTGGGGCACAGTTGGCGGTCAATCAGGGCGGTCCGAAGGGTTATCGGTGAAGAGCGCGCGCACGGTCACATTCCCCGGGGCGGCCAGCTTCGGGCACACCCTGGCGCCCCTGCGCCGCGGTCCGCGCGACCCTTGCTTTCGGTTGCCCGGTGACGGCACCATCTGGCGAACCAGCCTGCTGCCCAGTGGGCCCGTCACGGCGCGGATCAGCCGCGCCGCTGCCAACGCGGCCCATTGCGAGGCCTGGGGCGCCGGTGCGCCGGAGTTCATCGAGATGCTGCCCGCCATGCTGGGCGCCGACGACGACGCGTCGGACTTCGAGCCGCGCGACCCCGTCGTTGCCGCCGCCCACCAACGCGTGCCGCATCTGCGACTGGGCCGCACCGGGCGGGTGCTGGAGGCCCTGATCCCGGCGATCATCGAGCAGCGGGTGCCCGGCGCCGACGCGTTCCGGTCCTGGCGCGTCCTGGTCTCCAAGCACGGGACGCCCGCGCCCGGGCCGGCGCCGGCCGGGATGCGGGTGCCGCCGTCGGCCGAGGCGTGGCGGCACATCCCGTCGTGGGAGTTTCATCGCGCCAACGTCGACCCGAGGCGGGCGCAGGCCGTGGTGAGTTGTGCGCGGCGGGCGGACTCGCTCGAGCGGCTGGTGTCGCGCCCGGCGGAGCAGGTCCGGCGGGCGTTGACGTCGCTCCCGGGAGTGGGTGAGTGGACCGCGGCCGAAACCGCGCAGCGCGCATTGGGTGACGCCGACGCCGTGTCGGTGGGCGACTACCACATCCCGAAGATGATCGGCTGGACGCTGCTGGGCCGCCCCGTCGACGACGCCGTGATGCTCGAGCTGCTCGAACCGATGCGCCCGCACCGCCACCGGGTGGTTCGCTTGCTCGAGGCCAGCGGGCTGGCATACGAACCGCGGCGCGGTGCCCGGCTGCCGGTGCAGCAAATCCACACGCTCTGACCCGCGGTTGTTTTCCAGAGGGGTCATCGGGTACCCAACTGGGCAAGTACCGTGTGCGAACCGCAGGGAAGGAAGCTAGAAAAAGCAATGACTCAGTTCACTATTCCGGGATTGACCGACAAACAGGCGGCGCGACTCACCGAGATGCTGCAAAAGCAACTGAGCACCTACAACGATCTGCATCTCACGCTCAAGCACATCCACTGGAACGTGGTGGGGCCGAACTTCATTGGCGTGCACGAGATGGTTGATCCCCAGGTGGACGCGGTGCGCAAGTTCGCCGACGACGTCGCCGAACGCATTGCGGCGCTTGGGGCTTCGCCGCAGGGCACGCCGGGCGCGATCATCAGGGATCGCTCGTGGGACGACTATTCCGTCGGCCGCGACACGGTCCAGGCGCATCTGGCCGCGTTGGACCTGGTCTACAACGGCGTCATCGAGGACATCCGCCAATCCATCGACGAGACGGACGAACTCGACCCGGTGACCCAGGATTTGTTGATCGGGCAGGCGGGACACCTGGAGAAGTTCCAATGGTTTGTCCGGGCGCATCTGGAAAGCGCCGGAGGAAAGCTGGCCCACGAGGGCAAGAGCACCGAAAAGGATGCGGCGAGCACGGCCCGTCGCAAGTCCTAGCTATCGGTTCGCGCGCTCGGCCTCGGCGGTTTCCCGGTTCAGCCGCTGCGCCTCGTAGATGGTGACGTTGCTGCGCGACAGCAACAACGCCGCTATCCCGACGGCGAGGATCGCGCCCGGCACCACCGAAAACGAGCCGGTCATCTCGGCGACCATGATCATGATCGCCAGCGGTGCCCGCGCGACGCTGCCGAAGCAGGCCATCATCCCGACCACGACGAAGATGCCGGGCTCGTGCGGCACCCCGGGCAGCCCGGACAGCTCGCCCAGCCGCCAGACGGCGGCCCCGACGAACGCGCCGACGACGATCCCCGGGCCGAACAGCCCGCCGGATCCGCCGGTACCGATCGACAGCGACGTGGCGATGATCTTGGCGATGGGCAGGACGATGACGATCCACAACGGGATCGCCATCAGCGAGGTGCGGTCGGCCGCCAGCTGGGCCCAGCCGTAGCCGCTGCTCAGGATCTGCGGGAGCAGCAGTCCCAGCAGCCCGACGAGCAGTCCGCCCAGCGCCGGTTTGAGCACCGCGCCGCCGGGCAGCCGCTGGGTGAGCCGCACGGTGGTATGGAAGGTGCGGGCGTACAGGTAGCCGACCGCGGCCGCGACCAGACCGATCACCACGAACCACAGCAGCGGCCACGCCTTCTCGAAGCGGTACTCGGCGTCGATGTAGCCGAACAGCGGGTCGAAGCCCAGGAATGCCCCGAGCACCGCGTAGGCCGTGCCCGAGGTGATGAAGCCGGGCAGCAGGAAGCGGTAGTCGAAGTCGTCGCGGTAGGGGATCGACGCGGCCAGCACCGCCCCGCCCAGGGGCGCGGCGAAGATCGCTCCGATGCCGGCGCCGATGCCCAGCGCCACCGCCGTCCGGCCGTCCTCGTCGGACAGGTTCAGCCGCCGGGCGAGCAATGAGGAGAAGCCCGCCGAGATTTGTGCCGTCGGCCCCTCGCGGCCGGCCGAACCGCCCGAGCCGATGGTCAGCGCGCTGGCCGCCATCTTCACCAGCACGGCGCGGAAGCGGATGGCGCGCGGATCGCCGTGCGCGGCCTGGATGGCTTCGTCCGTGCCGTGGCCGGTCGCCTCCGGGGCCAGCTTCGCCACGATCAGCGCGGACAGCAACGCGCCGCCCGTCGTCACCAGCGGGATGGCCCACGCCCGGCCAAAGCCCGTCGACCCGTGGTCGCCACCCTCCCCGACCGGCGTCGGGACGCGGTAGCCGGCCAGGTAGCCGAGCAGAAACTCTTCGGTGTACTTCAGCGCGAAGTAGAAGACGACCGCCCCCAGGCCCGAGATGACGCCGATCGTGACGCCCAGCAGCAGCCACTTCTGCAGGTAGCCCGACTTGCGGATCGATGCCCCGAAGCGCCCGCCGGCGGCGCGGGCCGGGGCCACGGGGGCGTCCGTCGGCTGGGGCTCGTCATCCGTCGGTTCTTCCCCGGGCACCACGTCATCTTAGGCAGACGGGAATAATCGGACTGTGGTCCGGTTATATGGGCAGGCTAACCTAAGGAGGACGATATGCCCGCTGTAACCGCGGACACTCTGACCCTGCCACGCGTCGGCGCCGCAGGTCCCGCCGAGACCGAACGGCCGGTTCGATCCATCACCACCGGGCCGCGCGGCTACGAGGGCGAGGGCTTCCCGGTGGTCCGCGCGTTCGCCGGGGTCAGCACCGCCGCCCTGGATCCGTTCGTGCACATGGACCAGATGGGCGAGGTGGAGTACCAGCCGGGGGAGGCCAGGGGCACCGAGTGGCATCCGCACCGCGGGTTCGAAACCGTCACCTACATCATCGACGGGAAGTTCGCGCACCAGGATTCGCACGGCGGCGGCGGGCTGATCACCGACGGCGCGACCCAATGGATGACGGCGGGTTCGGGGATCCTGCACATCGAGACACCGCCCGCCGAGCTGGTCGAAAGCGGCGGCTTCTTCCACGGCGTCCAGCTGTGGGTCAATCTGCCGAAGCGGGACAAGTTCGCTGCGCCCCGGTATCAGGCCATTGAGGGCGGGGACGCCGGGTTGGTGGCGTCGGACGACGGCGGGGCCCTGGTGCGCATCATCGCCGGTGAGATCGACGGGCACCGTGGCCCCGGGATCACCCACACGCCGATCACGCTGGCGCACGCGACGATCGAAACCGGCGCCCGGCTCAACATTCCGTGGCGGCGTGATTTCAATGCGCTGGCCTACGTGCTGTCCGGCAGTGGATACGTCGGTCCCGTGCGCCACCCGATCCGCTCGGGGCAATTGGTCGTGCTCGGACCCGGCGACCGGATCACCGTGGGGGCCGACCGGGAGGCGATCGATGTGCTGCTGCTGGGCGGTCAGCCGATTCGCGAGCCGGTATTCCACTACGGGCCTTTCGTGATGAACACGCGCGCCGAATTGATAGAGGCGCTAGAGGACTACCGGGCCGGAAAATTCGGCAGCATTCCGCCAAATGCGCTAATGCCCCACCGTGGCGGTGGCACACTCTAGAAATGTCGCAAACGGCGAGTCGCCGGCCGGGACGTCCGCCCGCCGCAAAGGCGGACGAGACCCGCCAGCGGATCATGCAGGCGGCTCGCCTGGTGTTCAGCGAGCGTGGCTACGACGGCGCGACGTTCCAGGCCATCGCGGCCCGCGCCGACCTGACCCGACCGGCGATCAACCATTACTTTTCCACCAAACGGCTCTTGTACCGCGAGGTGCTCAAGCAGACGAACGCCCTCGTGATCGGGGCGGGCATTCGGCAGGCGGAGAGCGAGACCACGCTGACGGGGCGGCTCACGGCGTTCATCACCGCGGCGGTGCGGGCAAACTCCGACAATCCTGCCGTCTCGGCATTTCTGATTGCCGCCGTGCTCGAGTCGCAACGGCATCCGGAAATAAGCGGAGCAGAAATTGATTCGGTCAAAATTAGCCGCGAATTTCTGGCATCGGCGGTCAACGAAGCAATCGAGCGCGGGGAGGTCGCCCCCGATATCGACGCGTCCGCTTTGGTCGAGACCCTAATAGTCGTGCTCTGCGGCGTCGGGTTTTACGCCGGCTACATCCGCAGCTACGAAGAGATTCTGGCGATCAGCGACGTGCTGCGCCGGCTGTTGGAAGGCGCGCTCTGGCGGCCGGAGAGCTGACCGGCCCGGCGCAGTGAAGTTGCGCACAAAGCGCATAGGCTAACTAACTTCTTCGGTAGCATGGTTGGGTCATGACTGATGTGGACGCCTCCTTGCCGCCTTCCCTTCGGACCGACGGTGACAGCTGGGCCATCACCGAACTCGTCGGCGCCACCGCTCTGGGTGTGGCCGCGGCGCGCGCCGCGGCAACGGCCGGGCCGGACCCGCTGATCCGCGACGAGTTCGCCCGCCTGCTGGTGTCGTCTGCCGGTGACGCCTGGGCCCGACTGGCCGACGCCGAGCTGGCCTGGCTCGACGGCGATCCGCAGGGACAACGCGCGCACCGGCTCGGCATCGACTACCAGGCCGTGCGCACCCACTTCTTCGACGACTACTTCGGCAACGCGGTCAACGCCGGGATTCGGCAGGTCGTGATCCTGGCCGCCGGGCTGGACTCGCGGGCCTACCGGCTGGACTGGCCGTCGGGCACCGCGGTGTACGAGATCGACCAGCCCAAGGTGCTGGAGTACAAGACCCGGACCCTGGAGGAGCACGGCGCGGTGCCGACCGCCAGCCGGCGGCCCGTTCCGGTGGATCTGCGCGACGACTGGCCCGCGGCCCTGACGGCCGCCGGCTTCGACCGCACGCAACCCACCGCCTGGCTCGCCGAGGGCCTGCTGCCGTACCTGCCCAGCGACGCCCAGGACCGGCTCTTCGAATTGTTCCACGCGCTCAGCGCCCCCGGCAGCCAGGTCGCCATCGAGGTGTTCGGCCTGAACTCCCGCAGCAACACCGGCCGGTGGCAGCGGATGCGCGACCGGCTCGGCCTGGACGTCAACGTGCAGGCGCTGACCTTCCACGAGCCCGACCGCACGGACCCCGTTGCCTGGCTGACCGACCACGGCTGGCAGGTGGACGCCGTGAACAACCGCGACGAGATGGCCCGATTGGGCCGCCCGGTTCCCGAGGACCTGGACGACGAGGCCGTCCGCAGCACGCTGCTGCGCGCGCGCCTCGGCGGATCGAACAGCTGATTAAGGAGTAAGCAACGCGATGAGCTCACTGCGCACCCACGACGACACCTGGGACATCAAGACCAGCGTCGGCAGCACCGCGGTCATGGTCGCCGCCGCCCGGGCTGTCGAAACCGAACGGCCCGACCCGCTGATCCGTGACCCGTACGCGCGGCTGCTGGTCAGCAACGCCGGCGCCGGCGTCTTGTGGGAGGCGATGCTCGACCCGGAGATCGCGGCCAAGGTCGAGGCGCTCGACGAGGATTCCGCGGCTCACCTGCACCACATGCGCGGCTATCAAGCCGTGCGGACGCACTTCTTCGACACCTACTTCACCGACGCCGTCGCCGCCGGCATCCGCCAGGTCGTCATCCTGGCGTCGGGTCTGGACTCGCGTGCCTACCGGCTGGACTGGCCGGCAGGCACCACGGTCTATGAGCTCGACCAGCCCGAGGTGCTGGCCTACAAATCCACCACCCTGGCCGAAAATGGCGTCACCCCCGCCGCGGATCGCCGCGAGGTGGCCATCGACCTGCGGCAGGACTGGCCGGCCGCGCTGCGCGCCGCGGGCTTCGACCCGACGCAGCGCACGGCGTGGCTGGCGGAGGGGCTGCTGATGTACCTGCCCGCCGAGGCCCAGGACCGGCTCTTCACCCTGATCGGCGAGCTGAGCCCGGCCGGCAGCCGGGTCTCGGCCGAAACCGCACCCAACCACGCCGACGAGCGGCGCCAGCAGATGCGGGAACGCTTCAGGAAGGTGGCCGACGAGATCGGCCTGGAGGAGACCGTCGACGTCGGGGAGCTGATGTACCGCGACGACCACCGCGCGGATGTCGCGGAGTGGCTCAACGAACACGGCTGGCGCGCGACGGCCGAGCACTCGATCGACGCGATGCGCCGGCTAGGCCGCCTGATCGAGAACGTCCCGATGGCCGACGACAAGGACGCGTTCTCCGACTTCGTGATCGCCGAGCGGCTGTAGCGGCTTCCCCGCGCGCCGCGCTCAGTCGGGGCGGATCCTTCCTACTGCGCTCCCAACCGCTTGGTTAGGATCGCGGTTATCACCGACGAGCGGCCACCCGCACTGCAGCGGGCGTCTCTGCTCGGGAAGGACAATGATGACCACCGAATCGGTTGCACAGAAAGCGTCGGAATCCAAGGAATCCACGAACGGCGCGCCAGCACAGACGGTCGACATCCCCGCGACGGTGGCCCGGCTCCGCAAGACGTTCGCCTCCGGGCGCACCCGCGACGTCGAGTGGCGCAGGCAGCAGTTGCTGCAACTGCAAAAGCTGATGGAGGAGAACGAGGAGGCGATCAGCGCCGCCCTCGCCGTGGACCTGGACCGCAACAAATTCGAGTCGTTCATCGCCGACATCGGGACGACCGCGGCTGAGGCGAAGTACGCGGCCAAGCACCTGCGGAAGTGGACGCGCCGCCGCTACGAACGGCTGGAGCTGCCGCAGCGGCCCGGGCGCGGCTGGATCGAGTACGAGCCCTACGGCACCGTGCTGATCATCGGCGCCTGGAATTACCCGTTCTACCTGACGCTGGGTCCGGCGGTCGGGGCGATCGCCGCGGGGAACGCCGTCATCCTCAAGCCCTCGGAAATCGCGGCCGCGTCGTCGCGGTTGATGGCCGAGCTGGTGCCGCGCTACCTCGACAGCGAGGCGATCGCGGTCGTGGAGGGCGACGGTGCGGTGAGCCAGGAACTCATCGCGCAGGGCCTGGACCGCGTGATGTTCACCGGTGGCACCGAGATCGGCCGCAAGGTCTACGAGGGGGCCGCCCGCCACCTGACACCGTGCACGCTCGAGCTCGGCGGCAAGAGCCCGGTGATCGTGGCCGCCGACGCCGACGTGGACGTCGCGGCCAAGCGGATCGCGTGGATCAAGCTGCTCAACGGCGGGCAGACCTGCGTCGCACCCGACTACGTGTTGGCCGACGCGAAGATCCGCGACGAGCTCGTCGACAAGATCGGCGCGGCCATCAGGAAGATGCGCTCCAAGGAGCAGCAGGGAATTCGCATCGTCAACCAGCGTCAGTTCGACCGGATCAGCGGTTACCTCTCGGACGGCGACGGCAAGGTGACCGAGGGGGGCGCCTGCGACGCGTCGACGCTGCGGATCCAGCCGACGGTCGTCGTCGACCCGGACCCGGACGGCCCGCTGATGCAGAACGAGATCTTCGGGCCGATCCTGCCGGTGATCACGGTCCAATCCCTGGACGAGGCAATACGTTTCGTCAACTCGCGGCCAAAGCCGTTGTCCGCCTACCTGTTCACCAAGGCGAAGGACGTCCGCGAGCGGGTGATCAAGGAGGTGCCCGCCGGCGGCATGCTGGTCAACCACCTGGCCTTCCAGGTGTCGACGGCCAAGCTGCCGTTCGGCGGCGTCGGCGCGTCGGGCATGGGCGCCTACCACGGCCGCTACGGCTTCGAGGAGTTCAGCCACCGCAAGTCGGTGCTGACCAAGCCGACCCGGCCCGACCTTTCCAGCTTCATCTACCCGCCGTACACGGAGCGTGCCATGAAGATGGCCCGGAGGCTGTTCTGACGCCGTCATCGGCGCCAAATCACTTGCTAGATCGAGTTTTTCATACCAGAGAGGAACCTTATGCCAGGAGTGCAGGATCGCGTCATCGTCGTCACCGGAGCCGGCGGCGGATTGGGGCGTGAATATGCCCTGACCCTCGCCAAGGAGGGCGCCAGCGTCATCGTCAACGACCTCGGCGGGGCCCGCGACGGAACCGGCGCCGGCCACAACATGGCCGACGAGGTGGTCAAGGAGATCAAGGAGGCGGGGGGCCGGGCGGCCGCCAACTACGACAGCGTCGCCGAGCCCGAGGGCGCCGAGAACATCATCAAGACCGCGCTCGACGAATTCGGCGCCATCCACGGTGTGGTGAGCAACGCCGGGATCCTGCGCGACGGCACGTTCCACAAGATGACGTTCGAGAACTGGGACGCCGTGCTCAAGGTGCATCTGTACGGCGGCTACAACGTCATTCGCGCCGCCTGGCCGCACTTCCGCGAGCAGAGCTACGGCCGCGTCGTCGTCGCCACCTCCACCAGCGGGCTGTTCGGCAACTTCGGCCAGACCAACTATGGGGCGGCCAAGCTCGGCCTGGTCGGCCTGATCAACACGCTGGCCCAGGAAGGGGCCAAGTACAACATCCACTCCAACGCGCTCGCCCCGATCGCGGCGACCAGGATGACCCAGGACATCCTGCCGCCCGAGGTGTTCGAGAAGCTCACGCCGGATTTCGTGGCGCCGGTGATGGCCTACCTGTGCACCGAGGAATGCGCCGACAACGGGTCGGTTTTCATCGTCGGTGGCGGCAAGGTGCAGCGCACCGCGCTGTTCCAGAATGAGGGCGTCACCTTCGACCAGCCGCCGTCGGTGCAGGACGTCGCCGCGCACTGGGCCGAGATCACGGACCTCTCCGCAGCGCAAAAGGCCGGATTCAAGCTGTAAGGCCATGAAAGCCTGTGTGGTGCAAGAGCTGTCCGGTCCGGACGGCATGGTCTTCACCGATATCGACGACGTCAACGCCGACGGCGACCACGTCGTCATCGACGTCCGGGCCGCCGGGGTGTGCTTTCCAGACTTGCTGCTGACCAAGGGCGAGTACCAGCTGAAGTTGCCCCCGCCGTTCGTCCCCGGCATGGAAGCCGCCGGCGTGGTGCGTTCCGCGCCGGAAGGCTCGGGCTTCCGGGTGGGTGAGCGGGTTTCGGCTTTCGGGATCTTGGGTTCCTACGCGGAGCAGGTGGCCGTCCCGGTGCCCAACGTGATGCGCAGCCCCGCGGAACTCGATGACGCCGAAGCGGTTTCGCTGCTGGTGAACTACAACACCATGTACTTCGCGTTATCCCGTCGCGCCGCGATGCGGCCGGGCGACACCGTCCTGGTGCTGGGCGCCGCCGGCGGGGTGGGCACGGCGGCCATCCAGGTGGCGCGGGCGATGGGCGCGAAAAAGGTGCTGGCCGTGGTGCACCGGGAGGCGGCCGCCGACTATGTCGGGTCACTGGGCGCCGACCTGGTGGTGCCGCTGGCCGATGGCTGGGCCGACCGGGTGCGCGACTACACCGAGGGCCGCGGGGTGGACATCGTCGTCGACCCCATCGGCGGCCCGGCGTTCGACGATGCGGTCCGGGTCCTGGCGATCGACGGCAAGCTGCTGGTGATCGGTTTCGCCGCCGGCAGCATTCCGACCGTGAAGGTCAACCGGTTGCTGCTGCGCAACGTCAGCGTGGTGGGCGTCGCGTGGGGCGAGTACCTCAACAGGGTCCCCGGTTCGGCCGCCCTGTTCGCCTGGGGTCTGAGCCAATTGGTCTTCTTGGGGCTGAGACCGCCTCCGCCGCAGCGTTATCCGTTGTCGGAGGGGCAGGCCGCGCTCCAGAGCCTCGCCGACGGCGGCGTGCTCGGCAAGCTGGTGCTCGAGCCCTAGGGCGCCGGATGCGGGGTGCCGTTCACGATCGTGCCGAGCGCGTCGACGAAGATCAAGAATTCGACGCCCCCTGCCACCGTGCCCATGCCGATGTCGCCGGCGATCGGCAGCCCGATCGCGTTGACGAGACCCTGAACGGGGTCGCCGTTGATCGCCTGCGATATCCCGTTCAGGAATAGGTTCAGGTCGTACGACGGGAGGGTGGTCACGAGGGCGGTCGCGATGTCCGCCGTCGGAAGCAGGGTCGCGTAGGCCGTCGACGCGTCGCCGGCGAAGGTGGTCGCGAAATTCGTGTTGGCGTCCTCGAGGGAGTGGATGAACCCGTCGAGCGAGGCAGGGGACAACAGCGTGCTGGGCGAGGGCAGCGAAATCGGGGCGGGCGAGCCCGACATGTCCGGCAGCGACAGGTTCGGCAGCATCGGGGGGCCTTCGGCCCGAAATGCGTTGGCGGCGTTGATAATCCCTTGCTGGGTACCGCTGACCAGGTCGCCGGGAAGGGCCGCGGTGGCGCTGAGCGGCGGGAACAGCCCGAACGGGGTAGTGACGTCCGCCGGGCCCGTCGACCAGCCGTATGCTGGGTCGCCGTAGCCCCAGTTGACGAGATACCTCAGGTCTGGTTGGAGCAGCTCCGCGAGCGGGTCCCCGAAGTAGGGAATCGCACGCACCGGTTCCAACAGAGGCAGATGCGGGTTGGGAATCATCCGGTAGGTGGTACCGCCGCTGTAGCCCGGAGACGTCGACAGGGTAATCGCCGAATCAACCTGGGACTGCGGGATCGTCAGGTACGTGCCGTGCACGTACACGATGCCCATCACGGCGTTCAAGTCGGACAGGAAATCGATCGGGTATTGGGGGAAATCGGCGAAGCCGTCGTATTCGAGGGTGTTGTTGATGACGGTGTAGCCCGTATTCGACGCCATGCCGCCGTAGAACGGCAGGCCCAAGCTGGGGATGTTAAGGCCCGGGAATCGCGCGAGCATCCCACCGTTGGGTGTCATCTCGTTTCCGACCAGCACGAAGTTCACGGCCGAAGTCGGCACGTGCGCGGCGGCGAGCTGGGGCAGCTCCAGCGCGGCCAGGATGGCGCCCTGTGAGTAGCCGAAAACGTTGATGGGGGTGTTTCCGGCGTTGAGCTGCTGCATGATCGCGTTGTTCAACGCCGTTAGCCCGCGGTCCACGGATATGTTGAGGGTCAAATCCTTGATGCCGGTGATCGGATATAGCCCCTCCGGCGTGAACACCGGCTGCAGGTTGGTGGTGGTGAAAAAGGGCGAAATGTACTTGCCGTAAGCCGCGTTCACGTAGGCGGGCGACGGCATCGGCACCCCACTGGCGCCCAAGATCAGCGAAACGGCCACGGGCGGGTCAGCCGGTAGCGCGTTGACCGCGGTGGTGGCCTTCGCTGCGCCGGTGGTGCCGGTCAGCGACGCGAGCGTGGCCGAAATGTCCGCTTCCGCTTGCGCGTAGGCGTTTCCGGCGGCGGCCAGCGCGGCGGCGAACTCGTCGCTGAAGGCGGTCGCCCGTTGCAGTATCGCCTGGTATTGCTGGCCGTAACTGCCGAATAGGGACGCCGTGATCGCCGACACCTCGTCTTGAGCCGCGGCCACGAGACCGGTCGTCGGGCCGGCGGCGGCCGCCTTGGCGGCGTCGATCGCCGCACCGATATGCGATGCGTCGGCCGCGGCCACCGCCAGCAACTGCGGCTGCGCGATCACTCCAGTCATCCGCTATTCCCCCTTACCACCGACGCTGACCGTCATTCGGCCACCGCGCCGCCCTCACAGCTAGATCACTGGGGACCTGGGTTCGGCACCCCGGTAAAGATCGTCTCGCCCGCGTTCACGAAGTTGATGAGCTCGAAACCGCCCGCCAGCGTGACCAATCCGACATCGGCGGCGATCGGCCGGCCGAACGCATTCATGAGCCCGCCAACCGGATCGCCGTTGATCGCCTGCGTGATGCCGTCGAGGAACAGGTTGAGGTCGTACGACGGGAGGGTGACGACGACCGCGGTGGCTATGTCTGCGGTGGGCAGCAGCGTCGCGTAGGCGGTGGAGAAGTCGCCCGTCAGGGTGCCGACGATGTTGGTGTTCGCGGACTCGATGGCCTGGATGATGCCCGTGGGTGTGGTCGGGAGCGACGCCGACGGTGGCAGCGCCAGCTGGGCGATGCCCGTTGATGCGGCGCCCGGAAGTGAAATGGCCAGGCTCGACAGGTCGTTGGTGAAGGCGCTGACGCCCTGCGAGGTGGCGCCGGGCAACAGGGCGGCCAGCTCCGTCGTGGCGCTCAGCGGCGGCAGGAACCCGAACGGGGTCTGGACGTCGGCCGGGCTGGTCGACCAGCCGAAGTTCGGGTCGCCGTAGCCCCAGTTGACGAGGAGCTTG
Source organism: Mycobacterium sp. 1245805.9 (assembly GCF_001672915.1). Taxonomy (GTDB): domain Bacteria; phylum Actinomycetota; class Actinomycetes; order Mycobacteriales; family Mycobacteriaceae; genus Mycobacterium. The sequence goes on along the minus strand of NZ_LZKR01000156.1, from coordinate 48,629 downwards.
AGGTCCGGCTGGATCAGGTCCGCCAACGGGTTTCCGATGACGGGCAGCAAACGCAGCGGCGTCAGCAGCGGCAGGTTCTCGGTGGGGATCATGTTGTAGGTCGTCATGGAGGGCGCCCCGGACTGACCCAGCGTCACCGCCGTATTGATCGTCGCCTGCGTCAGGTGCGGATAGCTTCCGTGGATGAACACGATGCCGGCGAGGGCATTGAGGTCGGAGAAGATATCGATCGGATAGCGCGGGAAGTCGGCGAAGCCGTCGTATTCGAGGCTCCAAATGGTGGTCGGGAAGTCATTGCTCGGCGTCGAGGTGCCGAAGGTGACGCCCAGGCTCGGGAAGCTCAGCCCCGGGAAGCGCGCAATCAGGCCGCCGTTGGGATTGGCCGGGTCACCGAGCAGCGTGAAGTACACCTGGTTCGTCGCCGGGTTGAGTGAACCCACATAGCCCTCGGCGAGGAGTTTCGGCATCTCCAGCGAGGAGATGATCGCACTCTGCGAGTAGCCCAGTATCGAAACGCTATTGGTCGGCCCACCGCCGCCGACAGCGAAGGGCGTGATCTGCTGGGTGATGATGTTGTCCAGCGCGGTGACGCCGCGAGCCAGGGAGATGTCCAGCGTCAGGTCTTTGACGCCGCTGAAGGGATACAACCCCTCCGCCGTCGTCACGGGCAGCGTGAGGGCACTGGTGAAAGCGGTGAGGTAGCGGCTGCTGACATTGTCGACGTAGCTCTGCGGCGGGTTGGCGGTGCCGGTGCCGGTCATGACCAGGATGGCCTTGACGGTCGGGTCGGCCGCCTGCGTCAGCGCCGTGAACGGCACGCCGCTCGCCGCGCCCGTCAGCCCGAGCGTCCCGGCGATCTGGGCTTCGGCTTGCGCGTAGGCATTTCCGGCGGCGCCCAGCGCGGCGACGAACTGTCCGTGGAACGCGGACGCTTGCTGCAGCAGCGCCTGGTATTCCTGTCCGAACGAGCCGAAGAACTGTGCGGTGATTGCCGACACTTCGTCTTGGGCCGCCGCGGCCAGACTCGTTGTGGGGCCCGCGGCCGCCGCCTTGGCCTCCTCGATCGCCGAACCAATTGCCGACGCGTCCGCCGCGGCCGTCGTCAGGATCTGGGGCTGCGTGATCAAGCTCGTCATCGGTTCTTCCCTTCCGGACACAAGGATTCCGACGACGCGACCAACCCGATGACCAGGCGCATCGCTGGAACCGGCACCCAGCTAGCTTAGGAGCGACAGCGCATTCTTGTTGGCGTTTTGCGCCGGCGTTTTTGGCCTTCCGCATTCATTGCGCGCGTTAGGGAATGAGGCTCTGAATGTCCTTGACGTTGCTCGCGAGCGCCGAAACGATAGTCAGCAATTCCACCCCGCCGGCCACCGTCCCCAGCCCGACGTCGGCGGCGATCGGATAACCGATCGCGTTGATGAGGTTGCCCTGCCCGAGCTGACTCAGGAAAAGCTCCGTGTCGTAGAAGGGCAGTTCGGTGGCGAGGGAGTAGCCGATGTCGACTGTCGGAAGCGCGACGGCGTAGTCGGTCGTGATGATCTTGTTGACGGTGTCGAAGACCCGTTGCGGCGACGGGAAGTTCGCCAGCGTCGTCGTCGGGTCCGGCGGCGAAGACGGCAGGGCGAACTGCGGCACGACGGTCGGCTGCGACGCGATCTGCTGCAGGTCGACCGAGAAGTCGTGGATGCCCTGCTGGGTCCCGGTCGCCAGCGCGTTGAACACGGTGGCGGGGTTGGCATCCGGGAACAAGCCGAACGGCGTCGGCACGTCCGCGGGGCTCGTCGAGTACCCGAGGGTGGGATCGGGACCGTAGCCCAAATTGACCAACACCTTCATGTCGGGTTGGATCAGGTCGACCAACGGCTTGCCGATGACCGGTATGGCATCCAGCGGCTTCAGCAGCGGCAGGTCAGCGGTGGGAATCATGTAATAAGTGGTGTTTCCGGTGTAGCCCGGAGACGTCGGCAATTGAATCGCGTTGTTGACCTGAGTCGGCGTGAGATCCAGATATGTAGTGTGCACGAACACGATTCCCGCGACCGCGTTCAGGTCGGAAACGATGTTGATCGGATACCGCGGGAAGTCGGCGAACCCGTCGTACTCCAGCGTGTAGTTCGCCACGTGGTAGGGCGTGTTGGCGTTCATAGCGGGATAGAAGTCGAGACCCAGGGCGGGCAGCGACAGGTTCGGGAACCGCGACAGCATGCCGCCGTTCGGGTTGACCTCGTTGCCGGTCAGCACGAAGTTGAGCATGTTGACGGGTGGAGGGTTCGCACCGAATAGAGAGGTGCCGTTGGCGAGGTTCTGCATCTCCAGCGAGGAGATGATGGCGCTCTGCGAAATGCCGAAAACCGTTACCGATTGCCCCTGATTGTGGATGGTGTCGTACAGCGTGTTGTCGAGGATCGTCACGCCCTCGGACACCGACTGATTCAGGGGCAGGCTCTTGACACCGGTCAGTGGGTACAACTGCTCGGGCGTGTACAGCGCTTCCAGGGTGGTCAGCGAACGGACGTAGAGGTTGTTGGCCCGGGTGACGAACGACGGCGACGGTATGGGTGTCCCGGTGCCGCCGATGAATATCGACACCAAGTTCGCCGGGAACGGGGGAATCGTGGCCGCGGGCACCGGCGCCGCGGGAGCTCCCAGGCCGAGGGTCGCGGCGACGGCGGCCTCCGCCTCGGCATAGGCGAACCCGGCCGACGCCAGCGTCTGCTGGAACTGACTGTGGTAGGCCTCCAGCCGCGCCACGACGGCCTGATACTCCTGGCCGAACGCGCCGAACACATCGGCGATGGCCGCCGACACCTCGTCGCCGGCGGCCGCCGCCAGACCCGACGTCGGGGCCGCCGCGGCGGCGGTGGCGGCGCTGAATGTCGAACCGATTCCTTCGATTTCCGCCGCGATCGACGCCATCATCTGCGGCTCGGCAATCACATACGTCATCGGCCCGAATCCTTCCCCGACAAAAGGCGCGACTCGACCGCTGCAGGCGGACCCCGTCAGCCTAGGGCGATCCCGCCATCCTGTCCGGCATTTGCGCCGACGGCGCCGGGCTCAGTCGAGCAGTTGACTGCGCAGACGGTCCAGATCGGACTCGGTGATGCCCGCGTCGCTCAGATAGCCGCCGAGCGAACCGAATTCGGCGTCGATGGTCTGGCGGGCGGCCGCCAGGTATTCCGGACGCACACCGAGGACGCCATCCGACAGCCGCGCTTCGGTGAAGGTCACCACCTCCGGCGTCAGTTCGGTGTCCCCGCGCTGCTCGATCATCTCGTAGATGTGCGCCCGAAGCTGGGGCACGGCGTCGTTGCTGCGCAGGAAGTCGGCGACGATGGCATCGCGATCGACGCCGATCGCTTCCAGCACCGTCGCGATCACGAAGCCGGTGCGGTCCTTGCCCGCGAAGCAGTGGGTGAGCACCGGGCGCCCGGCGGCCAGCAGGGTGACGACGCGGTGCAGCGCGCGCTGCGCCCCGTTGCGCGTCGGGAATTGGCGGTACTCGTCGGTCATGAAGCGCACGGCGGTCTCGTTCACCGACTCCTCGGAACCGTCGGATTCGCCCCGCAACAGCCGCTGGAACGCCTCCTCGTGCGGCGCCGCCGCTTCGGCTTCGGCGTCGGACAGGTCGGGAACCGGCAGCAGGTGGATCTCGACGGCGTCGGGCACCAGCCCCGGCCCGCGCCGGGCCACCTCGCGCGCCGCGCGCAGGTCGGCGACGTCGGTGATGCCCAGCCGGCGCAGTGTCGCCCGGCCGTCGTCGTCGAGGCGACTCAGCTCGCCGGACCGAAACACCCGCCCGGGCCGCAGCCCGTCGACACCGTCCGCTACGTCACGAAAGTTCCACGCGCCGGACAGTTCTCGCACGGCCGCCTCAGCCATGCCGAGTCACCGCCGCGGCGAGCGCGGATTGCTCCCCGCCGAGCTCGTAGCGCGCGATGGTGCGCATATGCACCTCGTCGGGTCCGTCGAAGATCCGCATCGCGCGATGCCACGCGTACATCCGGGCCAGCACGGTGTCGTCGCTGACGCCCGCGGCCCCGTGCACCTGGATGGCGCGGTCGATCACGTTGCAGGCCACCTGCGGGGCGACCGCCTTGATCTGCGAGACCAGCAGATGCGCGGCCTTGTTGCCGTGCTGGTCGATCGTCCACGCCGCCTTCTCGCACAGCAGGCGGGCCTGGTCAATCTCGTTGCGGGACTTGGCAATTGCCTCACGCACCACGCACTGCTCGGCCAGCGGACGGCCGAACGCCACCCGGTTGCGCGCGCGGTCGGCCATCAGGGCCAGCGCGCGTTCGGCTCCGCCCAGCGCGCGCATGCAGTGGTGGATGCGGCCCGGCCCCAGCCGCGCCTGGGCGATTGCGAAGCCCGCGCCCTCTTCGCCGAGCAGGTTGGTGACCGGCACCCGGACGTTGTCGTAGCTGATCTCGCAGTGCCCGGGCTGGTCCTGGTAGCCGAAGACCGTCGTCGAGCGGATCACCGTCACGCCGGGCGTATCGATCGGCACCAGCACCATCGACTGCTGTTGGTGGCTGGCCGCGTCGGGGTTGGTGCGGCCCATCACGATGAGGATCTTGCAGCGCGGGTCGGCCGCCCCGGACGTCCACCACTTGCGCCCGTTGATGACGTAGTCGCCACCGTCGCGCTCGATCGACGTCTCGATGTTGCGGGCGTCGCTGCTGGCGACCGCGGGCTCGGTCATCGAGAAGGCGCTGCGAATCTCCCCGGCCAGCAAGGGCTCCAGCCACTGCTTGCGCTGCTCCTCGGTGGCGAACAGGTGCAGGGTCTCCATGTTGCCGGTGTCGGGCGCCGCGCAGTTCAGCGACTCGGGCGCGATCTCGAGGCTCCAGCCGGTCAGCTCGGCCAGCGGGGCGTACTCCAGGTTGGTCAGCCCCGACTCGGCCGGCAGGAACAGGTTCCACAGGCCCTGCTGTTTGGCCTGGGTCTTCAGTTCCTCGATGACCGGCGGAACCGTGTGGTCATTGGGGCCGGCCTCGTGACGGTATTTGTCGTATTCGGCCTCGGCCGGGAAGACGTACTCGATCATGAAGTCGGACAATCGCTTGTGGTAATCGCTGGCTTTGGCCGACATCGCGAAGTCCATGACCGTCACGATAGGACACGTGCTGGGGCACCAAATTTCAGGGCATCAGACCGTCGAGCCTGTAAATCTGCAGAGAAAGTACGAGTAGAGGCCTGCGGATTTACAGGCTCGGCGCACGATGAAAGTCATGACAGACGCCAAGCCCCCGTTCCCGCCATTCACCCGCGAGACGGCCCTGCAGAAAGTTCAGGCGGCCGAGGACGCCTGGAACACCCGCGATCCCGAGAAGGTGAGCCTGGCGTACACGCCCGACTCGCAGTGGCGAAACCGCGACGAGCACGTCGTCGGCCGCGCCGAGATCGTGGCGTTCTTGACCCGCAAGTGGGAGCGCGAACTCGACTACTCGCTGCGCAAGAGCCTGTGGGACTTCCACGACAACCGCATCGCCGTGCGGTTCCAGTACGAGTGCCACGACCACACGGGCCAGTGGTACCGCAGCTACGGCAACGAGCTGTGGGAGTTCAGCCCGTCGGGACTGATGGCGCGCCGCGAGGCCAGCATCAACGACGTGCCGATCGAGGAGTCGGAGCGCCGCTACTTCGGGCCCCGCCCGGCCTCGGAGCACGGGCAGGATATCCCGCTTTGGTGACGGCCGATAGGGTGTCTCCGGCAAGCCGAAGACGTAAGGGAAGTAGATGTACGCGCCATGACAGATGCGCAGACCAACACGCTCAAGGTGGGGGTGGTCGCCGAGTCGGGGACCGACGAGCGGCGCGTCGCGCTGGTGCCGAAGGCGGTCGCGTCGCTGGTCAGTAGCGGTTTGGCGGTGGTCGTCGAGTCCGGTGCGGGCGAGGGCGCGCTGCTGCCCGACGCGCTCTACACCGAGGCGGGGGCCAGCATCGGGGACGCCTGGGCGGCCGACGTCGTCGTCAAGGTCGCGCCGCCGACGGCCGACGAGGTCGGCCGGCTGCACAGCGGCCAGACGCTGATCGGGTTCCTGGCGCCGCGCAACGCCGACAACGCGATCGGTGCGCTCAAGCAGGCCGGCGTGCAGGCGTTCGCTCTGGAGGCGATCCCGCGCATCTCGCGCGCCCAGGTGATGGACGCCCTGTCGTCGCAGGCCAACGTGGCCGGGTACAAGGCCGTCCTGCTGGCGGCCTCGGAATCGACCCGGTTCTTCCCGATGCTGACCACCGCGGCGGGAACCGTGAAGCCCGCGACGGTGCTGGTGCTCGGCGTCGGGGTCGCCGGCCTGCAGGCGCTCGCGACGGCCAAGCGGCTGGGCGCGCGCACCACCGGCTACGACGTCCGTCCGGAGGTGGCCGACCAGGTGCGCTCGGTGGGGGCGCAGTGGCTGGACGTCGGCATCGATGCCGCCGGTGAGGGCGGATACGCCCGCGAGCTGACCGACGAGGAGCGCGCCCAGCAGCAGAAGGCGCTGGAAGACGCGATCGCCGGGTTCGACGTGGTGATCACCACCGCGCTGGTGCCGGGCCGCCCGGCGCCGCGACTGGTCACCGCGGCGGCGGTGGAGGCGATGAAGCCCGGCAGCGTGATCGTCGACCTCGCCGGTGAGACCGGCGGCAACTGCGAGCTGACCGAGCCGGGGCGCACCGTCGTCAAGCACGACGTCACCATCGCGTCGCCGCTGAACCTGCCCGCGACCATGCCGGAGCACGCCAGCGAGCTGTACAGCAAGAACATCACGGCGCTGCTGGACCTGCTGATCAAGGACGGGAAGTTGGCGCCGGACTTCGACGACGAGGTCATCGCGGACTCGTGTGTGACCCGCGGGGAGGACTCCTAGATGTACGACGAGCTGTTGGCCAACCTGGCGATCCTGGTGCTGTCCGGGTTCGTCGGGTTCGCGGTGATCTCCAAGGTGCCCAACACGCTGCACACGCCGCTGATGTCGGGCACCAACGCGATCCACGGGATCGTGGTGCTCGGCGCGCTGGTGGTGTTCGGGGAGGTCGAGCACCCGTCGCTCGCGGTGCAGATCATCCTGTTCGTCGCGGTGGTGTTCGGCACGCTCAACGTCATCGGCGGCTTCATCGTCACCGACCGGATGCTGGGCATGTTCAAGGGCAAGAAGAAGCCAGTGCCCGCCAAAGTTGACGAGGCCGCCAAATGAACTACCTGGTGACCGTCCTCTACATCATCTCGTTCTCGCTGTTCATCTACGGCTTGATGGGCCTGACCGGGCCCAAGACCGCCGTGCGCGGCAACCTGATCGCCGCGGTGGGCATGGCCCTGGCCGTGACGGCGACGCTGATCAAGATCCGCCACACCGACCAGTGGGTGCTGATCATCCTCGGGCTCGTCGTGGGTGTCGTGCTCGGCGTCCCGCCGGCCCGCTACACCAAGATGACCGCCATGCCGCAGCTGGTGGCGTTCTTCAACGGCGTCGGCGGCGGCACCGTCGCGCTCATCGCGCTCTCGGAATTCATTGAGACCAAAGGCTTTTCGGCGTTCCAGCACGGCGAGTCGCCGACCGTGCACATCGTGGTCGCGTCGTTGTTCGCCGCGATCATCGGGTCGATCTCGTTCTGGGGCTCGATCATCGCCTTCGGCAAGCTGCAGGAGATTATCTCCGGATCACCGATCGGTTTCGGGAAGGCCCAGCAACCGATCAACCTGCTGCTGCTGGCCGCCGCGGTCGCCGCCGCGGTGGTCATCGGCCTGGGCGCGCATCCCGGCACCGGTGGGGTGGCGCTGTGGTGGATGATCGGCCTGCTGGCCGCCGCCGGGGTGCTCGGCCTGATGGTCGTGCTGCCCATCGGTGGCGCCGACATGCCGGTGGTCATCTCCCTGCTCAACGCGATGACGGGGCTGTCGGCTGCCGCGGCCGGTCTGGCGCTGAACAACACCGCGATGATCGTCGCGGGCATGATCGTCGGCGCGTCCGGCTCGATCCTGACCAACCTGATGGCCAAGGCCATGAACCGCTCCATTCCGGCCATCGTCGCGGGCGGTTTCGGCGGCGGCGGGGTGGCGCCCAGCGGTGAGGGCGGCGGCGACAAGCATGTCAAGGCGACGTCGGCCGCCGACGCGGCCATCCAGATGGCCTACGCCAACCAGGTGATCGTGGTGCCGGGCTACGGCCTGGCCGTCGCGCAGGCCCAGCACGCCGTCAAGGACATGGCCTCGCTGCTCGAGGACAAGGGTGTCGCGGTGAAGTACGCGATCCACCCGGTCGCCGGGCGCATGCCCGGGCACATGAACGTGCTGCTGGCCGAGGCCGAGGTGGACTACGACGCCATGAAGGACATGGACGACATCAACGACGAGTTCGCGCGCACCGACGTCGCGATCGTCATCGGCGCCAACGATGTCACCAACCCGGCGGCCCGCAACGAACAGTCGAGCCCGATCTACGGCATGCCGATCCTCAACGTGGACAAGGCGAAGTCGGTGATCGTGCTGAAGCGGTCGATGAACTCGGGATTCGCGGGTATCGACAACCCGCTGTTCTATGCCGACGGCACGACGATGTTGTTCGGGGACGCGAAGAAGTCGGTGACCGAGGTCGCCGAGGAGCTGAAGGCGCTCTAGACGGGCGGGTAGGCCGGCGGCGGGTATCCGTTGCCATCGACGACCCCGCGCAGACCCCACGGCACGTACTTGAAGAAGAACTCGATCTCGTCGCTCATGTCATAGTCCGGACTCGGATCCATGTCCCCACCTCTCGACTCGCGACCAGTTCGACACACCATCGTAGTCGCAGAGGCGGCGGTGCGACAGGCGGCGCTGGCCTTAAACTGTCCAACCAGTTGATTGATAGCAGTGAACGATAGAGAGCACTCAGAGACAGATGCCATCCGAGAACGGGCTCACCCGCCGCGAGGAGTTGCTGGCCGTCGCGACCAAACTGTTCGCCGCGCGCGGTTATCACGGCACCCGGATGGACGATGTCGCCGACGTGATCGGGCTGAACAAGGCGACCGTGTACCACTACTACGCCAGCAAGTCGCTGATCCTGTTCGACATCTACCGCCAGGCCGCCGAGGGCACCCTGGCCGCCGTGCACGACGACCCGTCATTGACGGCACGCGAGGCGCTCTATCAGTACACGGTGCGCCTGTTGACGGGGATCGCGGCCAATCCGGAGCGCGCCGCCGTTTACTTCCAGGAGCAGCCCTACATCACCGAGTGGTTCACCTCCGAGCAGGTCGCCGAGGTCCGCGAGAAGGAGGCCCAGGTCTACGAGCACGTGCACGGGCTCATCGACCGCGGCATTGCCAGCGGCGAGTTCTTCGAGTGCGACTCGCACGTGGTGGCGCTGGGCTACATCGGGATGACGCTGAACAGCTATCGCTGGCTTCGCCCGAGTGGGCGGCGCAGCGCCAAGGAGATCGCCGCGGAGTTCAGCACGGCGCTGCTGCGGGGCCTGATCCGCGACGAGTCGGTCAGGCAGAAGTCCCCGCTGGGCCCGTAGCCGTCAGCCGAAATTGGGCGGCGGGATCAGATGAAGCACGTTGCCGGTCGCCCCACTCAACAGGGACAGCAGCGTCGTGCTGGACTGGCCGAACGAGACGTTCAGGCCGGGGTTGATGGACGGGACCCACGGGTAGGTGTCCGGGAAGTACGACGGCGACAGCAGTCCGGCCTCCACCCCGATCTCGACCACCGCGCCGTAGGGGCCCTGCACCGCGCCCAGTGCGAGGTCGGGGATGACCACGAACGGGTTCGGTAGGTCGAACAATCCGGCCGGGGTCGGAATGTTCGCGTAGTTGGCGCCGGGTCCGTAGTCGCCGTAGCCCAGGTCGACGAGCACCCGCAGGTCGGGCTGGAAGATGTCGGCGATCGGTGGGCCCGCATAGGGAATGGCGCGGATCGGCTCCAGCAGCGGCAGGTTCTGGGTCATGAACATGTAGTACTTCGTGCTGCCGGTGTAGTCGGGTGAGGTCGGCAGCTGGACGGCGGTGCCGACCTGGGTGGCCGTCAGGTCGGGGTAGGAGCCGTGGACGAAGAAGTAGCCCATGAACGCGTTGAGGTCCGAGACGAGGTTGAGCGGGTATTGCGGGGCGTTGGCGATGCCGTCGTATTGGTACGTGTAAATCGAGGTCGGGTACGGCGAATTTGGCGGGGTCGCGCCGTTGAAGGCCACGTCCAGGAACGGGATGTAGAAGCCGGGGAAGCGCTCGAGGATGCCCCCCACGGGGTTGTTGGGATCGCCGATCAGCACGAAGTTCAAGTGCCCCTGATAGGGGGAGCCGGCCGCCATCAGGTTCCTGATTTCGTTGGTGGCGATCGTCGCGCTCTGTGAATAGCCGAACACGACGGCGCTGTTGTTCGGGTTGCTGAGCGTCGAAGTGATCGCGTTGTTCAGCAACGTGACGCCCTTGGCGACGGACTGCCCGAACGTCATGTTCCCGAGGTTCGGCGTCACCGGCCAGAACTGCTCGGGCGTGAAGACGGGTATCGGCGGAGATGTCACGCCAGGAAAGTTCGGCTGTATGTACGCCTTGAAGACACTGTTGAGATAGAACGGGTCGGGATCCGGATTGTTGGTGCCGCCCATGATCAACGCGAACAGCGGGTCCCCCGGAGCCAGTTGCACCACGGACAGCGGGACGCCACCGGTGGACGCGCCGCCGCCGATCCCCGTCTGGCCGAACAGTGTGTTCGAGACCCCGGAGACGACGGCCGCGTTGGTCGCCTCGGCTTGCGCGTAGGCGGCGGCCGCCGCCGCCAATGCCTGGGTGAATTGGCTGTGAAAACCCGCGGCCTGCGCGAGGAGCGCCTGGTATTCCGTGCCGTACGCACCGAATAGCTTCGCGATGGCGGCCGACACCTCGTCCTCGGCCGCCGCCAGCAAACCGGTCGTGGGTGCCGCGGCATTGCCGCCGGCCGCGTTGATCGCCGAACCAATGCTTTGCACATGGGCGGCCGTTGAAGCCAAGGTCTCAGGGACAGTAATTAAATCGGACATCTCCCCGTCCTTTCCCCACGGACCACATCCCGGCCCAACGGGACTTATCCGCAACCGTGGGTATTAGGTATTGACCGAGGGTAAATCTGTCCCGCCAGTAAGTTTGGCGTTTTGCGCAAGTTCTAAGCGTTCACACGTTTCAGGTGCCTGTCGAGAAACGCGAGCTGATCCGCGACGACGCGCTCGAAGGCGTCGCCGACATAGATCTCGAAATGCCCCTCTTGATACATCCGAACCTCCCCGCGCGGCGCCTTCGCCGCATAGCGCAGCGTCGGCACCGGCGGAGCCACCGAGTCGGCCTCGCAGACGCAGAACAGGATGGGGCAGGCGACCTTCGCGGCCAGCCGGCCGGGGCGGTAGGCGGCGACCTTCAACGCGAACCGGGCGGCGACCTCGTTGGGCACGGTCTGGCCCTCGGGGACCAGCCGCATATAGCCGGGATACACGTCGGGCGCGTTCATCAAGGCAACCTCACCCGGCTGGCCCGCCGCGGGAACCATCACCGGCGACCTGCCGAGCCGGGCCGCGATGAGGTCCCGCGCGGCCAGGACGCCGATCCGGCCGAAGATCATCGGGCTCAGCGTGCGCGCCGACGCGATGCCGTCGGTAAACGGGCATTGGGCCACGGCGGCCTTGATGCCCGGCACCCGGGCCGCCGTCGCGATGACGTGTCCGCCGCCAAAAGAGGTGCCCCACACGCCGATTCGATCGTGATCGACGCCGTCGAGAGTGTGGGCGTGGGCGACCGCCGCCGCCCAGTCCGCGAGCTGCATGCCGATGTCGAGCAGCTGTCGCGGCCGGCCTTCGCTGTCGCCGAAGTTGCGGTAGTCGAACACCAGGCAGGCGTAACCTGCGGCGCTGAATCGTTCGGCACAAGCGTCCAGCCTCATGGTCCGCACCGCGCCCAGGCCGTGCGCCATCACCAGCAGCGGCGCGGCGCCACCGCCCTCCGGCCGGTAGAGCCACGCACTGATCCAGTCGGCACCGGACCTGAATTGGACGTCCTCACGTTGCGCCATGAGCGTTTCCATTCTGCCCCGGCGCCGTAGGCGCCGCAGAAGTTGTGGACTACTGTCTAGAAACGTTTCGAGCGTTCGAGGGACGGAGACTCTCATGGCCATCCGCGTCGCGCATGTCGGTACCGGAAATGTCGGAGGGCTTGCCCTGGCCGAGCTGATCACCAACCCCCAGTTCGAACTGACGGGCGTGTGCGTGTCGACGCCGGAGAAGGTGGGCAAGGACGCCGGACAACTGTGCGGCGTCGGCCTGGACGCCGGCGCCGTCACGGGCGTCGCCGCCGTTTCGGACCTCGACGCCATCCTGGCCGCCAAGCCCGAGTGCGTCGTCTATTGCGCCATGGGCGATACCCGGCTGCCCGACGCGATGGCCGACGTCATGCGCATCCTGGCCGCGGGCGTCAACGTTGTCGGATCCTCACCCGGATTGCTGCAGTACCCCTGGGGCGTCATGCCCGACAAATACATCGCCCGGGTGGAAGATGCTGCCCGGCAAGGAAATTCGAGCATCTTCATCAGCGGCGTGGACCCGGGATTCGCCAACGACCTGATCCCGTTCGCGCTGGCCGGGACCTGCCAGCGCATCGAACAGGTGCGCTGCATGGAGATTCACGACTACGCCAGCTACAACGGCGTCGAGGTGATGGACTACATGGGGTTCGCCAAACCCCTGGACGAAATTCCGATGCTGCTGCAACCGGGCATCCTCAGCATCGCGTGGGGGACGGCGATCCGTCAGCTGGCGGCCGGACTCGGCATCGAGGTCGACGAGATCACCGAGTCCTACCAGCGTGAGCCGGCACCCGAGGACTTCGACATCGCTGTGGGGCACGTCGCCAAGGGGACGCTGGCCGTGCTGCAGTTCGAGATCCGCGGCATGGTCGACGGCCACCCCGCCATCGTCATCGAGCACGTCACCCGGCTGCGGCCCGACCTCCGCCCCGACCTGCCGCAGCCCGCCGCGGGCGACGGCTCGTATCGCGTCGAGATCACCGGCGAGCCGTCCTACGCGGTCGACATCATTCCGAGCAGCCGCAAGGGCGACCACAACCACGCCGCGATCGCGGGTGCCGCCGGCCGCATCGTCAACGCGATCCCGGCGGTGATCGCGGCGCCGCCGGGCATCCGGACGACGCTGGATCTGCCGCTGGTGACCGGTAAGGGCCTTTATGCGCCAAAAGACTTGGTAGTTCAGTAAATTCGAAAGGACTGGTTAATGGGACGGGTTGACGACAAGGTAGCGCTGATCAGTGGCGCCGCCGGCGGCATGGGCGCCGAAGATGCGCGGCTGCTCGTCGAGGAAGGCGCCAAGGTGGTTATCGGCGACATCCTGGACGACCAGGGCAAGGCACTCGCTGACGAGCTCGGCGACTCCGCGCGCTACGTGCACCTCGACGTCACCCAGCCCGACCAGTGGGACGCCGCCGTCGCGACCGCCGTCGGCGAGTTCGGCAAGCTGAACGTGCTGGTCAACAACGCGGGCACGGTCGCGCTGGGGCCGTTGAAGGATTTCAGGCTGGACAAGTGGCAGAAGGTGATCGACGTCAACCTGACCGGCACCTTCCTGGGCATGCGGGCGGCCGTCGAGCCGATGACCGAGGCCGGGGGTGGCTCCATCATCAACGTGTCGTCGATCGAGGGCCTGCGCGGCGCGCCCATGGTGCACCCGTACGTCGCGTCCAAGTGGGGCGTGCGCGGGCTGGCCAAGTCGGCGGCGTTGGAGTTGGCGCCGTTGAACATCCGGGTGAATTCGATCCACCCCGGTTTCATCCGCACACCGATGACCGCGCACCTGCCGGAAGACATGGTCACCATCCCGCTGGGCCGTCCGGGTCAAGTCCGCGAGGTCGCAACGTTCGTGCTGTTCCTGGCGAGCGACGAGTCGTCGTACGCCACCGGCAGCGAATTCGTCATGGACGGCGGGCTGATAACCGACGTGAACCACAAAGAGTTCTAGGTGCTATAACCGCGGGATGCTGCGCAGTTTGGCTGACGTTGTCGGGTCCACGCACGTTGTCACCGACGTAGACGTGCTGGCCGGCCGCAGCGTCGATCACACCGGGCGCTACCGGGGGCGGGCCAGCGCGCTGGTGCGGCCGGGCACGGCCGAGGAGGTCGCCGAGGTGCTGCGGGTGTGCCGCGACGCGGGCGCGCACGTGACGGTGCAGGGCGGACGCACCTCGCTGGTGGCCGGGACCGTCCCCGAGCACGACGACGTGTTGCTTTCCACCGAACGGCTTGGCGCGCTCGGCGAGGTGGACACCGTCGAGCGGCGCCTCTCGGCCGGCGCCGGGGCCGCCCTGGCCGTCGTCCAAAACGCCGCTGCCGCAGCCGGTTTGGTGTTCGGTGTGGATCTGGCCGCCCGGGACACCGCCACCGTCGGCGGCATGGCCTCGACGAACGCCGGCGGCCTGCGCACCGTCCGCTACGGCAACATGGGCGAGCAGGTCCTCGGCCTGCAGGTGGCGCTGCCCGACGGTTCACTGATGCGCCGCCACAGCGAGGTGCGCCGCGACAACACGGGGTACGACCTGCCGGCGCTGTTCGTCGGTGCCGAGGGCACCCTCGGCGTGATCACCGCGCTGGATCTGCGGTTGCACCCGACGCCGGCGCATCGGGTGACGGCGGTCTGCGGCTTCGCCGAACTCGAGGCGCTGGTCGATGCCGGCCGCACGTTTCGGGACGTGGACGGGATCGCGGCGCTGGAGCTGATCGACGGCCGGGCCGCGGCGCTGACCGCCGAACACCTCGGCGTCGGTGCGCCCGTGCAGGGCGACTGGCTGCTGCTGGTGGAGCTGGCCGCCGACCACGACCAGACGGAGCGGCTCGCCGACCTGCTCGAGGGCGCGCGCCTGGCCAGTGAGCCCGCCGTCGGCGTGGATGTCGCTGCGCAGCAACGGTTGTGGCGCGTGCGGGAGTCGCTCGCCGACGTGCTAGGCGTGTACGGGCCGCCGCTGAAGTTCGACGTGTCGGTGCCGCTGTCGACCGTCGGTGAATTCGCCGGGGAGGCGGTCGATTTGGTCGCGGTCCATGCGCCCGACGCGCTGCCCGTGCTGTTCGGCCACATCGGCGAGGGCAACCTGCACCTCAACGTGCTGCGTTGCCCGCCGGAACGCGAGCAGGCGCTGTATGCGCCGATGATGGATCTCATCGCGCGGTGCGGGGGCAACGTCAGCTCCGAGCACGGCGTCGGCACTCGCAAGCGGCCGTACCTGGGCATGTCGCGCGAGCCCGCCGACATCGCCGCGATGCGGGCGGTCAAGGCCGCGCTGGATCCGACCGGCTACCTGAACGCGGCTGTGCTGTTCGACTGATCCTTATCACGCCGTCTGACATACGCTGGCGTTCATGGCATTCGGAATCTTCGACGCGCCCATTGCCGGAATCATCAACAATGTCTTTGATGCCTTGATCGACGCACCCGTCGTGGGGCCACTGGTACGGCGCGGGTTGATCAAAATTCGCTATGTCGGCAGGCGTACGGGTAGGACGATCCAGACCCCGGTCGGGTACCGCCGCACCGGCGACGGCATCGTCATCAACGTCATGTCGCCCGACAGCAAGACGTGGTGGCGAAACTTCCTCGGCGAGGGCGGGCCGATCACACTGCTGAACTTCGACGGCGCCGACCGCACCGGGCACGCGCTCGCCAGCCGCGACGAGAAGGGCCGCGTCAAGGTCGTGGTGCGGCTCGACTGATCCTCTCGTCCGCGAGGGTGCGCAGTTGTACGGGTAATACAGCGTGTCGCCGTACAAACACGCGCGCTCGCGGGGGATGTGATCAGGAGCCGCCCTTGATCCCGACGGCGTGGCGCAGTTGCTCCAGGAACTGATCGGCGTCGTCGCTTCGCACGATGTAGTGCGAGATCGCGATCCGGATGACGGTCGCGGCGCGCACCGCCGCGTTGGGCCCGGAGAGGTGTCGTTGCAGGCCGTCGCGCATCTGCGGGATGACGCGGCCGAACTGGGCGATGGTGTGCTCGGGTTCGACGTCGACCATCCGCACTCCGGAGTACGAATGCTGGTACTCGACGATGAAGCGCAGCACGGCGTCGAGCTTGTCGGCTCCCTTCAGCCCTGCGGTGGCCCGGATCAGGCCGCTCTCGAAGCTCTGCCGCTCGTATTGCGAAAACGCCGACAGCAGTTCCTCTTTGGAGGCGAACCAGCGGTACAGCGTGGGCCGCGAGACGCCCGCCTGGGCGGCCACCTCGGACAGGCTGAGCTTGGTCTTGCCGTTGCGGCCCAGCACCTCGGCGGTGGCGTCGAGGATGCGCTGACGCGTCGAGGTGTCGATGTCCGCGGCGGGGGCCGGGTGGCTCATAACTGAAACCTTACGAAGTATCGCGAGTGTGTCACTGTTTTTTCGCTTCCCGGCCAGGGCGCCCTCGCACCAGCACGCATTGTTGAATGGCGCCGACCGCGCCCCCCTCGTCGAAGAGTGTCCCCACCGTCGTCCCGATACCGTCCGGCCCGTAGCTGGTCTCCGCGCGAATGCCGATCCAATCCCCGTCGGGGACCCGGAACACGTGCACCGCGAGGTCGGTGTTGAGGAACGTCCACTTGGTGATGTCCAGCTTGCTGCCGATGCCGTTGGCGCAGTCGGCCACCGCGAACAGCCGCTCGAGCGGGGTCATGGCCTCACCCTTGACGAGGTCGACGGTCGGCTTGATCCAGGATTCGCCGGGGCCCTCGCTCAGCGGTTCGGTCAGCCACAGCCAGTCCAGGCTGTGCACGTAGTTGCGATCCCAGTCCCTCGCCTTGAGGTTGCGATCGCGGGCCTCGGCCCGCGGCCGGGGCAGCGGAGTCGCGGCGTGGGCCACCGCGTGGGTGTCCAGCTGTTGCAGCCGCCAGCCGCTGGCGCGCGCCACCGGCCGGGGTTCCCCGTCGGGCCCGGGTGCCAGCATCTCGGCGGTGACGAGCTCGATTTGTTTGCCGCCCCGCTGCATCTGCGAGCTGACCCACAGGTCGCCCTCGGCCGGCACCCCGCCCAGCAGGTCGATGACGACCCGGCCGAGCCGGGTGTCGTCGCGCTGGTCGCAGCGTTCCAGCGCCCGGACCAACAGCGCCGACACGGGGCCGCCGTGCTGGATGGCGGCCGACCAGGTGCCGCGCGCCAGATCGGTCGCCGCGAACTTCTCGCCCCGCGGGTCGGCGTCATCGATCAGCTCGTAATAGGAGTCGGTCATCGTCTGCCTTCCGGGTGTCAGGGTAGGCCCGCGCCGGGGGCGTCGACCGTTACCGCGTCCACCTGGGAGAGCCGGGTGCCGATCAGTCGCTGCGGATAGGCGTCGGTGCTCGACAGCAGGAACAGCGTGCGGCGCGCGGGACCGCCGAACGCGCACGCGATCGCCACCCGCTCGCCCATGTCGATGCGGTCGGTCACGGCGCCGCCCTCGGTGATCCGCTCGAACTGGTGCGCCAGCGTCATGGACGCCCACACCCCGCCCTCGGCGTCCAGCGCGATGCCGTCGGGCGGGCCGTCGAGGCCGTCGGCGAAGATCCGGCGGTCGTTCAGCCCGCCGTCGTCGCCGATGGTGAACGCGGTCAGCCGCCGGCCCGTCGATTCGGCGACGATCAGCGTCTTTCGGTCCGGCGTGATCACCATGCCGTTGGGAAAGTCGAGGTCTTCGGCGACGACACTGGGTTCGTCGTCGGTGTCGAGGCGGATGATCGCGCCGCCGGAGAACGCCTGGCATCCGATGTAGGCGCGCCCGGCGTCGTCGACGACCATGTCGCCCAGGTTGACCGGCGTCAGGGGGGCCAGGTCGGCGACGGCCTCGACGGTTTCGCCGTCGTAGCGCAACACCTGCCGGTCCTCGGTCGAGGCGATCAGCAGGGACCCGTCGGGCCGAAACCCAAGGCCCGACGGGGAGCGCCCGGGCAGCGCCACCGTGGTCACCGAGCCCCGCAGGTCGACGGTGTGCACGGCCTCGCCCAGCATGTCGGAGAACCACAGCAGCCCTTCGAACCAGCGTGGGCCCTCACCGAAGCAGAACCCCTTGGCCAACGGCTCCGGGATCATCCGCTCACGCCTTTACAAAACACCGGAAAAGTGTCACGTACGACGTGCTTCGGTGTCAATCTCGCCCAGCTCGCGCGCCACGGCCGCGTGGTAGGCGTCGATCCGCGCCGGGTTGGCCTGCTGGAAGAGCGCGTCGGGCAAGGGCGCGTGCTTGGACGCCTCGATCGTCATGGTCCGGGCGAACAGCGTGACGTCCTGGCCCGGCCTGGTGAACCGGTACGTGACGGTGATCCGGCCCTCCATCCCGCCCTCGCCCCGGCGGTCGTGCCCGAGCCGACCCACCGAGTTGAACACGAACAGCGTGGGCCGGTCGGCGATGGCCAGCTGCCAGCTGAAGATGCGGTCGCCGTCGGGGCCGGCCTCCTCCCAGGTGTCACCGACCTTCAGCGGAAGCTCCGGCAACTTGCCGATGTGCGCGCTGCCGGGATAGGTCTTCGTCCAGTTGGCCGGATTGGTGACGAAGTCGTACACCGCCTCGGCGGAATGGGTGAAGGCGGTCTCCGAGGTGCTCGTCACGATTCCCAATTGTCTTGCCTCCCTGCGTCAGTTAGCCAAGCTTTACAAATCCTACGCAAAGTGTCACGCTGAGCCCTGAGTTGAGAGCGCGGAGGTGGACCGGATTTGACCACAGAATCTGAGCAGACCGAGTGGACGGTGCAGGGTCTGCTGGACCTGTTCGACGTGCAGGCCGACGGGCCGGATCGCTTCACCGGCGACACCGGGATCGCCGTCGGCGACGAGCGGCAGGTCGTGGAGGGCACCCAGGTGCTCGCCCAGGCGATCGTCGCGGTGGCCAAACGATTCCCCGACAAGTCGGTGCGCTCGGCGCACGCGGTGTTCTCCCGCGCCGTGACGGTCGGCCCGCCGATTGAACTCGTCCTCGACGTCGTGGCCGAAGGCCGGTCCACCGCCACCGCCGTCGTAGCCGTGCACCAGAACGGCCGGCGCTGCCTGAGCATCACCGTGCTGGCCGACGTCCCGACCGGCGACGTCATCCGCCACCACCTGCCCCGCCCCGACGTGGCCCCGCCCGCGGACGCCAATCACTCGCCGATGCCGATGATCGGGCGCGAGCTGCGCCTCGTCGACGTCGTCGACGTCAACAGCCCCGACGAGGTCGGGCCGCCCGAGCTGTACGCGTGGCTGCACTACGACCCGATCCCGACCCGGGACGACCTCGCCAAGGCCCTCGTCGCCTACTTCACCGGGCACCTGGGCATCTCCACGACCATGCGGGCGCACCCGGGCATCGGCACCAGCCAGGCGCACCTCACCGTGTCCACCGCGCCGATGAGCATCTCGGTCGCGTTCCACGAACCCGTGCGCTGGGCGGGGTGGCTGCTCTACACCCACGAGAGCACCCAGGTCGGCGCGGGGATGTCGTACGTGCGCGGCACGGTACACAGCGAGGAGGGTGAGCTGCTGGCCTCCTTCGCCCAGGAGGCGCTGATCCGTCCGTTGCGCACCAGCGACACGTCGATCGATTCCCGCGCACGATTCTGACCGCCATGCGCTTCACCATCACCCACCCGATGCACAGCCATCCGTACAACCCGGAGCTGGTCAGCGGCGAAGGCATCGGCAAGGTGGCCGCGGCCACCGAGGCGGCCGGCATGCATGGCTTCGGCTTCACCGACCACCCCGCGCCGTCGCAGCGCTGGCTGGAGGCCGGGGGTCACGACGCGTTGGATCCCTTTGTCGCATTGGGTTTCGCGGCGGCCAGGACGACGACGCTGCGCCTGATTCCCAACATCGTGGTGCTGCCGTACCGAAACCCGTTCGTGGTGGCCAAGTCCGGCGCCACGCTCGACCTGCTCTCGGGTGGCCGCTTCACGCTCGCGGTCGGCGTCGGCTATCTGAAACGGGAATTCGCGGCGCTGGGCGTGAGCTACGACGAGCGCGCCGAGCTGTTCGACGAGGCGCTGCAGGTGATCCGGGCGATCTGGACCGACGACGATATCTCGTTCGAGGGAAGGCATTTCAGCGCGCGCGGCATCACCGCGCACCCCAGGCCGGTCGCCTGTCCGCCGATCTGGGTCGGCGGCAACACCACCACCGCCCGCCAGCGCGTCGCCCAGTACGGCGACGGCTGGTGCCCGTTTCCCGCCCCGCCGCAGTTGGCCCAGACCGCCGGGACCGCGGTCATCGACTCGGTCGAGCGCCTCACCGAGGGCATTGACGACCTGCGGCGCCGTTGTGATGCGGCGGGCAGGGACTGGTCGGCGATCGACATCACCTTCAGCAACTTCGAGGGCGGCAGCCCCGCGACCGACGACTTCAACGCGGACGCCTACCTCGGCGGCCTGGAAAAGCTTGCGGCCGTGGGCGTCACGTGGGTCGGCGTCCACCTGCCGGGCGACAGCATCGCGCACGCGATCGAGACCCTCGATCGGTTCCGCACGCTCGTGATCGACGCGATGTAAATGGACTTCTCAGCCGTCGAGCTCAGCGCCGAGGACCAGGAGTTCCTTGAGGAAACCCGGGCCTTCATCGCCAAGCACGTCACTGACGAAGTGCTGCGGCGCCAGCGCGAGTTCGGGGAAAACTTCGACGAGCAGGTGCATCTGGCGCTGGGCGAAGCCGGCTACCTGGCGTCGGACTGGCGGCAGGAGTCCGAGGGCGGATTTAGCCCGGTTCGCCGGCGCATCTTTCACCTCGAGATCGCCCGGGCGCACACGCCCTGGTATCACTGGGGGACCACGTCCGTCGTCGCGCGGCTGGTGCAGCAGTTCGGCGCGGCGGAGCTCACCGACAAGGTCCTGCCCGGCGTGCTGTCCGGCGAGATCCGGCTGTGCCTGGGCTACACCGAGCCCGAGGGCGGCTCCGACGTCGCCACCTGCAAGACCCGCGCGGTACGGGACGGGGATGCGTGGATCATTAACGGCTCCAAGATGTTCACCTCGAACGGGCAGAACGCCCGCTATGTCTTCCTGCTGACCAACACCGACCCGCAGGCACCGAAACACAAGAACCTCACCATGTTTCTCGTGCCGCTCGATACGCCGGGCATCGAGATTCAGGCCCTCCGCACCCTGGACGGCGACCGCACCAACATCGTCTACTACAGCGACGTGCGCGTCGATGACCTGTACCGCATCGGCGAGGTCAACGCCGGCTGGACGGTGATGCGCTCGGCGCTGGACTCCGAGCACGGCATGGTCGACCCGGAAGACCATGGCCTGCAATACGTTGCGGCGATGTCGGCGCACGGCGACATCATGGCCGAGGTTGTCGACACGGTCGCGGCGCTCGTTGCGGAGGTGGACGACGAGTCGGTGAAGTACCGGCTCGGGCGGGCCGTCGCGCGCATGGAGGCGGCGCTGTCCGCGCCCGGGATGTTCGGGCGCGTCGCGATCGCGCAGACCATGCGCGACATCTCCCCGGATCTGATGGACATCCTGGGCCCGGCCTCCGCGCTGCCCGCCGATGCCCATGGCGCCGCGAGCGACGGTGCGACGGAACACCTTTACCGGCTCGCGCTGCCGCTCGGCATCTACGGCGGCACCCTCGAGGTGTTCCGCAACATGATCGCCCAGCACTCCCTGAAGCTCGGGCGTCCTAGCTACGGCGGCTAGCACAGGCCTACGCCCGGACTGGAGTGGTCCGGGCGTTGATAAGGGTGGGCCGACGGCGATCGGCGATGCCGGCCCGCACCATCTCGACAATGTCGTCGGTCGTTTGGGCTTCGTGCGCGTCGACACCGTAGCTGGCCGCGGTGGCCACGACATCCAGCCCCGGCAGGTCAAGGCCGGGAACGGCGGGGGTCTTCTCCCACACACCGAATTCTTTGACCACTCCGTATTCGCCGTTCGAGGCAACAACGATGGTGACCGGTATCTCGTACTGGGCCGCGGTCCACAATGCGGTAATCGCGTAATGCATTGAGCCGTCGCCCATCAGAGCGACGACCGGGCGATCCGGGGCCGCCAATTGCGCCCCGACTGCAGCGGGCAGCCCGTAACCGAGGCCGCCCCCGGCCGCCGACAGGTGCGACAACGGGCGGCCGGGCCGGATGCTGTTCGTGATCGCGACCTCATTGCTACCTGCTTCGCTGACCCACAGCGTCTCCGCGGGTGCGGCCACGCCGACCGCCGTCCAAAGCGCCTCGGGCTCCAAGGGAGCTTGCGCTTGTCGCAGGTCCGGAATCGCTGCGCGCGGGGCGGGGGCACCCCGCTTGGTCGACTTCGCCGCGGCGAGAAGTGCCTGGGCAGCGCTGGCCAGGTCGGCGACGATGGCGTCGCCGACGGGGGCGCGGGCGGCTTCGTCGGGATCATTGGTGATCTGGACCAAGGTCGCGCCTTCGGGCAGGTACGGGCCGGGAACCCGCGGGTAGTACCGAAATACCGGGGCACCGATCACCAACAAGAAATCATGTCCGGCAAGCATGCGTGAGATCCAACCGGCGCCGGGCGGCAGTATGCCCTGATACAGCGCGTGGTCCTCCGGGAAGCCGCTCCATCCGGTCAGCGGTGCCGTCCACACCGGCGATTGTGTGCGCTCGGCCAATCCGACTACCGCCTCCCACGCGCCGTAGCGCTCGACGTCACCACCGACGATCAACGCCGGTGATCGCGCGACGTCCAACCGCGTAACGAGCTGCTCGGCGACTTCGGCGGAGAACCCCGACACGGAGGTGACCGAACGGTCTCGGATGGTGGCGACGTCACCCGCCTGCGCTTCGTCGAGCTCGATTGGCATGTCGTCCATCGGAAGCGAAACGAACACCGGGCCCGTCGGCGGCGTAGTCGCCAGGTGGATGGCGCGAGCCAATACGGCAGGAGCCTCGCTGGCGAGGGCGGGTTCGGCCGCCCATTTCACGAATGGCTTCGGGACCGAGGTGGGTTCGATGTTGGTCAGCAGGCAGTATTGATTTTGCATCGTCCGGCGCTGATTCCCCGCCGTGACGATCAAAGGCGTTTTGTTGACGAACGCGTTGTACAGCTGTCCCTGGGCATTCCCCATCCCCGGGGCGGTGTGGAGATTGACCAGCGCCGGCCGGCCGGTAACTTGCGCGTATGCGTCGGCCATACCGACGGGCACCATCTCTTGGAGTCCCAGCAGATAGCGGAAATCGTTTGGGAAGTCTTGCAGCAGAGCCAATTCCGAAGAGCCCGGGTTTCCAAACCAGGTCGTCAAATTGTGCGCGCGGAGCAGATCGAGAATCGCGGTGCGGACGGTGGTCATGGCAACTCATTCCTTCCCATCAGGCCGATGCCCGCAGGCGATGCCTCACCTCGATGGTGACTTGGCGTGGTGGCCGCTGAATCCTCAACACCTGGTAGTCGAGTGCGGTTGACGGCCATGGCGCCGTGAAGTTCCGTCGCACCAAATCGGACCCGCGCATGGGGGATGTCCAGCCGATACACTTCCCACGTGATTTACGCCCGGAACTGGGGCGGGCGCGAAGTCATCGATTGCGGCCTCGTCAGCGCACCCAGCGGATGCGGCAGCGCGCGGTCATCGCCACCTTGGCAAGCGCACCGATGAACCCTGCTCAGCACGCGCCAGTGATAGAGCAGGCCGAGGCCTTACCTTCCGTGTTGCGCGGCGAGATGATGTTCACCTGCAAGTTCGGCAGCGACGCAGCCGCGGCCTTGCTTGAGCTGGCCAACGCCTATACGGCGCGCGATATCCGGTTGGCGCGCGAGCTGTATCTGGAAGCGCTCTCGACGGTCCTTTTCGCCGGCCGCCTGGCCGGGGCTCGCGGTGTTCTGGAAGTGGCGGTGGCCGGCGCGGCCGCGCCCCGCCCGGAGGAACCCGCCCGCCCAACCGATGTCATGTTGGATGGATTGACGGCCGTCGTCCTCGATGGCGCTGGGGGAGTGAGGCTGGTCCGACGGGCCGTAGACGCGTTCTGTCGCATGGACGAAACACGCCACCACGACGGGACGCGATGGCTCTGGCTTGCCTGCCACGCCGCAATCATCGCCTGGGACCATCGGGCGTGGCAGCTGCTCCCGGCTCGGCAGGTCGCTCTGGCCCGGGAGGCAGGCGATGAGCGTGCGCTGGCCGTCGCGCTGCAGTCGCATGCGGCGGCGCTCGTTTGGACCGGTGACTTCGCGACGGCTCGGCGGTTGATCGCCGAGGCGGACTCGGTCGCCGGCTCGACGGCGACGATGATGTTTCCCTACGCCGCGCTTCCTCTTGCGGCGTGGCGGGGCGACCAGGCCGAGGCCCGGCGGCTAATGCGCGCCGGCAGGCACTATGCGGTTGCGCGGGGCGAGGGGATGGGCTTGGCCTCGATTGAGTTGGCAACGGCGGTGTTGTGCAATGGGCTCGGACGGTATGAGGACGCCTTCGCCGCGGCCCGAGAGGGCAGCGAGCATCCCCAGGAGCTGTGGGCGAACTTCCTGCTGCCGGAGTTGATAGAGGCGGCAACGCGTTGTGGGCAGGCGAACGTCGCGAACCGGGCCCTGCACATGCTGACCGAAAGTGCCCATGCAGCCGATACCGACTGGGCGCTAGGGGCTTTGGCGTGCTCGAGGGCGCTCGCCAGTGGTGACGCGGCCGCCGAAGGTCTCTACCGCGAGGGAGTCGAGCGGCTGGACCGCACGAACCTTCGTCCGGCCGCCGCCCGTGCGCGACTCGTCTACGGGGAATGGCTGCGCCGGGAGCGACGCCCACTCGATGCCCGCGCGCAGCTGCGACCGTCCTACGAGATGTTCGCCGCCATCGGTATGGAAGCCTTTCGGGAGCGGGCTCGGCTGGAGCTGGAGGCGACCGGTGAGCGTGTGCGCGAAAGGCATTCCCCGGCAGACTCTTCGGGGCTGACGCCGAGGGAAGTTCAGGTCGCCGCATTGGCGGCGCGGGGAGCCACGAACGCCGAGATCGGCGCGCAGTTGTACATCAGCTCGAATACCGTCGCGTACCACCTGCGCAAGGTGTTCACCAAACTGGGAGTCACCGCGAGACGTCAACTGGGGCGGGCGCTGAAAGACGAGTCGGGCGATTAGGGGCGGTGGCTGAGCGGCAGCTCGGCGACGACATCGGCGCGCGCGGCGTCGAAGCTGAAAAAGCTCTTGATGGGCAGGCTTTCGGGCGGCGGGTCCTCGTAGCTCCACGCGACGTCGTCGATCGGGCCCGCCGACCAGTACGTCGCGAAGCCCTTGTAGTTGCAGTAGCTCGACGTCTCGGATCGCCGCAGCAGATCGGTGCGCACGTGTTTGGGGTCGACGTAAAGGCGAGGCTCGAGCGCGGTCTCGAACAGGATCACCGTGTCGTCCGTGTCCACCAGCGTCGTGCCGTCGACCGTGACGCGCAGGCGGCGCGTCGTCGGGCGGCAGTCCACCCGGTGATACGGATTCGGCGGGTAGTGCACCAGCCTGCGCCCCTCCTCCAGCCAGGTGTCGACCGCGTCCCAGGGCACCTGGACGAAGCCCGGCGCCTCGGGCTCCGGCTCGTTCGGCAGGTCGCCGACAGCTTGGGCCGGAAACGCGTAGCTGAGCGGGCGGCCCGGCCGATGCACCATCAGGGCCTTTTCGGTGTCGATCACCGCGCGTCCGTTGACGAACGCCTGCACGCGCCGGGGGTGTGGCTCGACGTAGACGACGCCGGCGGGGATCGGCGCAGAGAACCTCCCGGCCGGATCTGTGCTCAGCGGACCACGTCCGGCGACCAGACTCATGGTGCGAGGCTAGACCGCGCGCCGGCGGTGCGCCGTATCTGAATGTCCGCCGACCGCTTCCCGGGCGCCTCGGCGTCGGTGGTGACGTGCACCCGCACTGCTCGGCCGGTGTCGGCGTCGACGAACGACAGGGGCGCCGGGCCGTCCTGCAGATAGGCGTCGCCCCACTGCACGAGGGACATGAACACGGGCAGCAAGTCCTCGCCGGCCTCGGTCAACCGGTACTCGTCGCGGGCGCGGCTTCCCGGTTCCCGATAGGGGACGCGAGAAACGATCCCCGCCGCCTCGAGCTGTTTGAGCGCCCGCGACGCCGCCGGTGCCGACGTTCCGATCCGCTCCACGAAGTCCTCGAAGCGCGTTGTGCCGAAGAACAATTCGCGAACGACCTGGAAGGCGGTCTTGGTGCTGAGCAACTCGAGAACCTTCGACATCGAACAGGCCTCGCCGATCGACCACCGCTGCCGGTCTTGCAGTCGCTTCTCGAACTCCATCGGAAATCCCCTTGACTAACGCTTGCGTTATCCAGCAGCACGTGCTTACATCTTACTAACGTTATCGTTACTCAGCAATGGAGGCAAAGGATGCCATCGGATCAGCTGTTCCTCGTCACCGCCGCCACAGGCAACACCGGGGCGCCGAGCGTGAAAATCCTGCTCGATGCGGGCCACCGGGTCCGCGCCTTCGTGCACCGCGTTGACCACCGGTCCGACGCACTGGCCGCCCTCGGCGCCGAGATCGTCGAGGGCGACCTGCTGGACTTCCGCTCCGTCAGCTCGGCCATGGCCGGTGTCGACGCCGCGTACTTCTGCTACCCGATCGCCCCGGGCACTCTGCTTCCCGCCACCGCGATCTTTGCCCAGGCCGCCAGCGAGGCCGGCGTCGGCGCCGTGGTCAACATGTCGCAGATATCCGCTCGACGAGACGCGAAAAGCAATGCAGCCCAGCAGCATTGGCTGGCCGAGCGACTGCTCGATCGCGCCGCTTTCAAGACCACCCACCTGCGGCCGACGTTCTTCGCCGAATGGCTGAAATGGCAATGGCAGCGCGGCGACAACCAGGGCGTCCTGCGGCTTCCGTTCGGCACCGGACGACACGCCCCGATCTCCGGGCTCGACCAAGCTCGGGTGATCGCGGCGATCCTGCAAAATCCTGCGCCACACGACCGCCAGGTCTACCCGCTCGTCGGCGACCACGAGCTCGACCACTACGGCATCGCCGGGGAAATCGCCGACACGCTCGGGATCCCGGTGCACTACGAGCCGGTCGACATCCCCGCCTTTGCGGCCGCCCTCACCGCCCAGGGCCGGACGGACTTCTTCGTCCAGCACATCAGCAGCGTCGCCCAGGACTATCAGGACGGGATTTTCGCCGGCGAGAACAACCTTGTCGAGGTCATCAGCGGCCACAAGCCGATGACCATCGCCGATTACGTCAACGCCAACCGCGCCGAGTTCGACCACGACGGCCCGTTCGCGTACCAGCGGCTCGCGAGCTGACGCTCCCGGCACGGGGATGCGTGCGGTCCGGTTGGCGACAGGGTAGGAACTTACCCATGGCCGGACCGGTGGAAGGCATCAAAGTCGTCGAACTCGGGGTCTGGGTGGCCGGACCGGCCGCCGCCGGGATCCTGGCCGACTGGGGCGCCGACGTGATCAAGATCGAGCCGCCGGCCGGTGACCCGGGTCGCATGTTCGGCCGGATGCTGGGCTGCGATCTCGGGGTCAACCCGCCGTTCGAAATGGACAACCGATCCAAGCGCAGCGTCGTCTTGGACCTCACCGCCGCGGCCGATCGCGACACCGCGCTCGAATTGCTTTCCGACGCGGACGTTTTCATCACCAATGTGCGCCCGGGCGCGTTGCGGCGCCTAGGCCTGGATTACGCGACGCTGTCCGAGCGCAACGCCCGCCTCGTCTACGGCCTGATCACCGGGTACGGCGAGACCGGGCCCGACGCCGACCGCGCCGCCTACGACATCGCGGCGTTCTGGGCGCGCGCCGGCCTGGCTCACCTGCTCACCCGGCCCGGCGACACCCCGCCGTTCCAGCGGGGCGGCATGGGCGACCACTCGGCCGGCATGACCCTGGCCGCAGCCGTGTGCGCGGCCCTGGTCGCCCGCGACCGCACCGGCGCGGGCCAACTGGTGACCACCTCGCTGTACCGCCAGGGCGCCTACACCGTGAGCTTCGACCTCAACACCTACCTGCTGACCGGCCAACCGATCGCGGTCGGGCAACGCGAGCAGATGGGCAACCCCGCCATGAACAACTACGCGGCGGGCGACGGGCGGCGGTTCTGGATCGTCGGGCTCGACGTCGAGCGGCACTGGCCGCCGCTGTGCCGCGCCGTCGGCCGACCCGAGTGGCTGGACGATCCCCGATTCGCCGACGCCGGGGCCCGCGCCGTCAACGCCGTGGCGCTGGTCGCCGAGCTGGACCGGATCTTCGCGACCAAGTCGCTCGACGAGTGGGCGGAGGTCTTCGCGGGCGAACCGGATTTCTTCTGGTCGCCGGTCAACGCGCTCGAGGACGTGGTCGCCGACGAGCAGTTCCACGCCGCGGGCGGCCTGGTCGACGTGCCGGACGGACAAGCCGCCGTCACCATGGTTGCCACGCCGGCGGACTTCCACGGCACGCCGTGGGCGCCGCGCTCCGTGGCGCCGGAACTGGGTCAGCACACCGACGAGGTTCTGGCCGAGCTCAAGGCCCGGCGGGGGTCCTGAAGCCCGCCGGGCGCCTTTACAAATTTCGCTCGAAGTGTCACGCTGTCCGGTGACAGCAGCCCACGACGAGCGCCCCAGGAAACACCAACGATGGTCACTCCAACGTTCGACATCAGCCACCACCGCCGGGTCGGCCCCGCACGAACGATCCGCGCGGACGGCGAGTGCTTGCGGTATCGGCTGGACGTCTTCGCGGCCAGCGCCGCCGACGTCGTGCAATCGGCCGGGGGGTGGCTCTACGACCGGGTGATGGCCGGTTGGGAGGTGACCGCGCTGCTGCCACACGGCGGCGATGCGCACTCCCTGCGGATCCTCGGCGTGCAGGCATTCGACGGCGAGGCGCGGCCGGCCCTCGCCGCGTCGAGAAGCCAGAGCCTGGCGGTCAGCGCCGAGGCGTTCGCCGCCGACGCGGGCGTGCGGGAAAAGGTGCTCGAGTCGCTGGACGACCGGTGGACCGAGGTCGCGCTGTGGGGCGACGGCTGGCCCCTGGGCGTCGACCGTGCGATGACCCGGACGCAACACGTGCTCAGCGCGGCGGCGCGCCGATTCAAGGGCTACGCGCTTGCGGCGGCGGGATTGCCCTGCGATTCAGTCGATCCCACCGAGCCGCTGCTCTGCGACATGGCAGCCAACTCGCGGCTCTATTAGCCCATGAAAAAGTACTACGGCCACACCCTGCTCTACCTGCACGAGACGATCTCACTGGGATCAGGGCGCAGCGACGCCTTTACCGAAACGTTCACCGGCACTTACCAGCCGATGATGGACGAGCTCGGCGCACGGCTGTTCGCCATCTGGGAGACCACCGCGTACAACGGCCACTGGCCACAGGTCACGATCATCTGGGAGATCGACGGATTCACCGACTACGCCAGGATCGCCGCCGCCCAGGCGCGCGGCGGCAGCCATGAGGTCGCGGCCGGCAAATGGTCGGAATTCCTGGCCGGCATCGGCGCCTCGGGCGAGGGGCGGATCATGTACCCGGGGCCGAGCAACAAAACGCTGGCCCAGCTGCGCGAGTCGAATTTCGGTGCGGCGCTGGTCATTCAGGAGATCATGCAGACCAAGCCGGGGCGCCAGGACGACTACATCCGCGAGCTCGAGCGGCTCTACGTCCCCTGGTCGGAGCGCACCGGCAAGCGGTGGCTGGGTTCGTTCACGACGACCTTCCGCTACAACGAGGTCATCCACTACTGGGTGCTGGACGGCGGCTGGGAGTGCTTCGCCAACCATTACCCGTCGTTCAAGGAGACCCCACCCGCCGAGCTCGTCACCTGGATGAGCGTGGCGCCGGCGCTGCGCGACGGCTGGGAGGACTCGATACTGCAGGCCCTACCCCCCTCGCCACTGCAGTGAGCTTTTCGTACGACCCGTTCGACGCGGAAGTGATGGCAAACCCGTTGCCGTACTACCGGATCCTGCGCGACGAGCACCCGGTCTACTACATGCCGCAGTGGGACACCTACGCGCTGTCGCGCTTCGAGGACATCTGGCAGGTGCTCGAGGTCAACGACGGAACGTTCGTCGCGACGGAAGGCACGTTGCCCCCGGCGTCGGTGCTGGCTCGGCACAACGACGGGCCGCTCGACGACCCGCCACTGCACCCGCTGCCGTTTCATGCCGTCTTCGACACCGACCTGTACGCCGAGATCCGGCGCGCGCACTTCCAGCCGCTGCGTCCGAGGTCGGTCGCCGGGCTGGAGGCCCGGATCCGCACGCTGGCCAACGAGCGCCTCGACGAGCTGCTGCCACGGGGCTTGTTCGACCTGACCCAGGAGTACGGCGGCATCGTCGCCGCTTCGATGGTGTGCGGATTGCTGGGCCTGCCCGACGATCTCGCACCCCAGGTGCTGGCCGCGGTCAACGCCGGCAGTTTGGCCGAGCCCGGCGAGGGCGTCGACACCGCGCAGGCGCGGCCCAACTACCTCGAATTCCTGACACCCGTGGTCGAGGGCCGCCGGTCCGGGTCCGGGGACGCGCTCCCGGTCGTCGACGGCCTGCTGGGCTACCGCCTGCCCGACGGAAGTTCGCTGTCCGACGTCGAGGTCGCCACCCAGATGCTGTGCATCTTCATCGGCGGGACGGAGACGGTGCCCAAGATCGTCGCCCACGGACTGTGGGAGCTCAGCCAGCGGCCCGACCAGATGGCCGCGGTCTGCGCCGACCCGACCACAAACGTGCCGATCGCGCGCGAGGAGATGATCCGCTATTGCGCACCAGCGCAGTGGTTCGCCCGAACGGCCCGCAAGCCGTACACAATTCACGGCCAGACCATCCGGCCCGGCCAGCGCGTCATCACCCTGCTCGCGTCCGCGAACCGCGACGAGCGGGAGTACGAGAACCCCGACGAATTCGTGTGGAACCGGCCGATCCGCCGTGCCCTGGCGTTCGGCCGCGGCCAGCACTTCTGCATCGGCTACCACCTGGCCCGGCTGGAAATCGATGTGCTGCTGACCGAATGGCTGCGCCGCGTGCCCGACTTCGCGATCCGGGGCGACGCCGCCACCCGGCTGCCGTCCAGCTTCCAGTGGGGATACAACAAGATCCCGGTGGAGGTCTGACGTGTGGTCCTACCGGATCATCGCCCCCTACCAGTTCGAGCGGACGTCGATCCCCGACAAGACGCCGGATCAGCTGACCGAAGGCCAAGTCCTGCTACGATTTTCGGCCGCCGGCGTCTGCGGCAGTGACCTGCCGGCCTTCCGCGGCAACAGGGGCCGGCTGCCCGGCGACGACGGGCCAAGCGCCGCCGAAAAGGACGGGTTCCCGATCCACGAGGTGGCCGGCGAGGTGATCGCCAGCCGTCACCCGGATCATCGCCCCGGCGACCGGGTGGTGGGCTGGGCATCCGGGTTCGACGGCCTGATGGAACGCGTGATCAGCGACGGCAGCATGCTGGCGCCCTACGACCCGGCGCTCAGCCCGGCGGAGGCGATCGGCCTGCAACCGCTGGCGTGCGTGCTCTATGCCTGCGAACAGCTGCCCGACCTGGCCGGCCGGCATGTCGCGATCATCGGCCAGGGCTCCATCGGCCTGCTGTTCTCCTATGTGGCCAAGGCCGCGGGCGCCCGGCGCGTCACCGGCGTCGACCCCGTCGACCGCACAAGCCACGCAACGGCATTCGGCGTCGACGACCCGGTGCACGCGACCAGCGACCGCTGGGTGAGCCAGCTGGCCCCCGGCGACCGCGCCGACGTCGTCATCGAAGCCGTCGGGCACCAGGTGGCCACCCTCGTGCACGCCATCGAGGCCACCGCGCCCGGCGGCACTGTGTTCTATTTCGGCGTGGCCGACGACGAGGCCTACCCGATCAGCATGCGCCTGATGCTGCGCAACAACCTGACGCTGAAATCCGGTGTGACCCTGGACCGGCGGCGGGTCCTGGACACCGCGGCCAAGTTCGCCGACGAGCATCCCGAGCTGCTCGGCACCTACCTCACCCACACCTTCGGCGTGGACGACGTGCAGGGCGCCTTCGACCTGGCCTGCCGGCCCGCGCCCGAGCGGATCAAGATCGCGATCGCCGAGTGAGCGTCTTCGACGGCGACCGAGCCCCCATCTGGGGCGGCTGGATCACGGGACCCACGGCGCTCGGTCCGGAGGAATTCGCCAGGGCCGGTTACGATTACGTCGGCTTCGACGCCCAGCATGGCTACATCGACGACGCGGACATCGCCGGCATGCTGCGGCGCCTCGAGCACGTGCCGATCGGCACGGCGGTGCGGCTGCCCAACGCCGACGCGGCGCCGATCGGGCGGGTCGCCGATGCGGGGGCCGACGCTGTCGTCATCGCGATGATCGAGTCGGCGGACGAGGCGGCCGCTGCGGTGGCGGCCACCCGCTACCCGCCGGCGGGCGTCCGCAGCTTCGGCCCGCTGCGCGCCAGCCTGGGCCACGACACCGCCGCGCTGGAGTCCCGGGTGAGCGTGTTCGCGATGATCGAGACCGCTGCGGCGCTGTCCGGCCTCGACGAGATCTGCGCCGTCGAAGGGCTGGCCGGGCTGTACATCGGGCCCGCCGACCTGGCCCTGTCGATGGGCGTGGATATTGTTGGTGCGACCAAGCATCCGGCCGTGCTGGACGCGATAGTCCAAATACATCGCGCCGCCACCGAGGCGGGCCTCATCACCGGCATCCACGCCGGGGACGGCAAGACGGGTCACGCCATGGCAAGGCTGGGAATCCGGATGATCACCCTGACCGCGGAATCGCAGGCCCTGCGGCGCGGCGCGGCCGAACACCTGCGCGAGGCTCGCGAACAGTGACCGAGACCGCAATACGCGAACTCATTGCCGCCTACGCGCTGGCGCTGGATGCCGGCGATGGGGATGAATGCGTCCAACTCTTCACCGCGGACGCCCAATTCCTGGTCTATGGAAAGTCTTTCGACGGGCATGACGCGATCCGCAATATGTTCCGGGACGCGCCGCGCGGCCTGCACCTGACCGGGGTCTCGCGCATCGACGTGAATGGCGACACCGCGACGGCCCGGTCGCAGGTGCTGTTCGTCAGGGCGGGTGACCTGCACCTGCGGCCCGCCTTGTACGACGATGAGCTGGTCCGCGCCGACGGCCGCTGGCGCTTTTCGCGCCGCCGGTGCCAATTCGTCACCAGCCGCGGCCTGTCCGACAGCCCCGAGGTGTCGTCATCGTGAGCCGACGCGTCGCACTGGTGACCGGCGCCGCCGGCGGACAGGGCTGGGCCATGGCCAAGCGGCTGCGCTCGGCCGGCCATGCGGTGGCCGCCTGCGATCGGCGCGCCGACGAACTCGCCGCCGCGGTCGACGAATTGGGTGACGACGAGGTGATCGGGATCCCGCTCGACGTCACTTCGCCCGAGCAGTGGGAGGCGGCCGTCCGCACGGCCGTCGAGCGCTTCGGGTCGCTGACGGCGCTCGTCAACAACGCCGGCGCGCTGCACCGCGCCTCGTTGGCCGACGAGACCGCCGAGGGCTTCGAAAGCGCCTGGCGGATCAACTGTTTCGGCGCCTTCCTCGGCATCCAGGCGACGCTCCCTCAGCTGCGCGCGGCCACGAACGCGTCCATCGTCAACATCTGCAGCACCGGGGCGATCCGCCCCTTCCCCCGGCACGCCGCCTACGGCTCCTCCAAATGGGCGCTGCGGGGCCTGACCCAAAACGCCGCGGCCGAATTGGCCCCGTTCGGCATCCGCGTCAACGCGGTGTTTCCCGGGCCCGTCGCGACCCCGATGCTCGACGACGCCACCCAGCTGCGGCTGGCCGCGTCGTCGGCGTTCGGGCGGATCGGCCAACCGACCGAGATCGCCGACGCGGTGGCGTTTCTGGTCTCCGAGGAAGCCTCGTTCATCACGGGCGCCGAACTTGTCGTCGACGGTGGGCAATGCCTGCAGATCCAATGAGCCTGTCGGTCGGCATCATCGGTGCCGGACCCGGCGGCATGGCGCTGGGAATCCTGTTGGCCCAAGCCGGCTTCCACGACTTCACCATCTTCGACCGCGAGGACGACGTCGGCGGCACCTGGCTGATCAACACCTATCCGGGGCTGGCGTGTGACGTCAAGTCGCACCTCTACTCCTACTCGTTCGACCTGAACTCGGACTGGTCGCGGCTGTGGCCGGCGCAGCCCGAGATCCTGGAGTATTTCCAGCGGTGCGCCGACAAGTACGGCCTGCGCCCACACCTGAGGTTGCGCACCGAAATCGTCTCGGCGCGTTGGGAAGAGGACGCCCAGCGGTGGTGCCTGACCACGGCCGCCGGCGAAACGCACCACTTCAACATCGTGGTGTCCGCCGTGGGGCTGTTCACCCGCCCCCTGTTCCCGGAGCTGGTGCAGGAGGAGCCGTTCACCGGCACGCTGATGCACTCGTCCCGATGGGACCATTCGGTCCCGCTCGAGGGCACCCGGGTGGCGGTGCTGGGCACCGGATCGACGGCCTCGCAACTGCTTCCGGAGCTGGCCAAGGTGGCCGACAAGGTGTACTCGGTGCAGCGGTCACCGACGTGGATCCTGCCCAAGCCCGACCGGCCCTACACCGTACGGGAACGCTGGCTGTTCGCCCACATACCGTTCGCCAAGAGGCTGTACCGCACGCGGCTGTGGCTGCGCAGCGAGTCCAACATCTCGGTGATCGAGCACGGCAGCGAAAAGACCGAGGAGTTCAAGGCGATCGCGCTGGACATGCTCGAAAAGACCGTCCCCGACGAGGAATTGCGCCGCAAGCTCACCCCGGATCATCCGATGGGCTGCAAGCGACTGGTGTTCTCCTCGGACTACTTGCCCACGTTGACCCGCCCGAACGTCGAGGTGCTGGACAGCCCGGCGCGCTGCCTGCGCGCGCGCAGCCTGGTCACCGAGGACGGCACCGAACGCGACGTCGACGTCGTGGTGTGCGCGACGGGCTACGCCGCGGCCGACTACCTGGGAGAGCTGGATGTGTCCGGCGAGGGTGGCACGACGCTGCGCGAGGTGTGGCGCGACGGGGCCCACGCGTATTTCGGCATGGCCGTCCCCGGATTCCCCAACTTCTTCATGCTCTACGGACCGAACACCAACGTCGGTTCGAACAGCGTGATCTTCATGCTCGAAGCCCAGGCCCGCTACATCGTGCGCGCGCTGAAACACATGCGGCGCCGGGGCAAGACGTACGTCGCGGTGCGGCCCGCCGCGCTGGCGGCGTTCGTCGCCAAGGTCGACCGCTGGATGGTCGGCACGGTGTGGACCACCCAGTGCAGCAACTACTTCCGCGCCCCCAACGGGCGCGTGGTGACGCAGTGGCCGCGCAGCGCGCGTAGCTTCTGGGGGATGACGCGCAGATTCAGGCCCGCCGACTTCACCTTCCAGGCGCCGGCTCGATGACGGAACCGGTCGGGTTGGACGGCTTCGAGCGGCTGGATCCCGCTCTGCAGGCAGTCGCGACCACGCGCACCGACTTTTCCGCCGCCTCGATCGGGCTCATCCGCGAGCCGTTCAACCAGCGCCGCCGGGAGGCCGCCGAGCGCACCGACGCCCGGGGCGTGCGGATCGTCGACGACAAGGTGGCGACGGACTCCGGCTACGTGCCGGTGCGTATTTACCATGGCGGCGAAGCGAATCCGGCGCCGGTGATCGTCTACTGCCACGCCGGCGGCTTCGCGCTGGGAAACCTGGACACCGATCACCGCCAGTGCATCGAGCTGGCAAGCCGCGGCGGCTGCACTGTCGTGTCGGTCGACTACCGGTTGGCGCCGGAGCATCCCTACCCGGCCGCGCTGGACGACGCGATCGCCGTGCTGCGCTGGGTGGCGGCGACCGCGGCCGAACTGGCCGTCGACCCGGCGCGCCTGGCCGTCGGGGGCAGCAGCGCCGGCGCCACCCTGGCGGCGTGCCTGGCGCACGGCGCCGCGGACGGTTCGCTGCCCGCGGTCGCGTTCCAGCTGCTGCACCAGCCCGTGCTGGACGATCGGGAAACCGCGTCCAAGGCCGAGTTCTGCACCAGCCCAGCCTTCGACAGCGAGGCCGCCGAGCTGATGTGGCGCCATTACCTTGGGCCCGCCGCCGGGCTGTCGGCCGCGGTGCCCGCCCGCCGCGGCCAATTCGCCGGCCTGCCACCGGCTTTGATCACCTGTGCGGAGATCGATCCCTTTCGCGACGAAGCCGTGGACTACGCGTTGCAGCTGCTGCGCGCCGGGGTGTCCGCCGAATTGCACGTGTTCCCCCGGACCTGTCACGGCTTCGATTCGCTGCTGCCGGACTGGTCGGACTCCGAGCGGTTGTTCGCCCTGCAGGGCGAGGCCCTGCGGCGCGGGTGGTCAACCTGATCGACCTAGGATGGCACGGATGGCGTGCTGCGGATTCCCGATTCCCGCCGAGGACTGCGACGGGGCCTTCACCGTCGACGCGTCACGAGTGACCTTCGGGCGCGGCTGCCTCGCGGAGGTGGGCGACAGGGCGCGCGCCCTCGGGCTGCGTCGGGTGGCGTTGTTCACCGACGCCGGCGTCGCCGGGCTGCCCGTCTTCGCCACGACCCGCGACTCGCTCGTCGCGGCCGGGTTGGACGTCATCACCTACACCGACGTGCACGTCGAGCCCACCGACGCGTCGTTTGCCGATGCGGCCCGCTTCGCGCAGGAGTGCAACCCCGACGGCTACGTGTCGCTGGGCGGCGGCTCCGTGATCGACACCTGCAAGGCGGCCAACCTGTATGCCACCCATCCCGCCGACTTTCTCGCATACGTCAATGCGCCGATCGGCGAGGGCAAGCCCATTCCCGGCCCGCTCAAGCCGCACATCGCCTGTCCCACGACGGCGGGCACCGGCAGCGAGGTGACCGGCATCGCGATCTTCGACCTGGTGTCGCTGAAGGCCAAGACGGGCATCGCATCTCACGCGCTGCGCCCCACCGAGGCCCTCGTCGACCCCGACTGCACCGCCAGCCTGCCGCCCGAGGTCGTCGCGTCGGCGGGCCTCGACGTGCTGTCCCACGCCCTGGAGTCCTACACCGCGCGGCCCTACGTGCGGCGGCGCGCACCCGAGCGGCCCAGCCTGCGACCGATGAGCCAGGGCGCCAACCCGTGGAGCGACCTGGGTTGCCGCGAGGCGCTGCGCCTGCTGGGACGGTATCTGGAACGCGCGACGCGCGACGCCTCCGACAGCGAGGCCCGCGAGCAAATGATGTGGGCCGCAACGCTTGCCGGCATCGCGTTCGGCAACGCCGGCGTCCACGCGCCGCACGGCATGGCCTACGCGGTGGCGGGGCTGGTCCGTGACTTCCGCCCCGCCGGTTACCCACCCGACGAGCCGCTGGTGCCGCACGGCATGGCCGTCATCCTCAACGCGCCGTCGTCGTTCCGCTTCACCGCGCAGGCGAACCCGGAGCGGCACCTGGAGGGGGCGTGGCTGCTCGGCGCCGAGACCCGGGGCGCCGGCGCCGAGGACGCGGGCGAGGTGCTCACCGACGAACTCATCCGGATCATGCGCGCCGTGGGCATGCCGAACGGACTGGGCGGGGTGGGCTACACCGAGGACGACGCGGCGGCCCTGACCGAGAGCGCCTACCCCCAGCAGCGCCTGCTGCAGAACGCCCCACGGGAGATGACCAAACCGGTTCTCGGGGACCTGTTCCGGCAGGCCATGCGGTACTGGTAGACCAATGGCCTCGACTCCGCCGGAGAACCTCACCAGCGCCGACTTCCCGGTCTTATGGCCGGTGGGAACCCGGTGGGCCGACAACGACATGTTCGGCCACCTCAACAACGCGGTGTACTACCAGCTGTTCGACACCGCGATCAACGCGTGGATCAACACCAGCGTCCGCGTCGACCCGCTCGGGACGCCCGCGCTGGGCATCGTCGCCGAGTCGGGCTGCCGCTACTTCTCCGAACGGCATTTCCCGGAAGGCCTCGCGGTGGGCCTCGCGGTGACCCGCCTCGGCCGCAGCAGCGTCACCTACCGGCTCGGCGTGTTCCGGTCGGGCGAAGGACCGCAACCGATCACCGCGCTGGGGCACTGGGTGCACGTCTACGTCGACCGGACCAGCCGCAAGCCGGTGCCGATTCCCGACACCATCCGCTCGCTGCTGGCGACGGCCTGCGTGGATCAATAGCGCGGCGGGTCGCCCGATATGCTTCGCGGGTGCCAGTTTTGAGCAAGACCGTCGAGGTCAGCGCCAACGCCGCGGCGATCATGGGCATCGTCGCCGATTTCGAGCGCTACCCGGAGTGGAACGAGGAGATCAAGGGCCTGTGGGTGCTCGCCCGCTACGACGACGGGCGCCCCAGCCAGGTGCGGCTGGACGCCGATTACCAGGGCATGCAGGCCACGTTCATCCAGGCGATCTACTACCCGGGCGAAAATCAGATCCAGACCGTCCTGCAGCAGGGCGACCTGTTCTCCAAGCAGGAGCAGCTGTTCAGTGTGGTGGAGACCGGGGCGGCTAGCCTGCTGACGGTGGACATGGACGTCGAGACGACGCTGCCGGTCCCCGCGCCGATGGTGAAGTCGATGGCCGGCAACGTGCTCGACCATCTCGCCGAGAACCTCAAGCAGCGCGCCGAGCAGCTGGGCTGAGCTAGATCGTGGCGACCCGCTTCGCCCGGCTACGCCGCCCTCGCGATCGCCACGGGGTAGCGCTCGCGTCGCGAGCGCGCCGCACGGTCACTTGAGTGTGCATTGAGGGCTTTGGGTGTTACTCCTGGGCGGGAAAATCGCCGGAATCGCGCCGCCAATACACACCGAAAACCGTCAGCTCACACTGACCGTTGCGGGGCGGACATTTGTCAGCCGACTCAGTCGAAGCTTCCCGCGCGGTTCAGCATCACGGTGAGCCGGGCAGCCGCGTCGGTGAACTGCCAGACGGTGTGCTCGATCACGGCGTCCGCGTCGCGTCGGCGCAGCGCCGCGATCAGCTCCCGGTGGTGGGCGACCGTGGCCGCGCCCCATTCGGGATCCGCCGCGTATACCTCGGTCGGCATGTAGCGCGCGGCGTTGAGCAGGAACCAGGCCAGCTTGATCCGGCCGCTGGCCTGGTTGAAGACGCGGTGAAAAGCGAACTCGAGGCCCGCGATGGTGGCGGGCTCGCCGGCGCCGACGGCCGCTTCGAGCGAGTTGTTGATGCGGTGCAGCTCGTCGATCTGGGCGTCGGTGATGTGGTCGGTGGCGGCGGCGGCCAGCTCCCGGGCGATCGTCTCCTGCAGCCAGAAGATGTCCCGGATGTCTTGGCGGCTCAGCGGCAGCACGACGTGGCCGCGGTGCGGTTCCAGCTGCACCATGCCCTCACCGCGCAGCTTCAGCAGGGCCTCGCGCACCGGCGTGACGCTGACCCCGAGCTCGGCCGCGGTCTCGTCGAGGCGGATGAACGTGCCCGGGCGCAACGCCCCGGACATGATCGCCGCGCGCAGGTGGGCCGCAACCTCGTCGGACAGCTGCGCCCGGCGCAGCGGTCGCCGGGGCCTCGGCTGGATCGACATCGGTGCGTTCACGCGGGCTGCCAGGGGTTTCGCGGGCTGGGCGGGTCTTGTTCTGGTCTTGTCAGAGCGGCACTAAAGCCATAATGTGACCCACGTAACACCATGTTTTATCAAATATCAACCTGTCGCAAGCGGTGCGTGAGGTAAAGGGGAGACAGCAGTTGACCGCGCAATTGGCCAATCTGACCCAGGCCACCGAGCAGCCCTACCTGGCCCGGCGGCAGAACTGGGTCAACCAACTGGAGCGGCACGCGCTGATGCAACCCACCGCGACGGCGCTGCGGTTCCTGGGCACCACGGTCACCTGGCAGGGCCTGCACAACCGGGTCACCGCGCTGGCCGACGCGTTGAGTCGCCGGGGCGTCGGGTTCGGCGACCGGGTCATGATCCTGATGCTCAACCGCACCGAATTCGTGGAGTCGGTCCTGGCCGTCAACTCGCTCGGGGCCATCGCGGTCCCGCTCAACTTCCGGCTCACGTCGGCCGAGATCGCCTTCCTGGTCGACGACTGCGAGGCCCGGGTGCTGCTCACCGAGGCGGTGCTCGCCCCGGTGGCCACCGGGGTGCGCGACATCCAGCCGATGCTCGACACCATCGTGGTCGCCGGCGCGTCGACGGACGAAGGGTTGTTCGGCTACGAGGACCTCATCGACGAGCCGGGTGATGAGCGCGAGCCGGTCGACATCCCGAACGATTCGCCGGCGCTGATCATGTACACCTCGGGCACCACCGGCCGGCCGAAGGGCGCGGTGCTGACCCATGCCAACCTGACCGGCCAGACGATGACCGGGCTGTACACCATGGGCGCCGATATAAATAGCGACGTCGGTTTCGTCGGCGTCCCGTTCTTCCATATCGCGGGCATCGGCAACATGCTGACGTCGATGTTGCTCGGCGTCCCCACCGTGATCTACCCGCTGGGTGCGTTCGACCCGGGCCAGCTGCTCGACGTGCTGGCGGCGGAGAAGGTGACCGGCCTGTTCCTGGTTCCGGCGCAGTGGCAGGCGGTGTGCGCGGAACAGCGGGCGCGACCCCGGGATCTGAGGTTGCGGGTGATGTCGTGGGGGGCCGCCCCGGCGACCGACGCGCTGCTGCGGGAGATGTCGGCGACGTTCCCCGGGACGCAGATCCTGGCCGCCTTCGGACAGACCGAGATGTCCCCCGTCACCTGCATGCTGCTCGGCGAGGACGCGATCCGGAAGCGCGGCTCGGTGGGCAAGGTGATCCCCACCGTCGCCGCGCGCGTGGTCGACGAGAACATGAACGACGTCCCCGTCGGCGAGGTCGGCGAAATCGTCTACCGCGCACCGACATTGATGAGCGGCTACTGGAACAATCCGCAGGCCACCGCGGAGGCCTTCGCCGGCGGTTGGTTCCACTCCGGGGACCTCGTCCGGATGGACGAGGACGGCTACGTCTGGGTGGTGGATCGCAAGAAGGACATGATCATCTCCGGCGGCGAGAACATCTACTGTGCGGAGGTCGAGAACGTCCTCGCCGGCCATCCCCAGATCGCCGAGGTCGCCGTCATCGGCCGGGCCCACGACAAGTGGGGCGAGGTGCCGATCGCGGTCGCGGCGGTCACCGGCGACCCGCCGCGGCTGGAGGACTTAGAGGAGTTCCTGGCCGAGCGGCTCGCGCGGTACAAGCATCCGAAGGCGCTCGAGATCGTCGATGCACTGCCCCGCAATCCGGCCGGGAAGGTGCTCAAGACTGAGCTACGGGTTCGCTACGGGGGCGTCAATATGACCGAAAGTGGTTCCGCGGCAAGGGATTTGACCACACGAGGGGAAGGTTGACGGAAGCTGTAACGTTTGCCCGCTGTTGACGAAGGGTTAATTGTGCGGATGCAGTTCACACGCTCAAGGCCATCGGGTACATTCCTGTGGTCTCCGTTACTACTTGCGGGTAGGGAGCCGATGGTCACAGACACATGGTCGGGGTGCGCTGGGGGTGTCCCCGACCGCGGGACGGAGAGGGGGCGGCGCGTGCGACTCGTTTCGCTGCGGGCCCCGGGGCACGCGAGGTCGAGGTGAGGGGGAGCCGGTGACTTCGACGACGGATCGTCCACACCTGGTCGGCTACCTGCGCGACCAGTTGGAGACGCCGCTGACGCTCATCGGCGGGTTCTTCCGGATGTGTGTTCTCACCGGTAAGGCGCTGTTCCGCTGGCCCTTCCAATGGCGCGAGTTCGTCCT
The DNA here is from genome assembly GCF_001672915.1 of Mycobacterium sp. 1245805.9. Taxonomy (GTDB): domain Bacteria; phylum Actinomycetota; class Actinomycetes; order Mycobacteriales; family Mycobacteriaceae; genus Mycobacterium. The sequence goes on along the minus strand of NZ_LZKR01000156.1, from coordinate 7,138 downwards.
GCAGTGCTGGTTCATCATGCGGGTGGCTTTCCTGCCGACCATCTTTGTGTCGATCCCGCTGACCGTGCTGCTGATCTTCACCCTCAACGTGCTGCTGGCCCAGTTCGGTGCCGCGGACCTGTCCGGCGCGGGCGCCGCCATCGGCGCGGTCACCCAGCTCGGCCCGCTGACCACGGTGCTGGTGGTCGCCGGCGCCGGGTCCACCGCGATCTGCGCCGACCTGGGTGCGCGCACCATCCGCGAGGAGATCGACGCGATGGAGGTGCTCGGCATCGACCCGATCCACCGGCTGGTGGTGCCCCGGGTGATCGCCGCGACCCTGGTCGCGACGCTGCTCAACGGCCTCGTCATCACCGTCGGCCTGGTGGGCGGCTACCTGTTCGGGGTGTACCTGCAGAACGTGTCGGGCGGGGCCTATCTGGCGACCCTGACCACCATCACGGGCCTGCCGGAGGTGGTCATCGCGACGGTCAAGGCCGCCATGTTCGGCCTGATCGCCGGCCTGGTCGGCTGCTTCCGCGGGCTGACCGTGCGCGGCGGCTCCAAGGGCCTGGGCACCGCCGTCAACGAAACGGTGGTGCTTTGCGTGGTCGCGCTGTACGCGGTCAATGTCGTGCTGACCACCATCGGCGTCCGATTCGGAACGGGGCGCTGACATGTCGACCGGTGCGGTGTTGCGCGCCCGCTTCCCGCGGGCCGTCGAGAACGTCAACCGGTACGGCGGTGCCTTCGGCCGCGGACTCGACGACGTCGGGCAGATGGCCTGGTTCGGTGTGGTGGCCCTCGGGCACATCCCGCACGCGCTGCGCAACTACCGCAAGGAGACGCTGCGACTCATCGCCCAGATCGGCATGGGCACCGGCGCGATGGCCGTCGTCGGCGGCACCGTCGCGATCGTCGGGTTCGTGACGTTGTCCGGTAGCTCCCTGGTCGCCATCCAGGGGTTCGCCTCGCTGGGCAACATCGGCGTCGAGGCGTTCACCGGGTTCTTCGCCGCGCTGATCAACGTGCGCATCGCCGCGCCCGTCGTCACCGGCATCTCGATGGCCGCCACGGTCGGCGCGGGCGCCACCGCGGAGCTGGGTGCCATGCGGATCAGCGAGGAGATCGACGCGCTGGAAGTCATGGGCATCAAGTCGATTTCGTTCCTGGCGACCACCCGCATCATGGCCGGGCTGGTGGTGATCATCCCGCTCTATTCGCTGGCGATGATCATGTCGTTCCTCTCCCCGCAGATCACCACGACCGTGCTGTACGGGCAGTCGCACGGCACCTACGAGCACTACTTCCGGACGTTCCTGCGCCCCGACGACGTGTTCTGGTCGTTCGTGGAGGCCATCCTCATCACGGCCGTCGTGATGATCACCCACTGCTTCTACGGGTACAACGCCGGCGGCGGGCCCGTCGGCGTGGGCGAGGCCGTCGGCCGGTCGATGCGGTTTTCGCTGGTGTCGGTGCAGGTTGTCGTTTTGGCCGCCGCGTTGGCGCTCTACGGCGTCAACCCCAACTTCGCGTTGACGGTGTAGCCATGACCACCCTAGGCGCGCCCGGCAAGGTCAACCCGCCCCGCAACCCGCCGTACAAGTTGGCGGGGGTCGCGCTGCTCGTCGTCGCCGCCGTGGCACTCGTCCTGGTGTACGGGCAGTTCCGGGGGGACTTCACCAAGAAGGAACACCTGACGATGGTGGCGTCCCGGGCCGGGCTGGTCATGGACCCGGGCTCCAAGGTGACCTACAACGGCGTGGAGATCGGCCGGGTTGCCAACATCTCGGAGACCGTCAAGGACGGCAAGCCGGCGGCCAAGTTCAACTTGGATGTCTACCCGCGCTACCTGAAGCTGATCCCGGCCAACGTGAACGCCGACATCAAGGCGACCACGGTGTTCGGCGGTAAATACGTGTCGCTGACGACGCCGAAAAACCCGTCGCCGCAACGGATCACGCCGCAGACCGTGATTGACGCCCGCTCGGTGACGACGGAGATCAACACGCTGTTCCAGACCATCACCGAGATCGCGCAGCAGGTGGATCCGGTGAAGCTGAACCTGACGCTGAGCGCCGCCGCGCAATCGCTGGCGGGGCTGGGCGACCGGGTCGGGCAGTCGATCGTGAACGCCAACGCGATCCTCGACGACGTCAACCCGCAGATGCCGCAGGCGCGGCGCGACATCCAGCAGCTGGCCAACCTGGGCGACACCTACGCCAACGCGGCGCCGGACCTGATCGACTTCCTGGACAAGTCGGTGGTCACCGCGCGCTCGATCAACGCGCAGCAGAAGGACCTGGATCAGGCGCTGCTGTCGGCCGCCGGGTTCGGCAACACCGGGGCCGACATCTTCGAGCGCGGCGGGCCCTACCTGGCGCGCGGGTCCAAGGACCTGGTGCCGACGGCCGAGCTGCTGGACACCTACAGCCCGGAGCTGTTCTGCACGGTCCGCAACTACCACGACATCGAACCCGTCGCGCGGACGTTCCTCGGCGGCAACGGCTATTCGCTCAACGCCGACACGAAGCTGCTCTCCGGGCTGGGCCTGCTCCTCAACCCGGTGTCGGCGATCACCCTCGTCGGCCTGATCGGGATCTTCGCGCTGCCCACCCAGGGACTGGCGGGCCTGGGCAACATCGCCACGCTGATCGGTGGGGCGCCCAACCCGTACATCTGGCCGGAGAACCTGCCCCGGGTGAATGGGCGCGGCGGACCGGGGGGCGCGCCCGGCTGCTGGCAGCACATCACCCATGACCTCTGGCCCGCACCCGAGCTGGTGATGGACTCCGGCAACAGCATCGCGCCGTACAACCACCTCGACACCGGTTCGCCGTATGCGATCGAGTACGTCTGGGGCCGCCAGGTAGGGGATAACACGATCAACCCATGAAAATCACCGGTACCATCGTCCGACTCAGCATCTTCTCGCTGGTGCTGCTGGTCTTCACTGTGATGATCGTCGTGGTGTTCGGCCAGATGCGGTTCGACCGCACCAACAAGTACTCGGCGGAGTTCACCAACGTCAGCGGTCTGCGGCAGGGCCAGTTCGTGCGCGCCTCCGGGGTGGAGATCGGCAAGGTCGACTCGGTGAAGCTGGTGGACGGCGGCAGGCGGGCGCGGGTGGACTTCAACGTCGACCGCTCGATCCCGCTGTATCAGTCGACGACGGCCCAGATCCGCTACCTCGACCTGATCGGAAACCGGTACCTGGAGCTCAAGCGCGGCGAGGGCGAGGGCGCCGACCGGGTCCTGCCCCCGGGCGGATTCATCCCCGCGTCGCGCACGTCGCCGGCCCTTGACCTCGACGCGCTGATCGGTGGGTTCAAGCCGCTGTTTAGGGCGCTGGACCCGCAGAAGGTCAACACCATCGCGACGGCGCTGGTCACTGTGTTCCAGGGTCAGGGCGGCACCATCAACGACATCCTCGACCAGACGGCGCAGCTGACCAACCAGCTCGGCGAGCGTGACCAGGCGATCGGCGAGGTGGTCAAGAACCTGAACATCGTGCTGGACACCACGGTTCGGCATCGCCAGCAATTCGATCAGACCGTCAACAACCTGGAGGTCCTGATCACCGGGCTGAAGGGCCACAGCGAGCAGCTGGCGGGCGGGACCGCGCACATCAGCAACGCCGCGGGCACGGTGACCGACCTGCTGGCCGAGGACCGGGGGCTGCTGCACAGCACGCTGAACTACCTGGACGCCGTTCAGCAGCCGCTCATCGATCAGCGCGAGCAGCTGAACGACTTCATCCACAAGGTGCCGACTGCGCTGAACATGATCGGGCGCACCATCGGTTCGTACGGTGACTTCGTCAACTTCTATGCCTGCGACATCACGCTCAAGATCAACGGGTTGCAGGCCGGTGGCCCCATTCGGACGGTCAAGCTGTTCAACCAGCCGACGGGCAGGTGCACGCCGCAATGAGAACGCTGGAACCCCCCAACCGGATGCGCATCGGCGTGATGGGCATCCTGGTCACGCTCCTGGTCATCGGCGTCGGGCAGAGCTTCACGAGCGTGCCCATGTTGATGGCCAAGCCGCATTACTACGGGCAGTTCACCGACTCCGGCGGTCTGACCCGGGGCGACAAGGTGCGCATCGCCGGCTTCGACGTCGGCAAGGTGGAGGCCCTCGACATCGACGGCGACCACGTCCTGATCAAGTTCAACATCGGCACCGAGAGCATCGGCACCGAGAGCCGGCTGGCGATCAAGACCGACACCATCCTGGGCAAGAAGGTCCTCGAGATCGAGAACCGGGGCAACAAGCAGCTGCGACCCGGTGACTCGCTGCCGATCGGCCAAAGCACCACGCCCTATCAGATCTATGACGCGTTCTTCGACGTGACGAAGGCCGCCAGCGGGTGGGACATCGACACGGTCAAGCAGTCGTTGCACGTGCTGTCGGAGACCATCGACCAGACCTATCCGCACCTGAGCGCCGCGCTCGACGGGGTGGCCAAGTTCTCCGACACGATCGGCAAGCGCGACGAGCAGATCAAGCACCTGCTCGCCCAGTCCAACCAGGTGGCCAGCATCCTGGGTGACCGCGCCGACCAGGTCGACCGGCTACTGGTGAACACCAAGATCTTGCTGGCCGCCTTTAACGAGCGCGGCCAGGCCATCAACGCGTTGCTCGCGAACATCGCGGCCTTCTCCGAACAGATCAAAGGGTTCATCAACGACAACCCCAACCTGAACCACGTGCTCGAGCAGCTGCGCACCGTCAGCGACATCCTGGTCCAGCGCAAGGACGATCTCGCCGCCGGTTTCACCGAGGTCGGCAAGTTCCTCCCGTCGCTCAACGAGGCCATCGCGTCGGGGCCGTTCTTCAAGGTGGTGCTGCACAACCTGTTCCCCGGTCAGATCGTGCAACCGTTCGTCGACGCCGCGTTCAAGAAGCGCGGCATCGACCCGGAGAACTTCTGGCGCAGCGCGGGTCTGCCGGAATTCCGGTGGCCCGACCCCAACGGCACCCGCCAGCCCAACGGCGCGCCGCCGCCGGCGCCGCCGGTGCTGGAGGGCACGCCCGACCACCCGGGTCCGGCCGTCCCGCCCGGCTCGCCGTGCTCGTACACGCCGGCGAACCCCGGCGGCAACGTCACCGTCGGCGACGAGGGTCTGCCGCGGCCGTGGAACCCGTTGCCCTGTGCGGGTGCCGGCATCGGTCCGTTCGGTGGGGTCGGCTTCCCGGCGCCGACCGACGTGTTGACGTCGCCGCCCAATCCCGACGGGCTGCCGCCCACCCCGGGCATCAACATCGCCGGGCGCCCGGGTGACCCGCCGCCCAACGTTCCCGGCACCCCCGTCCCGCTGCCGCCGCAGGCGCCGCCGGGTGCGCGCACCGAGAACCTGGGACCTGCCGGCCCGACGCCGCCGCCGTCGACGTTCGCGCCGGCCCTGCCGCCCGGACCGCCGGCACCCCCCGGGCCCGGGGTCCAGCTGCCGGCGCCGTTCATCAACCCCGGCGGCACGGGAGGCAGCGGCATCACGGGAGGTAGCCAGAATTGAGCACCATCTTTGATGTTCGCAACATCCGGCTGCCGAGGCTGTCGAGGACGTCGGTGATCATCGGCTCGCTGGCGATCGTGCTGGCCCTGGTTCTCGGGTACGCCGGCTGGCGGCTGTACCAGAAGCTGACGAACAACACCGTCGTGGCCTACTTCCCGGCCGCCAACGCGCTCTACGCCGGCGACAAGGTGCAGATCATGGGGCTGCGGGTGGGCGCGATCGACAAGATCGAGCCGGCCGGCGACAAGATGAAGGTCACCTTCCACTACCAGAACAAGTACAAGGTGCCGGCCAGCGCGTCGGCGGTGATCCTCAACCCCACCCTGGTGGCCTCGCGCGCGATCCAGCTGGAGCCGGCCTACAAGGGCGGCCCGGTGCTGGCCGACAACGCGGTGATCCCCGAAGACCGCACCCAGGTGCCGGTGGAGTGGGACGAACTGCGCAACAGCATCACCAACATCATCTCCAAGCTGGGCCCCACACAAGAGCAGCCCAAGGGTCCGTTCGGTGAGGTCATCGAGTCCTACGCGAACGGGTTGGCCGGCAAGGGCAAGGAGTTCAACACGACGCTGAACAGCCTGTCGCAGGCGCTGACCGCGCTCAACGAGGGTCGCGGCGACTTCTTCGCGGTGGTGCGCAGCCTGGCCCTGTTCGTCAACGCGCTGCACCAGGACGACCGGCAGTTCGTCGCGCTGAACGAGAACCTGGCGGATTTCACCGGGCGGCTCGCGAGCTCGGACGGCGCCCTGGCCGACGCCATACAGCAGTTCGACGGCCTGCTCAAGACGGTGCGGCCCTGGCTGGACCAGAACCGCGAGGTGCTGACCCACGACGTCAACAACCTGGCGACGGCGACGAACGCGCTGCTGCAACCGGATCCGCTGAACGGGCTGGAGACAGCGCTGCACGTCCTGCCGACGGCCGCGGCGAACATCAACCAGATCTATCACCCGACGCACGGGTCGGTGGTGGCCGTCCCGGCGATCACCAACTTCGCCAACCCGATGCAGTTCATCTGCAGCTCGATCCAGGCCGGCAGCCGGCTGGGTTACCAGGAGTCCGCCGAGTTGTGCGCGCAGTACCTGGCGCCGATCCTCGACGCGATCAAGTTCAACTACCTGCCGTTCGGCCTGAACATAGCCAGCACGGCCGAGACGCTGCCCAAGGACGTGGCCTACTCCGAGCCGCGCCTGCATCCGCCGAACGGATATAAGGACACCACCGTCCCCGGCATCTGGTCCCCGGATACGCCGACGTCGCACCGCAACACCGAACACGGGTGGATCGTGGCCCCCGGCATGCAGGGGCAGCAGGTGGGACCGATCACGCAAGGGCTCATGACGCCCGAGTCGCTGGCCGAGCTCATGGGCGGGCCCAACATTCCGCCCGTGCAGTCGACCCTGCAGACCCCGCCCGGGCCGCCGAACGCCTACGACGAGGGCCCCTCGCCGGTGATCGGTCTGAACCCGCCGCAGGTGCCGATTCCGCCGCCGCCGCCGGGGCCGGAGGTGGCCCCGGGTCCGGTCGCTCCGACGCCCCCGCCGGTCGCGGCGCCGGGCCCCAACGCCGGCGGGCCGCCGGCGGCCGCCGGTCTAGGCGGTGGGGCGGGGGGCGGGGGGGGGGGCGGCGGCGGGCGCGGG
>NZ_LZKR01000155.1 GCF_001672915.1 Mycobacterium sp. 1245805.9 | reverse complement strand
TGGTCAGCGCGGCGATGTCCGGGTTGGGCGGCGAAATGCCCGGCGGCGCCGGGGGCGCCGGTGCGGCCGGCGCCGGGGGGGCGCCGTAGCCGCCCCCATATGCTGCCGAGTTACCGCCGTAGCTGAATCGCGCGTAGGGATCCACGCGACCGCCGCCATAGTTGCCGCCGGCGTAACCGCCGTAGTTGCCATACGACGCCCGGCCGGCGGGCGCAGCGCCGTAGACCGGGGTGGCAGGCGGCGCGGGGGCGGGGCGAGGAGGCGCGACGTGCGTCATGCGGGCGGGCGTCGTCGGAGCCATGCGGGGCGGCGCGACATGCGCCACCCGGACACCCCCGGCCTGGCCCGCGTTGGCCGCCTCGGTGGCGGCATACGCGTTGGCGCCGAGCCCGAGGGCGTGGACGAACTCCTCGTGGATCAGGGCCGCCTCGGCGCTGATCGCCTGGTAGAGCTGGCCGTAACCGGCGAAGGCCGCCGCCGTCGCCGCCGAGACCTCGTCGGACGCGGCCGGGATGACTCCGGTGATCGGAAATGCGGCGGTCACGTTGGCCGCGCTGACGGCGGAGCCGATAACGTGCAACCGGCCGGCGGCCGCTTCCAGCAGCTCCGGCACGGTGACGACAAACGACATGTGGTGTTCCTCCTGATGCGAACCGCGGTGCCGAAGTCCGGCACTGCCTGACGTTGTGGAGACACACTGTCATAAATTATGAATTGCTGTCTAGTCTTGAGCGGAGAATTCTTGAAAATTGTCGATAGATCGCAGTTCAGGACGCTTTGACCGTGTTTTGGCATCCGGTTACTCTGGGAGGCATGCCGAGAACCAACGCCGCCGGGTGGGGGCTGAAGCGCCTGCTCGAGGCGACGCTGAACCGCGACATCACCATCGAGCAGTTGCGTGATGCCTGCGGCGTCACGAAGGGCCGGTGGTACGGCGGCGTCGGGCGCGCGAACGCCGACGACTTTCCCGACGCCGAGGAGGCCCGGCGCGCGGCTCACGCCTTCGGACTGAGCGCCACCTGGCTGCAGGTCGAGCTCGGCCTCATCACGCTGGACGACGTGCGCGGGGCCCTGGACGAGTCGACGTCGCTGGACCCGTTCAAGATGACCACCCGTCAGCGAGTGCTGCAGGTCCCCAATCCGCCGGCGGAGCAGCCGGCGCGAACTGACGGGAGGGAACGATGAAGCACCGCATCGTCGGCGGGGTGGCTGTAGTGCTGATGGCCGGGGGGCTGATCGCCTCGGCGCCCCCGGCCAGCGCCGGCTGCCTGTACGGGGGACCCGTTATCAGCAAGTGCGACGACCCCATCCAGCCCGACGGCACCTGGCAGCGTTGCGTCACATTCACCCACCTGATACCTAGCGGCGCCAGTTCCTTCCTGGTGCCCGAAAGGCGCTGCGACTTGATGGGTCCCGGTCAGAATCCCGGCGGTTTCGGCTTCGCCGATCCACCGACGCACCTCGACGGCTGATACGCCACGTTTCGGCGTCATCCCCCGACCGACGGCTGAGGCACCACCGTCGGCTTGAATCCGTATCGGGGAGCGGCGAAGTGCGCGACGCCGCGGCCGCCGCCACTACCCATCAGCGGCACGCCACCGAGGGCATTGGTGGCGGGTTCGGCGGCAGCGGCGGCACCGAGTCCGTTGAGCGTCACGACGGCGGGGCTGGCCGGCGGGGCCACACCGGCCCAGGCCGCCGGGACCGACAGTCCGCCAACCGAAGTCGCCCTGCCAATGGTTCCGGCCGCGCCGCCCACGGCGCCCGACACGGCGTGCGGCACCGACTCGACGGCCTTGGCGGCGCCCTCGGCGGCCTTGGCGGCCTGCGGCATCGCCGCCTGAGCCAGGCCCTGGATGTCCTTGAAGGCTGTGGTGAAAAGCCGTGTGGGAGATATCAATCGGATGAAGGCGTCGAAGCCTGAGCTGGCATCGACGGTCGCCGAACCGGTCAGGCCCTCGACCAGGTCCCCCATCACTCCGGCCACGATGATGCCGTCGCCGTTGCTGTTCCAGGCGTGCCCGGTCAGGCCGAGCGCCGCGGCGGGGTTGACGAGCCAGGGCGGCGAATTCGTCAGACCGGCCAGGCCGAGCAGCACGTTGGGAATCCCATAGATGCCCTGCCCACCGGTGGCCGCAGCGGCCGCTTGGGCGACCGCGGCGGCCTGTGCGCCCAGGCCCGCCGGATCGGTGGCGGGAGCCGCCGGGCCGAACGGCGTCAGCGCCGAGGCCGCCGCCGACGCACCGGCATAGCCGTACATTGCGGCCGCGTCCTGGGCCCACATCTCGGCGTACTGCGCCTCGGTGGTCGCGATCGCCGCGGTGTTCTGACCCAGGAAATTCGTCGCCAACAGGGCCAGCAACAGCGCCCGGTTGGCCGCGATCTCCGGCGGTGGCACCGTGGCGGCAAACGCCGCCTCGTAGGCACCCGCGGCGGCCGCGGCTTGGGCCGCGGCCTCTTCGGCCTGCCCGGCGGTGCCGCTCAGCCATCCGACCTGCGACCCGGCCGCGGTCGCCATGGCCGCCGCGGCCGGCCCCTGCCATGGCCCATCGGTCAGGCCGGTGATCAGCGACCGGTAGCCCGACGCCGTGGCGTGTAGCTCGCTGGCCAGGGCATCCCACGCCGCCGCGGCATTGAGCATGGGCGCCGAGCCGGGACCCGAATACATCAGCGCGGAGTTGATCTCCGGCGGTAACTGCGCGAAATCCAGCATGGCTGCCTCTCGCCTAGCCGACCGCGTTGGTGTTGGCGGCTTCGGTGGCCTCGTACGAGCCGGCGCTGACGCCGAGCGTGGTCGCCAGCAGCTCCCGCATTGCCGCGGCCTGAGCGCTCACCTCTTGGAAAAGCCTTGCGTGCGAAGCGAACTGCGCCGCTGTCAGCATCGACACCAGGTCCGCGGCGGCGGGAACCACCCCGGTCGTCGGGGCGGCCGCCGCGGCATTTCCCGCCCGCACCAACGCATTCAGCGCATGCATTTCGTCCGCGGCCGCCGCAAGCGTGCCTGGCTGCGTGATCACGATCGACACGTGTCCTCCCAAAACTCAATTCGATCAAAGGATTTCGGCCACCGAAGGCGTTACCGAAGCAGCTCAGAGGTTAGGCCTGACCCGGCCGGTCGCGGCAACCCCTCCCGGCCCTATTCATTGGCGGGTCGGTAACTGTTCACTTAACTGCGGCAATGTGCTGCGACTTATGGGAATGCAATGAAAGACGTTGCAAACCAATATGTTTAGAGTTCGACATGAACTTCGGCCGGATTGCCACGACACGCGGTAGGCTTTGCCGGCGTTAAATGCGCGGCGGGGCGTAGGGTCCACACATGGTCCGCAAATCGATCGCCTTGGCCGCCGCCGGCTTGGCCGTCGCCGCGTTGTCGGCATGCGACAAGCACAATGCCGCGCCAGCGCCGGGCGCCAATCCGCGTCAGGTGACCGTCGTGGGCTCGGGGCAGGTCCAGGGCGTCCCGGACACATTGACCGCCGATGCCGGCATCGAATTCACCGCACCCGACGTCACCGCCGCGATGAACCAGACCAACGATCGTCAGCAGGCGGTGATCAACGCGCTCGTCGGCGCGGGCCTGGACCGCAAGGACATCAGCACCACCACGGTCACCCTGGAGCCCCAGTACGGCAGCGGCACCGCGACGATCACCGGCTACCGCGCGACCAACGCGATCCGGGTCAAGATCCACCCGACCGATGCCGCGTCACGGATGCTGGCCCTGATCGTCACAACCGGCGGCGACGCAACCCGGATCAGCTCGGTCAGCTACTCCATCGCCGACGACTCGCAGCTCGTCAAGGACGCCCGCGCCCGGGCATTCGATGACGCCAAGGCCCGCGCCGACCAGTACGCCCAGCTGTCCGGCCTTCGGCTGGGCAGGGTGCTGTCGATTTCGGAGGTGTCCGGCAGCCAGCCCATGCCCGGTGGGCCGCCGGCCCCCCGAAGCACGGCCGCGGTCCCACTCGAACCCGGCCAGCAGACCGTGGGTTTCTCGGTGACCGCGGTGTGGGAACTCGACTAGCCGCGTCGTCGCGGCTACTGCTCGTAGACCCGGGGATCCAGCGTGCCGATGTACGACAGGTCGCGGTAGCGCTCGTCGTAATCCAGGCCGTAGCCGACCACGAAGTCGTTCGGAATGTCGAAGCCCACGTAGGCGATCTCGACTTTGGCGCGCATCGCGTCGGGCTTGCGCAGCAGGGTGCACACCCGCAGCGAACGCGGTTGCCTGCTCTTGAGGTTGCGCAGCAACCAGGACAGGGTCAGACCGGAGTCGACGACGTCCTCGACGATCAGCACGTCGCGATCGTGGATGTCGCGGTCCAGGTCCTTCATGATGCGCACAACGCCCGATGAGGACGTCGAGGAGCCGTAGGAGCTGACGGCCATGAATTCGAACTGGGTGGGCACCGGGATCGCGCGGGCCAGGTCGGTGACGAAGATCACCGCGCCCTTGAGCACGGTGATGAGCAACAGGTCCTCGCCGGTCTGGGCGGCAAGGTCGCCGTAGTGGTGGCCGATTTCCTCGCCGAGTTCGGCGATGCGGGCCTGAATCTGCTCGGCGGTGAGCAGCACCGACTTGATATCCCCCGGGTACAGCTCCACGGGCTGCGCGGGGGTGACAGCCGGGGAGATCTGGGCCACGCCCACAGAGTGCCACGCCAGCGGCCGAATAACCAATGACTGCCCCCGTTTACACAGGCTCGCGCCACATCGTCAGCACGCCGTCGCGGCGCCCGGCGATCAATCGCTCGCCGCGCAGCGCGGAGCCCACCGCCACCCCGCCCTGGCCGCGCCACGCCGTGACGAGGGTGTCCACGCCGCGAATCTGCTTGTCGGTCAACCCGGTCGCGCCCCCGGCCAGCAGCCAACCGCGGATCACCCGTCGTCGAACCGGGTCCGGCAGCGCGGCCAGCGCCCCGGCCTCGAGGCCCGTCCCCGCCCGCGCCCCGGGCAGCGCCTGCGCGGCGAGCGCATCGATCAGCTCGGTGTCCTCGCGCAGCGCGGTCGCGGTGCGCGCCAACGCCTCGGCCACGCCGCCCCCAAGCACGTCCTCCAGCAGGGGCAGCACCTCGAGACGCAGCCGCGTGCGGGTGAAGCGGCGGTCGGTGTTGTGCGGGTCCTGCCAGGCGGTCAACCCGAGTTCCGCGCACGCGGCGTGCGTCACGGAACGCCGGACCCCCAGCAGCGGCCGGCACCATGGGGGGTCGTGCGGCCGCATGCCGGCGATCGAGCGGCCTCCGGAGCCGCGGCCCAGCCCCAACAGCACGGTCTCCGCCTGATCGTCGAGCGTGTGCGCCAACAGCACCGGGCCGTCGCCCGAGGCGCGCAACGCCGCATAACGGGCCGCGCGGGCCGCCGCCTCCGGGCCGCCGTCCTTGCCCACCTCCACGCAAAGCACTTGCGCGTCAACGCATCCCAGCGCGAGCGCCTGCTGCCGGGCGGTCTCGGCGACGGCGGCCGAGCCCGGTTGCAGGCCGTGGTCGACGATCACGGCGGTGGTGGGGCGGATCGGGGCGGCGACCGCGGTGAGCGCCAGGGAGTCGGGGCCGCCGGATAGCGCCACGCGCCACCGCTTTCCGGTGGCGAGATGGGTGTTGGCGAAAGCCTCGACAGCCGTGCGCAGCTGCCCTACAGCACCCTGTCGATCCATCGCTGGGGGTCTTCGATCTCGGCGGGCAGCGGCAGCGTCTCGGGGCTCGACCAGATGGTATTGAACCGCTGCATTCCGACCTTGCCCACGACGTGGTCGACGAACGCCTTGCCGCGGGTGTATTGGCTGAGCTTGGCGTCGAGCCCGAGGAGCGCGCGCAGCAGCCGCTGCAGCGGGGGCTGCTTGCGATGGCGGCGCTCGTCGAATCGGCGGCGGATGGTGGCCACCGACGGCACCACGACCGGCCCGACGGCGTCCATCACGTGGTCGGCATGGCCCTCCAGCAGCGTCCCGAGCACCAGCAGCTGGTCCAGGGCCTCGCGTTGCGGCTCGGACTGCACGGCGCGCACCAGGCCGAGGATCCCCGACGAGGTGCCGTCCGACGCCGCAGACCCACCCGCGCCGTCGACGCGGCTGCGGACGAATTCGGCCAGCCGGGTCGCCACCTCCCGGATGTCCTCCCCCGCGTCCTGCGTCAGCAACCCCAGTGCCCGGGACATGTAGTCGGGTAACCACGGGTTGGCGGTGAACTGGACCCGGTGGGTCACCTCGTGCAGGCACACCCACAGCCGGAAGTCGGAGGGATCGACGCGAAGCTGACGCTCGACGGCGATGACGTTGGGATAGACCAGCAGCAGGCTTCCCTTTTTCGCGGCGGCAAAGGGGTCGTACTGGCCGAGGATGCCCGACGACACGAACGCCAGCACGGCGCCCGTCTGCGCGCCGGTGATGCGGCCGGTGAAAAACCCGCGCGGCTTGTCGGTGCCGTTGGTCATCACCCGCATCGACTCGGCCGCCGCGCCGATCCACTGCAGGCGGTCGACGATGCGGGCCGGCGGCACCGCCCCGTCGGTGATCAGGCCGGTGACGTCGCGCACCGGCGGCTCGGCTTTGGCGGCCGCGCTGGTCAGCTCGTCGATCACCTGGCGGCGGGTGTAGTCACTGGCCGCCGGGCCGGGCCGGGCCAGGCGCTGCCCGACGGTCGCCGCGAATCGCCAGTCGACGGCGGTGCCGAGGGTCAGGCTGGACGAGGCGGTCATGCGCACCCGCAGAACCACAGCTTGGTGGCCAGCGCGTCCATCGCGTTGCGGCCGTTGGGGCCCGCGTCGTTGGACAGGAACGCGAACGTGAGGACCCGTCCGCTGCGGTCGGTGAGCACCCCGACCAGCGAGTTGACCGCGGTCAACGAGCCCGTCTTGGCGCGCAGCCAGCCGGCGGGGCCGCGGTCGGTGGCCGCGTCGAGGAACCGGTCGCCCAGCGTCCCGCTGCCGCCGGCGATCGGCAGCAGGTCCAGCAGCGCCCGCAGCGCCGGCTGGTCGGGTCCGGCGGCGGCCTGCACCACCCCGTCGAGCGTCCTGGCAGTCAGCCGGTCGTCGACGGAAAGCCCACTGGAATCCACCAGCCTGGCGCCGGCGGTGTCCACGTGTGCGGTGCTCAACCGGTTGGTCACCGCGTCGACCGCCCCGGCGAAGCTCTGCGGCCGGTTGATCGCGGCGGCGACCTCCCGGGCGATGCACTCGGCCAGCACGTTGTCGGAGTGGTCCATCATCTCCGACAGCCGCTGCACCAGCGGCGCGGACTGCACGACGGCCAGCTGCCGCGCGCCCGACGGCGCGGTGGCGATCGTCACGGCGCCCGGGTCCAGGCCGAGGGCCTTGGCCAGCTCCCGCCCCGCGTCCAGCGCCGGCGTCTTGGACCGCCGCGAGTTGACGGTGGTCGGCTGGATGCGGCCGGCGTCGATCATCACCGACTCGATCGGCGCGATGTCGCCGTTGTCGACGTCGGCCGGATCCCAGCCCGGCGCCATCGTCGGCCCGCTGAACGCCGAGGTGTCCACCTGCACCGCGGTCGGGGTCATCCCGCTGCGGCGCACCTGCTCGGCGAGGTCGCTGATCCGCGCCGCGCCGCGGTACCAGGTGTCCACGCCCGGCGGCGCGGCCGACAACACCGGATCACCCGCGCCCACCAGCACGACGGGCCCCTGGGCGTTCTGGCTGCCGGCGACCACCCGGGTGCTGATCCGGGCCTGATGATCCAGGGTCAGCAGCGCCGCCGCCGCGGTCAGGACCTTGTTGGTCGACGCCGGCACCAGCGGCAGGTCGTCGGCCACCCGCCAGAGTTCCTTCCCGGTGATGGCGTCGGTGATCCGGCCACCCAGCCGGCCCAGGTTGGGATCAGCGGCCGCGGGTCCCAGCGCGGCGGCCACCCCGGCCGGGCTGGGCGTTTCGGCGGTGTCGGCGACCGGGACCATGCCCGGCTTGACCGTCGGCGGGCGCGGCGGCGGCACGGGCACGTGCGCGGCGCCGGCCCCGTGGCCTCCCGTGGTGAAAAACGTTGCCGCAGCCACCACCGCGGCGACGAACGCCAACACGGCCAACCCGATGAACACCTGGGTGGATTTCCGCCAGCGAGTAGGACCCATCACTCTCCTGACTGTTTGAACCCATTCTGCCGAATCGGCCGCGCTGCCCTCGACTAGGGTGATGCCCGACCCCACCGACCGACCCAGGTCCACCCCTCGTGAAGGAGCCCGCGCGGTGCAATTCGACGTCACCATCGAAATTCCGAAAGGTCAACGCAACAAGTACGAGGTTGACCACGAGACGGGCCGGGTGCGGCTGGACCGCTACCTCTACACCTCGATGGCGTACCCCACCGACTACGGCTTCATCGAGGACACCCTCGGCGAGGACGGCGACCCGCTGGACGCGCTGGTGCTGCTGCCGCAATCGGTGTTCCCCGGGGTGATCGTGGAGGCACGCCCGGTCGGAATGTTCCGGATGGTCGACGAGGCCGGCGGCGACGACAAGGTGTTGTGCGTGCCGGCCGGCGACACCCGGTGGGATCAGATCCAGGACATCGGGGACGTGCCGTCCTTCGAGCTCGACGTCATCAAGCACTTCTTCTCCCAATACAAGGCCCTGGAGCCTGGCAAGTACGTGAAGACCGCCGACTGGGTCGACCGCGCCGAAGCCGAGGCCGAGGTGCAGCGTTCGGTGGAGCGGTTCAAGGCTTCCGGGCACTAACGCTCTCGGCGTAACCCGCGCCCCGCGGCTCGGTGGCATCCTGGCGATGTGACCCCGATGCTGCATTTCGCCGGCAATTTCTGGTGGCTGATCTTCCCGCTGAGCGGCACGGTCGCCGCGGGCGTGCGGGCGGTCGCGGCCGCCAACGAGCGCCGGGCCGATCGGCGGCTGGAGCGCTACCGGCTCAAGCAGCAGGCCAAGATCGCCGCGGCCGAGGCGGCCGGGCGCAACCGGGACAACAGGGCGGGCTCGCGCCGGGAGCTCACCAAAATCATTGCGTCGCATGACCGTACCGACGCGCGGTGGTTCGACTACGAACTCGACCTCGCCAAATTGCTGGACTTCCCGATGATGACGGACATGCGCGACCCGCTGACCATCGCGTTTCACAAGGCGAAGCGGCGCGCGGACCTGATGCGCCCGGAACGGGACTCGGACTTCGAGACCCTCGCCGGCGATCGGGCCGCGCAGGTGGAATACCGCGACGCCGTCCACGAGTACATCAGCGCGTTCGAGATCGCCGAGGCCGAGGCGATTCGCCGCCGCCGCAGCGACTTTTCCGAGGACGACCAGCAACGGCTGGCGCGCGCGCAGCACCTGCTGCACCTGGCGCAGGACGAGGCGGCCACGCGTGAGGAACGCCAGAACGCCTACCTGCGGGCCAGCAAGGAACTCGACGGGCTGATCGTGCTGCCGGCGCCGGCGCGGGCCGCGATCGAGCGGCGGATCGCCGGCCAGATCGAGGCTTAGCCCGACGACGATGCGGGCCGTGCAACGGCCCGCTGAGAAGTCGGGCCATCGGACTAAGCCGTCGTTGCCGCGGCCTTGCGCCGATTGCGCAACACGCTCCAGCCCAGGGCCGCCCCGACGAAAACCACGCCCACCGAAGCGGTGAACGCCTCGGGCACCTCGAACCGCGGCTCGATGGATGCCAACATGATCACGGCCAGCGCCCCGATCGCCCAGTGCGCGCCGTGCTCCAAGTACACGAAGCGGTCCAGCGCGTCCTGCTGGACGAGGTAGATGGTGATCGACCGGACGAACATCGAGCCCACCAGTCCCAGGCCCAGCGCGATGACGATCGGGTCCGACGTGATCGCGAAGGCGCCGGTGACGCCGTCGAACGAGAAGGCGGCGTCGAGCACCTCGAGGTACAGAAACAAGGTCAGGCCGGCCTTGCCGACTGCCGTGCCGGCCGGCTTGCCGCCCGTCGCTGTGTCGACGTCCGCCGGCCGAAACGCCCGGCTCAAACCGTTGACGACCAGATAGGAGACCAGGCCCAGCACCCCGGCCGTCAGCACGGTGGCGCGCTCGTCGCCGGAGTGCGTCAGCTCCGTCGCAACCAGGACCAGCGCGAGCCCGGCCACCACGACCGCCACGTGGCCCAGGCGCCCGATGCGCGCAAACGGAACCTCAATCCACTTGAGCCACTTGATGTCTCGGTCGTAGAACACGAAATCCAAGAACAGCATCAACAGGAAGGTCCCGCCGAACGCCGCGATCTGGGGGTGGGCAGCGGCGATCAGCTTTTCGTAGCTGGGCGAGCCGTCCGGGAATTCCAGCGCGCCATGCGGCGGCGGATTGAGCGCCAACTCGAACGCGCGAACCGGGTCGAGGCCCGCGGTGGCCCAGACGATGAGCAGCGGAAAAAACAACCGCATGCCGAAGACGGCGATGAGGATGCCCAGCGTCAGGAACATCTGCCGCCAAAACGGGCTCATCCGCTTGAGGATCGCCGCGTTGATGATGGCGTTGTCGAACGACAGGGATATCTCCAGAACGGCCAGCACCAGCAACAGAAAGAGGGCGTTCAGCCCGCCGTGCAGATACCCGATCGCGAGGGCCGCGGCGGTGACAAACAGCGAGATCCCGAAGATGCGGAACGCGGCCATGGATCCTTCCCAACAGCCGCCAACAATAGCGACAGCCTCGCCGCCGCAGGCGATCAGTGCGGGCGCACTTACTATTTTCAAATTGTGGCGATGCCCGAAGCCGGCGGTACCCAAGCCTCCACCGGGGCCGGCCCGGTCGCGCGCGGCAGCGTGGCCCGGGTCGCCACCGCCACCGCGCTGACCGCGCTGTGCGGGTACGCGGTCATCTATCTGGCCGCCCGCGACCTGGCGCCGCGCGGCTTTTCGATCTTCGGGGTGTTCTGGGGCGCGTTCGGTCTGGTCACCGGGGCCGCGTTCGGCCTGCTACAGGAAACCACCCGCGAGGTCCGCTCGGAGAGCTACCTGCACGACATCGGGGCGGCCCCGGTCAGCCGCACCCATCCGCTGCGCGTCGCCGCGATGATCGGCGTGGCCGCGGCTGTTGTGATCGCCGGCAGCTCGCCGCTGTGGAGCGGGCGGGTGTTCGTCGAGGACCGCTGGTTGTCGGTGGCGCTGCTGTCCGTCGGGCTGGCCGGGTTCTGCCTGCACGCCACCCTGCTCGGCATGCTGGCCGGCACCAATCACTGGACCTCCTACGGGGCGCTGATGGTGACCGACGCGGTCATCCGGGTGACGGTCGCCGCGGCCACGTTCGTCCTCGGCTGGGGCCTGACCGGATTCCTGTGGGCGACCGTGGCGGGCGCGACGGCCTGGCTGATCATCCTGGCGGCCTCGCCCACCGCCCGCGCCGCGGCCCGGCTGCTGACGCCGGGCAGCACCGCGACGTTCCTGCGCGGCGCCGCGCATTCCATCACCGCGGCCGGCGCCAGCGCGATTCTGGTGATGGGGTTTCCGGTGCTGCTGAAGCTGACCAGCGCCGAGTTGGGCGCGCAGGGCGGCGTCATCATCCTGGCCGTGACGCTGACCCGCGCGCCGCTGCTGGTGCCGCTGACCGCCATGCAGGGCAACCTCATCGCGCACTTCGTCGACGAGCGCAGCGACCGGCTTCGGGCGCTGCTCGCGCCGGCGGCGATCATCGGCGGCGTCGGCGCGGTCGGGGTGGCGGCCGCGGGCTTCGTCGGCCCCTGGCTGCTGCGGGTCTTCTTCGGTCCGCAGTACCAGGCCAGCAGCGCGCTGCTGGCCTGGCTGACGGCGGCGGCCGTGGCGATCGCGATGCTGACGCTGACCGGGGCCGCGACGGTTGCCGCGGCGCTGCACCGGGCCTACGCGCTCGGTTGGGTCGGCGCGACGGTGGCGTCGGGGTTGTTGCTGCTGTTGCCGCTGCCGCTGGAAACGCGCACGGTGGTCGGCCTGTTGTGCGGCCCGATGGTGGGAATCGGCGTGCATCTGGCGGCGCTCGCGCGCGCCGGACGCCTAACCGGCTGATCCTGGCTAACCTTGTGGGCATAAATGGGCTTGAAAATGGACACTGAACCGCGCTACCCGGACGTCTGGATCGTCATTCCCGCCTTCAACGAAGCCGCAGTGATCGGCGACGTGGTCGCCGATGTGCGCTCGGCCTTCGACCATGTCGTCTGTGTGGACGACGGCAGCACCGACGGCACCGGCGAGATCGCCCGGCGGGCCGGGGCGCACCTGGTGCGCCATCCCGTCAACCTGGGCCAGGGCGCGGCCATCCAGACCGGCGTCGAGTACGCCCGCCGCCAGCCCGGGGCGCGGGCCTTCGCCACGTTCGACGCCGACGGCCAGCACCGCGTCAAAGACGTGGCCGCGATGGTCGAGCGGCTCGGCGTGGGTGACGTCGACGTCGTCATCGGGACCCGGTTCGGCACCCAGGAAGGCA
The DNA here is from genome assembly GCF_001672915.1 of Mycobacterium sp. 1245805.9. Lineage (GTDB taxonomy): Bacteria > Actinomycetota > Actinomycetes > Mycobacteriales > Mycobacteriaceae > Mycobacterium. The sequence continues at coordinate 16,961 of NZ_LZKR01000155.1, read as the reverse complement.
GCCGGCCACCGCTTTTCAAGCGGATCGTGCTGCGGACCGCGGCGCGGTTAAGCCGGCGCGGTCGCCGACTTGGCTTGACCGACACCAACAATGGGCTGCGGGTGTTCAACAAGAAGGTCGCCGACGGGCTGGACATCACCATGAGCGGCATGAGCCACGCCAACGAGTTCGTCATGCTGATCGCCGAAAACCATTGGCGCGTAGCCGAACAACCGGTTGAGGTGCTCTACACCGAATACTCGAAGTCGAAGGGGCAGCCGCTGCTGAACGGCGTCAACATCATCTTCGACGGGTTTCTGCGAGGGAGGATTCTTAAGTGAACTGGATCCAGGTGTTGCTGATCGGGGCGATCGTCGCGCTGCTGGTCTACCTGTTGCGGTCGCGCCGCAGCTCGCGGTCCAAGGCGTGGGTCAAGGTCGGCTACGTGCTGTTCGTGTTCGGCGGCATCTACGCCGTGCTGCGGCCCGACGACACCACGGTCGTCGCGCACTGGTTCGGCGTGCGCCGCGGCACCGACCTGATGCTCTACGCGCTCATCATCGCGTTCAGCTTCACCACCCTGAGCACATATATGCGGTTCAAGGACTTGGAGCTGCGCTACGCGCGACTGGCGCGGGCGGTGGCGTTGGAGGGCGCGCAGGAGCCCGAGCCGTCGTCGAACATGTAGTTTCCGCGGCCGTGCGTGTGCAGTGAGGGCTTTGCGGGTGAACCCACGGCGGGATCTCGGCGATTTCCCCGCCCTCGGTTCACACTGAAAGCCCTGACTGCACAATCAAAGAGCCGACCGCCCAGCGGCTAGCTGCCCTCGTCCACCAAGCCGCCGAGCGTGAAATCACGGTGAAGAACCTCGCAGAATTCCACCCTGTGTTCACGCTCGGCGCAGGGTCAAAGAGTGTGGGCCTTGCGGAAGTACTCCACCGTGCGGCGCACCCCGTCGTCGAGCTGCACCTGCGGGCGCCAGCCCAAAACCCTTTCGGCCAAACCGATGTCGAGGCACGAGCGCCTCAGATCGCCCAGGCGGTCCGGATGGAACTCCGGGTCGTCGGGCCCGCCGACGGCCGCGGCCACCGCCGAATGCAGTTGGCGGTCCGAGGTTTCGACGCCGGTGCCGACGTTGAACCGCTGCCCGCCGCCCGCGGGACCGGCGGCCTTGACGAACGCGTCGACCACATCGTCGACGTACACGTAGTCGCGGGTTTTGCCGCCGTCCCCGAAGACCTTGGTGGGCTTGCCGGCCAGCAGCGCCTGGGCGAAGATCGCCACCACGCCGGCCTCGCCGTGCGGGTCCTGCCGCGGGCCGTACACGTTGGCGGGCGCGATGTGCGAGCAATCCAGCCCGTACAGATTGCGAAAGGTGTTCAGGTAAATCTCGCCGGCCACCTTTCCGGCCGCGTAGGGCGACGACGGGTCGGTGGGCACCGACTCGGGGGTCGGGTACACCGGCGGGGTGCCGTAGATGGATCCCCCCGACGAGGTGTGCACGATCTTGCGCACGCCCGTCTGGCGCGCCGCCTCGGCCAGGCGGATGGTGCCGATGACGTTGACCGACGCGTCGAACTGGGGGTTGGCCACCGAGTGCCGCACGTCGATCTGCGCGGCCAGGTGAAACACCACCTCCGGCCGGTGCTCGTCGAGGATCGCGTGCAGGTCGGCCGTCACGATGTCCGCCTCGACGAAGACGTGCGCCGGGTTGTCGGCCAGGTGCTCGAGGTTGGTCGCGCGACCGGTGGCGAAATTGTCCAGCCCCACCACCGTGTGACCGTCGGCCAGCAGACGGTCGACTAGCGTCGACCCGATGAATCCGGCTCCCCCGGTGACCAGTGCGCGCACCGGCCCACCATACAAGCGGGGGGTCATGGCAGTAGCCGCCGCACTCGTCGTCGCGCAGCTAGGGGTCCGCGCGGTGTTGGCGTTCGGGGGCTACTTCTACTGGGACGACCTGATTCTCATCGGCAAGGCCGGGACGCAGGGCCTGCTGTCGCCGTCGTACCTGTTCGACGACCACGACGGCCACGTGATGCCGGCCGCGTTCCTGCTCGCCGGCGCGCTCATCCGGCTGGCGCCGCTGGACTGGACCGGCCCGGCGATCAGCCTGTTGGTGCTGCAGCTGCTGGCCTCGCTGGCGCTGCTGCGGGCGCTGTACGTCATCCTCGGCTGGCGGTGGGTGCTGCTGTTGCCGTTGACGTTCGCGCTGTTCACGCCGCTGGCCGTGCCGGGGTTCGCCTGGTGGGCGGCGGCGCTGAACTCGCTGCCCATGCTGGCGGCGCTGGCCTGGGTGTGCGCCGATGCGATCCTGCTGGTCCGCACCGGCAACCGGCGCTACGCGCTGACCGGCGTGCTGGCCTACCTCGGCGGGCTGCTGTTCTTCGAGAAGGCGGCCGTGATTCCGTTCGTCGCCTTCGCGGTGGCCGCGCTGCTGCGGCATGTGGGGGGCGACGGCTCGGCGGTGCGAACGGTGTGGCGGGCGGGCCGGCCGTTGTGGATCCCGTCGCTGGCGCTGACCGCCGCGTGGGTCGCGCTGTATCTGGCGGTGGTCAACCAGAAGCGCTGGAGCACCGACCTGTCCATGACCGGGGACCTGCTGTGGCGCTCGATCACGCACGGCATCGTGCCGGGGCTGGCCGGCGGGCCGTGGCACTGGGACCGCTGGGCCCCGGCCTCGCCCTGGGCCACTCCCCCGCCGCTGGTGATGGCGCTCGGCTGGCTGGTGCTGGCCTTGATCCTCGCGCTGTCGCTGTTCCGCAAGGAGCGCATTTGGCCGGTGTGGCTGACCGCGGCGGGCTACACCGTCGCCTGTCAAGTGCCGATCTATCTGATGCGGTCGTCGAAGCAGACCGCGCTGGAACTCGCCCAGACCCTGCGCTACCTGCCGGATCTCGTTGTGGTGCTGGCGCTGCTGGCCGCGGTCGCGTTGTGCGCGCCGAACCGGCCCGCCGCCGCGCGGTGGCTCGACGCCGCACCCAAACGCGCCGCGGCGACGGCGTGTTTGGCGGCGGCGTTCGTGGCCAGCAGCCTGTACTCGACGGCCACGTTCCTGACCAGCTGGCGCGACAACCCGGCACAGCCCTACCTGCAGAACGCGCGGGCCAGTCTGGCGGCCGCGCGCGCTTCCTCGGACGCACCCCTGCTGGACCAGGAGGTCGACCCGCTGGTGTTGCAGCGGGTGGCCGCCCCGGAGAACCTGGCCAGCCACATGTTCGCCCTGCTGCGGGATCGGCCCGAATTTTCCTCGGCGACAAGCCAATTGCGCATGTTCGACAGCTCGGGCCGGCTGATCAAGGCGCGGGTCAGCTGGATCCGCACCATCGTGCCGGGACCCATGCCGCAGTGCGGGTACTTCGCCCAGCCGGACAAGCCGGCGCGGCTGATACTCGACGGCCCGCTGCTGCCCGCCGACTGGACCGTCGAACTCAATTACCTTGCCAACAGCGAGGGTTCGATGACGTTGTCGCTCTCCGAGGGGCCCGACGTCAAGGTGCCGGTGCATCCGGGCTTGAACCGCGTATTCGTCCGGCTGCCGGGCGCCGGGGACGCGATCACCGTCCGCGCCAACACCACGGCGCTGTCGTTGTGCCTGGCGTCGGGGCCGGTCGGATTCGTCGCGCCGGCATGACTCCGGTGCTCGCCGAGATTTTGGAGCCACCTAGGAGAATCGAACTCCTGACCTGCTCATTACGAGTGAGCCGCTCTACCGACTGAGCTAAGGTGGCGTGCCCTACGGGCGGCACGAGTCTACGGCAGGCGGCGCGGCCCACCCAAGTTCAGTCCCGCAGCTCCTGGCCGAACGTGGCGACCATGGCGTCAACGGCGAACTTGGGTTTGACGTTGATCGCCAGCGCCTCGCGGCACTGCAGCACCGCCTCGATGCAGCGCAGCAGCTTCTCGGGCGAGGCGTGGGCGGCCAGGGCCGCCACCCGATCGGCCATGTCGGGGTGGTTCGCCTGGACGCCGCCGGCGTTCGCCGACACCACCAGCGCATCGCGGAAGTACGTGGCGAGGTCGATCAGCGCCCGGTCCAGGGCATCGCGCGACGCCCGCGTCTGGCGCGACTTCTGCCGTCGCTCAAGGTCCTTGATCGCGCCCGTGGCGCCCCGCAACGCGCCCGCGGTGCCCTTGCCGGTGCCACCGGCACCGAGCGCCGTCCGCAGCTCCTCGGTCTCGGCCTCGGCCGGGTCCGCCGTCAGCACCACGGCCTCGGCCTCGGCGGCGGCCACCAGCTCCTCGGCGGCGGCGTAGGCGCGCGACGGGGTCGCCGCGTCGCGGACCAGGCCCAGCGCCCGCTCCCGTCGCTGCCGCGCCTCGGAATCGGTGGCGAGCCGGCGCGCCCGCCCCACATGCCCGCCGCTGACCGAGGCGGCCCAGTTGGCCGTGTCGGCGTCCAGGCCGTCGCTGTCAACCAGGACCCGCGCGATCGCCTCGGTCGGCGGGGTCACCAGCGCGACGTGGCGGCACCGGGACCGCAGCGTGACCGCGATGTCCTCGGGGTCCACCGACGGCGCGCACAGCAGGAACACCGTCGACGGCGGCGGCTCCTCGACCACCTTCAGCAGCGCGTTCGCGGCGCCCTCCGTCAACCGGTCGGCGTCCTCGATCACCACGATCTGCCGGTGCCCGGTCGTCGGGCGCCGCGACGCGATCTGCACGATGGCCCGCATCTCGTCGACGCCGATGGACAGGCCCTCGGGGATCACCCGGCGCACGTCGGCGTGGGTGCCGGCCATGGTCGTCGTGCAGGCCCGGCAGCGCCCGCACCCGGGCTCGCCTTCGTCAGTGCATTGCAGCGCGGCCGCGAAGCACAACGCGGCCACCGAGCGGCCGGAACCCGGCGGGCCGGTGATGAGCCACGCGTGTGTCATAGTCCCGTCGGCCGGATCGCTGTGAGCCGGATCACCGCGGGCCGCGCGGGCCGCGGCGAGCAGCGTGGCCACCACGGCCTCCTGGCCTACCAGCCGCGTAAACACCCCGGACATCACCGGCAACACTAGTGACGCTGACCGACCGATACCGATCGGCCACCGGATCGGGACGAATCCGTGACATTTCCGCGCATTTCGGCAGGTATTTGCGACTTGCCGAGATGCTTATTGTTTTCCGCCAAGTCGGCCCTGCCCGATACGGTGGATTGGTGGCAACCGAGGCAGCACTGCCCGGGCGGATCAGCGCGTTCGCCCGGTGGGTGGTGCGCACGCCATGGCCACTGTTCGCGCTGAGCATGCTGCAGGCCGACATCATCGGCGGGCTGTTCGTGCTGGGCTTCCTGCGCTACGGCCTGCCACCGCAGGACCGCATCCAGCTGCAGGACCTGCCGCCGGTCAACCTGGCCGTCTTCGTCAGCGTCGTGATCGGCCTGGTCACCGCGGGGCTGGTGTTCAACCTGCGGCTGATGCTGCCGGTTTTCCGCTGGCAACGCCGCGACAACCTGCTGGCCGAGGACGATCCGGCCGCCACCGAGCTGGCCCGCAGCCGAGCCTTGCGCATGCCGTACTACCGCACGATCACCAGCATGGCCGCCTGGTGCATCGGCGGCGCCGTGTTCATCATCGCCAGCTGGTCGGTGGCCAAGTACACCGCGCCCGTCGTCGCGGTGGCCACGGCCCTGGGCGCCGCCGCGACAGCGATCATCGGATACCTGCAATCCGAACGGGTGCTGCGGCCGGTCGCCGTCGCGGCCCTGCGCAGCGGCGTGCCGGAGAACGTCAAGGCGCCCGGTGTGATCCTGCGCCAGATGCTGAGCTGGATGCTGTCCACCGCGGTGCCGCTGCTGGCGATCGTGCTGGCCGTGGTCGCCGACAAGGCCTCCCTGCTGCACGCGACGCCCGAGAAGCTGTTCAACCCGATCCTGTTGCTGGCGTTGGCGGCGCTGGGCATCGGGCTGGTCAGCACGCTGCTGGTGGCCATGTCGATCGCCGACCCGCTGCGCCAGCTGCGCTGGGCGCTGTCGGAGGTGCAGCGCGGAAACTACAACGCGCACATGCAGATCTACGACGCAAGCGAGCTGGGCCTGCTGCAGGCCGGCTTCAACGATATGGTGCGCGACCTGTCCGAGCGGCAGCGGCTGCGGGACCTGTTCGGCCGCTACGTCGGCGAGGACGTGGCCCGCCGGGCGTTGGAGCGCGGCACGGAGCTGGGCGGCCAGGAGCGCGACGTCGCGGTGTTGTTCGTGGACCTGGTCGGCTCCACCCAGCTGGCCGCCACCCGGCCGCCCGCCGAGGTTGTCCACCTGCTCAACGAGTTCTTCCGCGTGGTCGTGGACACCGTCGGCAAGCACGGCGGGTTCGTCAACAAGTTCCAGGGCGACGCGGCGCTGGCCATCTTCGGGGCGCCGATCGAACACCCCGACTCCTCCGGCGGCGCGCTCGCGGCCGCCCGCGAGCTGCACGACGAACTGCTCCCCGTGATCGGCTACGCGGAGTTCGGCATCGGGGTGTCGGCCGGCCGGGCCATCGCCGGCCACATCGGCGCGCAGGCCCGCTTCGAGTACACGGTGATCGGCGACCCGGTCAACGAGGCCGCGCGGCTCACCGAGCTGGCCAAGCTGGAGGCCGGGCACGTGCTCGCGTCGGCGATCGCGGTCAGCGGCGCGCTGGACGCCGAAGCCCTGTGCTGGGACGTCGGCGAGGTCGTCGAGTTGCGAGGCCGCGCGGCACCGACCCAGCTGGCCCGGCCGGTGAAGCTGGCCGCGCCGGAAGACGTTGTGGAAGAAGAGGTTTCGAGCGACGCGCGCGGTTAGCGCTTGGTCGCCCGCTTCGCCGGGGCCTTGCGGGCGGATTTCTTCGCGGGCCGCTTCGCCGGACCGCGGGCCCGCCGGTCGGCCAGCAGCTCGGCGGCGCGCTCGTCGGTGATCGACAGCACGTCGTCGCCCTTGCGCAGGCTGGCGTTGGTCTCGCCGTCGGTGACGTACGGCCCGAAGCGGCCGTCCTTGATCACCATCGGCTTGCCCGACGCCGGGTCGGTGCCCAGCTCGCGCAGCGGCGGCGCCGAAGCGCCCTGCCTGCCACGGCGTTTGGGCTCGGCGTAGATCTTCAGCGCCTCTTCGAGCGTGATGTCGAAGATCTGGTCCTCGGTCGCCAGCGAACGAGAGTCGTTGCCCCGCTTCAGGTATGGCCCGTAGCGCCCGTTCTGCGCGGTGATCGGCTCACCGGATTCGGGGTCGGAGCCGACCACCCTCGGCAGCGACAGCAGCTTCAGCGCGTCCTCCAGCGTGACCGTCTGCAGGTCCATGCTGCGCAGCAGCGAGCCGGTCCGGGGTTTGGGGCCGGTGGGCTTCTTGCCCTTCTTCGCCGGAGCGCCCCCGTCGTCTTCGTCGGGCTGCGGGGGCAGGATCTCGGTCACGTACGGGCCGTACCGGCCGTCCTTGGCGACGATCTCGTGGCCGGTTTCCGGATCGATCCCCAGGACGCGGCCCTCCTGGGGCGTGGCGAAGAGCTCCTCGGCCACCTCCAGCGTCAGCTCGTCGGGGGTCAGCGAGTCGTTGAGGTTGGCGCGCTGTGGGGTCGGTTCGCCGTCCTCGCCCGTCACGATGCGTTCCAGGTAGGGCCCGTTCTTGCCCACCCGGACGTAGACGGGCCGGCCTTCGGCGTCGTCAAACACCTTGATGGAGTTGACTTCTCGCGCGTCGATGCCCTCGAGGTTGACGCCGACGAGCTTCTTCAGGCCGCCGGAGCGCGCTATCGACTCCGGCACGCCGTGGTCGCCGCCGAAGTAGAAGTTGTTGAGCCAGGTGGTGCGCTGCTCGTTGCCGGATGCGATCGCGTCGAGCTCGTCTTCCATCGCCGCGGTGAAGCCGTAGTCGACCAGCCGGCCGAAATGCTGTTCCAGCAGGCCGGTGACCGCGAACGCGACCCACGAGGGCACCAGGGCGCTGCCCTTCTTGTACACGTAGCCGCGGTCCTGAATGGTCTTGATGATCGACGAGTACGTCGACGGCCGGCCGATGCCCAGCTCCTCGAGCGCCTTGACCAGCGAGGCCTCGGTGTAGCGCGCGGGCGGGTTGGTGGCGTGGCCGTCGGGGGTGAGCTCGAGGGCTTCCAGCCGCTGCCCCTCGGTCAGGTGCGGCAGCCGGCGCTCGGCGTCGTCGGCCTCGCCCCCGGCCAGCTCGTCCACCGTCTCCACGTAGGCCTTGAGGAAGCCGGCGAACGTGATGGTGCGTCCGGTCGCGGAGAAAATCACGTCACGTTCCCCAGACCTGCCGCCGATCCGCAGGCTCAGCGTGGTGCCGCGCGCGTCGGACATCTGGGAGGCCACCGTGCGCTGCCAGATCAGCTCGTAGAGCCGGAACTCGTCGCCGTCGAGCTCGCGACGCACCGCGTCGGGGGTCGCGAAGGTCTCCCCGGCGGGCCGGATCGCCTCGTGCGCCTCCTGGGCGTTCTTCACCTTGCGGGTGTACTGGCGCGGCGACGGCGAGACGTATTCCTCGCCGTAGAGCTGGCGCGCCTGGTTGCGCGCCGCGTTGATCGCCGACTGCGACAGGGTCGTCGAGTCGGTGCGCATATAAGTGATGTAGCCGTTCTCGTAGAGGCGCTGCGCGATGCTCATCGTGCGCTCGGAGGAGAACCGCAACTTGCGGCCCGCCTCCTGCTGCAGCGTCGACGTCATGAACGGCGCGTACGGGCGCCGGGTGTACGGCTTCTCCTCGACCGAGGTCACCGACAGCTGCGCGCCGCGCAACCCGGTGGCCAGCTCCGTCGCGGCGGCCTCGTCGAGGACCACGACCTCATCGGCCTTGCGCAGCTGACCCAGTGAGTCGAAGTCGCGGCCGGTGGCGACGCGCAGGCCGTCCACGCCGGCCAGCCGGGCGGTGAAGGTGGGTGGCTGGGCCTGCGGGTCGGAGACGCTGGCGTCCAGCTGGGCGACGATGTCCCAGTACGACGCGCTGCGGAACGCCATGCGGTCGCGCTCGCGCTGCACGATGATGCGGGTGGCCACGGACTGCACGCGGCCCGCCGACAGCCTGGGCGCGACCTTCTTCCACAGCACCGGGCTGACCTCGTAGCCGTACAGCCGGTCCAGGATGCGGCGCGTTTCCTGGGCGTCGACCAGGTCGATGTCCAGGTCGCGGGGGTTTTCGGCGGCCTCCAGGATCGCCGGTTCGGTGATCTCGTGGAAGACCATCCGCTTGACCGGGATGTTCGGCTTGAGGGTTTCCAGCAGATGCCAGGCGATGGCCTCGCCCTCGCGGTCACCATCCGTGGCCAGGTAGAGCTCGTCGACGTCTTTGAGCAGGCCCTTGAGCTCGCTGACGGTGCTCTTCTTCTCCGGGCTGATGATGTAGAGCGGCTCGAAGTCGGCGTCGACGTTGACCCCGAGCCTGGCCCATGGCTCGGACTTGAACTTGGCGGGCACGTCGGCCGCCGCGCGGGGCAGGTCGCGGATGTGGCCTCGGGAGGATTCGACGATGTAGCTGGAACCCAGGTAGCCGGCCAGTTTGCGCGCCTTTGTCGGCGACTCGACGATGACGAGCCGCCTACGGATGCCATTTCCGCCGCTGACGCGGTCCTTTAGCTTCGGGTCAGCCAACTGCGCTTACGCTCCATCTCTTATCTCGGCCCCCTTGGAGACCGCCCCTGCAGGAAGAATGACAGGCCAGCGTCCGAAATTCCGGTGAAATCAGGTACGCGAGCGTTCCTTCGCTTCAGGGCACCTGACAATTTCGCACCCTCGGGCGGGCCTGCGCAAACCGGCTTGCCCACAAACGGGTCCTAAAGCCCGGCTAGACCCGCGGCCACAGCGACAACGCCTCGGCGGCGTCCGGCGGTTCCCCCACGTTCTCTACCAGGCGCGACAGCCGGCGACGGCCGCTGATACGAAGCGCCGGCCGGCCGCCGCGCGTGCCGATCAGGGTGGGCGCGATTCCGACTCGCATCAGCGCCGACGCCAGCGGGGAATGGGTGTCGGGCGCGTGCGGGTCCAGGCCCAGCAGGTAATGGTCGCCCTCCGGGTTGCCGGCCGCCAGCGTCCACGCCCGCAGCTCTCGCGGCCCAGGCAGCCATCGCGGGGGCACCGTCTTGACCGCGCCGCGGGTCCACTCGGCGGCCAGCGTGATCAGCGCGGGGGTCACGGCCGTCCGCACCAGGGGGGTGTCCTCGTCGGTGCGGCCGATCTCGGGCGCCAGGCCCGCGTCGCGGATCATGTCGGCCAGCGCACTGGCCCGCCACGGCTGGTCGACGACCACCGAGAGCCGCGCGCCCTGTTCCTCGCTCTTGGACGGGGCGCCCACCACGACGATCTGACCGGAACACGCCAGCACCCCCGAGAGATCGGCAACCGCGGGCGGCACCGACTCCGCTGTGAAGAAGGAAAGCTGGCTCACGCCAACGACAGTAGGCCAGGTCGACCGTCCACGCCTTCAGGCGCTCTAAACGGAAAGCGAAAACCCCCCGGCGAGTTCCGCTGGGCGGAGTTGCGCGGGGGGTTTCCTCGGAGAAGCTGCTCGTCTCAGACGGAGCGGACTCCGGTGGCCTGGGGGCCCTTAGGGCTGTGGCCGATCTCGAACTCGACCTTCTGGTTCTCTTCAAGGGTGCGGAAGCCCGAACCCTGGATCTCCGTGTAGTGGACAAAAACATCTGCGGAACCGTCTTCGGGAGCAATGAACCCGAATCCCTTCTCCGCGTTGAACCACTTCACAGTTCCCTGTGGCATCTCTCGATCTTTCCTTTTCTTATGGGTGCGGGGCACCGCCTTTCGATGCCCCGGGCCAGCTGCGACCGCCATGCTCTCGCGTAGTCGCCGGAACGTCACCCGACCGATTAACCTCGCAGGAACCGCGGCCGCAACGTTGTTCCTGCGAAAGTTTTACACGAACACAGAAGCTGCGACCGCAATCAGTCAACCATGTTCATCGCGTCCGCGACAGACTTGTGTGTCGGACTGATCCTTGGAGGGTGTCGCGTGGCGAGTTTCGGCGCCGACCTGCTGGCCGTCGCGCTCGCCGGAACGGCCGCGGGCGAGCGTCCGCTGCGCCACGTCGCCGAGCTGCCCGCGCGCGCCGGCCGGCCGCACGGCTGGCCGCAGTGGGCCGAGCCCGACGTCGTTCGCGCGTTCGCCGAACGGGGTGTCGAAGCGCCGTGGTCACACCAATTCCAGGCCGCCGAACTGGCCCACGCCGGCCGCCACGTGGTGATCAGCACCGGCACCGCGTCGGGCAAGTCGTTGGCCTATCAGCTTCCCGTCCTCAACGCGCTGGCGACGGACCCGCGGGCCCGGGTGCTCTACCTGTCGCCGACCAAGGCGCTGGGCCACGACCAGCTGCGCACCGCGCACGCACTGACCGCCGCCGTTCCCCGCCTGCATGACGTCGCGCCCACCGCCTACGACGGCGACAGCCCCGCCGAGGTGCGACGCTTCGCGCGCGAACGCTCGCGATGGCTGTTTTCCAACCCCGACATGATCCATCTGTCGATCCTGCGCAACCATGCCCGCTGGGCCGTCCTGTTGCGCGGCCTTCGCTTCGTGATCGTCGACGAATGCCATTACTACCGCGGCGTTTTCGGCTCGAACGTGGCGATGGTCCTGCGCCGGCTGCTGCGGCTGTGCGAGCGCTACTCCGCCAACCCGACCGTGGTGTTCGCCAGCGCGACGACCGATTCGCCGGGCGCGACGGCCGCCGAGCTCATCGGCCGACCGGTCGCGGAGGTCACCGAGGACGGCTCGCCGCAGGGGGCGCGGACCGTTGCGTTGTGGGAGCCCGCATTGCGAGCCGACCTGACCGGCGAGCACGGTGCGCCGGTGCGGCGATCCGCCGGCGCCGAGGCGGCGCGGGTGATGGCCGACCTGATCGCCGAGGGCGCGCAGACGCTGACGTTCGTCCGGTCGCGCCGCGCCGCCGAATTGACCGCACTGGGCGCGCGGGCGCGGCTCGAGGACGTCGCGCCGGACCTGTCGTCGAAAGTGGCGTCGTATCGGGCCGGTTATCTCGCCGAGGACCGCACCGCGCTGGAGCGCGCCCTGGCCGAGGGGCGGCTGCGCGGCCTGGCCACCACCAACGCGCTGGAGCTGGGCGTCGACATCGCCGGGCTGGACGCGGTGGTGCTCGCCGGTTTCCCCGGGACGGTCGCCTCGTTCTGGCAGCAGGCCGGGCGGTCGGGGCGACGGGGCCAGGGTGCGCTGGTCGTCCTGATCGCCCGCGATGACCCGCTGGACACCTACCTCGTCCACCACCCGGCCGCACTGCTGGACAAGCCGGTCGAGCGGGTCGTCATCGATCCGGCCAACCCCTACATCCTCGGACCCCAACTCCTTTGCGCCGCAACCGAAATGCCGCTGGACGAAACCGAGATCCGGGATTTCGGCGCCATCGAGGTGGCCCAGGGCCTGGTCGACGACGGGCTGCTGCGGCGGCGCAGCGGCAAGTACTTCCCCGCGGCCGGGGTACAACCGCACGGGGCGGTGGACATCCGCGGCTCGGCCGGCGGCCAGATCGTCATCGTCGAGGCCGACACCGGGCGACTGCTGGGCAGCACCGGCGCGGATCGGGCTCCGGCCACGGTGCATCCCGGCGCGGTCTATCTGCACCAGGGCGAGACCTATGTCGTCGACTCCCTGGACACCGAGGACGGGATCGCGTTCGTGCACGCCGAGGATCCCGGGTATGCGACGTTCGCGCGCGAACTCACCGACATCGTGGTCACCGGCAGCGGCGAACGGTCGACCTTCGGGCCCGTCACCCTGGGTCTGGTGCCGGTCCGGGTCACCCACCGGGTGGTGGGCTACCTGCGTCGCCGGTTGTCCGGCGAGGTGATCGACTTCATCGAACTCGACATGCCCGAGCACGTGCTGCCCACCACCGCCGCCATGTACACTATCGAGCCAAATGCCTTGCTGCGCAACGGGATAGAGGCACCGCGCGTCCCCGGATCCCTGCACGCGGCCGAACACGCGGCGATCGGCCTGCTGCCCCTGGTGGCCAGCTGCGACCGCGGGGACATCGGCGGCCTGTCCACCGCGATCGGACCCGACGGGCTGCCGACCGTCTTCGTCTACGACGGCTACCCGGGCGGGGCGGGATTCGCCGAGCGTGGATTCCGCCGGGCCCGCACGTGGCTGGGCGCGACGGCCGCGGCGATCGAGGCGTGCGAATGCCCCAGCGGATGCCCGTCGTGCGTGCAGTCCCCCAAATGCGGCAACGGCAACGACCCGCTCGACAAGGCCGGTGCGGTACTTGTGCTGCGGCTGGTGCTCGCGGAATTGGGTGGCGAATCACCTTAAAGAAGATCCGGTAGCCGGCCGTCGGGTGGTTGGGGTCGGCGCCGCGCTAACCGGTCGGACGGCTTGGCATCGGGACTGGCCACGGAATTCAATCAAGCCGGGCACGCGACCAGACCAGCCAGTACACTCCCACACAACCCGTCACCGTCGGGCCCCGCACGTTAGGCAACTATTCGGGAGGTGCCCGATGTCGTTCTTCGCAACGACGCCGGAGGCGGTGGCTGCGGCAGCCGCCGATCTGGCCGGTATCGGTTCGAACTTTCGCGAGGCCACCGCGAGCGCAGCGGCACCCACGACAACGGTGCTGGCCGCCGCCGAGGACGAGGTCTCAGTCGCTGTTGCGGCGCTGTTCGGCGCGAGTGGTGAGCAATACCAGGCGTGGACCGCCCGCTTCGCGGCGTTTCACGACCAGTTCGTGGGGGCATTGAGCGGCGGCGCCGCGGCCTACTCCGGGGCCGAGGCCACCAACGAGGGGCTGTTAAACGTCCTCGCGGACGATTTTCTCTCCGTGATCAACGCCCCTACAGAGGCGTTGCTGGGGCGTCCGCTGATCGGCAACGGCGCCGATGGGGCGGCCAACACCGGACAAAACGGCGGGGCCGGGGGAATCCTGTTCGGCAACGGCGGCAAAGGGGGATCAGGAGCTGCCGGCCAGGCTGGCGGCAACGGCGGACCCGCGGGTTTGTGGGGAGTCGGCGGGACCGGCGGCCGGGGCGGCGCAACAATAGCGGTTGGGGCCAACGGCGGGGCCGGCGGCACCGGCGGGACGGGCGGCTGGCTGTTCGGCGCTGGGGGGACCGGCGGTGGCGGCGGCGCTTCACTGCTTGCCAACGGCGGGTCCGGTGGCGCGGGTGGGGCCGCCCTATTGTTCGGCCACGGTGGAGCTGGCGGTGCCGGAGGAGCGATTTCGGGCCAAGTAGCCGGCGTGGTCGGCGGGGCAGGCGGAGCCGGCGGCAACGCCGGCCTGTTGGTCGGCGGCGGTGGTAACGGCGGTAACGGCGGGTTCCTCGGTGGCAGCGGTGGCCTTGGCGGCAAGCATGGGCTGCTGCTCGGCCATGACGGGGCCAATGGGGCCAACGGGTAGCGAGCGGGTTGATCTGCGAGAGGATTGGCCCGCCGCTAACATCATCGATCAGCCGCCACGGCGGCGCAGACGCCCGCACTGTGGCTGGCTTTAGCCAGCAAATCGATCCGCCGCCTGTACATCTACGCCCTGGATGCCTTGCTGCGCAACGGAATTGAGCCTCCGCACCTTCCCGGATCCCTGCACGCCGCCGAGCACGCGGCCGTCGGCCTGCTGCCCCTGGTGGCCAGCTGCGACCGCGGGGACATCGGCGGCCTGTCCACCGCGATCGGACCCGACGGGCTGCCGACCGTCTTCGTCTACGACGGCTACCCGGGCGGGGCCGGATTCGCCGAGCGTGGATTCCGCCGGGCCCGCACGTGGCTGGGCGCGACGGCCGCGGCGATCGAGGCGTGCGAATGCCCCAGCGGATGCCCGTCGTGCGTGCAGTCCCCCAAATGCGGCAACGGCAACGACCCGCTCGACAAAATCGGTGCTGTGTCGGTGCTGCGGCTGGTGCTCGCCGCGTTGGGGTGATCGCCGTTCCGAAAACGGCACGAGGTTTGCTCAAAACGCGATACCTAGTTCCGCTCGGTATGTTCCAATCCTCAGCGAAACCAAGGCGGGCAGTCGGGCGCCGGCCGAGTCGAGCTAAGGGGCGATATCCGGTGTCGTTTGTGGTTGCGGTGCCCGAGCTGCTGAAGACGGCGTCCGCGGATCTGGCCAAGCTGGGTTCGACGCTAGACGCCGCGCATGCGGGCGCGGCGGCCCAGACGACCAGCGTGGTCGCGGCGGCCGAAGACGAGGTCTCGGCGGCCATTGCGGCGCTGTTCTCCGCCCACGGCCAGGCATACCAAGCCTTCGGTGCGCAGGCGGCGGCGTTTCAGTCTCAGTTTGCGCAGGCATTGGCGGGCGGTGCCCAGGCCTATGCCACCGCCGAGGCCGCCAACGCCTCACCGCTGCAAGAGCTGCTCGACGCGGCTAACGCGGAAAGCGTCGCGATGACGGGGCGCCCCCTGGTCGGCAACGGCGCCAACGCGGCGCCCGGGAGCGGCCTCAACGGCGCTCCCGGTGGCTGGTTGCTCGGCGACGGCGGCGCCGGCGGCTCGGGCTCAGCCGGCCAAAAGGGCGGCAACGGCGGCGCAGCCGGGTTCTGGGGCACCGGCGGCGCGGGCGGGGCCGGCGGAAGCGGCGCGGCCGGCGGCAACGGCGGAGCGGGCGGCCTGCTTGCCGGCAGCGGCGGTACGGGCGGCACGGGCGGTTCGGCTGGTTCTGGCGGGGCCGGTGGGGCCGGCGGCCTGTTCGGCGCGGGCGGCCTCGGTGGCACCGGCGGGTACGGCGGGGGCACCGGCGGGGCCGGCGGGAATGGCGGACTCTTGAGCGGCCTGGTCGGCAATGGCGGAGGCAACGGCGGCGTCGGCGGGTATGGCGGTGGTACCGGCGGCGCCGGCGGCAACAGCGAGCTGTTCGGCTACGGCGGATCCGGCGGATCCGGCGGATTCGGTACGGGTACCGGCGGCCACGGTGGCAACGGCGGGTTCATCATGGGCGCCGGGGGGGCCGGCGGGACCGGCGGCAGCGGCGGATCCGCCGGTGGTGCGGGCGGTGCGGGCGGTGACGGCGGTAATGGCGGCATGCTGCTGTCCAGCGGCGGAGCCGGCGGCGCCGGCGGGTATGGCCTGAACAATGGCGGCGCCGGCGGGGCGGGCGGCAATGCCCTGCTGCTCGGAAACGGCGGAAGCGGCGGCGCCGGCGGAGCCGCCACGCAATTCGACAGCCACGGCGGCGCCGGCGGGACCGGCGGGCGGGCCGGCGTGCTGCTGGGCAATGGCGGGGCCGGCGGCGCCGGCGGCCAGGCCGGCCCGTATGGCGGTGCCGTCGGCGGCACCGGCGGAGCCGGAGGCGACGCCGTGCTGATCGGCAACGGCGGCAACGGCGGCGTCGGCGGCGCCGGGGCGCCTCCGACGTCGGCCAGTAACGGCGCCGGCGGTATCAGTGGGGCGCTGTTGGGTCTCGACGGCTTCAACGCCCCCGCCAGCGCCTCGGCCTGGCACACCATGCAACAGCAGGCGATCAACGCCATCAACGCGCCGATTCAGGCAGAAACCGGACGCGCGCTGATCGGCAACGGCACCCCAGGCGCCGCGGGCACCGGCGCCAACGGGACGCCGGGCGGGTGGCTGCTCGGTGACGGCGGCGCCGGTGGCTCCGGCGGCGGAAACGGCGGCGCCGCCGGCCTTATCGGCACGGGCGGCCCCGGTGGCGCGGGTCTCGGCTTTACCGCTGGCACTGGTCAGGCGGCCGGAGCGGGCGGCGCCGGCGGATGGTTGTTGGGCGACGGCGGGGCCGGCGGAACCGGCGGGTTCGGTTATCAAGGTAATGGCGGGGCCGGCGGAACCGGCGGAACCGGCGGCCTGTTCGGCGCCGGAGGTGGCGGCGGAAGCGGTGGCGATAGCCCCAATGGCGGCCGCGCCGGTAACGGCGGCGCCGGCGGAACCGGCGGTCTGCTCGGCGGGCTGGTCGGCGCCGGCGGCGGCAACGGCGGGGTCGGCGGGGCCTCCGTACTTGTCAACGGCGCGGGCGCCGGCGGAGCTGGCGGGAACGCGGGCCTGCTCGGGGGTCCGGGCGGCGCGGGCGGAACGGGCGGCTTCGGCTTCGGCGGGGCGGGCGGAGTGGGTGGCGCGGTCTCCGGCGG
>NZ_LZKR01000154.1 GCF_001672915.1 Mycobacterium sp. 1245805.9 | reverse complement strand
GGGCGGGGGTGGGGCGGGGGGGCGGGCCGGGGGCGCGGGGGGCCCGCGGGCCCCCCCCCCGCCGGGGGCCCGCCGGGGGGGGGGCGGGGGCGGCGGCGGGGGCCGGGGCCGGGCGGGGCGCCGCCGCCGGGCTGACGATCGTGGGCGGCGACGAGAACTGCGGCAGCCGGGTGGCCTGTGCCGAGGTCGCCGCGTAGCGATTCATCGCCGCCGAGTTGTTCACCCACATGCCCTCGTACTGGGCGTCGGTCTCGGCGATCGCCGCGAAGTTCGTGCCGAGCCAGTTGGTGGCGATCAGCCGCGCCAGCCGGGTGCGGTTGGCCGCGACCTGAATGGGGAAAACCACGGTCCGCCGGGTCAATTCGAACGCCGCCGCCACCGCCCGCATCGAGGAGCCGACCCGTTCGCACTGCTGCGCGGTGGCGGCCAACCACGCGAGGAAGGGGTCGACGGCCCGGACCATCGCGGCCTCGGACGGGCCGCCCCAGGCCTCGCCCAGCGTCGAGAGCACCGAGCCGTAGCCGGGCAGGGAATCCTCCAGCTCGATGCCCAACCTCTCCCAGGCGGCGGACGCCTCGATCAGCGACTCCGCACCCGGTCCGGAGTGGATCAGCGCCGCGCTAATTTCTGGGGGCAGCGTCCCGAAGTCCATGCTTTCATCCGGCCGATGGCGGTGTGCGGATCACTTTGCCCTTGACTTCGGCGCCCACCTGGAGGTCTTCGAGCTTGGTCTGCTTGCGCTTGCGCCAGCCGCTGCCCGCGGAGACCGGCGGCGGCATCAGCGGCGGGAGCATGGGCAACCCGGCGTCGGCGCCGTCGAGCGGCGAGGTCGCCGACGCGAGTTGGACCGGCGTCTGCGCGGCGGGCAGCAGGCCCACGACGGCGGGCGGCGCGGTCAGCTTGCCCATCGACACCCCGACGGCCATCGCCCCCGTCGGCGCCGATCCGAGCGACTTCACCGCATTGGACAGGCTGGCGCCCGCCGCTCCCAGCGCGGACTCGCCCTCCGAGAGGCCCTGGCCGATGTCACCGCCCACGCTCTGCAGCGCCTGGGCCGACGTGCTCTGCGCGAGGTAGCTGAGCAGGTTGATGGGGAACCCGGACGAGATGAACTGGTTGGCGTAGGTGTTGGCCAGCCCGAACCAGCCGACGTTGGGGTCGAAGCCGAACGGGGTGCCGACGATCGACTCCAAGAAGTCGCCGATCGGGGTCGACGCCGCCGGCGTGGCCGCGGCGGCGGACGTGGCGGTGGCCTGCGCGGCCGTCCCGGCCGGGTCGGTGCTCGCCGGCGGGATCGTGAACTGCTGCAGGTCGAGCGCCTGCGTCACGGCAGCCTGATAGCGCGTCAGCGCGGCGGAGTTGGTCGCCCACATCTCCTGGTACTGCTCTTCGGTGGCGGCGATGGCCGGCAGGTTGGCGCCGAACCGGTTGGTGGCGATCAGCTGTGCCAGCCGCGTCCGATTGGCGGTCACCGTTGCGAGCGGGAGCACCGACGACTGCGCCGAGTTGAACGCGGTCGCCGCGGCCTGCGTCGAGGAGGCCATTTGCTGGGTCTGCTGGGCGGTGTCGCGCAGCCAGGTGATGTAGGGCTGGACGGCCTGAACCATCGCCGCGGCCGACGGGCCGTCCCACTCGTCCATCAGCGAGGACAACACCGACGTATAGGTGCTGACCGAACTGTCCAACTCGTTGCCGATGCGCTGCCAGGCGGCGGACGCCTCGATCAGCGAACCCGCCCCGGGACCTGAATGCACGAGCGCCGAGGTCACCTCGGGCGGCAGCGCTAAAAAGTCCATGACATCTCACTTCCCTTATTCGGGAAACCATCCAGCAAAGTCGCGCTGACTGCGCCGCGACCAACGCGGAAACATTGCACGTCGACGCCCTTGGCGTGCCGGTACCGCATGACACGAACATATACCGGAGGCGCTGGCCAGCGGACAATTAGCCCGAACGAGATCTGGGCCTTTCGGGCAGCTAGAGGGCCGCGACTCGTCGTCGTTACGGGCCGCCGCCAGTGCCGCCGTGGCCGCCGAGCAGGACGGTGGCGGCACCGGAGGCGAGGGCCAGGCCACCGCCCCCGCCGCCACCGATGCCGGCGGTGCCGCCGACTCCGCCGGGCGGTGACGGCAAGGCGGTGCCGCCGGCCTGGCCGGCGGTGCCACCGTGACCGGCTCCACTGTCGCCGCCGCCGGTGCCGCCGGTGCCACCGGTGCCACCGGTGATGCCGCCGCCGCCACCACCACCGCCTTCGGCGGAGGCGATGGTGCCAGTCTTGCCAACGATTGTGGCGCCTCCGCCGCCACCACCACCGCCCGTGGAGTTGCCTTGGCCCGTCTGCCCGACAGTGCCAGAGGCCGATTCGCTGCCCAAGACAGCGGCGGCGCCCCCGCCGCCACCACCGCCGGGGCCACCGGTGGCGCCAGCTGCGCCGCCACCGCCGCCCCCATCACCGCCACCGGCCGAGGCCGTGATAACGCCGACGGCATCGGCAAAACCGCCGGCGCCACCGCGGCCGCCGGTGCCGCCGTGACCACCGCCCGTGCTGTTGCCGCCGGCGCCACCGCCGCCGCCGGCCCCGCCGGCGGCACCGGCGTCGGTGGCGTGGACGATGGCTCCGCCGCCGGCCCCGCCGTTGCCGCCGTTGCCGCCGACTACCCCGCTGCCGCCGCGGCCGCCGGCGCCGCCGTCACCCCCGTTGAACGCGGCGGAGCCGCTTCCGACGGTGAAGTTGCTTAGCCCACCTTGGCCGCCTTGGCCCCCGTTGCCGCCGATGCCGCCGGGGCTGTTGCCGCCCGCGCCGCCGTTGCCGCCAGTGCCGGCGGTACCGGTGGCGCTCGACGCGCCCGCACCGCCGCCCGTGCCGCCGCTGCCGCCAGTGCCGCCCGCCCCGGCGTGGCCGGCCAGCAGCGCCTGGTTGGCGCCGCCGTCCCCGCCGTTGCCGCCGAGCCCGCCGTGCCCGCCGTTCATCGATGAGGCCCCGCCGAGCCCGCCGGTGCCACCGGTCCCGCCGGCGCGGGCGTGCCCGCCGAACAGGTGCACGTTGGCGCCGCCGGCCCCACCGTTACCGCCGGTCCCGCCCGTCGCGCCATTCGCGCCAAGCACCAAGCCGGCGGACCCGCCGTTGCCGCCCGCGCCGCCGGCGCCGCCGTTACCGCCGCCGAACAGCCCATTGGCCCCGCCGGCCCCACCGTTACCGCACCGGCGGTGCCGGCGGCGACGGGCGGCGGCTTCCTGGGCGCCAATGGCCACGGCGGCAACGGC